>DATJOL010000142.1:0-77647 GCA_035507075.1 Candidatus Aquilonibacter sp. | reverse complement strand
AATTGTGGATTTCGGTGTGGAAGGCTTCCTGGATTTCGCCGGCGTTGCCGGAGAAGTCGATCATGTCGCGACCGGCGGAAACCTGATTGACCTGGAAGCCGTGAGAGCCGAGCCAGGTGGTGACGGCGGTGAGGTCCTGGGCGGAGAGGCCGAACTGCTGGCCGAATTGCGCGGGCGTGAGCCACTTGTGATAGTTCGGGGAATTTTTATCGGCTTGCTGCGCGATGAGATTTTCGAGTGCGGTTTCCTGCTGCGGGCTGCGCTTGAGAACGAGGAGCATGTGGTTCATCGGCATGGTGGAGGCGACGGCGCCCTGATCGTATTCGGCGCGGGCCATGGGATGGACGTTTCCATGGAGGGTGACGAGCTGGCTTTCGTCGACAGCTCGGGTGACGAGAGAAGGCGCCTCACCGCTCTGGGCGAGAATTTTTCTGGCGCCGAAAACCAATACGCCTACAAACGTAAGTGCAAGGAATGCGAATAAGAAATTGCGACGCATAGTTTAAGTGACCTCGTTTATTGTCCGGGGAATCAGGACATTACATCTTGCCATCGGATGCAGATTTGGTTCCGAAAAGATGGATGGGTCGAGAAAGAAGTTTCCAGAGTAGCGGCATGAGGTTTGCGGAGCGGCGTGATAAACATCGCCGTGACCTGAGGCCGCCGTGGAATCATGTGGTTTCTGTCGCACCTGCGGCTGCCTACCGGCAGGCGCGCATATATCGAGCGCAAGCCTTCGGTGCCTCAGGGTCACGACCGTGGCCACGACGAAGGCAAAAACCAACGGCAAATTCGAAGGCGCCCGACTGAAAGGCGAGCCGGCCGCTACAAATGCAAAAGCGTTCAAACCTAGTTCAAAACCGGCGCGCTTCAATCCACCTTGAGGATGAAGTTGACGGACATGGCCGTGTTCGTGCCGGTGTTGGTGACGGTGACGGTGGCCGTGGTGGTGCCTGTGGGCGTCCCGCCGTTGCCGCCTCCGCCGCCTCCATTTCCGCCGTTGCCGCCGTTTGAAGTTGCCGTCCCCTGGCAGCCGACGGTGGCAAGCAGCAACACAAAACCAAGGACCGCGAACGCGGGCGTCCAGCGGCGATGATTGTTGCGCGCCGCAAACAGAGCAATCGCGGCAATCAACGCCGCCGCAAGCAAAATCGCAAATGCAGGCAGCCAACGAACAGGCGCCCGGAATTTTGCGGGCGGCACAGCGCTGGCGGCGGTGGTGTTCACCGTGAGCGTCACGCTGGCGCTTGGGGTGCCGCTATTGAACGTGAGCGACGAAACGGGCGAACCGTTTTCAGTAAACGAACAGGATGCGCCCGACGGTAGATTTGAACACGCGAGGCCGGCAATAGTTGCGGTGAATCCGTTGTTGGCCGTGAAGTTGAGCGCCGTGGCGCCGGACTGGCCAGGAGCGGAGACCGTGACAGTGGTCGGCGAAGCGGCGATCGAGAGATACGGCATGGCGTTTGCGAGATTAGCCACGTTGATCGAACCGAGGCCGGTGACCTGGTCATAGCCCGGGCTAGCCGTGTAGCCGGTGAGGATGCCGAGCGGGCCGCCGCCGGCGGTATTGCAATCAGATGGAGAAGTGCCGTCGTGCGAGTTGACCTGGCAAGGCATGGCGTTGGTGCCGCTGGTGACGTCATGGAAAATGCAGGCGCTATCCGGCGGGGTGGTGGTGCTGCTGCTATTGCAATTCAGGGACGATTGACTCGCGGCGAGGGAGTAAAAGGTCGGGTTGAGATTGCCCTGCCAGGAAGCTGTCTGTTCGTCGATGAGAGCCATGACGCCGGCGAAGACTTGCGCGGAGACGGATGTGCCGCCGCCGAGAAGAAACGAGCCGCTAGTGCTGCACGCGGCGGACTGGCCGTTCTGGCCCTGCGCGTCCTCTTCGCACGCGAAATAGAAGCTGCCGGGGACGTTCTGGCCGAGCGCTTGTTCGAGGCCGTACCAATCCTGGGCACCCTCGGCGAAGAAAGAAATGTCGGGAAGGTCGCGCTTGCCGTCGTTGGGCACGCCGGTGCCGGTTTGCCAGGAGGGTTTCGCGTAGCCTCCAGTGCAGCCGGAAGTGGTGCTCGTGTTCGCCGTGGTGCAACTGCTCTTGCCGCCGGCGCCGCCGATCGGGGCGACGAAATAGTAGCCGTCGGTATTGCCGTCCGTCTGCACGTTGCCCGTGTTGCAAGCAATCGCGGCAGAGCTTTGGCCGAATGCGGTGTAGATGAGCGAGTTGGTGCAGCTATCGTTCCAGGCGAGCTCGGGGACGTACATCTGCGCGGACTGGAGCGAGCCGGAAGCATTGGCGGTGCTCCAAAACGAGTTTGGCGAGACGTGATCGTTGAAATCGGTGCCGCCCACGGCGATGTTGTAAGGCGTCGAGGCGAGGCCGTTGACGCCGAGGCCGTAGACACCGGCGAATTGCCCAGTGCCGCTGCTAGGCGCAAGGTCGCAGGAGTCGGAGCCATTGTCGCCGGTCGAGATGGAAACGGTGATTCCTTCCGTGGCGGCCTGGCTCCATAGATTGCTGTAAAAGGCGTTGCCGGCGGAGCCGAGCGCGAGTTCGCAGGCGCCGTAGCTTTCGCTGAGGATCGGGGCCAATTTGTCGTCGACGATATATTCGGCGGAAAGATCGATGCCGGCGGAGGTGGTGGTGTCTTTGCTGGCGACGAGATCGATCTTGGCGTTTTTCGCGACGGCGCCGGACCATTCGACGTCGAAGATGGCTTCGGTTTCGTCTTCGTCGCCGTCAGGACCGCCATTGGAGCTGGGGGTGACAACACCCGGGTCCGTGCTCCCCTGCGGGATGACCTTTGTGAAATTGATCGCGGGCAAGCCGAAGATGGAGCGGAATTGCGAGGCGTCCGTGGTGTTGATGTCGCTGGCGCTGACGATGGCGATGGTGACGCCGGAGCCGTCAATCGCGGGCGATGCGTCCCAAAGCGGCTTGATGCCGTAAATGGTGGCGAAGTCTGTGGGGCCGACGCCGTAGAAGGTGTTGCCGTTGGTGTCGGTGAGCGTGAGGTGCGGGGTGATGTGGGCCGTCATCCCGTGCGCTTGGGTAACGCGATAGCTCGGATGAGGGAAGAAGTCGTTGAGCGAGCTGATGCCGGCGACGACGGGTGCGAGAGCGGCGGGGATCGATGGGTCGGTGGCGTTCGCGAGATGGTCGCGGTCATTCACGACGTATTGGTGCATCGTGGTGTGGAAAGCGGCGCGGACTTGCGCTGCGTTGCCGGAGAAATTGATCAGGTCGCGGCCGCGGGAGACGCTGTTGACGACGAAGCCGTGGGACTCGAGCCAGGCGGTGATTTTCTGAATGTCGGCGTCCGAGGCGCCGAACTCGCGGCCGAATTCATCGGGCGATAGCCACTGGTGATATGTGGACGACGACTTATCCTGCTGCGCAGCGAGGAGCTTTTCGAGCGCGGCTTGTTGCGCGGGGCTGCGTTGCAAGACGAGGAGCATCTGGTCCATTTGGAGCGAATCGGCGGCCGGGCCGCGGTCGAAAGCGGCGCGCGCGAAGGGATGAGTATTGCCGCGCAGGACCGTGAGCTTCGATTCGTCGATGGCCGCGGTGATGCGCGAAGGAACCGAGGGCGTCTGGGCCTGGGCCCTTCCATGGGCGAAGCAAGCAAATAAGACAGCAGAGAGACAGAGCGCAAAGATAGTGAGGTTTCGGCGCATATCGCTTTTTTCCCTCGAAACGGCTGTTGAGCACACTTCTGGACAGATACAGCAATCGTTCCCGAATTGACGGGAACGATCAACGATTCCGGGGCGGGACGATGCGAGAGAGTTATCTGTCCGAGCGGACACCTGTGCCAGAGTGCCTCGTCTCACGAGGCGAACCTACCGGCCTGAAAAGCGTCGCCGAGCTGTGATGCGGAAAGGCGGTTACTTTGTCGCCTGAGGATTGTCCGCGCGGATGCGATCCGCGAGATTGCGGGCGCGGTTGCGTGCGATATCCATGTATTGAGGGTCGGAAGCGAGCTTTTCGAGCGGGGCGATGAACTGGGCCGGCTCAGGGAGGAGATGGTCGTTGTAATGGGATTCGATCGTTGCGACGACGTCGTTTACGCCGAGGACGTCATATTGCATGGTGCGGGTCAGGTCGGAAAGATCGGTTTCCTGCTGGGAGAGATTCTCGAAGAGGTTCATCAGGGCGGCGCCGTTGGGGTCGAGAGTGTAATTGAAGGTGACCTGGTAATCTTCGGCGCCGTTTTTGTATTCGAAGGTTTTCTCGCCGAGGCTGGCGAGGTGCTTGTGGACTTCGAGGTCGACGCCCTGGAAATCGTGGAGTTTTGCCGCGAGATCGAAGATTTGTTGCACCAGGGGCGGGTCGATATGGAAGGGCTGCGGACTGGGCTGCTCGTCAAGCTGGCGAATGTCGCAGGTACCTGCTCCAGACTGAGAAACCTTGATTTCGACAAATTCAGGGTAGCTTGATTTGAATACCTTGCGGAAAGTGATGATCGGGCCGGTGGTCGAGTCGGCGTGAGCGATCCCGGAAGCCACAAGAGCCAACGGCAGGGCGAAAAAGACGAGAATTCGTTGCGGTTTCGTCATGGCTGAGCAGAAACAGGGATGCGGCGCGAGCGAGAGACGCCGCCCTGCGGCTGAATGGGAAGGCTTGTGGCTCTGGCGAAGCGTTCTTTGGCGCGGCAGGACTGTGCGTGGCAAAGGGCCACGGCGAGGGCGTCCGCCGCGTCTGGCGGCTCGGGGCATTCGGCAAGTCCGAGAAGTGCGCTGACCATTTTTTGCATTTGCTGCTTGGAGGCAGCGCCGAAGCCGGCGACGCTGGCTTTTACTTCGCGCGGCGAGTAGCCGAAAGCCGGAACGCGGGCCTGCGCCGCGGCGAGAAGCACCACGCCGCGCATCTCCGCGAGCTTCAAGGCGGTGCGCATATTCAGCGCCGTGAAAACGGACTCGACCGCAACCGCATGGGGCGAAAATTCCTCCACCAGCGAAGCGATGAGGCGGTGGATTTCGCGGAGGCGTTCGTCAAAGGGGGCACGGGCCGGGAGCTTGAGCGCACCGAAACGCAGCAAACGATGCGCCGAGCCACGGATTTCAACGATTCCGTAGCCAGTGGCGCCCGCGACTGCGGGGTCCACACCGAGAACCCGCACTGCGTTCTCCCGGCTTGGCGTCTCAATCGCGGCCATTCCGCGGTTTAGTGTACGTTCGGCGTTGGCAGGATGGGAAGAAGTTTTTCGGAACAAGCCATGCGCAGATCGCGCTTGCTTTGCAAAGATTTAGTGATTTCGGCAACCAGGTCAGGCGTTGGCTCCAGGGATGATGCCGGCGCGGCTACTTCTCCCACCACTTCGCAATGGACTCGTCTTCGATGTGGGCACGCACGATGTCCGCAAAATCGCGGTCGGCTTTGAACCCCAGCGCCTGCGCGCGCTTCGCTTCACCCCGGCCGGGCCAGCCGTCCACGATGCGCTGAATCACCGGGTCAGGCTCCCAGCGAATCAGCTTTGTCGCTTTCGGCCCGGCGATCTTTTCGAGCACGGAAACCATTTCGCCCACGCTGAGGCTGAGCCCAGGCAACGGAATCGTGCGTTCCGCGCCGATCGTCTTATCCGCGAGGTACATCGCGTGAATCATGGCTTCCACGGTCCGCCGCGGCGAAGAAATGTATACCACTGAATCAGCACGCACGGGAGAGACGACCGATTGATGCGCGAGCGGCTCGCGAATGATCGAACTGACGAAGGTGGATGCGGCTTTGTTTGGCTTTCCCGGCCGCACCGTGATCGTAGGCAGGCGCAGGCTGCGACCATCGACGAATCCCTTGCGCGAGTAATCGGCGACCAGCAATTCCCCAATCGCTTTTTGGGTGCCGTATGAAGTCTTCGGCGTCAGGTTGGTATGATCGGTCACCACGTCGGGCATTTCGCCGCCAAAAACGGCGAAGCTGCTTGCGTTCACCAGCCGTGGACGCGTACCCATCGCACGCAGGGCTTCGAGGAGGTTCAGCGTGCCTTTCAGGTTCACGCGCATGCCGAGGTCGAAATTCGCCTCCGCATCCGCGCTCACAATCGCAGCCAGATGCCAGACGATATCGATGTCCGCTGCGACGCGCGCGACCACATCGGGATCGCTGATGTCCCCGACGATCAGTTCGACGCGCGAATCTTTCCATTGGCGATCCCCGGCGACAGCGTCAAACAAAACGAGCTTGTCGATATTCCTCGCCGCTTCGCCCTCGAACGAAAACTTCTCCATCGCGAGCAAACGCCGCGCGAGCTGCTTGCCGATGAATCCCGTTCCGCCGGTGATCAGGACATTCAAGAGACGCCATTCCTTTCGCGCAATCGCCGCCAGCCGCTCGATTCAGCCAAATGAGCCCGCCTAGTGTGGTCCTTGTAACCGCGGAAAACAAGCAGGACGAATCGGCCCTTTTCGGTATCGTCGTACCGTCAGTTGGCTGCGTGGGCGTGGATCGCCGGAGGGAGAAATCGAGACGGCGAGAAGGCGCTGAAGGGCGCTGGAGCCTCCGCGCACGTGATCCACTTTGTCACAAGTTGCGCGGTCACGGGCGCCAGCAGGATCCCATTGCGGAAATGGCCTGTGGCGAGAATCACGCCTTCGATGTCGACCGGGCCAAGAATCGGCAGGCCGTCGGGAGTCCCGGGGCGCAGCCCGCACCACGATTCCACGATTTCCGAATCCGCAAGACCCGGCACAAGCTCGATGGCCGCTTTGCGAATTTTCTGCAGACCTTCCTTCGTGGTGCGCTTATCGAAACCGGCCTCTTCAAGAGTGCTGCCCGCGACAATCCATCCGTTGCTGCGTGGGAGCATATAACCCCGCGCCGAACGCACAGCGCGAGAAATTGCCGTGTCGCGCGGTTGCAGCGCGATCATTTGCCCGCGCACAGGACGCGTGGGCAAAAAAGGTGCGAGCCGATGCCGGGCTTCGCAATCCGCGGCGAAAATCTGCCGCGAAAAGCACCCAGCTGCAATCACTACGCGATCGGCGGCGACGCGCTCGCCTTCAAGGACCACGCCGATGCAACGTCCGCGCTTCATGTCGAGCGTCTGCACATTGCAATTCGCGCGAATCTCGACTCTCATCGTTCCCGCCGCATCCAGTGCGGCTTCCATCAGCGCCCGTGGATCGATAGCCGCCTCTTCGGGAAAGAAAATCCCCGCTCGAACGGTGGAGGCAAGCGCCGGTTCCAGCCTCCGCGCTTCCGTCGCTGAGATCGCTTCCGCTTTCACGCCCAGGCCGCAGCACGCCTCGATATAACGGTCGCGCTCCTCGGGCGCCGCGGCGCCAAAAAACAGCTCGATCGCACCATTACTCGTGAAATTTGTCTTTTTGCGCGACGCCGATTCGATCTGCCGGATATATTCGGGATAGAGCTTCAGGCTTTCGCGGGCGAGCGGAACGAGCGCTTCATCGCCCGGAAGATGCGGCGGAGGCGAAAGCATTCCCGCGGCCGCCCACGACGCTTCCCTGCCGGGCTCTTGCCGGTCGAGCACGATGACGCGCAATCCGGCGTCGGCAAGCGCAATGGCGCACGAAACGCCGATGATGCCGCCGCCGATAACTGCCGCGTCATAGTTTTTCATGGCGAATCAGTTTAACAAGGAAAGAGGTCGCACGAACGTCACGATCGCGAAGAGGCACAGCACAATTCTCTGCAGAACGTTACACTGCCGCCCGATCCTGTCGCACCGGCAGCGGATTGCGTTCCTTGAATTGCCACTGGTGCCAATAGGGATAAATCGCCGTGACCTGGCTTGCGGCATCCAGCTTCGCTACCTGTTCCGGCGTCAAATTCCAGCCGACCGCGCCCAGATTCCGCCGGAGTTGCTCCTCGTTGCGCGCACCCACAATTACGTTTGCAACTGAAGGCCGCTGCAAAAGCCAGTTCAGCGCAATTTGCGGAATGGTTTTGCCTGTCTCTTTCGCGACCTCATCGAGTACGTCAACTGTCCGATAGAGATATTCCTCGGCGACGGGCGGTCCCGCGTCTGCTGTCTCGTGCAATCGGCTCACTTTAGGCAGCGGCGCGCCCCGGCGAACTTTTCCGGTCAATCGCCCCCATCCCAACGGGCTCCAGACAATCGCCGCCACTCCCTGATCGAGCGCCAGCGGCATCAGTTCCCACTCGTACTCCCGCCCCACAAGCGAGTAATAGACTTGATGCGCCACGTATCGCGACCATCCGTACCTCGCCGAAACATCGAGCGACTTCATCAAGTGCCATCCGGAAAAATTCGAGCAAGCGATGTAACGCACCTTCCCGCTTTGCACCAGGCCGTCGAGCGTATTCAACGTCTCTTCCACCGGCGTGAGCGCGTCGAAACCGTGCATGTGGTAGACGTCGATATAGTCCGTGCCGAGACGGCGCAGGCTTGCTTCGCAAGAGGCAATCACATGATGCCGGGACGAGCCAAGATCATTGGGGCCGTCGCCCATCGGAAACGTAGCTTTCGTCGAGACCAATACTTTGTCGCGTCTCCCCGCGATCGCCTTGCCGAGAATCTCTTCCGCCAGGCCTCGCGAATAGACATCGGCCGTGTCAAAGAAATTCACCCCGGCGTCGAGGCAAATGTCCACCAGCCGCGTCGCCTCGGCAGCGTCGCTCGATCCCCACGCGCCGAAAAATTTCCCCTTGCCGCCAAACGTGCCGGTGCCGAAGCTGAGAACGGGAACTTTAAGTCCGGAATGCCCCAGTTGACGATATTCCATGGTTTCGAAGATGTCCTGTTTGAGATGGCAGATTCAGAAAAATCACCCGCGCTGCATCAGAGCGATTCGATCAGATCGACGGAAAGAGAAGCGGCTTTGTGCGCCAGGTTCTGCGCGCGCACCCAATCGCCGTTCTTCCCCGCGTCGCTGGCCTGCGAAAGATAGCTGCGAATCTTATCCGCCAGATCGGACTGCGTCGGGTTCAATTGGCGCGTGCCGACGATTTGCAGATTTCGCGTGGCGGTGGCGGAGTCGCTTTCGATGCGCCGTTGATAAGCAGCCTGGTCGCTGGGCGACAGCTCCGGCGAGATTCGCGGCGGTTGCGGGCGCGAAGCCGCATCCTGCTCGGCGCTTTCCGAAGAGCCCCGCTCGATAGGCCGCCGCGGCGGGGGAACCACCGTTGAGTCCGCCAGATTCATCGGCGCTTTTGCCGAAGGCGCCGGCAGCGAGGGCGCGGCTTGCTGCGCCTCGAGCGGCGGCGTCGCGTCCGTATCAGGCGCCACCGTCATCGGGCGAACGTCCGCCACAGGCGGCGCGCTCACCGGAACCGCGGCTTGCACCGTCTTATGCGCACACCCTGCGCTCAAGAGCGGCGCGCTTGCGGCCACCAGCACAATGAATTTTCGAATTGTCTCGCGACGGCTGGGCATTACCGTCTCTCTATGCGAAGCGCTCGCTGGCGCTGGAAACGTCCGCGGCCGAGGCTTCTGCGTGACGCGCAAGAGGAAGTTCGATGCGAAAGGTCGTTCCGCGCCCCGGCTCCGACTCGAATTCTATCCGACCGTTGTGCAATTGTACAAATCGAAAGGTGTTTGCCAATCCGATCCCCGTTCCTCCCGGCCGCGTCGTATGGAACAGCTGGAAAATTTTCTTCTGCTCGTCCGGCGGAATGCCCGTTCCGGAATCCGCCACCGAAATCACCGCAAATTCGACGCCGCGCCGCAACGTTAATGAGATGCGTCCGCCCGGCGATGTGAAATCGCAGGCATTGATCAGCAAATTCAGCACGGCCTGGTGAATCAGCTGCCGGTCGAGCAGCACCGGAGGAAAATCCGACGGGAGGTCGACGCGCAAATCCACGCCCGCCTTCACAATCGAAGGCTTCCCCGCCTGGACGATCTCCCGCAGCAGCTCCGGCAAATCCGTGTCTTCCAGCTGTATCTCGACGGGCCGGGTGAAATTCAAAAAAGTCTTCACCGCGCGATCGAGGCGGTCGATTTCGCTGTCCAGCATCTTCACCGCCTGCTGCGGTTCAGGATCGACCGGCATATTGCCCTTCAACACCTCCAGCCACAGCCGCATCGAGTTCAGCGGATTCTTCACTTCATGGGCCACGCCCGCCGTCACGCGTCCCAGCGCCGCCAGCCGCTCCGAAACCTGTAATTGATTGCCGATCCGTTCGAATGATTCCACGTCGTGCAGCGTCACCAGCGTACCCATCCGCTGGCCGCCTTCCCGGATCACCTGCGCGCTCACGCCCACGCGATACGGGCCAACCGGCCCTTCCAGCACCACTTCTTTGCCTTCCACCGGCTCGATGTCGTCGGCGCCCTCGAGCCGTAACGCCTCACCAATAGGATGCCGCGCCGGGAAAATCTCGCTCGCTCGCTGCCCCTGAATCTCCTCCGGCTCGCGCCCAAGGAAGCGCTCGACCGCCGGGCTCACCAGCACCGCGCGCCCCTCCGCATTGAAGAGCAACAGCCCTTCGCCGAGTCCGGTCATCACCTGGTCCAGGTTGTCGCGCAACGCGCTGAAAACTTCGCGCACGTCGCGCAGCTGCTTGCCGATGCCGGTGATTTTCGTACTCACCGCGCCGAGTTCGTCCGTGCGGCTCACCGCGGGCTCCGCGTCGAACTGGCCCGCGGAAATGCGGTCCAACTGCGCCGAAATGCGGTCGATGGGCGCGAACGCAAGCCGGCTCACGCCGAATGCCAACAGCGTGGAAATGAATACCGCGCCGATCGCCCAATACAGAGCCTTCAGAAGATCGGGATTCACTTCATCGCGAATCAAAGCCGAGGAAAGCCCCACGCGGATATATCCGAAAGGGTTCTGCCCCACGTCAAACGGAAGCGAATATTCGTAGGCCTGCGGAGGGCCGTAAAGGTCGCGCAGCTTTTGGAAAAATCCTGCGCGCACCAGCGAAGTAACCGAGGGCCGCTCCGCGATTTTCTGGCCCAGCAGCGAAGAATCGCTCGACTTCAGCACGATGCCGTTCTGGTCGGTGATCAGGATGTCGTAGATCGTCTGCGAATAGCCGAGGTCGGACTCGATCAGCGAATCGAGGGTGTTGCTGTCGTCAAATGACCGCCGCACATAATCATAGAGGTCCTTGGGGTTCTCCGAGGCGGGCGCGTCGCCGCGTTCGTCGGCTTCGTTCAGCGCGTTCCCGCAAGCCCCGAAAATCTGCTGCGCCACGAATGCCGCCCGGCTCTCGGCCTGCCGAAGCGCTTCCAGCGTAAGCCGCCCGATGTAAAGCCCCGAGAGGGCCGTCACTACCACCAGCACCAGCAGCGAAATTGCCAGCGTCGATTTAGTTTTCAGGCTGAGACGCATCTTTCCGCCCCGCCTCGTATTCTTTCAGTTTGTTGTGCAGCGTCTTCAGGCTGATGCCCAGCAGTTCCGCCGCCCGCGTCTTGTTTTGGCTCGTCGCCGCGAGCGTCTGAATGATCAGCTCCCGTTCCACTGCGTCCACTGTGGTTCCCACCGGAAAGCGAATACCGCCCAGGGCCAATCCTGCGGGAGACGCCGGAGCGTGCCCGAAATCGGAAGGCAGATGCTGCCGCGTGATCATGCCGCGGTCCGAAGCGATGGCCGCCCGCTCGATCACGTTGCGCAGTTCGCGCACGTTTCCCGGCCAAGGATAAGATTTAAACAGATCCATCACGTCCGTGCCCGCAGCCGTCACGCGCTTGCCGTGCTTTTCCGAAACCTCCGCCAGCAGATGTTCCACCAGCAGCGGCAAATCCTGCTTGTGCTCGCGCAACGGCGGCAAGTGTATATGAAAGACATTCAGGCGGAAATAGAGGTCTTGCCGCAAGTGGCCGTCCGCCACGGCCTGCTCGGGATTTTTGTTCGTCGCCGCGAGTACGCGCACGTCGACGGGCGTTTCCACTTTGCTCCCCAGCCGCCGGATTTTACGGTCCTCGAGCACGCGCAGCAGCTTCGCCTGGGTCTGCGCCGGCATTTCGCCGATTTCATCGAGCAACAGCGTGCCGCCGTCGGCCAGCTCGAAACAACCGAGCCTCCGCTCCGCCGCTCCGGTAAACGCGCCCCGCTCGTGCCCGAAAATCTCGCTTTCCATCAAGGACTCGGGAATGGCCGAGCAGTTGATCGCCACAAAGGGATTGTCTGCGCGCGGCGAAAGCATGTGAATCGACCGCGCCACCATCTCCTTGCCCGACCCGGTCTCGCCCGTAATCAGCACCGAAGCCGTCGAGGGCGCGGCAATTTCCACCTGCCGCATCACTTCCTGCATTCCCGGCGAAGTTCCCACCAACGTCCCGAGTTTCCCCGCATCCCGCAATTGCCGCGTCAACGCGGCTACGGCCTTCTGATCCCGCGCCCGCACCAGCGCCCGGTCCAGCAACGCGCGCAAAACCGGCGGCTTCAGGGGTTTCTCGATGTACCAGTACGCGCCCGCCTCGATTGCGTGCACCACCCGCTCGTCGCTGCCCCGCCCCGTTATGATAATCACCGGGACGTGACGGATCTCCTCGCCCAGATGGCTGAGCAGCTCCAGCCCGTTCATGCCGGGCAATTCTACGTCTGCCAGGACGATATCCGGCGCAAACTCAGGAAATTTCGCCAGCGCCTCTTCGCCGCTGCCCACGCCCAGAAGCTCGTAGTTCCACTTCTTCAGCAAGGCCTCGTAGCCTTTGCGCGCGTTTTCCTCGTCTTCGACTATCAGGATTCGCTGCAGGGATGAGTTGTCGGATGCCATCAAAACTTCAATCTACCAGCACTAGCGCGGAAAACCAAGCCGGGCAGCCCTCTCCGGACACACCTCTACGGTAATCGACGCAGCCAACCGCGCCAGGCTCACACCGGAGGCCTACTCTCCGCTCAAGGGCAAGTCCCGCTCGAGCATCACCTCCAGCTTGGTCGTCTTATCGAGGGTTACTTCCTGCCCCAGCCCGGACGCCACCATATAGGCCGTCACCGCGCCGATCGCCGCCCCTGTCGCCGCATCCCTTGCATTGCGTGAGGCCACTCCCGTCGCGGCCCCCACAAACGCGCCTGCCGCGGCTGCCGCCTCGGCATCCTTGCGCGGATCGGACTGCGCCTCGATCTCGCCTTCCCGCTGTTCGTCGACCCTGATCGAATGGACCCCCGGCACGTCATCGACCACGGCCACGATCGGTTCCCACCCCGCGGCCGTCTTCACATCGTCAAAAGTTAGCCACAGGCGAGCCCGCCCGGTCTTGTGGGCGTCTTCTACCTTATCCACATGGCCGCGAATCTCGGTTCCTGCGGGCAGCACGCTCCCGTCCGTTGCCGTCAGCGGCTCAAGCGTCGCCGCCTCAAAGGGTTCATTTGCCTTGGCGTCCGTCGTCGAGAGGGGGTCATTCAATGAAACAAGCATCCGGCTGCCCGAGGGAATCACGCGCACATTCGCATTTTCCTGCGCCCCGGCTGCCAAGCCCATAGCCAGCACGCACACCAGCGCCGCAGACACACGCATAACGTTCATACCTTTCTCCTTTTGAATGTCAGTGGCTTTCTGCTGGCAAGAAAGCACGGATACAGTAGCTCAGATGGCAGACCGGAGACAACGGTGGCCTCGCGCCTGAGAGGGTGGTTCCATTAGCTCCAGTACCCCTATCAGATCGGTCGCCAGCCCTCAATCCTGTCCCAAAATGGGAAACACCCCAGTTCCAATCTTGCAACCTCCACAAAAGATGAATGTTTATCTTTATCCGTAGTATTGCGGTCTTGCCAATAGTTTCATTTCGGGAATAGACTCCGCGCCGTAAAGGAGCCATGGTTCTTGCAAGTTGCTCTTTTTCAATAAAGTAATCTGTTCCATTTTGGCCTTCACCTTGCACCCTGTTCGGCGAATCCGAGTTCGGGAAGGAGCAAACCACAATGGCAAGTGGAACCGAAGTGGCCCTGGCGGTCGCTCATGCGAATGCCACCGTCTTGATCGTCGATGACGAGGATGCGACACGCAATCTCTGCCGCGATGTGGTCACGGACGCGGGATATCGCGCAAGAGTCGCCTCCACCACCGAGCAGGCAATCGAGATTCTCGACCAGTTGCCGGTCGAGATCGTCATCACCGACCTGCGCGTGCCCAATATGGGCGGTATCAATCTGCTGAAGCGCGTGCGCGAAAATCATCCGGAGACCGCCGTAATCGTTCTCACGCAGTATGGAACGATCGAAAGCGCGGTGGAGGCCACCCGAATCGGCGCCGCCGACTACGTGACCAAGCCGTTTCACATTCCCGAATTGCGCGGCAAGCTCGATCGCGTGGCTCACTCTCTCGAAATCGACCAGGAAAATCGCGTCCTGCGGGAACAGTTGCGTTCGCGCCCCGGCTTCGGCGCGCTTATCGGCCTTTCGGCGAAGATGCAGCGCGTCTACCGCATGATCGAGAAGGTCACCAGCCATAACTATCCGGTCCTTGTTCTCGGCGAAAGCGGCACCGGCAAGGAACTGGTCGCACGCTCGATCCACTTTCTCGGCGACCGCAAAAATCGCCCGTTCGTGCCGATCGATTGTTCGGCCCTCGTTCCCACCCTCATCGAGTCCGAGCTGTTCGGCTACGTGAAGGGCGCGTTCACCGGCGCAAACCATTCCAAGCAGGGCCTGATGGAAGCTGCGGGCAACGGTACCCTTTTTCTCGACGAAATCGGCGACCTGCCCATCGACCTGCAAGCCAAGCTCCTGCGCGCCTTGCAGGAACGGGAGGTTAAGCCGGTCGGTTCCACCGAACGCATTCCGATCGCCACGCGCGTCATCGCCGCCACCAATCGCGATCTCGAAGCCGCCGTGCGCAACAATCAGTTCCGCCAGGACCTCTTCTTCCGCCTCAACGTGGTCCAGATCAAAATGCCGCCCCTCCGCGAACGCAAGACCGATATTCCCCTGTTGGTGAACTCATTCCTCGAAAAATTTTCCGACTCGAAAGACGGCCCGCGCACCATCTCCGAAGATGCCATGGTTCACCTTACCGCGTACGACTGGCCGGGCAATGTGCGCGAGCTGGAGAATGCCATCGAACGCGCCGTCGCTCTCGGCTCCGGCCCGATTCTCCACGTCGGCGACCTGCCCTCGAATCTCCAATACGGCACGGCGGAACGCCTGCCGCAGAGCGGCGAGCTCGTTCCTCTCGAAGAAATGGAACGCCGCGCCATCGTGCGCGCCTTGCGCGAGTCGGGGGGCGACAAAATCGCCGCCGCCCGAACCCTCGGCATCGGCAAAACCACGCTCTATCGCAAGCTCAAGCAGTACGAATTGAAGGGCGGAGGAGTCTCCTAAGACCACCGACGGCACCGGTGATGGCTCGTGTTCGCGGGCTAAAGGCGCTGCGCAAAGCTATTCGCGCCGTGCAATGATCTGCCGCGCGCAATTCCTCACGGTTCCTGCGTCGACTTCGCCCCGCACGAGCCGTGCCAGCGCCTCTTCCAGAGCATCAATCTCCCGCGCCTCAAACGACCTCTTGGCAAACTCGTCGTTCCGCCACGTCCGCAGATTCGGCAAATGCAGCTCCGCCATCTTTTGCGCCGGCTTCTCCATCGTGACTCGCTCGCTTTCCGCAATTCTCCACCCGCTTTGTTTCACGAACGCTTCCAGCAGTCCGCCCACATAAAGCGCCTGCCCGTAATGCTGCTGCAACCGGCCCACAAGCTCGTAATAGCGATCGAGCGTAGGATTCTGCGTCTCGAGCGACTCGGTCTCGTGAATGAAAAGTATTGCGTCCGGCGCCGCGGCTTCAGCCCAGGCCGCCAGCGCCTCGCCGGGAGCCGCAAGATGCGTCAGCAAAAACCGGCACAGCATCGCATTCGGGCATAAACCGTCGAAACCGTCGCGGACCACGTCCGCCATGCGAAATTCCAATTCCGGCGCATGTTTTCTGCGCGCCTCTTCGACGAATCGCTCCGAAGCGTCGAATCCGATCGTTCGTTTCGCCTGCACCACATTCCGCAGCAGCCGCGTCGTGTATCCCGGCCCGCACCCGAGATCGATCGCCACCTCGGGCCCTCGCACGCCGCCCCGTTTCAGCAAATCACGCGTTTCCGGCTCGTACAGCTCCGCCAGCTTGCGCAGCCGCGCGCTCGCCTCGCTCGTATCTCCAAACGTGTACTTTGGCATCGTCATCTGCGCTGAAATTATCTGCTCGCGTCGGAATTTCACAACCGAAAGGCGGGAATCGCCGCTCGCAAAAAAATAGGGGACCCGCTCGCGAGTCCCCCGCAAAGCTCCCTAGGATTCCGGTCTTGGCGCCATCGCGGCCAAACCAGCCCACCCCAGGAAGAAACAGTTGCAGTATGGAATGCAACCCGCGTGCCAGAGGAAAACGCGCGCCCTTCCCAAGACCGCTCACTGAATCCGCAAGAGTTGCGCTCCTCGATCCGCCGCAAATCAACCAAGCCATCGTTCCAATCTACACTTTCCGGGATTCGCAAACCGCGCGAGCTACAGACTTTGGAATCGCCGGCCTTCCGCTCGTCCCACTCGGCGCAAGTTCCCGGACGGAACTCTCCCGTTTCGAAACGGGAAGCAAAAAACGGCATCCGCGCGCGCCTGGCGCCGCAATTCACTCAAAAAGAAAAACTTAATCTCCTCCTGGCTTGGTCATTGCAGTGCTATCACTCCTCGCATGCGACACTCTGACCCAGCAGCAGAACGCATACTATTCATGCAGTCGGTAAGGCGATTCGTGGAATACGCGATAGCCCTTGGTGCGGCTGTTCTTGCCAGTTATCTCATTCTCCAGGGGCGGTGGTGAGCGGAAAGCCGCGCGGCGCAGGTGGTTCTCAAGATCCTTTGGCCGGTGAGACCGTCGCAGCGAACGGCGCAAGACCACACGGCCTCACATGGGAAAGCATCGCCCCCTTCGCCGACGCAGGATTTCGCGCCGTATTTGACACCAGCGCCGAAGCGCTTCTCGTCGTCAATCCGGCCGGCGTGATCCAGAAAGCGAACTCGCGCGCCCGCGACATCCTCAAAATGCGCGAAACCAATCTGACGCGGACTTCTCTCGACGATCTCGTCGCCACGCTCTCGCCCGAAAGGCTCACTCGCATGGGTCTCGACGAATCTTCCGCCCCGCCCAGCGTCGACGCGCTGCTCGCGGGCGGCTCCCCCATTCGTGTCACCCTCCGCGCCATGCTTCCCGGCTCCGGAGACATGCTGCTCTGCCTCGATGGCGCGCCAGACCGCGAGCGTGCCGAACGCGCCGAAGCCGAAACTCGTGCCCTCGCCGAATCCTTCGCCATGGTCCTCTTCGACTCCGCCGGCCATGTCCGCTTCGCCAGCCCGCTCTTTGCCGAAATGCTCGGCCTGGAGGCGCGCGACTCCGCCGGCATTGTTTCCGCGGATCAGTGGAAAGCTCTCGGCGAACGCTTTCGCGTCGCTGCCGCTTTCCATGCCTCGTGGAACGCGTTCAAGAGCGGCGACGTCGCCCCGCGCCGCGACGAACTCGAAGTCCTTTACCCTACGCGCCGCGTTCTTGAGCGCGTGGCCCGTCCCGTCCGCAACCCGCAAGGCCGCGCCGTCGGCTGGCTAGAACTCTTCACGGATATTACGGGCGAGCGCCAGACCGAAACCACCATGTTCCACACCGAAAAGATGGCCGCTCTCGGCCGCCTCGTCTCCGGGATCGCGCACGAACTGAACAATCCCCTCACCACCATCATGGGATACGCGCAGCTCCTTCTCGGCCACGGCCTCTCGCCTGACCAGCTTGCCGAAGCGCGCAACGTCTACCAGGAGGCCGAGCGCTCACGCCGCATCGTGAAAAACCTTCTCTACTTCGCGCGCGAAAATCAACCGGAGCGCACTCGCGTCGAACTCAACGAAGTCGTCGAGCGCGCCCTCGCCCTTCGCAGTTACGAACTGCGCCTCGAGAATATCGCGGTCATCTGCGAACTCGCCGCCGATCTCCCGCCCACCATGGCTGACCCGTTCCAGCTGCAGCAGGTCGTTCTCAACCTTCTGGTCAACGCCGAACAAGCCCTGCTCGAGGCGCGCGGCAAAGGCCAGGTCCAGATCCGCACCAGCTCCCTTCCCGCGAAAGACGGCAAGGGCAAAGACGCAAAGCTCCTTCGCCTCGAAATATCCGACGACGGGCCCGGCATCGCGCCCGAAATCGCCTCCCGCATCTTCGATCCGTTCTTTACGACGAAGCCCGCCGGCGTCGGTACCGGCCTCGGGCTCTCCATCGTCTACGGCATCATTCACCAGCACGGCGGCGAAGTCAGCTTTATCAGCAGTCCCGGCGAAGGCGCGCATTTTACGATCGACCTGCCGGTCGTTGCGGTCTCGGCGCGCGAAAAAAGCGCCGCCGCGCCCTCCGCCGCGCCGGCGAAACCGGCAGTCCATGCCGCGCGCGTGCTTATCGTGGAAGACGAACCCACCGTCGCTCAGCTTCTGGTCGACATCCTCACCGAAGAGGGCCACCACGCCGAAGCCACCGTCGACAGCCAGGAAGGCCTCATGCGCCTTTCGCGTAAAACCTACGATCTTGTGATCTGCGACCTGCGCATGCCGCATCTGGATGGACGCGAATTTTACGAGGCGCTCGTCCTCACGAAAAATCCCGCGCGCAGCCGCATCCTTTTCATCACGGGAGACACCGTCGCGCGCGGCACCCAGCAATTTCTCGAGTCGACCGGCATGCCGCACTTGGGCAAGCCGTTTCTCGTCGAGGAGGTCAAGCTCGCCGTGCGCCGCATCCTCGAATCCCACGTCGAGCAGGTCGCGGGCAAAGCGAGTTGAGGGGGGACTGGATCGCGGCTTCGCGTCTTTGCAGGAAACGTAGCGGCCGGCTCGCCTTTCAGTCGGGCGCTTTTTTGCTCTCCAACGCGCGCAATACAAGGAGTCGAATCAAATGTCCGTCGTAGCTAAAAAAGCCCTGGTCACCACGCAGCAAATCGCCTTGCTCGGCGTTGCCGACGATTCCACCGGCCAATTCATCGCCCGCGAAGCCGCGCGCGTTGCCCGCACCGAATCGATGATGCCCGTCGTCACCACGCGCGATTTCGCGCAGCTCTGCGAACTCAGCTCGCGCTTCCCGCCCGCCGCGATCCTTCTCGACGAATCTCTCATGGACGGCATCGCGCTCGCCGAACCGCTCTCTCGCCTCGCCAAACTCGCGCCCGTCGTTCTCATCGCTCCCGTCGAACGCCAGGCCGAAATCGCCTCCATCGTCGCTTCCGGCGAAGTCGATTTCGTGGCGCGCACCGGCGACTTTGCTCCGCTCGCCATCGGCTTGATCGAGCGCCGCCTTCGCGCCGCGCGCAGCGTCTCCATGCGCCCCGAGGGCTGGGACGATTTTCCCGAAGACCTCGGCGAAATCTTCCGCCACGAGATCAATAATCCGCTCACCGGTATTCTCGGCAACGCCGAACTGCTTCTCTCCCACCGCGAACGCCTTTCGCTCGCGGACATGCAGCGCATCCAGACCGTGGTCGATCTCGCCGTCCGCCTTCGCGAGACCACGCGCCGCCTCAGCAACGCCTGGGAATCCCAGCGCCGCACTCTGCGCTCCGCGTAGTTCCGAATCTTGCGCGCTCCAAAAAATTGGCGCAGCGTTTCTGTGCGCGCCCTTCGGTTTGGGGCGCGTGGTTTGAGGGTCGCGCACAATCAAAAGCTGCGTTCGCCTTCACCTGCCTTGCCGCCGCGCTTCAGCATGGCATGGGCCGTGGCAAACTCGGCCCCTACTGCTGCCGCCTCTTCGCCAGCAGCCGCAGCATTTCCAAATACATCCACACCAGCGTCACGATGATCCCAAACGCGCCATACCACTCCATATACTTCGGCGCGCCCGCCTGAACGCCCGATTCCACCACTCCGAAATCCACAATCAGATTCAACGCCGCTATGATCACGATAACCACGCTGATCGCGATTCCCCACGGCCCGGCGCTGTTCAGCAGCGGCACCGCCTTGCCGAAAAACCGCAGAACGATATCGGCCATGTACACCAGAAAAACCCCGCCCGTCGCCGCCACCACGCCCATCGTGAATTTCGGCGTGGCGCGAAGCACACGCGACGTATAAAGCACCAGCATCACCAGCGTCACGCCAAACGTCAGCCCCAGCGCCTGCATCGGCAGCCCATGGTACGCCTGTTCAAACGTCGCCGAGATTCCGCCCAGCGCCAGCCCTTCGCAAATCGCGTAGGCGGGCGCGGTCACCGGCGACCATTCCTTCTTGAAAATCGTCGCCAGCGCGAACGCCAGCCCCACGATCAAGCCGCCCCACATCCACAGCCCGATCGAATCAGGCTCCGTGTTCGCCAGATACCACGTCCACGCCGCCGCGCTCACCGCCAGAAACAGCAGCAGGCCCGTCTTGTTCACCGTCCCTTGCAGCGTCATCGCTTCGCCGCCAAGCGCAATCGGCTGCTCGAACGTCCTCGAATTCAAAGCTGGATTAGAAGGCTTAAATAGGCCAGGCATTTGCAACTCCTTTCGAATTATTGCGCGAATCTATAGAGTACTACACCCGCGGCGGGGACCGCCCGCGCTGTGCTCGCTCATCGCGATACTTATAAAACCGCTACTTGGCGGGCGGCGGTCAGCGGTCGACCCGGCGGCGACTCTATGTAGCTCGGGGGTTCCGCGCATTGTGCGCAAGCCCCGAGGCCCTTCCACCGCCACGGCCCTCCCCCCCCCGACCAAAATCGGGATCCACGATCGTGCCACCCCTTACCAAAGCTTGCCAATCACGCAAAATAAGCCCCATTTAGCGTGCAAAACGCGACATTTAAGGCCATTTTAAGCGCTCAAATTTGCAGCCAGTCCGCCCGGCCGTACCCCGCGCCACGCTCGAACCATTCCCAAATCGGGAAAAGCGGTTCTAGTACCTCAATAACTGTTGACAAATGAGTACACGCCGTGATAAACTATGTTTCCGGAATTCAAGATCGACCAGGCGTCTCATTCGAGCGCCGGAAGGGAGGCTGATCGATCCTGAGCCGGCGAGCGCGGCTCAGCAGCCCGAGGCTCGCCTGTCCAGGACGCACGGCAAAAGAGCAAATTTCTAATCGATAGTAATTTCGATTAGAAATCGCCGTAACCGGCGCAAATTCAGCAACTTGAAAATTTCTAATCGATAGAAAAACAGCCCCCTTCCGAGGAGCAAAAGCGCACAAAAGGCGAAAACGGAGATTTGGCCGGCGCGGCGCACCAGCTTGTTGCGTTAACTTGCCGCGTTAAATTGACAGCGGAGGGGGGGGATAGTTAGCATGGTTTGAAGATTTGCGCGCATGGAAAACGGCACAGGCGAAGGGACTATACTCGAGCGGATCGTGCGGAAACGGCGCGATTCGGTCGCACACCGGAAGCGTGTGCTGCCGGACGTGGCGTTGAAGCTTGCCGTGCCGAAGCAGGCCCCCGCGCGGGATTTTGCTGCGGCGCTTTCGCGCGAGGGGCGCAACGTGATCGCGGAGCTGAAGAAGGCTTCGCCGTCGCTGGGCTTGATTCGAGAGAACTACTCGCCGGCATCGCTTGCGGCGGCCTTGGAGTCGGCAGGGGCCGCGGCGCTTTCGGTACTGACCGAGGAAGATTTTTTCCAAGGCTCGCTGGCACATTTGAAAGAGGCGAAAAAGGCGGTTTCGATCCCGATCCTGCGCAAGGATTTCATTATCGATCCATGGCAGGTTTGGGAGGCGAGGTCGGCCGGGGCGGACTCGTTTCTGCTGATCGTGGCGATCCTCAGCGACGAACTTTTGCGCGAGTTGCTGGCCCTGGGCCGCGAACTTGGCATGGAGCCGCTGGTGGAGGTTCATTCGCGTGAAGAATTGGTGCGCGCGAATGCAGCGGGCGCGAAAATCATCGGCGTGAATAATCGCGACCTGCGTGATTTTAAGGTGAGCTTGCAGACGTCGCTCGATCTGGTGACGGAGATTCCCGATAGCGCCGTCGCGGTGAGCGAATCGGGCTTGCACTCGCCGGAGGACCTGCTCCGCCTTCGCAAGGCAGGATTTGATGCTTTCCTGATCGGCGAGCGCCTGATGAAGCATCGGGATCCGGCGGCCGAGTTGCGCGAGATGCTCGGCCCGGTCGATGCGGGCGCTGCAACATCGCGGGGCGATTGACGCGCCATGGCGAGGCCTCGAGTAAAAATTTGCGGTATCACAAACTGGACGGACGCCAAGCGAGCCTGCGAGGCCGGGGCGAATTTCCTTGGATTCAATTTTTACCGCGAGAGCCCGCGCTACATTTCGCCGGCGCGGGCCGGCAAAATTGTTGCACGCTTGCCGAAAGATGTGGCCGCCGTCGGCGTATTTGTAAATGAGAGCGAAAGCGCGATTCTGGAGATCGCGCGCCGCGCCGGGCTCGACTTCGTGCAGCTGCATGGAGATGAGACGCCGGAATTTGTGGGTCATTTGGCACGGCGAGTTGCGGTGATCAAAGCGGTTCGTGTCCGGAAGCCGTTTCGGGCGGCAGAGCTTTCGCGGTTTAAGAAGGCCAGCGCGCTCTTGCTGGATGGTTTTGACCGCCGCGCGCGCGGAGGCACGGGGAAAGGGTTTGATTGGTCGATTGCGCGGCGCGTGAAGCGCGGGCGCAGGATTTTTCTGGCTGGCGGGCTTAATCCAGAGAACGCGGCCGAGGCAAGCGCGACAGTGCAGCCATACGCGTTGGACGTGTGCAGTGGAGTGGAAGCCGCGCCGGGGAAAAAGGATGCGGCGCGGATTGCGGCGTTTATGCGCGCCGTTGGAAACGGGAAATTGAGGAAGAGATGAGCACGATCGTCGAGCAAAAGTTGCAGGAAGCGCCGGACGCGCGCGGACGGTATGGCCCTTATGGGGGCCGTTATGTCCCCGAGACGTTGATGGCGCCGCTCGAAGAACTTGAGCGTGCGTACGGCGAAGCGCGGAAGGATCGCGCGTTCCAGGCGCAATTGAGCGCGCTGCTGCACGATTTTGCCGGCCGGCCGACGCCCCTTCAATTTTGCCAAAGGCTGACGAGCCAGTTTGGCGGACCGCGAATTTATCTGAAGCGCGAAGATCTGCTGCATACGGGTGCGCACAAGATTAACAACTGCCTGGGACAGGGGCTGCTTGCGGTTCGGATGGGCAAGACGCGCCTGATTGCGGAAACGGGCGCGGGCCAGCATGGGGTGGCAACGGCAACGGTGGCGGCGCGGCTCGGGCTCGCGTGCACCGTGTACATGGGCACGGAAGATATGGAGCGGCAGCGCCTCAACGTGATGCGCATGCGTCTGCTGGGCGCCGAAGTGGTCGGAGTCGATTCGGGCAGCCGCACGTTGAAAGATGCGATCAACGAGGCGATGCGCGATTGGGTGACGAACATTCACAATACGCACTACCTGCTCGGGTCGGTGCTCGGCGCGCATCCATATCCGCAGATGGTTCGCGATTTTCACAAAGTGATCGGCGAGGAAGCACGCGAGCAGATCATGCGCGCCGAAAAGCGATTGCCCGATTACCTGATCGCGTGTGTGGGAGGCGGATCGAACGCGATCGGCTTGTTCCACGCGTTTCTCGGCGATCCGGGCGTGAAGATGATTGGCGTCGAGGCAGGGGGCCGCGGGAACTCGCTGGGCGAACATGCCGCACGACTCGCCGCGGGCGTGGGGTTCAGTGGCGCGCGGCCGGGCGTCTTGCAAGGCACTTATACGTACGTGCTGCAAACAAAGGATGGGCAGATCGCGACCACGCATTCGGTTTCCGCGGGACTTGATTATCCCGCGGTCGGACCCGAGCATGCTTGGCTGGCTGAACGTGGCCGCGCGGAATATACGGCGGTTACGGACGATGCGGCGATCGACGCCGCGCGCACTCTTGCGCGGAGCGAGGGGATCATTCCGGCGCTCGAATCGGCACATGCTGTGGCGGATTTGCTGCGTCGCGCACCGGGAATGCAGAAGAACGAAATCGTGATCGTGAACCTTTCCGGTCGCGGCGATAAAGATATGGAAACCCTTTCCCGCTATGTCTGAAACAGCCACGCAGCACAAAATCCCGCAGGCTTCGGGGCGCATCGCAGCGTGTTTTCGGGGGCTTTCGGAGCACGGGGAGATGGGACTTGTCGCGTACGTGACGGCGGGAGACCCTTCGCTCGAAGCCAGTGAGAAGATCGTGCTGGCTGCCGCCGAAGCGGGCGCGGACGTGATCGAGCTGGGAGTTCCGTTCAGCGATCCGGTCGCGGACGGACCCACGATTCAGCGCGCCAGTGAACGTGCTCTGCGCGCGGGGACGACGCTTGCGGACGTGATCGAGCTTGTTCGCAAGATTCGCCAGCGCAGCGACGTGCCGCTGGTTCTTTTCAGCTACTACAATCCGCTATTGCAAATGGGGACGGAAAAGTTCGCGGCTGCGGCGTCAGAAGCGGGGGCTGATGGCGTGCTCGCGACGGATCTGACGCCGGAAGAATCGGCTGACTATCGCGAGATCATGCGCGCGCACAATCTGGATACGATTTTTTTGGTGGCGCCCACTTCCACCGATGCACGGATCGAGCAAATCGCGGCAGTGTCCAGCGGTTTCCTGTATTTGATCTCTCGAGCCGGCGTAACGGGCGCGCGCGATACGCTGCCCGAAGAATTGCCTGCGCTGGTGCGGCGCGTGCGTAAATTCACTGCGCTTCCAGTCGCCGTCGGCTTCGGAGTCTCGCTTCCGACGCATGTTACCGTGCTGGGCGGGATCGCGGATGCTGCCGTTGTAGGTTCCGCGCTGGTAGCAGAGATTGAGAAGGCGCAAACGCCGGGCGATGCAGCCGCGGCCGTCGCTGAACGCATTCGCGGCTTGAAAGAGGCAGCTCGACGCGGCGTGAGCCAACGCGGCAAACCGGTTGAGGATGAAATCGGCGGTTAGCAGCAAAAAGGTTCACGCGAAACAATGGACAAAAGAATCGCAAACGCTGATGCCGCGCTGGAGCGTATTCACGATGGCGTGACTATTCTCGTGGGCGGTTTCGGCTTTTCGGGCGTACCGGAAAATCTGATTGCCGCGCTGCGCCGCACAGGCGCGAAGAATCTCACCATCGTTTCCAACAATGCCGGCGGCGATGATTTCGGCCTGGGCCCTCTTCTTCAGAACGGGCAAATCACAAAAATGGTTTCCAGCTACGTGGGCGAGAACAAGCTATTCGAACGCCTCGTGATGAGCAATCAGGTGGAGCTCGAGTTGAATCCGCAGGGCACTCTTTCGGAACGAATTCGGGCAGGTGGAGCCGGCATCCCCGCGTTTTTCACTCCAACCGGCTACGGCACAGTCGTGGCCGAAGGGAAAGAGACGCGCGAGTTTGACGGGCGCCCTTACGTCATGGAGCGGTGGATTCGCGGCGATTTCGCGTTGATAAAGGCGTGGAAGGGCGACCGCTGGGGCAACCTGATTTACCGCAAGACCGCGCGGAACTTCAACCCCATGATGGCAACAGCAGCGGAGTACACGATTGCGGAAGTGGAAGAGCTAGTCGAATTGGGGCAGCTCAAACCAGACTCGATCCACACACCGGGGATTTATGTGAATGCGATCCTGCAAGGACCGCATTATTCAAAGCCGATCGAGCGGCGAACTTTACGCAAGCGGGCGGAGTGAGCGAAACCGAAATGGATAATCGCGAGAAAATCGTCCGCCGGGTCGCACAGGAATTGCGCGATGGCCAATACGTGAATCTCGGCATCGGTATTCCCACGCTTGTGCCGAATTTCATTCGCGCAGGCATTGAAGTGATTCTGCAATCGGAAAACGGAATGCTCGGCGTCGGACCCTATCCTTACGAAGGCGAGGAGGATCCCGATCTGATTAACGCCGGCAAGGAAACGATCAGCGAGATTCCCGGCTGTTCTTATTTTTCCAGCGCGGATTCTTTTGCGATGATCCGGGGCGGACATATCGACCTGACGGTGCTGGGGTCGTTTCAGGTGGATGAAACGGGGAGCCTTGCCAACTGGGCTATTCCCGGTAGAGTGCTGAAAGGCATGGGCGGCGCGATGGACCTGGTGGCAGGAGCGAAACGCGTGATCGTGGCGATGGAGCACACGACGAAGGGGGGCCAGCCGCGAATTTTGAAACGCTGCGACATGCCGCTCACTGGGACGCGCGTGGTCGACCGGATCGTGACTGAGATGGCCGTGATCGATGTGACGCCTGAGGGCCTGGTTCTGCAGGAAATCGCGCCTGGAATCAGCGCGAGCGATGTCCAGAAAGCGACGGAAGCTGCGCTGCACATTACCCCGGCGTTGAAGACAATTTCGTACTGAAGGCGTTGCACGACAGGGCTCCTGCGGTAAGATGCGGGCCGAATCTCCCGAGAGGCGGACTCATGCAAGCTCATTCCGTGGTCGTCGTCAGCCTGCACACTCCCAAGGAACGCCTCTGGGGTGAATTGCTCGATATTTCCAATGCGGGAATCACGATCCGCGGGATCGATCTCGTCGGCTTCGACGATTTCATCAGCCAGGTGCTGCATCCGGAAGGAGACAGGATTGGACTGCCGACGCTGTTTTTCCCGATGGTGCGCGTCGAACGGATCGCTCTTGACGAGCCGCGCGGCTCAGTTCCATCGTTGGCGGCGACTTTTGAAAAGAAAGTGGGACGCTCTCTGGGGGACTACCTTGCGCAGTTCGCCTGAGGGCCTGAGCAGCTTTTAGATCATGACGCTGAGCTCGACACTGAAGAAAAAAAGTCGCATTCTCACCGTTCCCAATGAACTCACTTTTTTGCGGCTCGCGTTCCTGCCGTTTTTCATCATCGCCATAAAATACGACCGCTACGACATGGCGCTCGGAATTTTGGTAGCCGCCGGGATCAGCGACGGCCTCGATGGCCTGCTTGCACGCCTGCTGAATCAGAAAACGCCGCTGGGGGCCTATCTGGACCCAATCGCGGACAAACTGTTGCTCTCCTCGTCTTTTCTCGTTTTGGCGCTGAAAGGGAAAATTGCCTGGTGGCTGGCCATTATGGTGCTGGGGAGAGACGTATTGATCCTGATGGCGTGCACGGTGATTCTGCTTGTTACAGGATTTCGTTCATTTCCCCCGAGCCCATGGGGCAAGGCGACCACGTTCTTTGAGATCGCACTCGTTTTCATCGTGATTGTTCTGGCTGTGTCCCAGTGGCCCTTGCTGCAAGTCGCGCAAACTTATTGCAGATATATCGTCGCCGTGCTGGTGATGCTCTCCGGCATCAACTACAGCATTGTGGTGTCTCGAAAGCTGGCGAAACAGGAGTAAGGCGGACCGTTCCCCGGAGGCCCCCTCCGCACCGCGAGAGGAGCAAAACGCCTATTAAACGGCCAAGCAAGATGCCGCGCTGAAGTCCGCCGCCCTACGTTTAAATCCCAAACCGTTTTTGGCCCACACTGCTAGACCCTACCCTGCAAGATCATCTTCACGACCATCGCGAAGCTGGCAAGCACGATCAGCGCCGAGGTCCAGCCCAGAATGCTCGCGCGTTTGCGCTCGGCGGGCGTCGCCGGTTTTCGATCCATTATGATTTTGCCCAGGGCGAATCCGCTTACGAAGCCGCCGAGGTGAGCGAGCAGCGAAACTCCGGGGAGCAAGCTGATCACGAAGATATAGATCAGCAAATAGACGAGCTGCCTGCGTAACATCTGCATCCCGGCCGTCTTGCGCCCCATGGACATCGCCAGCAAGACTCCGATTAGTCCGAGCAGCGCGCCCGAACCTCCTATGGCTGGGCTGGCAAAAAAGCTCGCCAGCACGTACCCACAGATTCCCGTGAATATGTAAATGAAAATCAGGCGTGCCGAACCATAAAGCTCTTCGATCAAGGGTCCCACGTCCATTAGGAACCACATATTGAAACCGATGTGCAAGATGCTGCCGTGCAGGAACACGGCCGTCACGAATCGCCATGGCTCCTGCAGGTTGTAAAGCAGCGGCAGGGATTCGCCCATGCGCAGCAGCACTTCGCCGTTGATAACTCCGATATCGAATCCGAAAAGGCCACCGCCTGAAAGACCTCCGCCGCCCATACGGATCGTCCAAAGCAGGCTGATACCGTAGAGGATGCAGCTGAGCGCGAGAATCGCGTATGTGGCGGGCGATGTGGCGGGCATCAGGCGCGAGAGCGCCTTATTGGCCGCCGCGAAAGAGAGATTCACGTTCGCACCGCACTGATAGCAATGGGTGGAGTTCGCGCCTACGAGCGATCCGCACGAAGGGCAGATCCTCGGGCGCGGATTTGCACTTTTTCCGAAAATTGTCGAACCCCTTGAATGCTTTTAGTCGCTGATTCATTCCCGCGAGGACACGAGGCGGGCGGTTCACTTTCCTTGCGGGAATGCGAACGCGCTCCCTATAATACCGGAAAATGAGAGTGGACGAATGAAGCGGGTCGCCGCGAGGTTCATTTGACTCTTCCGCGAATCGGACGCGGCCGTGTCTCGGCAGAAGGTCATCGGGTTTCCGTTCGTTCCCTTCCCTTTCTCACGCTTTTCGTCCTCTTGGGTTTCGCAGGTTGCGCTCATCACAATCAAAACGCGCAAGCGCCCGCTCCGACTCCAATCCCATCCGCGCCGACTTCCCCGACGCCGCCGCGGTATCCCAATGCGCCGCCCTCCGGCCCTCCGCCGGCGGTCGAGCGGCAGCCTGCGATTCCGGGCGAATACGTGGAGGAAGGGGTCGCGTCGTGGTACGGGCCACAGTTTGACGGACACCGCACGTCTGATGGCGAGATTTACGACATGAATGGCTTCACCGCGGCGCATCGCACATTGCCGTTTGGCGCGCTCGTGCGCGTAACGAACCTGAGCAACGGCTTGCAGACGGAAGTACGCATCAACGATCGCGGGCCATTCGTCGCGAACCGTATCATCGATCTATCCCTTTCCGCGGCCAAAGCGATCCAGATGGTGGGCACCGGCACGGCCATGGTTCGCCTGGAAATGATTTCGGGGTCGAATCCGCAAACGGGATTTTTTGGAGTGCAAGTGGGAGCGTTTTTGGTGCAGGAGAATGCCGAAAAATTCCGCGACCAGCTGGCCGAACGATACTCGCCGGTCAGCATCGTGCCCTACGATTCGCCGAATGGAATGTACTATCGCGTGCGGGTGGGACGCGTTCCCAGCGAGGATGCGGCGCGGCAGCTTGCGGCACAGCTGCAGGCTGATGATCAGCTGACCACATTTGTGGTTCGGTTGGACAATTAGAGCGATTGGGCGCTCCGCACCAACGAAAGTGCCGCCCCCCACGCGCCACGTTTAGAGCTACGTCAAACGCGACGTTGCGGCGCCCTACGACCTCTTTTCGCAAACTGCTAGTGGCCTAGATCTGTGGGGGATGCGTTGCTGCCGTCGGCTTGCGATGCGGCGTCGTTGAGGCGGGCTGCGGCGCGGTGCAGGGCTTCGGCGAGCGCGGTCGATTCGGTCTGCAGCGCATTCAGATCGCGATGATCGAGCGCTTCTGTTACGCCCGGCAGGATTTCTGCGGAGTATCCTGTGTCACTGCCCGGAGCGAAGATCGTGTGCTTGAACCAGGGCCGGCCGCTCAACCCGGGCGGACTGAGCAGCGCTTGCTCAACACCGACCAGATCGCGATTAATCGCCCCTTCCTTTGCGGGATCGTAGGAAAAAGCGTCGAGGGCATCCGCGGCGCGCATTGCCGCGTCTGAAAAATCGACGGATGCGTCCATGGCGGGTTTCAGGATGGCGGTCGCGCCGGGCTGTGCCGCCGCGCGCGAAGAAATATCGTCCTCTGCCCGCGCGATTTCTGACGCGTAGGTGCCGTAGTCGAGAGGCAGGATGTCCGCTTCGGCGAGGCGCAGCGCCATCACTCCGATAACACGCGCGAGCGCGGGTTCATATACGAATCCCGGATCGCCAAAGTGCTGCATCCAATAAAAATCGTCGTAGCGCGAGTGATAGACGCCGTAATCGCCCGTGAAGCTCACGTCCATTGAGGGAATTCCCGCGTAATCGAGAAACGGCGAGAAATCCGACCCCGCACCCAGCGCAGAGATCGGCGGCTGTCGCACCGGCTCATCGGCAACAGGCCCAAACAATGAGTCGCTTGCAAGGCCAGCGCGGTCTTTCCACGCGCCGTAAACGCTCTCGCCGGTCTGAGGATCGGCGACCGCTTTTGTGGCATCGCGCAAAAAGCCTTTGAGCGAGGGAACAGCCGAGCCGGAAAAGGCCGGCCCCGTGACGCCCACATCGGTATTGATATAGGCGATTGCTTTCTCCTGCAGCTCGGAGCGATTGGTTTCGACCCAATCCGTCGAGCCGACCAGGCCGGGCTCTTCGGCATCCCATTCGCAAATCACGATGGTGCGCCGCGGAGTCCATCCCGAGCGCGCAAGCTGCCCTAGGCCGCGCGCGACTTCGAGCATGGCCGACGTGCCGCTGCCGGGATCCGCTGCGCCGTAGACCCAAGCGTCGTGATGATTGCCGAGTATGACCCACTGATCGTCGGAGGTTCCGTGCAGTTTCGCTATAACGTCATAAATAGGGCGCTCAGCATAGTCCATCTGGACCCTCATGCGCACTATCGCGTCACCCGGGCCGACGTGGTAGGTGAGGGGCAGCGCTCCTTGCCAACCCGCCGGAACCTTCTGCCGGCCCAACTGTGCGAGTATGACGCTCGCGTCCTTTGCGCTGATCGGGATGGAAGGGATGTGTGGCAGGCTCTTTGCGTCCGCGGGTGAAAGACGTTTCCCGTCGGGATTATTCGCGACGAGCGGATCACCCGGACGAATCTGCGTGTAGAGGATCGACCCGCGCTGAATGCCATCGAGCGGACGCCACGGGCCATCCGGGAAAACGTCGCCTGAAATGAAACCATCATCCTCCGGGTCAGAGTACAAAATCAGTCCCACAGCGCCACGCTCTTCGGCTAATTTTGCTTTCACGCCGCGATAATCGCGGCCGTAGCGTGCAAGCACAAGTTTTCCCTTGACGGGAATGCCCAGCGAATCGAGTTGGCGATAGTCTTCGGGCGTTCCGTAATTTACGTAAATCACGGGAGCGGTGACGTCACCCGAAGCGGAATAACCGCTCACGGCGGGCATCAATTGCGCGTCGGAGGAATTAGTATCGCCGGGAACAGGCGGCTCAGGCGTGCCGAGCTGGACTTGCTGTGGAGCAACAAGATCGAGTTCTGCCTGGCGCGGCAGCGGGAGGTAGGCATTGTACGTGACGATTTGCGCGTCGAAGCCGTCGCTTTTGAATTGGGCGAGCAGCCATTCGGCGGTGTGTTTGCTCGCTGCGGTTCCCGCAACGTGGGGCGCGCTTGTAAGCTGGCGAAGATCGCCCTCCGCATGGGCGGCGTCTGGAATCGCCTTGAAGCTTTTTTCCAGCTCGACTTCTTTGGCGACGCGTGCCGAGGCGAAACCCGGAATTTCTGCGTCGACCTTTGCCTGGCCGAAAACTCCAGCCGCCGCGAAGACAAGCGTGCACACGATAGATAGCGCTAGCGCGATCACGGGTTGTCGACCCTGGGAGCTCATCGTAAGTTCGATTCTATCTTATCGCCGACGCTGATCGCTGCGGGCCTCGCGCGGGGGTGCGAAATCGATAGTGTGTTGAGAGCCCGCGCGATTTGTCGCGAAGCGAAATCGGCGCGCTATTATTTAGAATGGTTGAGGTAGCCGAAGGTTATGCGGATTTTGATCTCTGGAGCTTCGGGGCTGATGGGCGGCGCGCTCACGCAAGCTCTGCGCGAGAACGGCCACGCGGTGGCGCGTCTGGTGCGGCCGGGTGGTCGAGCCGAGCAGGGCGACGTGCGCTGGGACCCCGGCGCTGCGTCCATTGATATTGCTGCGATGGAGGGCGTCGAGGCCGTGGTTCATCTGAGCGGCGCCAGCATTGCGGGAGGACGCTGGACTGCTTTGCGCAAAGCCGAGCTGCGCAGCAGCCGCGTGGATACGACGCGCGTGCTGGTCGATGCGCTGGCGCACCTACATCAGAGGCCATGCGTGTTCGTGTGCGCTTCGGCGATTGGATACTACGGCGACCGGGGCGACGAAGTGCTCGTCGAGTCTTGCGCTTGCGGCACAGATTTTCTCGCGCTCCTGGCGCGCGACTGGGAAGCGGAGGCGATGCGCGCCGAGCACGCCGGCATTCGTACTGTGCGGCTCCGCTTCGGCGTGATTCTTACGTCTCAAGGTGGTGCGTTGCCGAAAATGCTGGCCCCTTTGCGCTGGGGCGTGGGCGGGCGATTGGGCTCGGGGCGGCAGTGGATGTCTTGGGTCGTTTTGCAAGACGCTGTAGCAGTGGCGCTGAGCGCGATCTCAGACGAACGCTATTCCGGAGCAATCAATCTGGTTGCGCCGAATCCAGTTCGAAACGCGGAGTTTACTCGAGTCGCAGCCGGGATTTTGGACCGCCCTGCCATTTTCCCGGCGCCGGCATTTGCGCTGCGGCTCGCGCTCGGTGAGATGGCACAGCCACTATTGCTCGCCAGCGAGCGCGTGCGGCCGGCGCGGCTGGCTGAACTTGGATATTCCTTCCATTTTGAAAGTATCGAGGCCGCGCTGGTCAGGCTGCTGAGTAAGTGATTATCGAGTGCAGATGAGCAGAATGGGGCTCTGCGGCTGCGCGAAATTCCCGAAGCGAAATTCGCTGTGCCGCATTGGAACGATCGCGTTGTTGCTGCTCGGGTTCGCAGGCACACGCACAGGGTGGCTTGGCGGATATCGATTGGCAATCACTTCGCGACAACATCAACATTTCCTTCGACTTAGCCGCTGAAGACGCGACACTCGCAAGGTTGGGTAACACGGCGTAAAGGCAGAGCTGCGCCTGCACCGGAGTGGCACATGCCGTGCCTCGTCCGCTGCGCATGGTCTCTCGAACGAACGGCAATCGGACGCAACAAAGCCTTGGGTGCATTGCGTGTCAACATGCGGGCGCGGCAAGATTCGGACGCGTGTTTTCGCTCGTGGCGGGCTGCTTCGCAGCAATGCTCTGCGCGGGTTGCAACGCGGGAGTGACTACGACGCCGCCGACGCTGCAAATTTCCATCACGATCTCGCCGACGAGCACCGCGGTTTTCCTCGGGCAAACACAATCGTTTCAAGTGGCAGTGACCGGAACTACAGACACGGCCGTCACATGGGAAATAGACGGAGTCACGCAAGGTGACTCGAGCGTCGGAACGATCTCCACGTCTGGGGTATATACGGCTCCGGGCACCATGCCGGCGGCGCCCAGCATTACGGTGACCGCCGTGAGCGCCGCGGACCGCTCTGCAACAGCGTCGGCGGTGATCACGCTTACAGACAACATCACGATCACGGTATCGCCTTCCATGGCGAATGTGCCGGCCGGAGGCGAACAAATCTTCTCGGCAACGATTTCGGCCATGGGGAATCCGACGCCCGGGGTTACATGGGGCGTGAACGGAGTCGCGGGCGGCAATTCCGCTCTAGGCACGATCGCGCCACGCGGCGCGAATACGGCGACCTATACCGGTCCGGCTGTTCCGCCGCAACCAGCGACGGTGACAATCACTGCGGCAAGCGTCGCTGACGATTCGAAGACCGGTTCAGCCAGCGCCACGATTACTTGTTCGGCAAGCAGTTCGATTTCGCCATCCTCCGCGAGTATTGCTCTAGGAGGGGCTCAATCGTTCACTGCGTCGTTTTGTCTCGCCCCTGGCGCAACGACTACTTGGAGCGTGAACGGGATCGTTGGCGGAAGCGCAGACTACGGAACGATCGCTGCGACCGGCACGAGTTCCGCTCTTTATTCCGCACCGGCCGATTTACCGGCAAACGATCTCGTGACAGTCGCTGCCACAGCTAGTGCCGTCACGTCAGGAGCGAGTCAGGCCTCTGCTTCCGTGACGATCGCGAGCACCGTGAGCGTGGACATATCACCACCGTCCGCCACCGTCGTGACGTCGCAACGCATTTCACTTGCTGCGAATGTTTCCGGATCGGGCGACGCCGCTGTCTCATGGTTCGTCGACGGCACGGCGGACGGAAATGCAACAATCGGGCGGATTTGCGCCTCCGGATCGAATCCGTGCGCTCCGCCAACAGGCCCGACAGAAGGATCGATCGACTTCTCCGCACCTGCCAGCGTGCCCAATTCGAACCCCGTCACGGTGACGGCTGTGAGCCGTGCGGATTCCTCGCAAAGTGCGAGCGCAACCGTCACGATCGTTGCCGCCGGTCCGGTCAACATCGCCGTGTCGCCGCCTTACGCGTTCATGAACCCATCGAGTTCCCAGACGGATACGCAGCAGTTCGTCGCGATTATTTCCGGCGGTGCGAATACCAGCGTCACCTGGACCGTGCAAAGCGCGGTGGCCGGCCAGGGTTGCAGCGGCACGACTTGCGGATCGATCAATGTAAACGGCCTCTATACGGCGCCCGCGACTGTACCCTCGCCAAATGCAATCACGATTACGGCCACCAGTGAAGCGGACACAACGAAATCCGCGACGGCAACCGTGGTCATCAACAGCGGGCCTACGATCGAATCGATTTCGCCCTCGAGCGTGATGGCGGGGGCTGTCGAGGGGTTTCCTCTTGCGGTGCGCGGCTTGAATTTCGTTGCCGGCAGCGGCACCGGCGCATCGGCAATTTTGATCGACGGCACGGCGCGCGCGACCACTTGTTCGACGGCAGGCCAATGCGCGATCGCGCTTGCGCCTTCAGATATCGCCTCGGCGGCGGTACTCACGATTGAAGTGGAGAATCCCGGCACGCCGGGCGCGATCTCGAATCCCGTGCCCTTTGTGATCGTGCCATTCGACATTTCCACCGCAATTCTTCCGCTCGCGGCGGGGCAGCCAGCCGCATCGGCCGCGGATATTATCGTGACGGACCCAACCACCGCTGCAGCTTCATCTCCGATCAACATCGAGTCCGTAGGAATGCTGACGAGTGGGACCACGTGCGGTATCCAAGGTTCGCCTGTCACCGTTTCGCGGCCAGCCTCAGGCGTGGAAACCGTGAGCATCTGCGTCTACGGCAACGGACTGGATCCCACATTCACGTATGCGTTCACAGGACCGGCCAGCGCGCCCAATTCTTCTGATATCGGCGTTACGGCCTCTGCAGTCACGGGCCTTCTGCCCGGAATGATCGAACTCGATTTGCAAGTTTCCAGCGGCACACAGCCCGGCGTCCGCACGCTCGTGATCAGTACGCTGAACAACGACCGCGCCATCGCCTCGGGCCTCTTGGAGGTGAAATGAACCAGCAAACGAAAGTCCGTTTCTCTGCTGCTGCAGTGTGCGCCATCGCGGTCGGTTTTTTCTCTTGCACGTCCGGCTCGGCCGTTCGCGCAACGACGCTGATGCGCATGACCCTGGCACAAATGGCGCACGCGGCACAGGAAATCGTGCGCGCCCAGTGCGTGGCGAACCGCACGGCTTGGGACCAAGGAGAGATCTGGACGTTCACGACATTTCGGGTCGAAGAGACCTGGCGTGGCGCCGCGAACGGTCAAATCACCGTGCGGCTGCTCGGCGGCCGAACGGGGCAGATTACGTCGATCATTTCAGGCGTGCCCCGATTTCGGGCGGGCGAAGAGGTCGTGCTTTTCCTTCAGCGAACGTCTCGCGGCGATTTCTCTATTGTGAGTTGGGAACAGGGCACCTTCCGCATTCGCCGCAATTCCGCATCCGGGGGCGAAAACGTGACGCAAGACACAGCCTCACTCGAAACGTTCGATCCCGCCACCCGGCGCTTCATTGTTAGTGGCGTTCGCGCCATGCCAATCGTGCGTCTTCGCGAGCAAATCGAGGCTGCTCTCGGCGGCGACCCAGGAGCAAGTACAAATCCATGAGCACACTGATCTCTCGCGAAAAGCTGTTGCTTTGCTCATTGGGAATCGCTCTCGCGCCTGCGGCCCACGCATATATTTTCGACACGACCGCGCCTCTCGCACCGGGCTGTCCGCAAACAGATCGCTGGAATCTTTCTGTTACGGCGCCCCTCGACCGGCAGTGGAGTATTTCGCTCCCTACCACGCACACGGTTGTCACAGTGGCCCAGCAAGGCACCGCTGCGCAACTGAATGAAATCGAACAGGCGATCAGCGATTCCTTTGGCACGTGGTCCGGCGTGACGGGCACGACGATCAACGCAACAAATTACCCGGGGATGTTCGCGCCTCTCGTACGCGTCTCTGCTGCGAACGAGTGCACCAATGATGCGGAAACTAATGTCGATGGGCTGAACACGATCTGCTTCAATGACGCGAGCGACGGATTTACGACGGGCGTGCTCGCGTTCACGCGCATCATCACGGCCAATGCGCCGGGCGTCACCGTGGGCGCGAGCCCGCCCGCATCGTTCGCTGGGCAGATTCTCGATGCTGACACGCTGTTTCGCCCGGATGGTCAGGCGACGTTTGCCACGCCCGCCGCGCTCCCGAGCGCGCCCGCGGCGTACGATCTCGAATCCCTTCTGATTCACGAACTCGGCCACTGGTTCGGCTTCGATCATTCCGCCGTCTGGCGCGCGATCATGTTTCCGTACGCTCCGCCGCCCGGCCAATTCCTCGGCGACCGCCCGACCGCGCAGGCGCCCGACGGCCCGCTCTCCGATGATGACCGCACCGGCATCCGCGCGCTCTACCCCGATCCGAACGACACGATTAACATCGGCTCTATTCGCGGGCAAGTGTTGCCCGCAAATCCATTTGTGCTGGCAGACCTTCCGGCGCCTTCGGCCGGTACATCCGTTACCGGAATTTTTGGCGCGCACGTGGTGGCGGTCGACTCGGACACTGGCTCAGTGATTGCGGGAACTCTTTCCGGCTGGAGCTGCAGCAGCTCTACAAATGCACCGCAGTTTGACGGCTCATACGAGATCGACCGGCTTCCGATTGGCCACAATTACTTGATCTACGCCGAACCGCTCGATGGGCTCGTCGCCCCGAGCGACTTCTCCAACGCGTTCAACGATCTCTGCTCGGCAAACGCCGGGTCCCCGTGCACCACACCGACCGTGAACAACGGCTTCAATCCGCGCGTCCTGCCTGCGTCTCAGTAAGTTGGCACCTCAGCCCGCGCACGTTGCGCGCATTCCCGCATGTCTCTGCCCCAAAAAACGATGCGGCCTCCGTCGCCGGAGGCCGCATCGTTTTACCGCTTCGTATTTTGTCGACCGTTACTGCGTCGGGTTGGTTTCCTGCGTGAACCCGATGGTATTGATAGCCTTTAACTTCGGGGTCAAAGGCGGCAGGTACTGCGTACCTCTCGTGAAGTTCGTATCAAAATAGTAGACGCGGTTCGGGGGATTGTATGTCCCGGTCCCGTCTTTATACGCACCCACCATTTGATGGTAGTAATAGAAACTCACGAGCGAGCCGGAGTAGTTCGCTGTTGAACTGCCCCAATCCTCAAGGAATCGCAGGAAGTTGTGTAATCCACCGTCAGTACCGAAGTCCTGCGTACTGCCGATTTGCGGGAACGGTATTCCCTTCCCGCCAATCAGCGCAACTCGATAATCGGTGGTTACAGCAGTTCGTTTCGTGTAATCGTAGGGCGAAATGAAGCTGTTTACGTCGTTCCAATTGTCGGACAGTAACGTAACCGAGTCGCCAGCGATGGAAGTTGCTACGCTGCTCGAGCTGGTCATGCTTAGCCCTGGGACGTTGTAGTCACCCATAATGTAAACTGGGTTTTCCGACGTGATCGCCAGGCCGCAAGCAGGCGTGCCACCGCTGAAGCAGCTTGTCCCCAGGTTGAGCGTTTCTCCGTCCACGACTTTCAGCGCTCGACGGAAGAAGACTGGGGAATTTTCTCTCGCTTCATTCGTGTGGTTGAATACAATCCCCGGCCACGTCCCAGACGAAGGGCAGTCTGGGTTTGCGACCAACACCGTACTCAGGTTCGAGCCACTCACGATATTGCTCAGCCTGTAGCCGGAATACGGCAGCATCTCCGTGCCGCCATAGTTCCTGAAGATGCCGTCTTGCTCAATATCCTCGCCGGTATCGAGAGTGCCATTTGGGCAGCCATTGTTCACGTCATTCGGATTCACGAAATCGTTGTAACCGTAGGAACCCGTCTTTTCAGTTGTGGCGCCTTGTGTATCGATTTGCTCGGTCCGCCGGTCTGAGAAATATAGAGCGAAGCCGGTGCTGTTGTTCAGGCTCAAAGAGCTCTGGTTATTCTTGAACCACGTCGCCAGGTTTGCTGCATCCAGTTCTATGTAGTACATCACGCCGTTCGCCGAGACTGGCGGGTTACCGTCGGAATTCGCTGATAGAGTAGTGTTGGGCCGCATCAATCCCTCTCGAGAATCGAAGAGTGCCATCGGCCAGAAATCGTTTGCATTGGTGTATCCGCCGCACCCTCCTGAGCTTCCCGAGTTAGCGGGATTATCGCGTAATCTCTCGATGCGGATGATCGCATTGGGACTCAGGTCGCCGCAGCCCACGGTTCCGCTCGTGATTGACGCTGAACCCTGCGGCGCGATGACGGTTCCAGTGGAAGGCAGAAAAGTTAGATACGGCGCGACCGTATTCGGGGTGGTCGTGCACGTTCCATGCCTTGGCGGCGTGCATGGCGTTGGTGCCGCTTGGGGGTTAATGTTCCTGCCCACGTATCCCTGATTTAGAATCGTTTCCGTGATGTCGTGCCATGTACCGCTCGTATTCTGATATTCGATTTTAAGGCAGCCTGTAATAATCGGGCTGCCATTGCTCACCCAATACCCGGTTCCCACGGTCGGCGACGTATACGAGGTGTAAGAAGAGCTTGCGGCTCCCGAAGTGGCAAGCGGATAGTACGTCGCCGTCGTGGATGACCACCAACTTGGTGCGGTCGCATTGGCCAGCCGCGAGAGGTCATATGGGTCGGTCGAGGTGTCGATTCCGTCCAGGCTCATCATATCCGTGGTGTGGCACGCGGCGTTCGACGTCGCCGTCGGCCCGCCCGGAGCTGTGCCCGAAGGATAGTCATCCAAAAGAATCCGCATAGTGCCCTGCGAAAAATAGCGCTCTGCGAACAACGCCGGGTTTGAAGCCCTTTCTCCGACCTGCGCCCGACGAATGAGTTCGATTGGCTGGGTGATTCCGCCCAGTGCCGTGGAGGTCAAGCTCAAGGGCGCAACGCCATTGACGAGCATGCCGTTATAGGCAGCTTCCACGTTCGACCAAGTCGGGTTGTTGGGCGTGGTGCTCACGTTGCCATAGACGCTGCTACCCGTAACGCTGCTTTCCGTCAATGCAAGTGGCCGCCATTGCGTGTTGCTGTAGGACGGGCCACTCGGCGTCGAGCTTGGGTTTGGCGTGAGAGCGATGCTCACCGTGCCGGAATAGTTTCCGCCCGCGGAGATGGTGCTGCCCGATCCCGGATAGCCGTTCTCCAGGTTCGTGCGGATCACTTGGCCGACGACCGTCACTTTATCTCCCAGGAACAGCGGGCCTGAGTTCGGCGAAAGCCACAGGTTGCCATTGGTGTGCGTGCGGCCGCCGAAATCAAATGTCGGACCATTGAAAAACGCGAGGTCCGAGTCGGAATAGACGCCGAACTGGAACACGGGAATAGCGACGAGTTGCAACTGCCGGTTGAGTTTCACTTCGCCGCCACCAAGGTCCTGCGCGGTCACCGAGAGCGTAAACGGCGTGATGATCGCGTTCATTCCCGCGTAAGGGCTGGGGGGAAGGATCTCGGCCGTCTGCGGCGTGGGCGTGCAGGGAGAAGGTGTAGTGCCACACTCGATCGTGTAGGTCGATCCACCGCTCGCGTTCGTGTACGTGATTCCCGGGATCGAAGGCGGGGTGGTCTCGAGGGTCGTGACGTCGGTCGACGTGATTGCACCTTCGCTAGCGAACTGATTGCCCATGTCGGCGGTCAGCTTTTCCATGCCAGCCTCCGCGCCATAGAACGCCAAGTCGCGGTTCACGTTGTTGCCGCCGAGTCGCTGGTCGGTCATCACCATCCACGTCATTCCCGCGATGACAGCGGAGACGAGCAAGAGTAGCAGCAGGACCGTGATCAGTGCGATTCCGCTTTCTCGTTGGGCTCTCAAAGCAGTTCTCCTTTAAATAAAACTCTTCTTAAGGCGACTTTGGATCCCCGCCTTAAAGTCACTCCGGCGCCGTCGCTGAAGTGTTGTACTGGTTCGTGAACGCCAGGCTGCGAATGCTGACCTGCGTGCTCAGGTTGTTGTGAAAAAAGGTAAGCGCATTCCCCAGTTGGTAGGGACGTTCGGAGCGCCCGGCCAGATAGACATTCACGGCGCGAATCTGTTGCGGAGTATCCGAGTTGCTTGAGCACGGGTGGGCCCAGCAAGCCGGTTGGGGCGCATCGCCGGCGCCGTTTGGATAGGTTCCGCTCGGTGCCGTGGAGTCGATGATGTCGAAAGTAAAACCGAGGTCCTCGATGTCATCCGCGATTGGCTGCGGCGCATTGGTCTGCGTCGCGGTTGTCGGATAGCCGGGATAATTCACTTGGCGGACGAGTTGAGGGTGCGTCGGATTCGTCGTGGAATCCAGGTAATAAGTGACCATCCAGACGCGCGTGATAGTAGTTGGCACCGAGCCGTTCGCCAGAAGCGCGGCTGCCGTGCCATTGGGGTATGACGAGGCGCTTACGGCATTCAGCCCGGCCGGGTCGCCAGATGCAAAGCTGATCGTTTGGCCGCTTACACCCGTCACGTACTCGAGGGCCGTGCCGTACTCGTTCTCGAACATCATCAAGTTGCCGGGAGCGATCGGCGTCGGACCGGAGCCCGGCATGTCAAAGCAGGTCGAATCCAGCGTTACCGAAGCAGCGGTGGTGAACGTCCCAGCGCAGTTGTGTGAAGTTCCAGTCTGCGTTATGGGGTACTGATTCAGGTAATATTTGTTGGCGCTGCTATCGACCAGGCTGTTATCTGCATAGAGCACTGTGATGATATCGGTGGGGTTCGCACCCGTGGTAATCACCGTGCCAGTGGTCGTGACACCCTTTGCAAGCTGTCCGATTGCGGATCCCGGCTCTATTCCGCTCAGGACCACATAGTTTGAATTGAACGTCGTAGTTGTGGCCGGCCTGTTAAGCGCCGAGACCGCCGAGGAGCTATTGGGAATCGAGATACCGCCCGGAGGCAAGCCCTCGCCCGCCTGCGTGATATCCCGCACCATGAAATGCATCCCGGCGCGCAAATTCTCCTGCGTAGCGGCTTCCATCGCCACACCCTGCGTCACGCGCTGGGCTTGCACCAGAGCCGTTACCGCCGCCGCGCCGATCACGAGCATGATCGCCATCGCCGTCAACATCTCGATTAGTGTGAAACCGCGTTCCCGTTTCATCTGTGCTCCTTGGCGCTTGGCTCACTACTCAGTTGAACGCTGAAATGTAAGAAGTCATGGTGTACGAACGGTTCAAAGTGCCGAGCGTGTAATTCACTGTCACGGAAATCTGCTTCAGGTTCGCGTCACCCGGATAGGGAGTGACGGTAATTGTTCGCGTGAAACCGTTCAGCGACACCGTCAAGTCATCCGCCGTGCCCATCAATCCGTCCGGGCCAGGAAGATAGAGGTAGGCAGGCGGCGCCGTAGAATCCGCGGCCGTTCCCACCAATCCATCGGACCCCGGCTGCAAGATTGGCTGGGGCGTGGCTAGAAAAATTCCCGGTGGGCTCGCGGTTGTGTTCGCAATCTCCGAGAAGGTGATCGAATCCGTGTACTTTGCGGTGAAGATCGCTTCCATGGCTTCTTCGGCTTTTTCCTGTGCGATGAAATCGTTCTGCGCGTTTCGCATATAGGTGAGCGAACTAGTCAGCAGCCCGGCCAGGCTCAACAGCCCGATGAGCAGCACCGTGACGGCGATCATCGTCTCCAGCAGCGTGAATCCGCTCTCTTTTTTCTGTTGACGCATCTTCCGTCTCCTCTTCACGACGAAAACCAGGCCGAACCCGTCGACTTATAAGCGCGCACGCGGCCCGTTGTGCCGAGCACCGTTATGGCGCGGGATAGGTTCTTGCTCCCTGTTATGCCGAGAAATACAGTCCCATTGATCGGTTGGAGCGACGTTCCATCGACAAGCTCGCCGTCGCTTTGGAACCACATGCCGCCGGCGGGGCCGCCGCTGTCTCCTTCGAAATAAATCGCTCCGCCATTGCCGAAGGCATCCGGCGTATCCGGCATGGAGCAGACGCAGAATTGCACGGGATATTGCAACGTCACGGTGCTGAGCACCACGTTGGCGCCCGCGTTTGCCGTCTGCGAGTTCATTTGCGTGATCACGATCTGGGCTTGGGATCCGACCGTCTGAAATGTGACCGCAACGTATCGTCGGTTCTCGATCGAGTACTCGCGTGCCTGCCGAATTTGATCGATCACCTGGTCCATCGCCGTATCCGAGCGCGACGCCGCCAGGGTGGGCCCCATCTGGACAATGGCCATCGCCGCCACGATGAAGACGATGAGGACGACGACCATCAACTCGATGACCGTGAAACCGCGCTCTCCGGCGCCCCGCTTCCTCTGCTGTGTCAGTCCTTGCACGCTTCGCCTCGTCCGCCCGCTGGTTCACGGGCACTTTGGATGGCCCCTCAAGTGCATCTGCAACGCCAACGGTTATCTCGTGTAAGCGTCGGAAACGCAGGGATTTACGGTCGTTGACGTTAAGTGTCCATGGTGGTTGCCGTGGGAACGGGGTAGAAATGTAACCGATCAGGAGGGTGATTACAGGGATGACTGTATGGCCCAGCAGCCTTGGTAGGAGCGAGACTTGCGACCGCCGCCGCTGTCATTACATCCAACTGCGGATCACTGGCGTTGCCAGCGCTTCAGCGCGCTTCTGGAAATTGGACCCGTCTCCGGGCAAACTGAGGTGCAGCGCCACAATGGAGGCCATATGGCACAGTGCAAACACATCAACCAGATCAAGGTGACGACGACGAATACGCACGTCTGCGAAGAGTGCGTAAAGATGGGCGACACGTGGGTCCATTTGCGGCTGTGCCTAGAGTGTGGAAACGTGGGCTGCTGCGACTCATCGAAGAACAAACATGCGACAAAACATTTCCGTCACACGCATCATCCGCTGATGCGGTCGATCGAGCCGGAAGAGGCGTGGGTCTGGTGCTACGTGGACGAAGTCGAACCCGGTGAAATTGGCGCGCATGGGTTCGTACCGGCTTGAAATCGCCACCCTCATCGCAAACTAACTCACGATTTTCCGGTGACGCGCTTCGCGACGTTCGCCGACGGCTTCCGTTGCAAAGCCGTTAGGTCTATGCTGATTGCTGAAAACGGATCCTCATCCGAAGCTGCTTCGTTCAAGCCTGCCTTAAGGCAAACAAAGGAGGACGAAAATGGCTGCTTCTCCGGTTCCTAGCTTACTTGACGCGCACACGCAGGCTTTTCCGATATTGACGCCGAATCAAATCAATCGCGTCCGCGCTCTGGGCAACGTAAAGCAGGTTGCGCCCGGCGACATCCTGTTCAAACCCGGCGACACAAACGTTCCATTCTTTCTGCTGCTTTCCGGGGCGATGGAAGTGGTCCAGCCCGACCTTTTGGGCGAGCATTCGGTCGCAAAGCACGGCCCCGGCGAGTTCACGGGCGAAATGACGATGATTTCCGGCCAACGGTGCCTCGTTCTTGGGCGGGTGACCGAGCCGGGCGAGTTCGTGGAGGTCGGCCCGGAAGGATTGCGCACACTCATCGCTCGCGACGGCGAGCTGAACGAAATCCTGATGCGCGCTTTCATTCTGCGGCGGCTCGAACTGATCCGGCGCGGGCTGGGCAACGTCATTCTCCTGGGCTCGCGTTATTCGGCGAAGACGCTGGAGCTTCGCGAATTTCTCACGCGCAACGGATACCCTTACTCTTATATCGATCTCGATACCGACAAGACATCTCAGGGCCTGCTCGATCACTTTCAAGTGCAGCGCGACGAAGTTCCCGTCGTGATCTGCACGAATCACGGCGTGATGCGCAATCCTTCGATACAAAAACTCGCCGACTGTCTTGGTTTCAACAGCCGCATCGACGCTTCGCAGATCCGCGATCTCATCATCGTCGGCGCCGGGCCATCCGGGCTCGCAGCCGCTGTTTATGCGGCTTCCGAAGGGCTCGATGTTCTCGTCGTGGAACTGGCTTCGCCGGGAGGCCAGGCCGGATCGAGTTCGAAAATCGAAAACTATCTCGGCTTTCCCGTCGGCGTCTCGGGCCAGGAACTGGCGACGCGCGCGCTGACGCAAGCCGAAAAATTCGGCGCGCAAATGATGGTCGCGTGCAACGTGGCGCATCTCGACTGCGGCCGGCGTCCTTACAAAGTGGTGCTCGAGGACGGCAAAAGCCTTGGGGCGCGCGCCATCATCATCGCCACCGGCGCCCAGTACAACAAGCCGCCCATTCCGAATTTGCACCGGTTCGAGGGCCAGGGCGTATATTACGGCGCGACGAACATGGAGTCGCAGCTTTGCGAAGGCGACGACGTGGTTGTCGTGGGCGGCGGAAATTCCGCCGGGCAAGCCGCCGTGTTTCTTTCGCAGACCACACGCAAAGTGCACATGCTCGTCCGCTCCGGCCAGCTATCCGATACGATGTCACGCTATCTGATCCAACGCATCGAACAAAACCCTGCGATCGATCTGCACTATCGCAGCGAGATCACCGGCCTCGACGGCGACTCGCATCTCGAGCGCATTACCTGGCGCGACGAAACCGGGGCGACCTCAACGCACGACATTCGCCACGTCTTCATTATGGCGGGGGCGTCGCCGCGAACCGAGTGGCTGGAGGGCTGCGTCGCCCTCGACAACAAGGGCTTCATCCTCACCGGAGCCGATATCGACGCTGCTGCCGCAGTGCCGTTGCGGCCGACGGTGCCGCCGCAAATGCTCGAAACGAGCTTGTCCGGCGTGTTCGCCGTCGGCGACGTCCGCTCAGGGAACGTGAAGCGGGTCGCGTCCGCCGTGGGCGAAGGCGCCATTGCCGTGAGCATGGTCCATCGCACGCTGGCCACGCTTTAAGTTCGGCTGCTGGATCGTTCGCCTTTTGTGCGCTTTTGCTCCTCTCCGAGGGGCTGTTTTTCTATCGATTAGAAATTTTTATGTTATTGAAAATGCGGGACTTGCGTCGATTTCTAATCGTAATTACTATCGATTAGAAATTGACGTCCGGCCAGCACTTCCTTCGGCTCGCACACTTCTCCTTTCTGTTTCGCAGCCCTTTTTCGCGGATTTTTTTCCGCGGCTGCGCGGATCTCAGCTTCAAAAAACAACCAAGGGTAGCATGCGCAATGGGCGATTTCTATTGTGGAAAATACGCAGTATGGAACTCATAGAACCATGAAGCAGAGTAGGTTGAGAGGCAAAGGAAGCAGAGGGTACGGCCTGCGCGGCGGGCGGGTGGTCCTTAAGAGGGGCTAAATTGCGCGGTTTTGACGCTTAAATGAGGCTTAAATGGCGTTATTTTCATGTTCGCGCGCGGATGCGTTCGCTCGGCCTCATAAGGGGAAGCTGGGCGCGGGTGGCGACTACGACGAAGCTAGTGGGCGCGGTTCGCGCGCGCCGATTGCCGGCTTGGCTTAGGCCTTGTTTTTGGTTGGGTGATGAGATTTAGCTCTATTGCGGCACGGACCAGGTTCTTCAGGGCTGGTTCGTTGATCTTCTCGCCTTGGTGGATGTCGATGGCGCGGCGAACGTTCCCTTCGAGGCTAGAGTTGAACAGCCCCGCCGGGTCCTTCAATGAAGCTCCCTTGGCAAACGTCATCTTCACGACGCTCTTGTACGTCTCTCCCGTGCAGATGATTCCGGCACGCGACCAGACAGGCACCCCAGCCGACGTCGGCTTGACCCACTTCCACTCTTCCACGATGTCAGGGTCCGCTTCGAGGATGACTTCGCGCACCCTGGCGAGCGTCCACCCGCGCCAGTCCGCAAGCTCGTTAATCTTCGCGTCAATGGACGAAGAGGATGGTCTGGTCGCTCCGGGCTTTTTCATCGTGCGGCACCTCTTGCGTCGTACGTGTTTATCCGTCAGCCGTAACACCGAAATCTGCGATAAGGTGCTCGGCCAGTTCTTTGAAAGCTTCGACGTGCGCATGCAGCTTTGGGGCCATGCCGTGCCGGACGTACTTCATTGCGGCGTCGAAGGGCTGTCGAAGAGTCGGGTCGGTCTTAATTCGCTCTTGCATTACGTCGGCGAGGGGCTTTTCGCTTAGCACCCACATCATACGCTCCAAGCACGAAATGCTCGCGCAAACGAGCGGCGTTACGACGGTTCCCTTGCGCAATTTCCTGCTCAGCTGGTCTTGGAACCGTTTGTTCAGGTAGGCGTTTACTCCCCAGCATCCGCCGAAGTCGTCACGCGTGATGATCATGGGGACTATTCGTCTGACACCTTTGAGGTAATCCGGTACGTCGGTGCCGCCAGCACTGATTCTATTAATGGCATTGAGGAGCTGATTCACGCCTTTGCTGACGAGTTTGTCCTCGAGATAGAGCTTGATCTTCTGGTAGTTCCCGGAATATCGATCCGCCGCCGCGCAAGTGCCTAGTTTTGCTTCGATCAGCACGGCGGTGTCGTCGCATATGATGGCCTGGTCGCAGATTTGGTCAGTACTGCCGTTATATCTCGGGCTTGGATAGATACGGTGCAGGGCACGCGCGGCGTATGTCTCGAACATCCACGTCACGTATTCTTCGAACACCAGTCCCCAATAGCTGAGCCACGGCTCTTTTTTCTCGTCCGGAAGGCTCCGCAGCACACGCCAAACGACGGCGCTCTCGAGTTTTCCGAGTGCAAATTCGTAATCGAGCATGTACATGTCGCCGTTGAACAGGAAATACGGACGATCTTTCAGGAACTCGAAATCTCCGTATCCGAGAGTGTCATTCGGCTTTGGCATGTTGTCTAACGAGAATGAGACCGTTTCAAACATCCGTTCAATCGTAGGTTCCGACACGCTCGTTTTCTTGAACCAAGTCTTACGCAATGTCGCGTCTATAGGCTTGTCAAAGGTCTGGGTCCGACGTTCCTGGAGAGCGTGCGAGGCGAATGCCGCTATGAATTCGGCGTAGGTGAGGATGGGAAACGGGAACGCCTTTTGAAATTCCGCTTCAATGTCAAATCGGAGCAAATTCGGCGGGATCCGCGGAATGATTTTCGTCAGCCAAATGTAAAACCGCACAAAGGTGAACATGGGCTCTGTCGCCGAGGTGATTTCGTACGTGGGCAGGAACTCGGCGGCAAGGTTTGCGTATCCGTCCAGCTCGTCATGAACCACGACGTGCTTTTTGTAAAGTAGTTCGCCGGATTTAAACAACAGCTCGCCGTATTGGTTGTTCTGCGGCCCGTTCTCAGGAAGCTCAGGCACGGTAGCGGCTGGTTGCAGCCGAATTGTCTCCGCTGCTAGGTAGCGCAACTGTCCATTGAAAAAGAGGATTCTCCCGCCCCGAGCACAGGCGCGGACGCGAGGAACGAGGTCGGGAGGGAACAGAATGGGGATGTATAGGTTGACCGCTTGATCCGAAGGAAGGGTGCGGGCCTCTGGCCCATAACCGAAACCGACGCTTAACTTCGTGCATGCGATCAAAATGCTCGACTTCGGATATTTAGCGAGCTCTGCCTGAAATTGCTCCTTTGTGATGCGCGGGCATAGGGCCAGCTCCGACCACGTCATCCACACCTTCATTTTCACGGGCGGCACAAACGTCTCCGACTACAATCAATGATTGGGGGATTTTGAGGCGGAGCTCCCTGTATGTAAAGGGCAAGAATGGCGCAACCGCTGGGGGTGCAAATCTCTTCGGCGGACCTCACACGGCTGCGGGCGTCAGGCGTTGATGGCTTACAGCAAACGGGCGGCGTCTTTCCGCGAGAAGAGGCGGCGGACGACGTGGCCTTTCCACATCCATAGGCCCGAAAGCAGCAAGACGGGGAGAAAGATCTCGCGGATGGACCATGCGTAGTATGGGGTGTCCTTCGGCGAATCGTAAATGTAACCGAGAATCGGAATACCAAAGACAATGTGAATCCAGCGAAACATCGTGCGAATCGTAGCTTGGGTCATAATCCACCTCGCTTCAGGTTTTTTTTGCCGCTATTTCTTGCGGCTTCCGGCAGCGAATTCCGCGTTCAGGCTCCGAACTGCTTTTTATATTCGGCGACAAGATGTTGCCACGCCTCGGACTTGGCCGCGTCTCCGCCGGCGAGCCGTGCCATGGGCTGACCCGCGAGCAGCCGATCGAGGACGTCAAAGCTGATGTGCCAGCCGGCCGCGCCCCAGGCGACGAACCGGCGATCGATGTTGGCCGACAAGGTGAGGCGCGTGCCGCCGGCGATCGATTCGAGTTCCCAGCGCATATCGCCGTACTCGAGCAGCCTGGGAGCGTCGGCTTGCGTCACCGTGACATCGTAGGAGGCAGGAGCACCCACCCAGGTGAGCTTCGCGGTGGCCCCGACCACACTCACCGGACCATCTACGTCGAAGGGCGCCCATTCACGGAGATGCAGCGGATCGGTGATCGCCTGCCAGACCTTTTCCGGCGAGTGGCGCAGCTCTCTGACGAGAATGAGCGTCCATTTATCTCCACCCTTTTTTACCTGCGCCCCGAAGGCGGGACCCGGCACGTACTGTGCGCGTTCGCTCATTGGTTTTCTCCTTTGCAGTTCAAAGGCAGCCGGCAAGATGCCGGCGCTACGACATAAAGGCAAAGGCGCCCGACCGGAAGGCGGCCGCCACGAAGGCAACGGCAAAAGGCACAGATTGCGCGCGCGCGCATGCTATTTGCCCCACTTCAACTGCGTGAGCTGAATGCGATTGCCGCAGGTGTCGTCGAGCATGGCGATGATCGAGCCGGTGACGTCCGTGGGCGGCATGGTGAACTCGGCGTGCGACTTGATGCGCTCGTAGTCGCCTTTGATGTCGTCCGTGAAGAACATGATCGCGGGCTGATTCTGCTGAAACATCGCCTCCTGATAGGCTTTGGCCGCAGGGTTGTTGTTGAGCGCCAGCTGGAGCTCGATGCCGTTTGGGTCCTCGGGCGATGCGAGAGTGAGCCAGCGGTAGGGGCCCTGGCTGAAGTCGTTCTTTTTTTCGAAGCCGAGCACCCCGGTATAGAAGCGCAGAGCCTTCTCCTGATCATCTACATATACGCTAGTTACTTTGATTTTCATTTGCTTCTCCTTTATCGCGTTCGCGGTTTAGGCCGCGTGGTACTCTCCCGATCTTTTTCGCCGGCGTGGTGTGATCCGCGCGATCGAGCTGGCGTTCCAGCGCGTCCATGTACGCGGACCAGAATCGCCGCAGCGCAAGCACCCACGCGTCGACCATTCATCTTCTCCCCGCTTTTTTCTTCGGCGTTGATTTCGGCTTGAGCGACGGCATCGCCGCGGCCGGTTCATCCATGCGGTCGAGGTGGCGTTCGAGCGCATCGATATGCGCCGACCAGAACCGACGGAACTGCGCGAGCCACGCGTCGAATTCCTGAAAGGGCTCCGGCTTCAGCCTGTAGAGGCGGCGCTGCGCGTCGACCGTGGATTCGACGAAGCCTGCGTCGCGCAGGACGCGCAGGTGCTTGGAGACGGTCGGCTGCGACATATGGAGCCGGCGCTCGATCTCGCCTACCGACTGCTCGGAGGAGACCAGCAGGCTCAAGATCGCCCGGCGGTTGGGCTCAGCAATGATTTCGAATACCGTTTCCATGTCTCTTATATACGCTAACGCGCATATACGTGTCAAGGCATATTTAAAGAAAATTCAGGAAGCGGACGCGGGGGCTAGCGGAGGTGATTTGGAAGTTGGTAGCGCTAACGGGAATCGAACCCGTATTTCGGCCTTGAAAGGGCCGCGTGCTAACCGTTGCACCATAGCGCCACAGAGGAAACTGCGAGCTGCGAGGCGATTTAATTATCCGGGAATCTTCGACATTTCACAAGCCGGCGCAGCGGTGCGCGAATCGACGCCGCTCACGGCTTCTAGCCCCATCTTTCTCTTTCGCGCAGCGCCGTGATGTGAGCGACGTGATGGCGGCTGTGCCAGGAATAGAGGCAGAGGTTTTCGTCGAGAGTCACAATTCCGCGCTCGGGATGCGAGATCTTGCGCGACCATTCGTCTTCGCCCATGGCGCGCATCAACATGACCCAGCGCGCATGCAGACTCCCGAGGAGCGATTGCGAAATTTCGATCGGCGGCGTCTTCGCCTCCACGGTTTCCGCCCAGCGCGCCTCGTCATACGTCTTCACCGTGGGCGCATCCTCGGTCAAGGCCAGCTTGAAGCGCACGAACGAATTCATGTGACTATCGGCGAGATGATGGACCACCTGGCGCACGGTCCATCCACCGGGCCGATACGGCGTATCGAGCTGCGCCGCAGTCAATCCGTCGACGGCGATGGCAAGACACGCCGGCATTTGCGCCACGTTTTCGATCAACGGCAGGCGCTGCTCGGCCGTCAAATGCTGATGCCGCTCGGGCGGGCCAATCGGATACCGCAGATCAGCGTTCATCGCCATTATCGTCCCTTGCTCTTCGCCGCTTCGTAGGCCGGCGAAAGCTCGCGCAGCTTCGTGACAGTCTCTACTACTCGCGCGACTGTGTAATCGACTTCCTCTTCGGTGTTAAAGCGACCCAAGCCGAAGCGCACGGAAGCGTGGGCCAAATCGTCGTCGATGCCGATCGCGCGCAGGACGTGGCTCGCGGCGAGCTGCGCCGAAGTGCAGGCGGAGCCGCTGGAAACGGCCACATCTGAAATCCCCATGAGCAGCGCCTCGCCTTCGACGCCGCCGAAACTGAGATTTAGATTGTTCGGGAGACGGTGCTCGAGCGAGCCATTCACGGTGACGCCCTCGAGGCGCTGCGTGATGCCGGTGCGCAAGCGTTCGCGGAGGGCGAGCAGACGCCGGCTTTCCGCCGACATTTCCTTTTCGCAAATCTCGCAGGCCTTGCCGAGGCCGACGATGCCGGGGACGTTGAGTGTTCCGGAACGCATGCCGCGTTCGTGGCCGCCTCCATCGATCTGAGCTGCGAGTTGGACGCGCGGATTTTTGCGCCGGACATAGAGGGCGCCGACTCCTTTCGGCCCGTAAATTTTGTGGGCGGAAATGGAGAGCAGGTCGATGGCGTCGCGCTCGACGTTGATGGAAATTTTACCCGCGGACTGCGCCGCGTCCACGTGGAACAAGACGCCGTGTTGTTTGGCGATTTTGCCGATCTCGGCTATCGGCAGGACGACGCCGATTTCGTTGTTCGCGTGCAAGATGGAAATGACAATCGTCTTGGGGCCGATCGCGCGCCGGATATTTTCCGGGTCGACCAGACCGTCGCTTGCGACCGGAAGATAGGTTACTTCGCAGCCGTCCTTTTCGAGGCGCTTGCAGGTATCGAGCACGGCTTTGTGTTCGGTGGCCAGCGTGACGATATGATTGCCTTTGTCGCGATAAAATTCCGCGGCGCCTTTCAGGGCCAGGTTGATCGACTCGGTGGCGCCGCTGGTGAAGACGATTTCTTTCGGCGACGCGCCGATCAGCTGGGCGATCTGAGCGCGCGCGTTTTCAACCGCTTCTTCGGCTTTCCATCCAAACTCGTGGTTGCGGCTGGCGGCGTTGCCGAATTTTTCGGTGAAATACGGGAGCATCGCGTCAAGGACGCGGGGGTCGACGCGCGTGGTGGCATGATTGTCCATGTAAATCGGCAATTTAGGGCTCATAGGAAGCTCCGAGTTCGCATGGATACTATGATGTTCGCACGCTTTCGCGGATGCAAGCGGCTCAGTAGCCGCCCACGCGCCGATTTGGCATGTTCATAAAGGACGCTTTCATGTTCATTCGTGTTATAATCCGCACAGGGGGACCGCAAATGGCGATACCGAAACGTCGCGTGAGCCACAAGCATTATCAACTGGATAGCGCGAAGATCCGCCGGGCGCAGAAGGCCCTGCATGCACGGACCGAAACCGAGACCATCGAACGCGCACTCGATAAAGTGCTGGATGACGCCGAGCGAGACCGGGTGGCGCGCGAAGCACACGAGAGGTTCCTCAAGAGCCGCGTCCAGATTCTCGACGTATTCGGGAAATTGGACGGCTAGATGGCCGGCGTGCTCTTCGACACGTCCATCTACATCGATGCACTCCGCAGCGGCGACGCGGCCGTTCACGCCCGAAGGCTGGCGGAAAGCGGCCCCGTTTGGCTGAGCGCCGTGGTGCTTGCGGAATTGTACGCCGGCGCTTCGGGTCGCGCGGTTCGCACTGTCCAAAAGCTCGAGTACGATTTTCGCGTTGTGGAACGCCTGCTGCTGCCGAACGCGACGGATTGGGCCACGGCGGGGAGGGCCCTCGCATACCTTCGCGAGCAATTCGGGTACGAGTTGACCGGGCGCGGGCGCGTGATGAATGAGGCGCTTATCGCGATGTCGGCGGCGCGCACAGGCACTACGGTCATCACCGGCAACGAGCGCGACTTTGCCCGGCTCGCCAAATTCCGCAAGTTCTCCTGGCGATTGGGCAAGCCCTAGCCGCGCACCGCGGAACCGAGGAATGATTGCGTTCGCTTCGGATGGCAGCCACGCCGCGCCTGCGAGCTTGCATGGCGATTTTCAGATGGACACGAAAATAGCTGAGCGATACCCTCAACGCGGCAGCAATGCAATTTTCGACTTTTGAATTCATGCGAGGTAATCGATGGGTTGGAATTCTGCGGGCATTAAAAAAGCGGGGTGGTTGGCGATTGTTGCGCTGGCGGCGGTGCTGGGCAGTTTGCCGATGATCTCATGGGGCAAGCAGCACTCTGCGAAGGGCGGCTCGGAGTGCACGGTAAAATCGACGAATTATCTGGGGTGGAAAGCGGAGCAACTGGCGAATCGCTGGGTGAAGCTGGAAATCGTGCCGCAAATCGGCGGGCGGCTGATGCAGGTGACGTTCAACGGACACGATTTCCTGTACGTCAATTCGCAGGCGCAAGGGCAAGTATTTACGCCCGAGACAACGGGACGAGGCCCGCGCAACTACGGTGGGGACAAAATCTGGCCGCTGCCGGAGGGCGATCAGGACGAACAGCACTGGCTGCAAGGCGGTTTCCAGCCGCTGGATTATGGCGATTATGAGCTGCAGGTGTTGTCACGCGGGCCGACGTGCGCGGTGCGGATGACCGGGCCGCCTTCGCCGGATATCGGACAGCGCTACATTCGCGAGATCAGCATCGGTTCGGACTCGCCGGTGATCTCGTTCCACAACGTGATGCAGAACGTGAGCGGGTTCCCGCAGACGTGGTCGGAACAAACGATCAGCGAGTACCCGACGCACAACCCGGACGGGACGCCCAACACGAATCTCTGGAGCGTGACGCAGATAAATCCGCAAAGCGCGTATCCCGGCGGGTATCACATAGAGACCGGACCGAAGGACAACGACGCTTATTCTGTGAGCGATGGCAATTTGCGCGTTCACTGGAACGATATTTCGCAGGAAGTGTGGATCGATTCGGCTACGGGATGGCTGGCGATGGTGGATGGCACGAGTGGGTACACGATGGTGGAGCGGCATCAGATCGATCCGACGGCGGAGTATCCCGGCAAGGCGACGATTATTTTCTATTCGGCCGGAGCACGGCGTCCGCGGCGAGCGCAAACACCGAACGGGGCGGCGCCTGGTGCTCCGCTTGACACGCAGAATGGGACGCCGAGTGGGCCGCAGCCCGGATCGCCGCAAGCACAGCCGACGCAGCCAGGAATGCCGGGGACCTCGCCGAGCCAAAATCCGGCGGCCTCCGAGGGGCCGTTCATCGAGGAGGAAGTGAATAGCCCGATGGAGGATCTTGTTCCGGGGCAGAGCTACGCATTGGATACGACGTGGTATCCCACGCGAATGGGCGCGGATTTCAAGACGACAACGTGGGCGGGGGTGGTTGGAACGCCGCTGACGGCGACGAGAACTTCCGACGGGCTGGTGCTCAGCGGAGATTTTGGCGTCTTCTATGCAGGCACGTTGGTAGCTCACCTTTACCCCGGAAGAGAGGTGACGCAACAGCTGATGCCGGTCACTCCCTTTCAGCCTGTGCACTTGCAGATGACTTTACAGGCACCCGCAAACATCGCGAGGGTTTCTGTGCACCTGGTGGATGCGAACGGATTGGACCGCGGGCCGCTGGGCGAAGTGCTGGTAAATCCGCCGCCTCCGCGCACGGGTCGGCACGACGAATAGTGGCCAACGGAGGCACGAAGCAAATTCAAGGGCGCGCTAGTCGGTAGTGGAGGTGGGTGGGGCACACTCCTTCGACTGGTTGCGGGTGCGGTCATTCCAGGACATGGGAGCCCGGTCTGTGTGGATCTGGCGCATGGTGATGCAGCCATCGACCGGGCAGACGAGCGCGCAGAGATTGCAGCCGACGCATTCCTCTTCGAGGATGCGCGGGACGTGGACGCTGAAACCTTCGCCGTTTGTTTTCGCCGCGCCGTTCCCTTCCCCGATATTTGCCACATGGGTCGCTTGCTTGCCGTTTGCGTGTGAGGCGCTCGGTTCGGGGCGCCAGGGCGCGATGGCCTGATGCGCGCCGTCTTCGCAGGCGATGTAGCAAAGCTGGCAGCCGATGCAGAGCTTGGGATCGATCTCCGCAATCACTTTGTAATTCAGGTCGAGCTCGCCCCAGTCGGTAACATTGGGCACGGCGCGGCCGCGAAAATCTTCGATTGAACGGAAGCCGTGCGCGTCCATGTATTCGGAAAGGCCGTCGATCATGTCTTCGACGATTCGGAATCCGTAATGCATCGCGGCCGTGCAGACCTGCACGGTGGAAGCGCCGAGAGCGATGTGTTCGGCAGCATCGTTCCAATGGCCGATGCCGCCAATGCCACTGATGGGAATGCGTACATTTTTCGCAACCGTGGAAAGCAGGTGCAGCGCGATCGGTTTTACGGCCGGGCCGCAATAGCCGCCGTGGGTGGATTTGCCGCCGACGTTCGGAGCGGGCGAGAAGTTATCCAGATCGACGCTCATGAGCGAATTGATGGTGTTGATCAGGCTGACGGCGTCGGCGCCGCCACGTTCGGCGGCTGCGGCAATGTGCGAAACGCTGGTGACGTTGGGGGTGAGCTTCACGATCACCGGCACGCGCGCGACTTCCTTGACCCACGACGTGATCATCTCGGTGTATTCGGGCACTTGGCCGACGGCCGAGCCCATGCCGCGTTCGCTCATGCCGTGAGGGCAGCCGAAATTCAGCTCGAGCGCGTCTGAGCCGGCGCCTTCTGCACGGTGCACCATTTCATGCCAGGATTCGCGTTTCGACTCGACCATGAGCGACGCGATGACGAGGTTTTGGGGATAGCGCTTTTTGACTTCGCTGATTTCGCGGAAGTTCGTTTCGGTGGGACGATCGCTGATGAGCTCGATATTGTTGAAGCCCATCATTTTCACGCCTTCGAGATCGATGGCGCCGTAGCGGGAGCTCGTGTTGACGATGGCCTCGCCAATCGTCTTCCAGACGGCGCCGCCCCAGCCCGCGTCGAATGCGCGCGCGACCTGGTCACCGGTGTTGGAGGGAGGACCAGAAGCGAGCCAGAAAGGATTCGGGCTAGTGATGCCGGCAAATTTTACGGTGAGATCTGCCATGGAACCCTCGTATGGTTAGTGATTAAGAGATGCCGCGATGGCGCGGGCGGCGGCCATGCCTTCGGCGACTGCGTCGACCACTTCTTTGCCGCCGTTGGTGCAATCGCCGCCCGCAAAATATTTCGGATTGCCGGTGCGATACTGCGCGTCGATTCGAACGGTGCCGTCGCGATTCAACTCGAGGCCCTTGATGGCGCGCAGAAAGTCGGTGGCGGGCCGCTGTCCGACCGCGCGAACGACCATCTCGACTTCGATCTTGAATTCCGTGCCGGGAAGCGGTATTGGGCTGCGCCGGCCTTTTTCGTCAGGCAGACCGAGATGCGTTCGCACGCATTCGAGGCCGGCGACGAGGCCTTTTTCGCCGAGGATGCGCACGGGCTGCGTTTGCCAAAGGAAGCTGACGCCATCCTGCTTGGCGAGTTGGTATTCATAGGCGAACGCGGGCATTTCGTGTTCGCCGCGACGGTAAATCAGATAGACGATTTCGGCGCCGAGGCGGCGCGCGGCGGTGACGACGTCAATGGCGGTGTTGCCCGCGCCGATGCACGCAATGCGGCGGCCGACTTCGACTTCGTGGAACGGGCGCAGCTTCGTGGTTTCGATAAATTCCATAGCGCCGTAAACGCCATGGAGATTTTCGCCGGGGAGATTCAGATCCCACGTTTCGCCGAGGCCGACGCCGATGAAGATTTCGTCGAAATCATTTTCGAGATTTTGAAAAGAGATGTCGCGGCCGATTTCGGTTTTTTGGCGGAATTTCACACCAAGCTGTTTGACGAGGTCGGCCTCGCGGAGCGAATCGGCGGCGCGAGTTTTGTATGCGGCGATTCCGTAGGTGTTGAGGCCACCGGGAAGCTCGTTGCGGTCGAAAACGGTGACTTCGAAACCGAGTTTGGCGAGTTCGGCGGCGCAGGCGAGCGAGGCAGGGCCGGCGCCGATGCAGGCGACACGTTTTCCGTTTGCGAGACCCGGCTGAAACAGCTGGATTTTATTGGCGAGCACGTAATCAACGGCGTGACGCTGCAAGCGGCCGATTTCGATGGGGAGTTCGGCCTTTTCGTGCATGACGCAGGCCCCTTCGCAGAGCACTTCCGTGGGGCAGACGCGCCCGCAACTGTGACCCAGAATATTCGCGGAGAGAATTTCACGCGCCGAGCCACGAAGATTGCCGGTGCTGATTTTTTTGATGAACGCGGGCACGTCAATGTGCGTGGGACAGGCGGCGGTGCAAGGCGCGTCAAAACAATAGAGGCAGCGATCGGCTTCGATGGCGGCCTGGCGAGGCGTCATCACGGGCGTGATTTCGGCGAAGTTCTTTTCGTATTGTTCCGGGGAGAGCTTCGGCGCTGTCTCGCGAAGCGGCATCGGGTATTCGGTTTGCTCTTTTGGCAAACTGAAAAGGGCAATTCTAGCACCTATTGGCGATCTTTTCGCTGACGGTAAGTGTGTCATCACGTTGCAGAAGATTATTTTTGCGGCCTCCCTTGCCGGCTTCGGATTCCGTCTTCCCATTGGCCAATTGACCTTGAGGCCTTCGCGCGACACCGAAAACACTGCCAAGGCAGATCGCCGTAGACCGGCGTAGACCGGCAAACAGGGAGGAGATGGAATATCGTTCGCCCGAGTTGCGCTGGGTTTCGCGGATGGCTAAGATGCCTGGACCCATGATTTGGCGGAGGCATGATGCGTTTTGACAGCGTGATTCGCAACGGCACTGTGGTGACGGCGACGGATACGTACGCAAGCGACATCGGGATCCTGGGCGGAAAGATCACGGCGATCGCGCAGGAGCTGCCCGTGGAGGGCGCGAGCAAATTGATCGACGCGGCGGGAATGCTGGTGATGCCGGGCGGGATCGACGTCCACACGCACCTGGATATGCCGTTTGGCGGGACGACGAGCGCGGATGACTTCGAAACGGGGACGATTGCGGCGGCGTTCGGCGGGACGACTACACTGATCGATTTTGCGATCCAACAAAGGGGACAGAGTTTGCGGCAGGCGTTTGAAACCTGGATGAAAAAGGCAGAGCGCAAGGCCGCGATCGACTATGCGTTTCACTGCATCATCACAGATTTGGCGGACGCGCAGCTGGAAGAAATGGGCGTGCTGATCGGCGAAGGCGTTTCGAGCTTCAAGCTGTTTATGGCGTATCCCGGCGTGCTGATGGTGGACGATGCCACGATCTTTCGCGCCATGTCGCAAGCGGCCAAATACGGCGGGCTGATCTGCATGCACGCGGAAAACGGCGGCGCGATTGACGTGATCGTGCGCAAGGCGCTGGCGGAGGGCAAACGGGCGCCGAAATATCATGCGCTGACGCGTCCTACGACAGCGGAAGGCGAAGCAACCGGGCGCGCGATCGCGCTGGCGGAAATGGCGGGCGCGCCGGTGTATATCGTCCACCTTTCGTGCAACGACGCCCTCGAAAAGGTGCGTGAGGCACGCGACCGCGGGCTGCCGGCGTATGCGGAAACGTGCCCGCAATATCTGTACCTTTCGCTCGAACAGATGGACGCGCCGGGATTTGAAAGCGCGAAATATGTGTTCACTCCGCCGCTGCGCGAGAAATGGCACCAGGAAAAGCTCTGGCAAGGGCTCGCGCACGATACGCTGCAAGTGGTCTCGACCGACCATTGCCCGTTTTGTTTCAAGGAGCAGAAGGAACTGGGCAAGGATGATTTCACGAAAATTCCGAACGGTGGCCCGGGAATCGAACACAGGCTGAGCCTCGTGTATACGGGAGGCGTGCATGGCGGCAGATTTTCGCCGAATCGGTTCGTGCAGCTCGTGGCAACCGCACCGGCGAAGCTTTTCGGCCTTTTCCCGCGCAAGGGGACGATCGCGATCGGTTCGGACGCGGATATCGTGATATTCGACGCGAATCACGAGCAGGTGATCAGCGCGGCGACGCATCATATGCGCGTGGATTATTCGATGTTTGAAGGTATTCGTGTGAAGGGCTCGCCGAAGGCGGTGCTTTCGCGCGGGCGGACGATTATCGAAGGCGGAAAATTTACGGGAAAAGCGGGCGGCGGCGAGTTCGTCAAGAGGCAGAGATACAGCGGGATCTGAAACGTGGCGCCAGGTAGACGGGCAGGTTCGCCAGATTGATTTGATTGCTGCGCGTGAGGGAGAAACATTGCACTTCACTTTCGTGATGCTTCAGGGGCTCGGGCTACCGCGTTTTCCGGGTGACATGACGGCTACGGAACAGATTGTGTTGCGCTGGACGCATATTACGGCGGCGATCATCTGGATTGGGCTGCTATATTTCTTCAACCTGATTGCCACACCCGCGATGAAAGAACTTGACGCCACGGTGCGGGGCAAAGTTTTTCCGGTGTTGATGCGGCGCGCGATGTGGTGGTTTCGGTGGTCGGCACTGATTACCGTGCTGGCGGGGCTGCGCTATTTCTGGATGCTGCTCGCGGTGGACGCCGCAAATGACGGCAACTCGATGCTGGCGTGGCGCTGGCTGGGCGAATGGTTTGGCGTGTGGATTGTGGCGTACGCTTTGATTTATCCGCTGCAGATGCCGCGCAAAGGACTGATGGATAATGCGTGGTTTCGAGCGATCGCGATAGGGAGCGTGGTGTTTCTGGCGACGGTGGCAGTACTGGAACTGAATGCGAATGCGCCAGCCTCGAACAATCATCTGGCGATTGCAGCAGGGGGAGGACTAGGACTACTGATGCTACTCAACACGTGGGGTGTGGTATGGAGAGCACAAAAACGGCTGATTTTTTGGACCGGAGAGCAGAATGAGCGCGGAACTCCCATGCCTGAGCGCGCTGCGTATCTCGCGCGGTGGTCGTTTCTTGCCGGACGTACAGGATTTTGGCTGTCGTTTCCCCTCATTTTTTTCATGGCCGTGGCCGGGCATTACCCTTTCCTTTACACAATCGCAAATTAGATGTACTTATAAGGCAGAGGTATAGGCACATGCGGCTTCGACCCTTTCGTTTCCTTTCGCTTGCGTTAGTTTTCGCCTTCGGGCTCGCAGGGCTGGCTACGGTTGCGTTTGCATTCGAGAATTCGCTTACAGCGGATGCGATCCGCAACGCCTATTTCATTGCGACCGGCAGCCCCGCGAAGAGAACCGATTTTTTCAGTACCTACGTTCATCACCTGACCGCCCCGGACGTAGGTCCGAATATTTCTTCGGTGGAACTCGAGACCCCGTTCGCGAATGTGGTCCAGCAGATTTCCGATCACTCGCTGAACATGCGCGCGCCGGACGCCGTCCAGGATTTTTACGGCAAGCCTGTGGCTTTCCAGGTTCGCGTGGTGGTCGATTTTACGCCGACCTATCCCGCACCGGCCACGACGGCGATGCAACTTGGCGATTTCTGGAACGATTTCGAGATTCACTTGACGCAGGGGAGCGAGATTTCACCGATCGGCGTGCACGGAACGCCGATCTTGAGCGATCTGACCATGAGCGGATATATCGGCGCGGTGGTGGTTGCGGATTATAATCCTGCCGAGATTCAATCCGGACCGGCTACCGTGGTGGTGACCGGCCCGGATGGTGCACGCGCAGAGACCTCGTTCGACTTGAGCGACCTGCGTTAGCAGCGGGTTTTACTGGGAAACGCTGCTTGTCGCCATGAACTGCATGGCGTCTTCGATGCTTCTCGAAGAGTTCGAGGCGGTTTTCGCATATTGCGGACGCCGGCGCGCCGTGAATTTCCCCGGATCGAACGTTCCCCGATGCACGCGGAAGACCCACGCATATTCGCGGTGGGCTTTATCCAGCGACGAGACGGGAATTTGCGCGTCGTCCACCGAAGTGACCGGACTCCAATCGGAAAAGCCGTTGGTGTCCGTGTGGATCGGGTCCGGTAGCGTGGTGCTGAAGAAGTCCATGTCGTGGGTGAAGATCACGACGTAGTCCACCATCGAAGGCTCCGGCGCAGGACACACCCCGGGAAATTTCTTCAGGCGCTCATCCGCGATCCACTTGTATTGCATCGGCGTGACGCCGTACGCGGAGAAATACACGTTGCAATTGGCAAGATCCTCTGAGGGAGCAGCGTCGGCCTCGGGTAAAGCTTCGTCATCGTCGCTATATTCGGGCGCACGAACTGCAGCCGCAGACCCCGTTCTCACCGGCGTGAAGTTCGCCGTCTTCACAACTGTGGCCAGCGCGGATTCTTTCATAGCGGGCGCGGGCGGATCCACCTCTTCTACGACGAGCGTGGAGTCGTCGCGGGAGGATGCGTTTGGCGATTCGGGAGCCGTCGCGTTCGCTGAGACAAGAGGCTGCGGCGAAGGCGTCCGCTTTGCGATCACACGAGCGGGCGCGACTGTCTTTTCGCTCATGTCAGACATGACCACGGGTTCGATTACGATCGAGGCTTGGGCCGATGCTACGGGGGCGGCGGATGCGCGAGTGGTGTTGGGCGTACTCGGCGCGGGAGCGGGCGCCGCGGCGGGCGTCGGTATGTGCGCCGGAGATGGCGCGCTTTGTTGTGCTGGCGGCGTTGCGGGCGCAGGCGCGGCGGGAGGGACGGCGTTCGAGGGCGGCGCGGGCGCAGGCTGCGATTCGGCGCGTTCCGCGACCATCACGGTGTTCGCAACTGGAGGCGCGGGGGCCGACGCTTGCGGCGACTCGGACTCGGTGGTTGATTGCATGTTGGCTCGCGCAGCGGCCGCTACGGTAATCACCGGCGCCGGGCCTGCTGCAGCCGCCAACTGGGCCAACTGAGACGCGGGAATCGCGTCGGCGGGAACGTACCCTTCGTTCCCGTCTGCCGTTCGGACGCGAACGTAGCCATTTTGCAGGCCGAGCACGTTTACAGGCGTGCCGCACTTCAGGCGCGCGGCCACGTCCCAAGTGGTGAGATTGTCATACACCCAAACTCTTTCCTGATTCGGCTCGCACTTCACGGAGACTGTGGGCGCTGCGGAAACCGGCAAAGCAACGAAAAAACCGGCCAAGAGAAAAATCGTTCGCTTCATGTTCCCTCCTGCGCTCCCAAGTTTTCGCCGGTCCATCGCGGAAACCAATGCGAAAGTGCGGCGAACTCTCCCCCAAGCAGAGAACGGAGCAGGATGGCGACTGCGAGGGCGCTTCCATCACAAACGGTAGGGCCGCTACGCCCCCGCATTCGACTGGGAAACTATGTTCCAGCGCGACACAGGCTACAACTGGACGCGTGTACACAATTGGTGCAGGCGAAGACGTTGCCCAAGCGTTGTAGTACTGGCCTCGCTTTCGGCAGGAGAGCTTGGGGGACAATCAAGAGAGAAGAGACACTGCGGACATGATCTTCTTGTAGAGCGCGTTGACCTGAGACTCGGAACGAAGATTGAGGTCCGAGGTATCGAACGTAATCATCTGGAGGCGGCCGATCGAATGATGGTAAAGCGCGTAAGCCTGGCGCAGCGAATCGAGGTATTCCGCATCGATCGAGGATTCGTAGGCGCGGTTGCGGCCGCGGATTCGATTCAGAAGGACTTCATTTTTGGCGTCGACGTAGACGGTGAGGTCGGGACGGAAGACGCTGGCATCAAGGCCGATGCTGAGGCGTTCGTAAAGCTGGACTTCGCGATCGTGCAGCAGAGCGCGGGCGAAGATCGGGTCTTTCGCCTGAGTATAATCCGAAACGACGGGCCGATTGCGAAAAGGAGGAATCGTGCGCAACTGCTCGTAGCGGGAGATCATAAAGGCGAGTTGCGTGCCGAGGGCCCAGCGCTCGCGGTCACGATAAAAGTCGGGAAGGAATTCGTTGCCGTCAACGTCTTCCAGGATCAGGCTGGCGCCCAGGTGCATGGCGAGCAGCTGCGCGAGAGTGGTTTTGCCGGCTCCGATCGGGCCTTCGAAACCGATATAGGGTTGGTTGACGATTGGCAAGATGCTGTCGCTCCTTGCGCGGATGCGACCAGGCACACTTCAAAAATAAGACCGCCCAGGCTTCTCGCGAAATAAGTGGGAACTATTTTGCCTGAACGTTTAGTTTTTCGCACTCATTACAGTGGGGGCGATCGGCCGTACCTGGGTGGCGCTTGGTTGCCGGAATCTCCTGCGCTACAGGGCATCGATTATTGTCATGAAATACGCTTTCCTTCTCCGCATACCACGGAACAGTTTTTGACATGGCGTTGCCTCCGCACGCAAGGACAGAGCGATTGGGCGGAGACTACTGCAAATTCGGTCGGGATGCAACGACTTGCCACGATGAGCGCGCGGCGGGAGGCAACCGAAGCAGGAGCTCTGTCTAAAGGGGGACTTGCCCCTGAAAGAGAGTGACGAGGAGCTCGGTAACATCCGGGATATGAAATGGCTTTTGCAGGGTCAATGCGCCTTGCTCGCGAAGCGCGGCAATGGCTGAAGACTCGACCAGCTCGCCCGTCATAAAAATGAAGCGAGGCGCCGACGCGCCGGCTCGCGCACGAAGGCGCTCGAAAAGTTCGCTGCCTTTCATACCCGGCATATTGAAATCACACAGGACAACTTCACATGCATCCTTTTCCAGATGCGCGAGCGCTTCTTGCGCATTGGAAAACCCAGTGACGCTCATCCCTCGCGCGGCCAGGCCCTCCTGAACGATCTCGAGTATGCTTTCCTCATCATCCACGATAACGATCGAATGCCCCCGGAGCGCAGGAATAATTTTCGAAGCGGTTCTCGGAACTGCCGACTGTGCGGGTGCAGTTCCGGTTGCCGGCGCTGCCGCGGGCGGCGCCGAGGCCACAGGAGCCGCGGGCATTGATTGCGTATCCTTGGCCGACGTGCTTCTTGCGGCGGGAAGATAGATGCGGAACACGGCGCCGCCTGCCTGGGGCGATTCGACTTCGATGGTGCCGCCGTGATCTTTCACAATGGCGAGGCAGATCGTGAGGCCGAGACCGCTGCCGCCGCCCGGGCGCTTCGTGGTGAAAAAAGGGTCAAAAACTTTTCCGACGCTCTCGGCGGGAATCGCGGGTCCATCGTTTTCAAAGGCGATGCAGACACGGCTGGCGGACGGCGCAATCGTGATGCGGATTGTCCCAGCGGGCTTCGCGGACGAAATCGCCTGCTCAGCGTTGACGATGATATTCGAGAAGACCTGAGTAAGCAGCTTGCGGTCCGCTTCGACCGGCGGAAGGCCGGCGGGAGCCTCGAATTGCACGGTAATTCCTTTTTGCTCCAGCGCCGATCTTTGCGAGAGGAGGACGTGCTGAATAACGTCCTCGATGCGCAGAGGCAAAAGGCCCGCCGAGCGCGGACGCGAAAACGCCAGCAAGTTTTGAACGATATCCGCGGCGCGGCGGGCCTGCTTCAAGATCAGGCCGGCCTGGCGCTTCGTGAGCTCTTCGTGCGAACTCTCCACCAGGAGATCGCTCACACCCAGAATCGCAGTGAGTGGATTATTCAGCTCGTGCGCGGCGCCGGCGAGCATCTGACCCATGGCGGTGAATTTTTCCCGTTCGGCGAGCTGGCGATCGTGAAGGTTCGATTCCGTAACGTCGCGCCCCGAAGTGACAATGCCCGTGATCTTGCCGTTTTCGTCGAGCAGAGGCGCCGCGCTGATCCGAAACGCGCGGCGGCTGCCATCGGCGTGAGGCGCTTGTACCTCAACCTGGTCGCGAACGGAAGCGCCGGAGAGCAGCCGCTCAATCATCGCATCGAGCCTGGCCCGGTCTTCGGCCTCCGATTGCGAGCCGAGGCGGCGGCCCAGGAAAAAACTTGCAGGATAGCCGAGCACCGAGCGAACACTCTCGCTGACGTAGGTGAAACGAGCTTCCGTATCGAGCAAGGCGATTACGTCGGGAAAGCAGGCGATGAGGCGGCGACCGAATTCGCGTTCCTTGTGGAGCTCGTGCTCCATAAGTCTCTGTTCGGTCACATCGCGGAGAGTCGCTTGAACGCGAACGAGTTTACCGGAGGAATCGCGGATGCCGCGGGCTGAGCCGAGGCAGCGAATCAGCTTGCCGCCCTTTCGCAGCAGCGAAATTTCAACGTCCTGAACCGAGCCTTTGCCATCGATTTCGGATATCAGGGCGGAGCGGTGCGAGGGATCGGCGTAGAGTTCGCTGAGATTGAGCCCCTGGAGTTCCTCCTTGGACGTGTAGTTCAGCATCCGGACGAGCGCCGGATTTGCGTCGAGAATTTCGCCGGAGGGCGTGCTGAAAAGGATGCCTTCGTGGAGAGATTCAAAAAGCTCGGCGGAGCGAACCTGACTATCGTGCAGCGCCGTGACGTCACGCGCCCAGCCACTGACGACGACCACGCGGCCCGACTCGGCCACGGCATGAACGTAACAATCGAAATACATAAGCTCATTGATGCGCCGCAAGCGAACCCGAATGCGCCCGGACCAGGAACCTCGGCTCAAGAATGCGGGGAGCGCTTTCGAAACGTTCTCGAAGGAAGGTTCGGCCACGAACTCGGAAAGATTATGGCCGATCAAGTCGTTGAACGGCACACCGAGGATTTCCGAGAAACGGGCGTTGGCGACGCGGATCTCGCCTTCGAGCGTGAGTGTGAAGACGGCCTGATCGAGATGATCGATCAGGTCGCGGAAGCCCTGCTGCGAACGCGAGATCGTCTCGATCAGCTTCTGGAACTGATCTTCGGGAGCGCTTGCCGCTGGTGCGCGGTCGTGCAGAGTGGGTGAAGAGTTCGTTGACATATAGTCCGGCCCGGGCTGAAGTGCGACCAGAGCATTTTAGCGGGCAGGGGATGGAGCAGCCGGTGAAGAATGCGGGCAGGGCGCGTATCGTTCAACAGCCGTAGCGCGCGGCGCATGCCAAAAAAATAGGGGCGCAACGAATTGCGCCCCTATCCGAGTTTGCAAATGTTCGATCAGCCTTCGGCAGCGACGTCTGTATCCTTGCGCAGGAAGTCCAGCGCTGCGGCTTCCTCGGGCGTGAGCTCCGGCTCTTCCGGCATCGGCTCCTCCTTGGGGATTTCGGTGAGGAGCTGGATGTTGCGGTAGCGCTCGAGACCCGTGCCGGCCGGGATCAGACGGCCCATGATGACGTTTTCCTTCAGGCCGCGGAGATAATCGACCTTGCCGGAGATCGCCGCTTCGGTGAGGACGCGGGTGGTCTCCTGGAAGCTCGCCGCGGAGATGAACGAATCCGTCGAGAGCGATGCTTTGGTGATGCCGAGCAGCAGTGGACGCCCAATTGCAGGACGGCCGCCATCCTGCACGACGCGTTCGTTTTCCTCGCGGAAGCGGAACTTATCGATCTGCTCGTCGAGGAGGAACGTGGTGTCGCCGACGTCTTCAACTTTCACCCAGCGCATCATCTGCCGAACGATGGTTTCGATGTGCTTGTCGTTGATATTGACGCCCTGCAGGCGGTAAACCTCCTGCACGGAGTTCACGAGATAGGCCTGCGTGTACTTTTCGCCCAGCACGGCGAGAATGTCGTGCGGGTTGAGCGGGCCATCGATCAGCGCTTCACCGGCGCGAACGTGTTCGCCCTCCTGCACGTTGATGTGCGTGCCGCGAGGAATGGAATATTCCTTCACCGTGCGCCCATCTTCGCTCTCGACGTAAATCTTGCGCTGGCCCTTTGCGATTTCGCCGTACTTTACTACGCCGTCGATTTCGCTGATGACCGCAGGATCGCGGGGCTTGCGCGTTTCGAATAGTTCGACGACGCGCGGCAAACCGCCCGTGATGTCCTTGGTCTTTGTGGTTTCGCGCGGGATCTTTGCGAGCACGTCTCCTGGCTGAACGTCATCGCCGTCGGCCACCATCAAGTGAGCGCGCGCGGGCATCAGGTACTTGCGCTTCACGCGGCCTTGCGAATCCTTGACCATGATCGTCGGCTGGTGCTTTTCATCGCCAAGCGGCAAGGTGACGACGAGCTGCGAAAGACCCGTGACCTCGTCCACCTGTTCTTCGATCGTCAGGCCGGGCTGCAGATCCTTGAACTGGATGGTGCCGCCCGATTCGGTGAGGATCGAGAAGGTGTAGGGATCCCACTCGACCAGCGTCTGTCCGACGGTGACCGGCTGGCCCTCTTCTGCCTTCAGCCGCGCACCGTAGACAACGTGGTGGCGTTCCTTTTCGCGTCCCTTTTCGTCGACGACGGCAATCAGGCCCGAGCGGTTCATCGAGATAAGGGTCTTGTTGCGGCCCTCGACGACTTTGAGGTCGATGAACTTCACGAAGCCGTTGTTGCGCGCTTCCACTTTCGATTGCTCGGTGACTCGAGTCGCCGTGCCGCCGATGTGGAAGGTGCGCATCGTGAGCTGCGTGCCGGGCTCGCCGATCGACTGCGCGGCGATAACACCCACTGCTTCACCCATTTCTACGAAGCGGCCCGTGGCGAGGTTGCGACCGTAGCAACGGGCGCACACGCCGCGGCGGGATTCGCAGGTGAGCACCGAGCGAATGTTGACGCGCTCGATACCGGCTGCCTGAATCGCGTTCGCCAGCTCTTCGGTGATTTCCTGGTTCACATCGACGATCACGTTGCCTTCGTAATCCTTCACCTTTTCGAGCGAAACACGACCCACAACGCGGTCGCGCAACGGCTCGACTTCGACGCCGGCTTCGAGAATCGGCTCGACGTAAATGCCGTCGCCCGTGCCGCAGTCGAACTCGTTGATGATCACGTCCTGCGCCACGTCAACCAGACGCCGCGTGAGGTAGCCGGAGTCCGCCGTCTTGAGCGCCGTATCGGCCAAGCCCTTGCGGGCGCCGTGCGTGGAGATGAAGTACTGCAGCACGGTGAGGCCTTCGCGGAAGTTGGAAGTGATCGGGGTTTCGATGACTTCCCCCGACGGCTTCGCCATCAGTCCGCGCATGCCGGAAAGCTGGCGAATCTGCTGCTTGGAACCGCGGGCGCCGGAGTCCGCCATGACGTACACGGGGTTGATCGCGCCCTGCTTATCCTGCTCTTCGAGCGCTTTGAACATTTCGTCCGCCACTTTTTCGGTGACGTCCGACCAGATTGCGATGACTTTGTTGTAGCGTTCGCCGTTGGTGATCGCGCCGTCCAGATATTGCTGCTGGACCTTCACGACCTCATGTTCGGCGGCGTCCACAAGCTTGCTCTTGACGCCGGGAATCAACATGTCGCTGATGCCGATGGAGACGCCGGACTTCGTCGCGTAGAGGAAGCCGAGCTCCTTCAGCTTGTCGAGCGCGACAACCGTCTTTTCCAGGCCGAAGCGCAGATACACATACTGCACCAGGGCCTGAACGCCCTTCTTTTTGAGAAGGCCGTTGATGAACGGCATGTCCGTCGGCAGGTGATCGTTGAAGATCACGCGGCCCACGGTGGTATGCAGGAACTGCTTATCGAGATAGATGGGCTCGGTATGCGAGACGTCCTGATCGTCATAAGCATTCGTAAGGTCGATCACCTCGCCCGTGTAGCGCATGCGGATCGGCGTGAGCAGTTCCACCTCGCCCGCATCGAGCGCCATGATCACTTCTTCGGTGGAACCGAAGGCGCGGCCTTCGCCCTTGGCTTTCGGCTTGGCCTTGGTCATGTAATAGATGCCGAGCACCATATCCTGCGTCGGAATCGCCAGCGGGTAACCGTTAGCGGGCGACAGGATGTTGCGCGAGCTGAGCATCAGCACGGACGCCTCAACCTGCGCTTCGGGCGAAAGCGGAATGTGCACAGCCATCTGGTCGCCGTCAAAGTCTGCGTTGAACGCGGTGCAGACGAGCGGATGGATGCGAATCGCTTTGCCCTCCACGAGCGTCGGCTCGAACGCCTGAATGCCCAGGCGGTGCAGCGTGGGAGCGCGGTTGAGCAGGACGGGATGTTCGCGAATCACGTCTTCGAGAATGTCCCAAACGATCGATTCCTGCGCTTCCACGAGCTCCTTCGCCTGCTTGATGGTGGTGCAATGGCCGGCAGCTTCGAGCCGGTGATAAATAAACGGCTTGAAAAGCTCGAGCGCCATCTTCTTCGGCAAACCGCATTGGTGCAGCTTCAGTTCGGGGCCGACCACGATCACCGAGCGGCCGGAGTAATCGACGCGCTTTCCGAGCAGGTTCTGGCGGAAACGGCCCTGCTTGCCCTTCAGCGTATCGGAAAGCGATTTCAGTGGACGGTTGTTCGTCCCGCGCAGAACGCGGCCGCGGCGGCCGTTGTCAAAGAGCGCGTCAACAGCTTCCTGCAACATGCGCTTCTCGTTGCGAACGATCACATCAGGCGCGTGAAGCTCCATCAGCTTCTTCAACCGGTTGTTGCGGTTGATCACGCGGCGATAAAGGTCGTTCAAGTCAGAAGTGGCGAAACGGCCCCCGTCGAGAGGCACGAGAGGACGCAGCTCGGGAGGAAGAACCGGGATTACGTCCAAAATCATCCACTCGGGCTTATTGCCGCTCTTGCGGAACGCTTCCAGCACCTTCAGGCGCTTCGCGAACTTGATGCGCTTCTGAAGGCTCGGATCGGCCTTCATCTTTTCGCGCAGCTCGTCGGCAAGCTTATCCACGTCAACGCGGCGGAGGAGGTCCTTAATGGCTTCGGCGCCCATCAAAGCCGTGAAACGGCCCGGATATTCGCGCTGGAGCTCGCGGACCTTCTCTTCCGGGAGAATGTCTTTTTCCTGGATGCCGGGAACTTCGCCGGGATCGACGCACACGAACGTCTCAAAATAAAGGATGTGCTCGAGATCGCGCATGGTGATGTCGAGCAGGTAGCCGATGCGGCTGGGCAGTCCTTTGAAGAACCAGACGTGCGAGCAAGGCGAAGCGAGCTCGATGTGGCCAAGACGCTCGCGGCGGACCTTGCTGAGAGTGACTTCGACGCCGCACTTATCGCAGATCACTCCGCGATGCTTCATCCGCTTATATTTTCCGCACAAGCATTCCCAGTCGGTGACGGGGCCGAAGATTTTCGCGCAAAACAGGCCGTCGCGCTCGGGCTTGAAGGTGCGGTAGTTGATCGTTTCCGGCTTGGTCACTTCGCCATGCGACCACGACCGGATTTTTTCTGGACTTGCCAAGCTGATGCGAATGGAATCGAAGTCCGCAATCTGGCTGGCACGGTCATAAGGGCTCGAACGATACAAGGTATGATCCTTCCCCTCCGGCTACGCCGGAGAAAACCTCTAAGAAAACCGTGGTGCGCGCCCGGCGACGAATCGCGCAAGCGCGCGTCGCACTAATCGGCAGCTTCGGCCTTTTCCAGCTGAGGCTTTTGCCGCTTCATCAACTCGACATCCAGGCACAGCGACTGCAGCTCGCGCACAAGCACGTTGAACGATTCGGGGACGCCCGGCTCGATGCCCGGTTCGCCCTTGACGATCGCTTCGTAAATCTTGGCGCGGCCGTAAACGTCGTCCGACTTGGCCGTGAGCAATTCCTGCAGAATGTGCGCAGCGCCGTAAGCTTCCAGCGCCCAGACTTCCATTTCTCCGAAGCGCTGGCCGCCGAACTGGGCCTTGCCGCCGAGCGGCTGCTGCGTGATGAGCGAGTACGGGCCGATGGAACGAGCGTGAATCTTGTCATCGACCAGGTGCGACAGTTTCAACATGTAGATGTAGCCGACGGTGACGTTCTGCGCGAATTCGTCGCCGGTCATGCCGTCGTAGAGCGTGATCTTCCCGCTTTCCGGCAATTCGGTGAACTCGAGCAAGTGGCGGATGTCGTGTTCCCGGGCGCCGTCAAATACCGGTGTCGCCACCGGAACACCCTCGCGGAAACCATAGGCCATATCGAGGATCTGTTCGTCATCGAGATCGGAGATGCTCTTCCACACCGACGTCGGTCCGAACGCTTCCTTGAAATATTTGCGAACCGCCTCAGCGCGCTCTTCGGGACCGAGGAGCTTGGCGATCCGCTCGCCAAGTTCTTTCGAAGCCCAACCGAGGTGCGTCTCGAGAATCTGGCCGACGTTCATACGAGAAGGAACGCCGAGCGGATTCAGGACGATTTCGACGGGCGTGCCGTCCGGCATATAGGGCATGTCTTCGGCGGGAACGATCCGCGCGATGACGCCTTTATTGCCGTGGCGGCCGGCCATCTTGTCGCCTACGGAGAGCTTGCGTTTCATGGCGATGTAGACCTTCACGAGCTTGATGACGCCCGGAGGCAGTTCGTCGCCTTTCTTGAGCTTGGCGATGCGCTCGTCCGTGATCTTGCGAAGCACGTCGATCTGGCGCGAGGTCATTTCCTCCACTTCATCGATCTTCTCGATCAGGAGAGGATCTTTGTCGTTGAGGCGCAGGCGCTTCAGGTTGCGGGTCGAGATCTTCTCCAGGATGTCGCGCGTCAGCTCCGTGCCCTTGGTGAGCAGGCGCTTATTGGTGCGCTCGTCGTGGAGGTCGGCGATCAGCTTCTGGCCGCCGAGCAGGTCGTTGAGCCTCTTCAAGCGCTCGTCGGTGAGAATGCGGATTTCGTCCGCCAGGTTCTTTTCGAGTTTCGCCACGTGAGCCGCTTCGATGGCCTTGTGACGCTCGTCCTTTTCCGCGCCCTTGCGGCAGAAGATCTTAACGTCGACGATCGTTCCCTCGATGCCCGGCGGGCAGTAGAGAGACGCGTCGCGAACGTCGCCGGCCTTCTCGCCGAAGATCGCGCGCAGCAGCTTCTCTTCGGGCGTAAGCGTGGTTTCACCTTTCGGCGTCACTTTGCCGACGAGAATGTCGCCCGGTTTTACCGTGGCCCCGATACGGATCACTCCGCTCTCATCGAGATTGCGCAGGAAGCTCTCGTTGATATTGGGAATATCCCGCGTAATTTCTTCGGGGCCGAGTTTCGTATCGCGCGCTTCGATTTCGTACTCCTCGATGTGAATCGAGGTGTAGTAGTCCTCCTGCACCAGCTTTTCGCTTACCAGGATCGCGTCTTCGAAGTTATAGCCGCGCCAGGGAACGAAAGCGACCAGCACGTTCCGGCCGAGCGCGAGCTCGCCGCGGTCCGTGCAAGGTCCATCCGCAAGCACCTGGCCCTGCTTCACGCGGTCACCCGCGCGGACAAGAGGCTTCTGGTTGATGCAAGTGTTCTGGTTCGAGCGCTTGAACTTGGTCAAGAGATAGATGTCGGAACCCACTTCGCGGCTCAGTACGCCGGATTGATCGGATTCAACGCGCACGATCACGCGCTCCGAGTCAACCTGATCGACGATGCCATCGCGCTTGCAGACGATCACCGCGCCCGAATCGCGCGCGGTAACGCGCTCCATGCCCGTGCCGACCAACGGCGCTTCGCCCTTGATCAACGGCACGGCCTGGCGCTGCATGTTCGAGCCCATCAGCGCGCGGTTCGCGTCGTCGTTCTCGAGGAACGGAATCAAGCTGGCGGCGACGGAGACGAGCTGCTTGGGCGACACGTCGATGTAATCGACTTCTTCTTTGCTCTTCAAAACGAAGTTGCCGGCCTGGCGGCAGTTCACCAGTTCCGTGGTAATGCGACCCTTGTCGTCGAGCGAAGCGTTCGCCTGCGCGACGACGTAACGGTCCTCTTCCCACGCCGAGAGATAGAAGCAGTGCGGTTCGACGGTGATGCGCCGCCGCTTCAATTCTTCGTTCGTGTCCTCCACCTTTTCGCGCTCGACGATCTCGCCCGCGTTGAATTCGCTGTCGCCGGAGTTGACGATCTGCACGTAGTCGATCACGCGGCCGCCCTTCACCTTGCGATAGGGCGACTCGATGAAGCCGAACTCGTTGATCCGCGCGTAGCAGGAAAGCGAGCTGATCAATCCGATGTTCGGTCCTTCCGGCGTTTCAATCGGGCAGATGCGGCCGTAGTGCGTCGGGTGAACGTCGCGGACTTCGAATCCCGCGCGTTCGCGCGAAAGGCCGCCCGGACCAAGAGCCGAAAGGCGCCGCTTGTGCGTGATTTCGCTCAGCGGATTGGTCTGGTCCATAAACTGGGAAAGCTGCGAACTGCCGAAGAACTCGCGAATCGCGGCCATTACGGGCTTGGCGTTCACCAGATCGTGCGGCATGGCCGTGGACATTTCCTGGTACACGGACATTTTTTCCTTGATCGCGCGCTCCATGCGGACCAGGCCGATGCGGAACTGATTTTCGAGCAACTCGCCCACCGCGCGAACGCGGCGGTTGCCAAGATGATCGATGTCGTCCACGGTGCCGATGTTTTTGCGCAACTTGAGCAGATACTTGATCGCCGCGACGAAATCCGCGGGATCGAGCGTGCGCTTATCGAGCGGAGTTTCGAGGCCCAGCTTGATATTGAACTTCAGCCGGCCCACCTTGCTGAAATCGTATTTGCGCGCATCAAAGAACATCCCGTTGAAGAGCGCCGTTGCGGTTTCGAGCGTCGGCGGGTCGCCCGGACGCAGCTTGCGGTAGATTTCGATCAGCGCTTCCTTGGGCGTGCGGATCGAGTCTTTGTCGATGGTCCGCGAGACGATGATGCCCGCGTCGTCGCGCTCAGGGAAGCAGACGTCGACTTCCGTGATGCCAGCCTCCGCGATCGTGGACCAAAGCTCCGGCGTCAGCGGCTTATTGGCGTCGAGCAGGACTTCACCGGTTTCGCGATTCACCAGCTCGCCCACGGTGTACGCGCCCTCGAGGTCCTGATGCACCACCTCCACCTGCGTCACCTTGGCTTTCACCAGTTCTTTGTACAGGGGATCGCTGATCCGCTTGTTCATGCCGACCAGCGTCTCGCCGGTCTTGGGATTGCGAATCTCCTTCGAGAGTTTGCGATCGATCAGGCCTTCGGACACGTTCCAGAGCAGATCCTTGTCCTTCAGCGTGATGCGCTCCACTTGATAGAACGTGCGCAGGATGTCTTCATTCGACTTCATTCCCAACGCGCGCAAGAAAATCGAGCCAAGAAATTTGCGCTTGCGGTCAATGCGGACGTACAGAATGTTCTTCGAGTCGTATTCGAATTCCACCCACGAGCCGCGGTATGGGATGATCTTGCCGAGGAAGTAGCTCCGGTTGTTGGCCGTCTCGAAAAAGACGCCCGGTGAACGGTGCAACTGGCTCACGATGACGCGCTCGGTGCCGTTGATGATGAACGTGCCGTTTTCCGTCATCAGCGGGATATCGCCGAAGAAAACTTCCTGCTCTTTGATGTCGCGAATGGTTTTCGCGCCGGTGTCCGGGTCCTTGTCGTAAATCGTGAGGCGGATCGTGACCTTCAGCGGCGCGGAGTAGGTCATGCCGCGCTCTTCGCATTCGCTCACGTCGTATTTCAGTTGCAGGGTGACCGGGTCGCCGCACTTATTGCAGAACGTGGGCGTGTTCTTGTTGAACGCGCCGCACTTCGCGCAGATCACGTCGCCGGATTTATACGGGTTTGTGACGACCGAAGCGCCGCAATTGCGGCAGGTGGCGCGCAGGTGATGAAGGCCGCGCAGGTGGCCGCACTTGCACTCCCAGTTGCCGATCGCGTAGTCGACGAAATCGAGCTGCGAAAGTCCGCGAAAATCCTGAATCGGAAAAACCGAGCTGAAAACGGACTGCAGGCCCGAATCCTCGCGCTCGCTCGGCAGCAAATCCATCTGCAGAAAGCGCTGATAGGACTTCTTCTGCACTTCGATCAGGTTGGGAATCTGAACGGCGGTTTTGATTTTCGCAAAGTCCAGGCGTTCCCGTTCCCGAACAACGCGCATTCCATTACGATTGCTCATTTTTGTTTCCCTTCAAGCCGAAGCCGAACGGGCAGACGGGGAGACACCCCTTCTGCCGATCCGGGAAGGACGGTTTTGTATGATCTGAATTCCAAAGGAGCGCGTGCGTACGCGAATTCCTCTGCAGCGGCGGCACAGGCCGTGTGCGCGCTGCCACTTACTTGATCTCGACCTTCGCTCCGGCCTCTTCGAATTTCTTCTTGATCGTGGCTGCTTCGTCCTTGTTGACGCCCTCTTTCACGGTCTTGGGAGCGCCGTCAACCAGGTCCTTGGCTTCCTTCAAGCCCAGGCTGGTGACTTCACGGACAGCCTTAATCACGTTGATCTTGTTGGCGCCCACTTCGGTGAGGACCACGGCAAACTCGGTCTTCTCCTCAGCCGGCGCTGCTGCTCCGCCGCCGGCCGCCGCGCCGCCCGCCATCACCACCGGAGCTGCCGCAGCCGCCGAGACGCCGAAAGCCTCTTCCATTTTCTTTACGAGGTCAGATGCTTCGAGAAGCGTCAGCCCCTTTATCTCTTCCAGGATTGTTTCCACTTTGCTGGCCATTGCCGTTTCTTATCCTCCTCACAAGATGACAAACTTTTTCTTCGAAAACCCGTCTACTGCGCTGATTCCGGCGCGGGGGCCGCTTGAGCCGGCGCGCCTTCGCCACCCGCAAACTTGTTGGCTTTCACCGCTTCGCTCGTCACCACCGCAAGATTGCGCGGCAATGCCGAGAGAGCCGTCGCCAGCCGCTGCGCGGGCGCGTTGAGCATGAACATGATCTTGCTGATCAACTCTTCCTTCGACGGCAGGTTCGAAAGCTGCGTAATCTCCGCGATCGAAACGACCCGGCCCTCCACCCATCCCGCGCGAAATTTAAATGCAGGCACGTCTTTCGCAAATTTCGTCAGCGTCTTGGCGAGCGTCACCGGATCGGACGTCGTGTAGGCGATCGAGTTCGTGCCTTTCAAATCCTTCAGCAAGCCCTCGGTAGGAGTGCCCGCAGCAGCGCGCTCCGCCACCGTGTTCTTCACTACCTGATACTTGCCGCCCGCCGCTTCCACGGCGCGGCGCAGTTTGGTGTCGTCTTCCACGGTAATGCCCTGAAATGTGGAGAGCACCACGGTGGAAACATTCGCGAGCTGCACGCGCAACTCGTCGGCCTGCGCCTTCTTTTCGGCCTTGTTCTTCATCCCGCACTCCCCTCCGAAATTTCGCCCTTCGATGCTTACATCAAGCCGCTGCGGCCACTGCCGTTTCCGCTTCCGCGTGATCGATCAAGACGCCCGGCCCCATCGTCGACGTCAGCGTGATCTTCTTCACGTACTTACCCTTCGCCGCGGCGGGCTTGGCCTTCACCACAGCGCTCAAAAGCGCTGCGGCATTCTCGGCGAGATTCTTTGCCGGGAAGCTGGTCTTGCCTACGGGCGAATGGATGATACCGGTCTTGTCGAGCCGGAATTCCACTTTACCGGCCTTGATTTCCTTCACAGCCTTGGCGATTTCAAACGTCACCGTGCCCGTCTTCGGATTCGGCATCAGGCCACGCGGGCCAAGCACTTTGCCCAGGCGCCCGGCGGACTTCATCATGTCCGGAGTGGCGATCACGGCTTCGTAATCGGTCCAACCCTCCGTGATTTTCTGAACCATGTCCTCGCCGCCGACGAAATCCGCGCCCGCCTCTTGCGCTTCGCGGACTTTTTCCCCGCTGGCAATCACCAGCACCCGCTTGGACTTGCCCAAACCGTGCGGCAGAACCACCGTTCCGCGCACCATCTGGTCCGACTGCTTCGGATCGACGCCGAGATTCAACACCAGCTCGACCGTCTCGTCGAATTTCACGAAATGCGCCTTGCGAAGAAGCTCGGCGGCTTCCTCGAGGCGATACGGACGCGCCTCGACCAGCCTGCGCGCGCGATCGATGTTCTTTCCGCCTTCTCTAGCACCATGCCCCATTGCGTCTCTCCGTTAGTCCGTGACTTCGATTCCCATGTTGCGAGCCGTGCCCATCACTGAGCGCATCGCCGACTCCAGGTTCGTGGTATTCAAATCGGGCAGCTTCGTCTTGGCGATTTCTTCCACCTGCTTCTTGGTGACTTTCGCCACTTTGTTGCGGTTCGGTTCCGGCGAACCTTTCACGATTCCCGCGGCGCGCTTGAGCAACACGGAGGCCGGCGGCGTCTTCAAGATGAAGGTGAATGTGCGATCGCTGTAGATCGTCACGAGCACCGGGAAAATCATCCCGTCCGCTTCTTTCTGCGTTTTCGCGTTGAACTGCTTGCAAAAATCCATGATGTTTACGCCGTGCGGACCGAGCGCCGTGCCCACAGGAGGCGCCGGCGTCGCCTTTCCCGCCGGCAGCTGCAGCTTCACCATTGACTGAACTTTCTTTGCCATTTCCCTTTATCTCCCGCGCGATTCACGCCGCGCGCTTCTGTGAAACCTAGGCGACCTTTTCGACCTGCGCGAAATCCAGCTCGACCGGCGTCGAACGCCCGAAGATCGTCACGGAAACCTTCAGCGTGCTGCGATCCGAGTTGACGTCCTCGACCACCCCGGTGAAATTCATGAACGGACCTTCATTGATGCGGATCTTTTCGCCGCGCTCAAAGGAAAGCTTAGGCTTAGGCTTCTCCGCCGTGGTCGTCGCGCGATTCAAAATGTTTTGCACTTCCTCTTCGGTCAGCGGCGACGGCGTCTGTCCCGAGCCAACGAATCCCGTTACACGCGGCGTTTGCCGAACCACGTGCCAGGTGTAGTCGTCCATATCCATCTCGACCAGCACATAGCCCGGATAGCACATTCTGGACGAGATGACTTTCTTGCCGCCGCGCACTTCCACCACGGACTCGGTGGGAATCACGATCTGCCCGATCTTGTCCGTGAGCCCATAGGCCGCCACGCGGCCTTCGAGGCTCTCCTTCACCTTGCGCTCGAACCCGGAGTACGTGTGCACGATGTACCAGTGCTTGTGGGGTCCGCCGCCCTGTTCGCTATTCGTGTTTGCCTGCGCTTCTTCCATGCTAGTGACTCTTTCCGAAATCAATCATCCAGCCGATCACCCGGCTGGCAACCGAATCCGTACCAAGGAAGTAAAGCCCGAACAATGCCACCGTCACGATCACCACAATCGTTGTCGATCGCACGTCTCGCCAGGATGGCCAGCTTACCTTCCCCATCTCGACTCGGACTTCGTGCAAAAACTGCCGAAATCTCCGTGGCCGTTCGCCAAGGTTTTCAAGCGCTCCGGTCACACCGTTCCCGCCGCCACTGCCACCGCCGCGAATCGTCTGGTCTTTCATTTTCACTACTTCTGCCATGGGTCCCAACCCTTGCTCTCCGCCGCGCTTCTCAGGCGGCCCTGCCGGGCTGCGTTCCGGGTCTCCAAAGATTTGGCAGGGGAGGAGGGATTCGAACCCCCACTCTCGGTTTTGGAGACCGATGGTCTACCGTTGAACCTACTCCCCTACTCGAGTTCATCCGTAGGGCGACGGAAAAAATCCGTCCCGCCACCTGATTACTTGACTTCCTTATGCGCCGTGTGTTTCCGGCACGTATTGCAGAATTTCTGCGTTTCGAGCCGTTCGCTGTGCTTCTTCTTGTTCTTGGTGGTCGTGTAGTTTCGGTTTTTGCAATCGTTGCACTGTAATGTGATGATTTCGCGCATTGTCGTTTACTCGATGATCTCCGCGACGGCGCCTGCGCCTACCGTGTGGCCGCCTTCTCTGATCGCAAACCGCAATCCCTTCTCGAGCGCCACCGGCGTGATCAACGTGATTTCCGCGCTCACGTTGTCTCCCGGCATCACCATC
>DATJOL010000141.1:0-51097 GCA_035507075.1 Candidatus Aquilonibacter sp. | reverse complement strand
CCGAACCGAAGATGCACTGGCTGCGGTCGAGCAAGCCGTCCTGGCACGGCTGCCCGAGGGCAGCCGTGAAGCCAACGTGACGCTGACCACCGACAACGGAACGCAGTTCACTTCTTCCCGGTTCATCGAGACTCTGAACCGACTTGGCATCACTCATCGGAGGATGGCGTATCATCACCCGGAAGGCAACAGCTACATCGAGCGGTTCCATCGCAGCTTGAAAGAAGAGGCAGTCTGGACGGCGGAGTATCGCAGCCTGCCAGAAGCACGAACCTCGATCGCTCGTTGGATCGAGGAATATAATCACGACCGGCCTCACCGCGGAGTCCACAATCGCACTCCTCACGAGGCCTTCTTGGCTTTTGCAACTGACCTAAAAACCGAGGCCCTGACTGTCTAAATTAGTGGGGTGCCCTACACCGAACTCCCGATACCTCTCGCACCTGCGCCGCATCTGCCGGTCGATGATCCCGATGATCTCGGCTGCCTGATATCGCGTAATCTTCTTCGCCATCGCCCAGAAAATCACCTCCTGGATCGTTATTGTCCGCTCCGCGGCAGACTCGGAATAGAAAACCACACCTGCCTCCGGCTGGCATCTCTACCCAAGTCCCGCCCCCAACGCGGACATTCCGTCTGCAAGACTCCACCCCGCCCGACACCGATTCTGAATATTTTATGTTTGGCTTCGGAATTTCGGGCGAGGGGGAAGCTGGCTCCTGGTGATCGAGATGAGGTTAGCGGATGGCGTTTGCGGATTTCGTCGTCCGTGGCGGCAACTAATTTTAATTCTGAAAGATTGTGAATTTGTTCCGTATTCATCGGCGGATTTGCAGAAATGTTGATTTCGGTGAGGGCGTGTTTTTGCGAGCAGGCTCGGATCAGTGGCGGGGAGGTTGAGAAAAAGCGCCACGGGCCGGTGAAATTCAAATGAGAGCGCGGGGATGTTCTGAGGGGTGGTACAGGCTGCGACTCAACGGCGATGGCGAAACCAGGTTGAAACCAGAGATCTTCGCCGCCGGCGGTGATGGCCGGCGGGACGGTTCCGCCGATGGAGCAACACCAAGGCGCGACGATTGCAGAAAACCCGGGAGGTCGGCCGGCGGCCGAAAAAGGGTGGGGCGAGGGGACGGGGAAACGTTGCCATGACGCTACGCCTGCGAGGCCTCGAGCGAGAGGCTCTTCTGGATCGATCACAGGAGTGAAGGAGTGGCTCGCGGCGACCTTCGCAAGTCGTCCGATTAGATGGGGGCCTAAAGACAAAGAGCGCAAGTCGGTCCAAAAGGCTTGGTTCAGCACTGGTAAGAACGCCGCTGCGTTCCGTGCCGGGGTCCGCTAGTCCTGGTCGGCCAGAGTCAGACGAGGGCCCGGACGTAGTTATCTGTTTCAGTTCATCTGGAGGTTCCGGGGTGTGGGGGGCGAGGACAAGTGGCGGCAGACCGTAACCTGAACAGCTTGTGCGGCTCATCATCAGGCGTGCAAGTCGAGCGGTAGCTTCTTCTTCGAAGTATTCGGCAAGCACGAGCGTCAGTTTTTTTTTGACGTTTGAGCGGGCATTAAGACGCGCAAGTTCAAAGGACTCGAGTGAAGCTTCAGTGGATCCGCTCAGGTAGGTTACTAACGGACTGATGCTCATAGTTACTCCTGTAATTTTGGGCCCGGGAGAGAGGGGGGGATGTCACGCAAGATAAAACAACTTGTCAAAAAGGGGGAAGGTACCCGGGTAACAGGAGTTGGGTGAGTGCGGAGAGTTCTAGTTCGCGCGAAGTGCCGGAGTTTCACATCTCAAAAATGCGAAGAAATGCGGAGACCTGAAGAATTGTTGCGTAGAAAAAACTGATGTTGATGCGCAAACCGCGAGTTCGACCGGCATAGATAGCCTGCGAAGGCTCGAAACTGATAAGGGTCTCCAAGTGGCCTGGATTTTCGAGCTGGCTCACGAGTTTCGTTGTTTCTAACCGAAGGAGAAACCAACATGTGTCCAAAACAAAGCTGGCCGAGGGAAGTGGTTGAAAGCGAGGGCTTCCACATGCGCGACGTCGAACGCCGAAGGAGCGCCGTTCACACGGTGTCCGCGAGCTTCCTCGGACGTTTAACCAGAGAAATCAGTTATCGCTGGCGAATCTTGTGGGGAGGTCCGAATGCGGAACGCACTCGCGAGATTGATCGCGAAAATAGGTTTGCCGAGCGACAAAGGCTCGCCGAGGAATACGCCAGAGGTTATCTGGAGGGATGGCATGAGTGCTACGCGGCGTGCCTGGAGGCCGTTGAAGAATCAGTCTCGCAGAACTGTGACATCTGGGGCGTCGGGGACTTGCTGAGTGGGACCAACGCGCCTCCCAAGATGAATTAGCGTCTCGCAAGGGGCGAGAGGCCAGGTTGGGCGACGGAGAGTGCTCCCACCCGTGGCGAGGCAACTAGTTCTTAAATTCGGGAGGATGCCGCGTGAAAGCGAAAGAGATTTTTGAAGTGTGCCATGGCAAGTACAAGGGACTGAAGAACTGCTTAGACGGTTCGACTGGTTCAGTAAAATCCGTCGATCTCTATATGCCGTCAGCTGGCTACCAGTGGCGACCCGATCGGGGAAAAGCCTGCGAATACATAGCCGATTTTGAACGAATAGGAAGGCGAGGGCTGCGTCGACCGGAGTGGAAGGGACGACTTCGTTTGTTTGAGGCATACTTTCTGTCCGGCATGGAATACAGCGCAGCGCGTTCGGCAGTGGGCGTTGCTGAGGGTACGTTCGACTACTGGTATCAAGAAGTGAAAAAGACGCTGGGCGCCGAGTTCTCGCGGACGGGGCTGTATCCGCCTTCGAGATATTTTCAGGCATGAGAAGGGCACGCTTAAGGATTGAGTTGACTCGTTCAGCTACTCCGTGCTTTGCCGAGGAGCGTTCGAACAAGCGGTATCCCCATGTGGACCGGGATCAGCAAAAGGTTCTTCAAAAGGGTTGAGCGCTGTTCGATGCGGTCATGGATGACGTCCGATTCTGCGCGCTTTGAGGCGACGACGGCATTGATATATTTCAGAAAGTCGACTCCGCATTTTTCGCAGGCGCCGCCGTGACGCTGTTCGTGACGACATGAGGGGCACTGGTAGCGCAGGGTAGCGTGGCATCGCTGGCAAAATCGGGCGACATCGCGAACGTCCGAGTTGCATTTGGGGCATCGCATCTCTTGATTCTACAGAAGCGAAAGAATCGCTGGTTGTTGCAGCTCCGGTATGAATCGCTCTCGTAACCTGCCCGAGAGTACAGGATGCCCCCTCAAAGGAAACGAACCGATCCTGCGCCGCCACGGCGAAAGCTTCCGCGCAATCTGGGACGGCGAGACGGATCCGGCGCGCGAGGCGGTTGGGCGTTTGTATGTGGGATTGAGGGGGCAACCAAAAGACGCACGACGTGCCCGAGACGTTCTTGCCGGTAAGGCTTTGCCATGCAAACTACGGCACCTAAGGAATGGGCGTTGGAATAGTCGCTTGGGTATGCCGAGCATGTAGTCAGCATGACGGGAATATGCCTGAGCCGCGGCGTTGATTTCACGTGCGCGCAGAGGTCAAACCCCGGAAGGCCCTCTCCTTCTATCTCTGATATGAGGAGCGCTGGAGTCATCATATTCAGGACCTCCCGCGCGTCTGATGCATTCTCGACAGCGATAACCCTGTATCCTTCGCCCGAAAGGTAGGCCTTCAGAGAGTTTCTCGCTTGTTGCTCTGCATCAACCGCCAGAATGAGAGGCTTGTGGCAGTCTTCTACTTCCGTGAGTGGCTTGGCTGAACTCCATCCGCTGGTGAGCCTGGGTGGAGGAGCCGCGACGTATTCGCCTGAGCCGAGTCCGAACGCAACCGCTATGGCGACCCGTCCTTCCGAGAGAGCGGAGACCCGCACAATGTTCCCGGGCTGCTCTGATTGGGGAACACAAGCAGCTTTAGTGAAGGGAAATGTCACCGCCACTTCCATGCCGCGATGAAAGCGATCATTCAAGGTTACGAAGAGAACGCCATTCCTAGAGACATCCACGGTGGTGGTGATTTCGTCGGGCCCGTTACTTTCGACGCTCCGCACGCGGATCGGGGCTGTGATGAGCGTCCGGCGCCTCTTACGACGGTCGGAGGCTGGTTTGGGCAAGCACTTGCCAGCGTCTAAGCTGCGCTTGCTAGCATCGGGCTGGTGGAACACGGGCGAATTGCTCATTCCCTCGTAGAATCCTTTCGCTTTGGAAGGTTACGAGAGAAATGGTAAGAAATTGCGGGCGGTGGGGCTGTAGCTGGGAAGTCACATTCCACTAGTACCCGCGAAAACGCTGACCCAGTACCGTGGTACCGCATTGTTCCCGGATATCAAGCGTGCCGTAAACCGCTGTCTAGGAGGAGTTTACAGACGACAGACCTTCGTGGTAATCTGACTATGTTGGTAGTGATCTCGCTGGCCTGATTCGCCGCAAAGACTCGAGATGCGCGGTGCCGTACCTACCTAGAAACAAAGGAGTTACAGGGGTAAGGCATGAGAGCCGCACCTCCATCCCGGAGATCTTCCCAACAGTTCGGAATGCCGCTGAAGGAGGATGTCTTGCAGATTCTGAGTGAGGGGCAAACGATTCGGCACGAGCAGTATGGCATCGGAACGGTAACAGAATCAAATACCGAGCGGACGACAATCGATTTCGACAACCACGGCCTGAAAAAGTTCGTTACTTCCATCTGGACGGCTGAGTTGGTGGGAGAGCCTCCCGCTGACCGCGCACCGCGGCGTCGTGGACGCCGGAAAGCCGCAAAGAAGGTTTGAGCGGCTTCGGGTCCATGCTCTTGCTTCGGCCTGTCGGCTTACAGGTCCACCAAATTATTGCGGACTGCAAACCGCACGAGTTCGCTAAAGCTTCTAAAATCCATCTTGTGCATGATATGCGTGCGATGGCTTTCCAGCGTGCGCGTCGAGACACCAAGTTCCAAGGCCGCCTCTTTATTGCTCTTGCCCTCTGCCAAAAGCTGAATAACCTCCACTTCCCGGTGAGTCAACGGAGAGCCTGGCAGGGGCCTATGGTCGGTAGGTGGAACCTCTTCAGCCGATGGACCGTTGACGAAGGTATTTGCCATCGTGGCGGCCAAGGCACCGGTGAAGAAGTGCTGGTTGTGCCTTACGTGGTCGATTGCTGCGAGAAGCTCGCTATCGGCGTCGGATTTCAGCACGTACGCAAGGGCGCCGGCGCGAAGAACTTCGCGGGCAAGCTCTTCCGAAAAATGCATGGTGAGGACTAATACGGCAGTGGAAGGCGACACCTGCTTTATTGAGCGTATAACGTCAAGGCCATTCATCTCTGGCATGGTTAGATCGAGGACGACCATATCCGGTCGCATCTTCGCGACAAACTCCAGGGTCTCGGCTCCGTTTGACGCCTCGGCACAAACTTCAAGCCCCATCTGAGCGTCAAGAAGCGCGCGGAGACCGCGGCGAACAACCGCATGATCGTCGGCTACAAGAATCCGGTATGACTTGCTGGCAACAGCCATGAAGCAATATCCTCCATCGCGAATTTGGATAAGTAACAGCGAGATGCAGTCGGTAAAAGGAGTCGGTTTCTCACGCAGAGCCTAGGTCCCATCGGTCAGCAGTTACTTTCCCGAGGGCAAACGGGCAGCATGATTCGCACGGTGGTTCCTTTCCCCGGCGCACTTTCCATTTCAAAGCTACCGTTCAGTTGCTTGACGCGTTCGCGCATTCCGACTATGCCGACACCCAGTTGAGGCCCCCGATCGCGTGGGGAAGTCGGAGCAGGCAGTCCGCAACCTTTGTCTTGAACAACGGCAGAGACGCAATCACCCTGCCGGGTGAGGGAAATGCTAGCCGTGCGGCTGCCGGAATAACGGTGGATGTTGGTAAGCGCCTCCTGCACGATACGAAAAATGGTGGTTTCGATTTCCTGACCGTGGCGGCCGAAGTCTTCGGGGACATTTACCTGAACCGAAATGCCACTGCGCTCGGCAAAACCCTTGACGTACCAGTGCAACGCGGACCGTAATCCCGCCTCGTCCAACATCGCGGGGTGCATCAAATATGAAAGCGTTCGGACCTCGCGAACAGCGTCTTCGGCGAGCTCAACGGCAGATTGCAGCAACCCATGGAGACGTTCGTCATCTTCGGGCATAGCTTCGCGCAGGCGCCCCAAGCTCATTTTGAGCGCTGCCAATGTCTGACCGGTTGATTCGTGAAGTTCGCGCGCTACGTTGCGACGCTCGTCGTCGCGGGCGCGAAGAAGCTTCTGAGACAAGCGTTGAAGTTCACCCTCAGCGTGGGTCTGGTCGCTGAAATCGTAAATAATCCCGCAAATGGAAGAGGTAACGCCATCGCCGTCCGTCAGCGGAATTCCTCTTACAAAATGATGCCGAACGCCTCCGTTAGGCAAAAAGTATCGAGCCGCATATTCAAAAGGACGACCGTTGTGCACTGCTGACCGGGTTATTTCGATGATACGTTCACGGTCGTCGGGGTGGAGCTTGCTCCAATAATCCTCCTCGGTAACTTTGAGGCCGGGTTCGATACCCAACATGTGGGCAAGATGCGGAGAAACGGTTCCGTGCTGAGCCTGGATGTTAAAGCTCCAGGTGCCAAAATTGGCGATGCGCTCTGCCTGCGCGAGGAGAATCTCGGTTTGCCGAAACGATGTCTGACGACTTTTTGCTTGTGCCGAGTGGCAGATCCCTACGACGCTTACAATTTCTCCGGACCTGTTACAAACAGGTACGGCCTGAACGTGGAGAACGCGCCCCAGAGACACTCTGGAGGCGATTTGCAGGTCCATTTCAAACGGGACGCCAAGACGCGCTGCAGCCATGCTCCGGACGAAGGATTCGCGGTCGGAAGGATTGATGCGCTCAAGAAATTCGCCGAAATGGGGTTCTGATTCATTCGCACCCGCTTTCAGGAGCTCGCGAAGGGCGATCGACCAGCAAAGGTCGTTGCGTTTAATATCGAATTCCCAACTAGCAGATGAGGGTGGCGAGCCAATCGTCGGGTGTGAACGCACGGACTTCTTGACCGCCCCGCGCGGCATGTTGGGTTCGTATGCCAATTTAGGTCTTCGGGTGGCAGCTTTAGTACTCATATCAGTGATCGACGCGGCAGAAGAGCGGCGTCTGCTGTGTAGTTCAAGACGTAAAATATCAGGACGTGAAAACCCACTGTACTTGCGGCTGATCAAGCTGTCAATGCGTCTGGTTCCAATATGGAACGGTACTCAGCAATACTGCGTAGGGCAAGCGGAAGAGACAGTATTCTTGCGCATTGAATTGAGGGACGCGATAGGCTTATCCTCTCGGCAATGATGAAGAGGGGAGTAGTTTCAGGGCGACGCGTGGTTTCCTATGAAAGGCCTTGGGGGAGACCACTGCGGATGCTCAGGGCAAAAAGAGCACGGAGCTTGGACAATCCCAAGCTCCGTGCAGTTTGCCCGGTTACCCTACGGGAACCTCCTGCGAACTGCTAGCAGGAGGGCGAAACCCGCCGCAATAGATAGCAGGCTGGCCGTTTGGGCGTTTGTCATCCCCAGAAATGATCTTGGATTTATGCGAATGAACTCGACGAAGAAACGCGCAACACCGGTCAGTATGAGGTAGAGCGCAAACACCGAGCCGGCAGCGAGGACGTGGTTGGACTTCCCTGGTTGCTTGCGCAGCTGTCGCCTCCCAAGGCACCAGAGAGCCCATGTGATAACCAGGGCTGCGATCAGCTCATAGATGGGAGTGGGGTAAACGCGACAGTCTGCTGGCCAACCACGGGCCACGCAGGTTTGGGTGGTCGGTACAAGGCCATTCGGGAATGACATACCCCATGGCCAGTGCCAAGAGGTGGGCTTTCCATAGTCGCCGTCCCCCGAGAGCAGGCATCCCAGGCGGCCAACGCCGTAACCAAGAGCGGCTGCCGGCGCGGCGGCGTCCAGCGAGTTTAGAAGTGGAATCTTATATCGGCGTGCGAGAAGAATCCAGGCGGCGGCGCCAGCGATCAGGCCACCAAACCAAGCTAGGCCATAACGACTGAAAAGTTGGCCCCACGGGTCGGCGAAGAACTCCCGAGGCGATTCCAGGACGTGATATAGCCTGGCGCCGACGATGCCGCAGACGCAAGGAACCGCGATAAAGAGCTCGGCGAGGCTGGATTCGGATCCCTTCTCAAAACCGCGGCGTGCGAAGTCAGCACGGAGAACGAAATAGGCAGCCAGCATCGCACACGCGACCATAAGTCCGTATGTGGGAATGGTAAGCGGCCCGAGATGAAGAAAAGGGATCATTCGTCCGAAAGTGGCAGCGCGGTGGACCCGCCTCCGACGGGACAGTTTGACGGAATTCCAATTATAGCGAAAGCAAGTTCGAATCGCCGGATTACGTTGGTATGGCTCGAAGTTGGGAAGACACTCTGGAGCGGTCGAGGACTGAGACGATGAGGGCGTACCGGTATTCCTAGACCGAGCGGTCGCTCCCGGGCTCGAACACTTACAGCGGAAGCGGGACTGAGGCACAATTGCCTTGGACCAATAAAAGTTTAAGAAAAAAGTACTTGCATTGTTTTGGAATCTGTGATACAATTTTCTCCGTTAACCTCGAAAAGTGCGCGACTGACCGATCTGCAGTAAATTCCCCAAAACGGAAGACGTTTGAGCGCCCCCGCGGGTGCTGATGTGTGTCTTTAGATCCAGAGATTTGCAGCCTTAGTTGAGCTGATCATTTGGAGACGAATCCATGCCGAACTATAACGCGCAGTTGCCTCCCTATGCAGTAAACCCGGGCGATGTCGCCCTGGCGTTCAACAACGAATCGCCTTCCTCGGGCCAGGCGAGTCAACAGTTTGCGTTGGCCAACTATTCCGGTTTTCCGGAAAACGGGCGGACGGTCCGCTGGCAGACGATTTACGCTTCGTCGCCCTCCGCTGTGAACGTGGCCCTGCAAAGCGCGATGGTCGATTCCGATTCGGAGTACAGCACAATCGACGCATCCACCGCCACGGGAGGCGAAGCCCGAACCGTAACAAGTGTAAGAGGCAATTTCCTTCGGGCCAAAGTGTCGTCAATCACCGGAGGCTCGGGAATAACCGTCCAGTTCCTAGGCTGAGGAGGAGGGGTGGCACTTTTGCAGTCGAGTCACTCGAGTCGAATGCAAATCTTGTCTTAGAAATTGCAAATTCCCTTTTTCAAACCGAGGAAAACCATGTCCGAGCAGATTATCGAGGCTAGTGGACCATCCGTTGAGATTCTTCCGAAGGCAGAGATTGTCCCGCTGGAACAGCACAAGGTTGCGACAGACGAAGCGAGCGCCGACAAGCCGCTTGAGAGCGCCGATATGCTCAAGCGAAAGCGATTGAAGAAGATGCGGATCGGCGATGCATTGCGAGTGGAAGGGCTTGACGAGCGGGACGTCGCACAGAAGTTCCGAGAGGTGATCGAACGGCAGATCCCGAAATCAGAGGGGCAGGAAACGAACGACAAGCTTCTCGTGGACATGCTTTTGAATTGTTTCCGGTATCTTGACGACGGCCCGGGGCCGGGCGTAGGGGGAAGGGCCCTGCGGCCACCCAGGCTGCTTCACAACGTTCCTCGCCCAAGGCGGACGCTAATCACCAAAACGAAAACAGGAAAGGACAGTTGAAATGAGTGCAAGTCGCAAAACGGTAGGCTACATCATTGAGCTGTGCGGGATCAGCGCATTCACGGTTGGGGCGGTGTTCAGCGTGCATCACATCGCGATCGGGGCACTGTTCATCGGAGGCGCAGTCTCATTTTACGTAGGGCAGAAAGTCAGCGCGCTTTCTTAACAGTCTTTATGGATCGCGCCCGGCATCGGCGATCCTGAACGCGGCTCAGCGCTTACAACCGCTGCCAGAGAACTTTTCTCCGCATGATGAAAATCGAAAGCGGTTGTGCGCGCTGGGCCAAGCAAGCTGCAAATCGCATTTGTCTTCCTTACAATCCATTTCCAAAGCAGCGAGAGTTTCACGAATCGGCGGCCAAGTACCGGTTATTTGGCGGCGCTGCCGGACCGGGCAAATCCAAAGCGCTGCTGATGGAGGCAGTGCTTCAGGCGAACGAGCACCCAGGTGCGAACACGTTGCTGCTGCGACGAACCTTTCCAGAGCTCGAGCAATCGCTGCTGCTTTATTTTCGACGAGACGTACCGCGAGAGCTCTATCGAAGCTTCAATGACTCGAAACATGCGGTGGAGTGGTGGAACGGCTCGACGACACGGTTTGGGTACTGCCAGTCGGAGAACGATGTCTACCAATATCAGGGCTCGGAATTTCTCTTCATCGGAATTGACGAGCTAACGCTCTTCACGCTGAAACAATGGCAATTTCTGACCAGCCGAAATCGATGCCCTCGCGCGGAGGCCTTTCCATGCATGGCGGGAGCTACGAACCCGGGTAATGTGGGCCATGCTTGGGTCAAATCGCTTTGGATCGACAAGAAGCCAGCGGCGGGGATGGAGTCTGCTGAAGAGTATGATGCAGGCGATTACGAGTTCATCCCGGCTCGGGTCGAAGACAATCCCATTTATGCGGCGGACGAAAACTACATCAAAACGCTGAAGGCCTTACCTTCGCATCTGAGGCGAGCGTTTTTGGAAGGGGATTGGGATGTCTTTGCCGGGCAATACTTCGATAAGTTCGACTACGCAAAGCACGTTACCAGGCGCGAAGCAATCCCATGGAGAGAGTGGTGGCCGCGGTGGATATCGCTCGATTGGGGATTCGAACATCCGTCGGCCGTTTACTGGCATGCCGCGATCCCTGGAGGCAATGCGGGCAGCACAGGCGCTCATCCGGGAAGGGCAGCGCACCAAGAGAATTCATCTGGGTCAGTTACCGGGCGGCAGCAAGTCGTTACGTATCGTGAATACGTGACGCGGAGAACGCCTCCCCGAGACCTAGCAAAAGAAATCGTTGCGCGAAGCGAATTCGAGGGGGAACGCGACAAAATCGAGGGTGTATATCTTTCCCCGGATGCATTTGCGAGGCGTACTGATGAAGCTTCGATCGCAGAGCAGATGGGAGACGTGCTCGCATCTGCAGGCCTGCCACGCCCAATTCCTGCTGACGACGACCGCATCGGCGGATGGATGCTGATGTACCAGATGCTCGATGCCGGTGAGTGGCTGCTGACGGACAACTGTGCGGAGCTGATCCGGACACTGCCGAATTTGGTTCGCGATCCTGAACGGATAGAAGACGTTCAAAAAATAAACGGCGATGACGCGGCGGACGCGGCGCGCTACGGTTTGAAATCGCGCTACGGCAGCCGACAGGTCGTCGCTTATGCGCCTTTGAACCAGCGATTAGCCGCGCTGGTCACTTCGGACGACCCTACGGTGCGGGCGATTCAGGCACGCAAAGCGCAACTGGATGAAACGCGAAGGATGGCGCCTGTGTCCTTTCTGCGAAGGCGGCGTTGAGAATCAGCAAACGCCCACGACCGCGTTCCTTAGAAAACAAACCACACCTTGTGCGAACGCGAGCGGAGACAGTTCGGCAATTGTGAAGACCTGTGAGGATGAAGACATGTCTATCGATCTGATGAAACGGATTCGAGAATTTTGGGATTGGCTGATCTCGAGCAAGTACGTGAAGGCGCTGGAGGCAGAAATCGAGAGGCTTCGTGCGGAGAATCGGGCGCTGATGAATTCGATCCTAGGGATTGCCGGGATTCCGCCGGTGGTGACTCCGAGCGCGACCTCCGGAGGGGGCGGGACCCCGTCGGCAACACCTGAGAAGGCCAATTCGGTCGCGAACGGAAAGGCGTCGGGAGCTACTTCTGGGGCGGTAGCGGTTCGACGACGGTCATGGCAGCAAGTAAACAGGGCTCTCGAGATCGAGGCAGCCAAAAAGAAAGATTCAGGGCCAACCGAACCGTAGGCGTCAGATTTGAACTCATTTACTGGAGGAGAGATGCCATTTATTCGGGGACGTTATTACGCGAATTCGATCGTGGGCAACGCCATCGAAGCTGCGCGCGAGGCGGAAGACCGCGCGATTGCTTCGCCGGGGGAGCAAGAGGGCCACTCGCGGCTTGCGGGCGAGGCGCAGGACGCTAAGCCAGTGAGCAAGATAGAAATTGAAATCGCCGCATTGGTACCCGCGCATACCGGCCACGCAGAGCAAGGTTATGTAGCGCGTTTGCACTATCCGGATACCGAGGGGGCGGATGGTTCGGCTCGACCTACTGACAAACACGTCTTTTCCGACCCTGAACAGTTGGTGAGCTTCCTGCGGAATGAGTTGGCGAAGAACGGCGCGGTCCGGTAAGCGAGAACAGAATGTCGACAAAAACGAAATTCCGGCAGAGTGATCCAGCGGTGGTTCCGATCGCGGCGCCGTCGAAAGACGCGCCAGCAGCCACCGGCGCGCGTCGTATTTCCGAAACGACTACCAAAGGGGCTATCGACGGCGGATATGGTGCGAACAATGAATATCTGCCCGACCGAGTGCAGGATGCGCTGCGGCGGCTGGTGTTTCAGTTCTCGACTGAATCTGAACTGACCCGGCGGCAGGAAATCAGGAGGATCAAACAAGCTCATCAGTTCTGGCGTGGACTGCAGTACTTGTGGTGGAACGAGCGGGACCAAAACTGGCATCTGCCGTTCGAAGAGAAGTTGCTGGACAACAGCGCGCTCGATACCATGCCGCGCTACGAGTTCGTCACAAATATTTATCAGGCGTTCGGCCTGTCCCTCGTTTCGGTATTGTCCCAAGACGTGCCGCGCGTAAGGTTTTTTCCGACTTCGACACAAGCCGAGGAAGATGTGGCCGCGGCGAAGGCAGCGACGGAAGTCGCGCAACTGGTGGAAAGGAACAATCGGATCGGCAATCTCATTGTGGACGAGGCGTTCCATCTGTGGACGGACGGGAAGGTTGGGGCCTACGTCCGATACGTTGTTGATGGACAGCGCTTTGGTTTTCACCCCGAATCAGAAATCGGTGAGCGAGAGGTAAAGATCGGCGCCGACACGTATGTCTGCCCTGAGTGCGGAGGTGAGACGCAAGCGAATGACAACCACGAACAGCTGGGGCCGGGTCCTGTAGGGCAAGCCGATGGTGATGCTGGCTCGCCGAGAATCGCGAACTGCACGGAGTGCGGCGCACTGCTTACCGAGGAAGACTTCGTCGCGGCTGAGACAATTACAGTTCCGGCGGGGGAGACCAAGGTCAGAGTGCCAAATGGTCAGGAGGTGGTAACGATCGTCGGCGGTTTAGAACTGAAAACTCCGCCCTGGGCGAACGAGATGCACGAATACCCGTACCTCCAATGGAACATGGAGGTGCACCTGGCACGGCTGCGCGCCGCCTATCCTCACGCGGCTGACAAAATTGGTCCGCCTGTCGCCTCCGGCGCCCAAGAGTACGAACGTTTGGCAAGACTCGCGCAATCGCAGGGTGGGCCGCTAACTGAAGGTGGCGATTTCAACATAAACCTTATAACTTTTCAGAGGACATGGCTCCGCCCATGGGCTTTTTTTGCATTAGACGATAAGGACCTTCGCGACCAGCTTTTGAAACTGTTTCCCGATGGCGCTTATGTGGCGTTCGCAGGAGGCGTTTACTGTGAGTCGCGGAACGAAAGCATGGATGACCACTGGCGGGTGCTGCATGCCTTGCCTGGGGACGGATCAAGCGGAAGACCGGCCCTAGGAGACGCGCTGATCAGCGTACAAGAGCGGTTCAATACACTTTCCAATTTGCAGATGGAAACTTATGAGTACGGCATTCCGCCGATTTACGCGGATAGCGAGGTGCTCGACTTCGATTCGTTGCAAAACCAGACGGCGGAGCCAGGATCTCACTATCCCGCGAGAGCTAAACCCGGGCAATCGCTTGCTGCGGGGTTTTTCCAGCCGGCACCAGCTGAAATACCGCCGGACCTTGCGGAGCACGCGGCGGATCTGATGGGGCCGATCGCCCAGTTTTTGACCGGCGCGTTCCCGGCGCTATTCGGCGGGGTAATGTCAAACAACGACACGGCATCGGGTTACGCAATGGCGAGAGACCAGGCGATGGGGCGCATTGGTTTGGTGTGGAGGAGGATGAAATTTTTCCACGCCGACGTAATGATGCTCGCTGTCGACTGCTTCCGCAAAAACAGGCCTACTGACGTTGAGGTGACTTTGCTGGGGGCCGGAGCAGCTTTCGAATCCCAGTGGATCCGGCTGGCCGACCTGAAAGGCAATTTGTTTAGTTATCCGGAAACGGACGAACAATACCCAACGCTGTGGTCACAGCAGCGAGCAGTCTTAATGCAGCTGCTGGGAAACCCTGATCCCCAGATGCAGGCCGTGCTAGCACATCCTGAAAACATGGCTCTGGTCAAACGGCTGATTGGGCTGGAGGACCTTGTCATACCCGATGAGGAATCGCGAGCGAAGCAATATCGCGAGATCGCGCAGTTGGTGGCGGAACTTCCGGTGATTCGCCGCGATGACGGGACTGGAATCGAGCTGATGTTGCCGAGCATCATTCCGGACGAATTTGCTGACAATCACGCAGCAGAACTTGAGATCTGCATGCGGTGGTTTTCATCAGACGCGGGTCAGGTAGCGAAGATCGAAGCACCGGCGGGATACGCGAACGTGAAGGCTCACGCAATGTTTCATCGCGACTACCTGCGGAAACAGCAGGAGCAAGCAGCGACTTCCGCTGCGGCAGTTGCTCAACCTCGATCAAAGGTGCAGCCCGTGAGCCGACTGCATTAGAAGGCGCGTTCGACCGAGCTGGAGGTGCGTGCGTAAGCACCTTTTTGCTGCGGAGGCGGTGCCACAAGACGCACGACGTGCAAGAGGCGCTCGGGCTTAAAGGGCTTGGCCATGCAGACGACTGCGCCGAGTTGGTGGCTGGCGGCGTAGTCGGCAGGCTGAGCCGAGCGAGTGAGCAAAATCACGGGGACACGCTGGAGCCGCTCGTTTCGCTTCACAATCAAGCACAGGTCGTGACCAGACATATCCTTAGCCTCAACCTCGGCTACGAAAACGGCGGGAACCGTGGTTTTCAAAACGTCGAGAGCTTCATTTGCCGTGGATACGATTATTACCGTGTACCCATCTTGCTGCAGAATTCCTCGCATCACTTCTGCGCTTCGAGGATCCGGCTCAACGGCTAGCACGACCACTTGTTGAGCACTTAGCGACGGCTGAGGGACTGAAGCGCCAGAGGAGCCTGGGACCGAAGTGGTTCGCGAGGCCGCACTTCTGGCAGCGACAAACTGTATGGCAATAGCGAAGCGTCCAGCGGGCTGGTCCGTAATGCGAACGACCTCAGCGGGTTCCGGTTTGTTTAGCGCCGTGGCGGCCGCGGAGTAAGGAAACGTGATTTCCACGGATTGACCCAACGAATAGGACGGCCGAGTGGTGGTGAAAAGCAGGCCGTCACGCGAAACGTCTACGCTGGTGCACACCTCTTCAAAAGCGGTGGTTGAATTGGACGCGCGGACGTGGACCTGCGCGCTGATCTTGGCGCGCTTGCGCCGGCGCCGCTCAGCGCCCGAAAAGACCTGAGCCGCCATTGGCGAAGACTGATTTGAGATTGCGGCGGGAGTCGAGATTGTTGTCCCCATTTTGGCAACTCCTAGAGAAGCGTTCGGCGAGAGCCGTTGCGCACGGCGATGCGGGCGCCTCGCCTGCCAACCCAAAGATTCGCAAACAGAACCAACGCGGGGAATAGTACGTTGGTAACAATTATTCGCAGCGTTCCGGAGAGGCTTCGGACGGGGCTGCGGGCGTCTGAGAGGGGTGAAATAGCCGTGGCGTCAACTGCGCAAGCTCCAGCGAATCAAGGGGCGAGTTCACCGAGCAATAGCAGCCATAACTCAACCGGTTCCGTGGGCCGAAATTTAACTGACGACGAAATCTTGGGACTAGGGGTTCGGACTCGAACGCGCCGAGCCGAGGTAGGAGAGCGAACGGCGGAGGCGGCCGAAGATCCAGCGCTCGTCGCGGAACGGGCAGATCCAGGAACTGCGGATCAGATCGAGGTATCTGGCGAGGAGATGCCTCAAGAGTACAGAGAGGTATTCGAGGCAAACCCGGAGTTGAGGAGCGCCTGGGACGACGCGCGGGCGTACAGACAGGCGTTTTCGAGCCCTGAAGAGGCCCGTGCGGCGACGAGAGCGCTTGAAGACGTAAGAACGCTGGATCGGCTGTTCTATTCGAGGCGAAGCGACGACCACGCCCAACTGGCGCAGATGGTCGCGAAATTGGATCCGGAATCGTTTTCCTCTCTGGCGAAGGCGATGGCGAACGTGGCCACAGTGGGACAGGCGGAAGTAAAAGAACACGAGGGGTCATCTGCAGGGAAAGAGCTCGCGTCCACGCCACGTGAGAGGGCCGTTGAACAAAACCGACCGGATAAGCCCGAACGTGAGCGATTCGTTCAGGCCGCGAACGAGGATGCAGTGCGATCCGTTTTGACCGCTATTGAGTCGCAAGTAGACCGCGTCTTGCCCGGTAATTCTCCAAGCGGAGCGCGTAATCGACTGGTTGGAGAGATTTACCGCGAGTTGGACGCAAGCCTGCAAGCGAATCCAGAATTCGCCAAGCAGGTTCGCCAAGCATTGCAGTCAGGGAAGCTGGACGCAGGCCATCGCACCGCGGTCGTATCGTTCATTACTAGCAGAGCTCGACAAGGCTTGCCAGCTGCGATAAAGCGAGTTCTCGGTGAGTGGACGTCCACTGTCCTCGCAACCACGGGCGAGAGACATGCGAGGCAACGTTCCGCGGAGAACAGGGTGGACATCGGAGGCGCTCGTGGCAGCGCAGAAGCACACCGGGCGCGCTCGCCTCGCGATATTGATTACAAGCGAATGTCAGATACGGAGATTCTCAACCTCTGACGAACATCATGACCATAAACGTCAAATAATCCTTCGATGAGCGCAGCGTAGTAGTTTCCAAAATCCGAAGAGGACACCAGAAAAGCAAAAATGCTCGGCACGCAGCCGCCCTGCGCCGAGTGGAGGGATAGTGTGACAGGGCGGATTCAAATTCAAGGGAGATTCGAGACCAATGGCACAGATGCAAAATTCGCAGTCCGTTGCCCTGCAATTGGAGAAGGTCAGAGACAAGCTGCCCCTTCTTTATGAGCGGGACGATATGTTGTTGACGATGATCCAGCAGCGAGGCGACGTAGAACGGGTGAGCTCGCGCAACATGCGGCTTCCATTGCAGATTCGTCCGGGAGGCAAGGCCGGTCTGGCCAATATGGACGGCGGCGATCTCGGACGAGGATCGGGCACAACCTATGACGTGGCGCAGGTGACGCCCGTGTTTTTCCGGCACGCGGTGGAAATCACAAAGCTGGTGGAATACGCGTCAAACGCCCCGGAAAAGGCCATCGAGAATGCGGCGAAGCGCGAGGTAAAAAACGCGATGGCGCAATTCCGCTCGTTCCTCGACAAGGTAATGCAGACGAACGGAAACGGAGTTCTTGGAACAATCAGTTCAATTACGACGAGCGGGCTGCCGAGCGGCGTTGCGGCGCAATTTACGATGGCTAAGCCGCCCGGCGCGCAGCTTTTCTACTACAACCAGACCGTGCAAGTTTACGACCCGACACTGACGACGAACCGCGGATCGGCGAACGTGTTGCTCGTAGATCCATTCAACTCATTGATCCAAGTAGACAGTCTGCCGAGCGGGACAAGCGCAAACGACCTGATCGTGCACGACGGATTGACCGGATCACAGCCTGTCTCTCTGTTTGGAATTCTTTATCACCAGACAAACGCGACGACCGGGACATGGCTGAACATGAACAGGGCCACATATCCTGTCGAGCTCGCAACACCGCGCGTGAACGGGAATAACTCGGCGATTACGCCCGGCGCCGTACGCCTAGCGATCAATAAAGTCCGAAAGGCGTTGGGCAGCAATCAGCTGACCAAACTGATCGCCTACACGTCACTCGAGCAGGAACATCAGTGGGAGCAGCTTGGAGTGACGATATCGCAGATCATCAAAGAAGGCGCCGGCGGGCGCGCCAGCGACCTGGATCTGCTCTTCACGGGCGAAAAGTCGATGGCGGGCGTTCCGATCAAATCGAGCATCAACGCAAATCAGTCTCGCGTCGATTTCCTCGATTTGTCTCACTGGGGACGCGCTGTGATGCAGGACATCGATTTTTACGATGTGGGAGGGCAAACCGTCTTTCCGATCTACGGAGCGAGCGGCGGACTTGCGAGCGCGTATATCTTCTACTTCGTGACAGGGTTCCAGGTCTGGAACGATTCGCCGCGAAGTGGCGCGTACATCGACAATCTCGCCATCCCGTCGGGCTACTAAAACCATTGCAGCAGCTGTGTTCGACTGGCCCCTACCGCGGCTACGCGAGCTCCACCATGGGAAGCTGCGTGCAGTGGAAGTGCCGGTAAGAGCACTGCTGTAAAAGAAAGGGGCGGTCGGCCCACCGCCCCTTTTAGTCACGTGAGTCAGATCAACCAGATCAGCCCCGGAACGCCCACCTGTGATACTCGTAACTCGAGAAACGCACGAACCACCGACTAGTCTATCGGAGCGGCTGATTCAAGCTGGCGGCACCAACCGACTTGGGGAAGCAAACTTCCGGGTCGTATGGGGCGGGAGCCGACTGGCTTGGGTCGGCGGCCGATGGGTGGATCGCGATGCTCACGGGAATGTGATCGGCGGAAGAATCGAGCTACGGCGTGTCCCGAAATACTTCCCGCTCGATCGATGGCACATTGAGCGATGGATGCCGCCCGAAAGCTATGGATCGCCCGAAGAATGGTACGCGCGAACCACAGAGACCGAGAACGGCATACGACTGCCGGCGCTTGGGCCTTATCCTTCGCGTGGAGAGTACGAGCATTGCTTTACCCTGAGTGGAGCGAATAAGGAGTTCATTCCGCTTACGACGGCCGCATGCGATTGGGTTGTGAGGGCCATCGAATGGGCGCGGCGGCAGCCCATGGCCGCCATGCGAGGAGCTATCGCATCCCGCGAGGCGCGACGAGAGCAGGAGTGGAGCGACCGCGTCGACGACCTGATGGGCGCCGAGAAAAAAGATGAAGGAAGATCGTGAAAGGAAGTCACTTGCAGACGACGAGAGACACTATGCGAACCACTTTGTCCTCACATGAGAGGCGGGATCTTCTGGTCGAAACACAAACGAAGGGAGACGCCGTGGCGACGGCGTCGATCGCTTCAGTTTCCGACCAGGACTGGTACATTTCGCGAACGCACGGGGTGTATCACATTCCAGCCTGCAGCAAGGATCAGTCCTACGCGCTCGTTTTGATCACATCACGAGGCGACGCTATAGACCTTGGGGATAATCGACGGTTTCCTTTCACGATTTCGGCGCGGGACATCGCAGGGGATTTGCTACAAGACTTGCACGACCACGGGATATTTGTCTGTGCAGGAGCCCGTCCGACGGATGATGAGTTGAGCTCTGCGAGAGAGCGGAGGAACCGCTACTATCAAGGGCTAATTGCAGAAGGGGATATGATGTGGGCGCGCGGGCATTCCTTCCGGGAGATATCGGATCTACACCGACGAGCCGCGATCTCGCTGGGGATTGAACGCGAGTGGGCTTACGTTCCGATGCGTACGATGGACTGTCCGGTTTGCGGCGAGAAGATCAAAGCGAATGTTGCCGTTTGCAAACACTGCCATGGGATTCTGGACTACGAAAAAGCAGCGCTGCACGGACTTCATCAAGGTAGCACGGCTGAAAGGCGTCCGGTGATTTGGACTGGAGCACCGGACAAGCCGGAAAAAACGCGCGAAATGAATACTAATCCTGGGACTTTAAGAGATCAGAATCAAGGCAGCGAAGAAGCGCGAAGGGAGACGTGAAAAGGTGCGACCGATGAGCATTGACAGGAAAGAGCCGTACTACACAAAGGCAAGGGGTCAAACTTCGCGCGGAAGGTGCGGGCTCGGGTTAAGCCTCGGGCTAATGTGCTTCGTGGCTTTCTCGATCGTAGTGACTTCGCAGAGTGCGGTGGCACAGGGATCAAGAAAGGATGACATCGTCTTCGGCCCCTCGGGGCACCCTGTTGCCGGCGCTACTGTTCGTGTCTGCCAAGCTGCAGCTACTGGAACGCCATGTACGCCTCTGGCGACACTGTATACGGACACGACGCTCACGACGACCGCGCCGAATCCTCTTCAGACCGACGGGATCGGGAATTATCACTTTTATGCTCCTGCGGGACGTTACCTGATTCAGATCACAGGACCCGGAATAAACGGAACTATGACCTATCCCGACGTGATTCTGCCGGCGGATGTGAGTTCGAGTAGCAGCGGGAATGACATATCGGCGTTCGGACTGACGCTTGGGGGGAATCTGAACGTTGCCGGGAACGCGACAGTCAACGGGACGCTCACAACATCCAACTTCAGCCCTGGAAGCTTTTCACCCTCGTCGCTGGCTGTCTCGGGGAACGCGAGTGTGGCCGGACCACGACCCTACATTGACGTCACGGCTCCGCCTTATAACGCAGATCCCACCGGGCACACCGATTCGACGGCCGCAATTCAGGCCGCGATTACCGCGGCTTGCAATCACACGATTACCTACGCGGACGCGCGCCCTGGGGTGTACTTTCCTCCAGGCTGGTACACCGTCACGCAAACGCAGACGGGAACTTCGGCGACAGCGCCAGTTTTTGCGACTTGCGGCGACCTGTATTTGTATGCGAACGGATCACAGGGAGACACCCTGCAGTTTCGGAATCCACCGCAGGGCGCAACAATTCAGGTGAACGCCGGAAGCGCGCCGAATAATGCTCCCGTATTTCTGTTCCAGCAGGAGAACAACGTGACGGTGGCGAACCTAGCTATCAATGGGTACAACCAAGCCATCGGGATCAGATCATCGACAAATATTCGGCTCGAGAACAACGCGCTGTACGCGTACTCGACGAGCCAGACAGACAATACGCCGCTAAAGGTCACGAACGCCTTCTGGATTTGGGTAGACAAGGGAACGCTGCAAAATTCAAACGGTGCGATTCCCGTGATGCTATTGACCGGGGAAACGCCACTCGGCGGCGAGGCCCCGCTGGTCGGGTTACTCTACGTGACGGATGTCAACACAACGGCAGGGGGGTTCGAATATATCCAACGGACGGCGCAAGGCTCTCTTCCGGGAGACTGGGTGTTCCGAAATATAACGCAAGAAAATACGAATATGCCATTTTTGGAAGTAACGGAGAGCACTGGCGGATTTCTTGGCGGGATCACCGGCGTGACGTTCGATAATGACAGTCAATCGGATGGCGCTCCGGGCCCGCTCCTCCAACTAAACGTGAGCAGCGGCTACATGCAGAACGTAACTTTCCTGAATGATTTTCCGTCGGCGCCAGGACAGTACAGCGCTGAAGTGGTGTCAGGAATCTTGCGGAATGCCACAAGCATCAATAGCGGTGCAGTTCTCAATTCGTCCGGCCAACCGCTAGGTAACGTTTTCTACCAAGGCGGCAGCACGTCCGGGATGGATGCGGTTGGGCCAAACTCCGACCCTTACGGCGAATCGTATCCTTTTGCTTGTAATGGTTTCGCCGGAGCCTGCCAGGGGACGAAAAACGTATTCACGAGGTATTTCGCCGCCGGGAATCCGCTTTCTCCTTTAGCGCTCGATGCGAGTTACGGGGTGCTATTTGGGGATGGAGTGACGCACGGGTTTACCTCCGGGCTAAAGCAGGACGCGACGGGCGATATAGATGTGACAACTCAGGCCCTATTGCCACCGACAGGATTCACGGGCGCGGCTACGACCGGCGGCAGCTTGGCCGCCGGAACGTATTACGCTGTGGCGTGGGACACGTCCAGCGCGGCCGCGAACCACTGCGCACCCTCTCCGAATGGCCAGTTTTGGAAGGTGTCTTCGTTTGTTTACGCTGCTCCCGTCACGGTGAGCGGTCCGAACAACGCGGTCAACTTTACTTGGACAGCTCCCCAGCCATCGCCGGCAACTGTCGCAGGATATTGCCTTTCCGTCAGTACGACGAATCCCGGGTTCGACGGGCCCGTGAGCACAGCAGTACTTGTTACTGGTGGAACTTCATTTCTTTACACAGGGCAATCTCAGAGCGTCCTGGGTTCCGTGTACCCGGTGGGCAATTTCGTTGCGGCGCACCGCTTCACGTACAACGCACTAGGCGTCAATACGACTGCTCCTGCGTATAACCTGGATGTGAACGGAACAGCGGCGGTCAATTCGCTAAATGGGGTGCAGAAAGCGGAGCGGTTTGCGGGCTCGGATGCGGGTGCGCAAATCAATGCGTGCCTGACGGCGGCTTCAACCACTTCCGGGGTATGCGACGCGAGGGGGATGACGGGGGCCTATACGGCCACGGATCACATCACGATCCCTGCGCATACGGAGCTTCTATGGTGCCAGGGAAAGTTGACAATCGACGACAGCACCACCAACGATGCGATCGAGCTTGGTGGGGATGGGGCGGCGGTGGAAGGGTGCGGCGAGGCCGGCTCAGGAACAGTTCCGCGTCCTCAGACCTCCGGATACATCGCATGCGGAATTGCAGGTTGCACGGATGTGGACAACCCAAGCGCGGCAACGGCCAACGTCGACTGGATTCATATCGAGAAGATGTATCTACAGGCTGACGGGGCGAATTCGACTGTGGTGAACCTGAGCAGCATAGGGCATGCGGACATCGAGAATAACCGATTCGTTCTTGGGACAGGCGGGGGGTCTTACGGGGTCTACGGGAATACCTCGACAGGGAATGAGGATTCGACGAATTCGCTGGTGAAGCACAACGAATTCGACGCACAAAGCCAGAATGATACGTGCTTGTACCTGGCTGGCGTGTTCAACTCGATTAAGGTCGAGCAGAACTCTTGTTATTTACCCGCAGAAAATACAGGGACGATTGGATTCGCGCTCGCCAAGGATTCGAATGGGAACTATCCCGATAACGACGAATTTGACGCAAACGACTGCGAGGCGGCGACTACGTCGTTCGGGCAGATTTGTTTCAACCTGATCGGATCGCAGAACGTGCAGATCGGGCCGACAAACCGCTGTGAGAACGTCTACAACTGTATACAGTTTCCATCCGACGGCTCCGCGGTCGGGAACCATATGATCGATCCATATTTATCTTTGTCAGTAAACACCATGGTGAAGCCGAACGAGCCGGCCGCGGCCCAGCAGGCAATGGACAACACGGGCACGAACTGGCAACCGTCATTTCATTATGGGCTGAGCGATTTAGGCGGGGCTAATCTGCTGCTGAATCCCGGATTCGAGGGTTGGAGTAACTCGACGACCCTATTTGGTTGGGGAGGGGTGAGCGGCAGCAACATAAATCAATCAGGGAGCGGGATTTATGCGCAGCAGCAGAGCAGCTCGGCGCCAGCCGACGGTACAACGCAAGGTTCATACAATGTGAAGATCGGCGACAACGTAACGGCAGGGTTGGGGATTGATTCGGTCTGCGTACAAGTGGACCCGACAATGAATTACACTCTGGCCTTTCGCGTGGCGTCAACGAGCACGAGCGTGAAATTCCGCCCGGGCTTCCGGTTTTATTCAGATGCTAATTGCACGGAGGCCGACCGGATCACGAGCGTCTCGACGAATGCGAGAGTGCTGCAGCCGACCTACTACGCGGGAACGTCTGTCCTGGCAGGAACAGGAGCCAATTGGCAATCGACCAACGCGTCGCTTACATACAATAACGGGATCAGTTGCAACTGCAACGTGACCGGCGCCGATTTCAACGTCGCAACCGCGAACACGTGGACGCCAACGCGAAATTTCGCGATTACATTCCGGGTGCCGAACGCCTTTTCGAGCTCAAGCACGACGGCGCAATCCATGCGGGTTTTCATCCTTGAGAATACGGCTGCGAATCCAAACCAAATATTCGTGGACGATGTGGCTGTATCCCAGGGGCCGGTGAATACACGGGTTCCAGATACGTCGCCCGTAATCGAGAACGGGGGCTGCATCGGTTGCGGCATCAGCACGGTTTCCAGCTATTCGATCGGAACGGTGACAGCGGGCGAGGCTCCTGGAGCTGCGAATCAGGTTGACGTCTCGGTCGTTTACTTGCCGAACGTGACGTTTTCACATGTAACGGTAGACGTATCGACTGCAGATTCGAATTCCGGCGACTATTACAGTTGGGCGATAACGGATACGGCCGGGAATGTCAAATGCTCGATGACGTCACCCGTAAATCTCCCGGCAACGGGCACGATTCAAGCCGCATGCTCGCAGGGGGCGGTGACGCTGGCGAACGGCAATTACATCTTTGCCTTCACCGGGAATGCGACCACGGCAAAGATCGCGTATAGCGGAACAGCGCCGTTGGCTTTGTCGACGGCTGTCTCCACGTCGAGCAGTTCGTCAGGGGCGATGACATTTCCGATCGGGATGCCAACGGCCGGGCAAACTTTCAGCTCTTACGGTCTGCCGGCAATCATTTTCAACTAATCCTTTCAGGTGGCTTTCACGCTATGCTCTCAATTCACTATTCAGCGAACGCGCACCTCTGGGCGCTTTTTGTGGCAGGACACGGGCTTCACGTACTAAAGCGAGCGAGTCTTTCGACGGCGTCACGAATATCGGGAACGAGGAGCCGGCGTGAGTGGTTGAAAGTGAACGCTTTGACTCTCTTGATACGATTCTTTGTGAACGCGGCGACGTTTTCATACTGGATCGCGCATCCGAATGTAGGGACACACATTCTCGGGGCCGTGGGTATCCCCGTCAATCTGACTCTGGAGCCGGGATACGCGACGGCGGCGCTCTTCGGGCTGTCAGGTGACAGCCTGGTGGATTGGGCGACGGCCAAGGTTCCGTTTCTGCAAAAAGAAATTCCAGCAGCGCCGCCTTCCGAAGCCTAGTGCAATCGAGACCGTCGCACGAATTTCCTAATATTCCTGGAGGAATATCATGCCTGTCGTGCTCACAACCGCATACTCGCAGGCCGAAGATGCGTTGAATCTTGCGAGAGCGCTGGTGAATGACACGGCGGGAGCAGTGTTCACGGACACGCTCCTTATGCCGTTGCTGAACTCGGCATATCGCGGGCTACAACGAGAGCTGGCCGAGAATGGCGTGAGCGTGATGGTGGAGCAACAGGATATCGAGCTCGACACGGATCCAACGACGGGCGTTACGAGCACCGAGATCAGCGATGTCTCCAGCCCTCAATTGCCGGCCGACTGCCTGATGCCTCACATGCTGTGGGAGCGTGCCGCAGCCAATACCACGGACGTCTTCGTGCCAATGGAGAAGTTTACCAGCGGGGGCGGAATGCTGAACCTGCAACCGAGCAGTTATTTGCGGCTGTGGGAGTGGCGCGAGGACAAGATCAATCTGATCGGCGCGACCCAGTCGATCACGGTTCGAGTCCGCTACGAGAAACTATTGCCGACCTTGACGCTAGGCACGGACCCCGTGCAGATTCGGTCTGCTACGGACCCGCTGGGTTTCGCGACGGCGGCACTAGCAGCGAGATCCCGGGGCGCGAGGGCCTTGGCGCAGGACCTCCTGGGAACAGCGCAAATGGCAACAGAGCAACTCATCGAACGATACGTGCGCCCCGAGCAGATTAAAGGGCGGCGAAGAATGCCGTATAGCTACCACCCTCGCATCGTCTACTTATAGCCGATACAAGGCACGTCACTGAGCGAGGACATCCACTGTGATGGTGATACCTCGTGTCGCGTTCAGGGGTGTGCCGTTCTGGCTTAGAGCAGAGCCCTGAATGAGGACTTGAGTGGGGCCGGTGGGAGTTGCTGTGCCAACGATTGATGCGTGATGGCAACCCACGAAAAGTACGGCGGCGAATAGTGCCAAGGCTGGAACGCCAACTACTCGATATCGGCCCTTTAGAAAAACGAATAAGCCAACGATGACCCCAGAAAGCAGCAGGCCTATTAGAAAGAAGCCACGGGTCCAAAACGGGAGCCCCGGCGGCGGAAGCTTAGCCTGAAAATACTTCGAGGATGTGGCAATGGTAACGCTGAATGGCGCGGGGGATCCAGGTGTAGGAGCAAGCACCGGATTCTTGACGGTACAGACACTGTGGGCGGGTGTGCCGCTGGGGCAAAATATCGATACCTGCTCACCGTTCTGACCGAACACACCCAGCGCGACTGCCTGAAGTTGAAAGGTGACGGACTCGCCCGCGATGACACTTGCTTCGAGAGGTTGACCAGCTGCGAGTTGAAGCTGGTAGTCGTCAGCGGTACCACTGATTGCTGCGCTAGCAGAATCGTCGTTTACGTCCGTGACCGAAACCGAGGAAGAGAGAGCGCCCAAATCGGCATCCGTTACGGTTGCTGGCGTGAAGGATACATTTGCGACGCAACTCGCACTCGCGGCAAGTGTTGAGAGGCAAGAGCTGCTTTCGAGAGAGAAGTCACCGTTGGAGCTGGGCTGCAGCGGCGAGGTAATCTGCAGACCTGAGACAGTGCCGCCAGAATTATTGGTAATTGTGAATTGCTCTTGGGTGGAGACTCCTCCGATTGGCTCGTTAGGGAAAGTCCACGAAGCGGGGGAGACAGAAAGTGTGCCCAAGGGATCTCCCATGTTTTGCGCTTCAACGATGCGATTGAGACCTTGTTCCGAGATGTAAAGGTTTCGGCGGGTTTCATCAAAAGCCAACGCTCCGGGCTGCTCCAAGTTCGTCATCACGATGGTCGCCGAACCTGTTCGTGCGTCTACACGGAGGATTCTGCCGGAGGTGGAATCAGCGACGAACAGATTCCCAGCGCCGTCGACGGCAAGCCCCGATGGGCAAAGCCGATTCGAGCCGGGTGAACAGGGGGCGCCGGACGGCGCTTCCTCTGCGGTGATGTTCGAAACAGGGCGCAGCGAATGGTTTTGCAGATTGACTTCAAAAACCTGGCCACTTTGGGGCGAAGCGACGAAGGCCTGAGTTCCCGTCGGTGTGACAGCCACGCTCGCCGGAGCTGCGATCTGCGCCAGTGTTTCGAGAAGGCCGGTATCGTGGCGGAGCACGTCCAGCGCACCAGCATTCTGGTCCGCGATGTATAAATTGCCTGCACCATCAAGAGCTATTCCCATCGGACTCGAAAGGCCGATGTCTTGCGGGGGAGCCCAGCGGCCCACAATGCTGCGGATAATGCCGGGCTCGCTGGTAGATGATCCGGCGACCTGGCGGACAGTGCTGTTTTCAGTATCTGCGACGTACAGGGTGCCATCGCTCGCGACAGCCAAGCCGCTGCGCTCGAAAGGAAGATTCGAGGACAGATTTAGCTGAGCGTTTGCAGCAGGGCCGCCGTCGCCTAGAGAGCCGGCAACGCCGGTGCCAATCACTGGTGTCAGAAGAGGAGACGTCGTGGGCGATAGGGAAGGGCCGACTGCAAAAACGCGATTACCGGGCGCGGCTAAGCTCGCGAAGATAGAGGAATTAGGGCCGATTGCGAGGCTTCTAACGGGAATACCTGTCGCGACTACCGCCGATTGAGCAGCGGCGGCAGTGGTTGTGGCGGGACCTGCCTGCTTCTGAGGAAAAGCGACCGACACGCACACAACCGCTACGACTGCAAACGCAATCAGTACTCGGCGCACCAATAGCTCCTTGTATTCGACGCGTTGGATTCAGGTACATAAGGTCCGGGTTGCGTCGCAAAACCGTCATGATAACAGCGACTGAGGCGAGTCACCTAGCAAGATGATGACGAAAGAATTGGTCCAGCGTCACGGGGACCTCTGGCAGTACGGACAATATTCGAGGAGGAAGGATGGGACTCACATTTAATGTGGTGGATACATGGGACGACGGGAAGCGCATTCATTTGGCGGGTACAATTTCGGCTTCGGGGAGTTATACGACGGGCGGCGATACGCTGGATCTTTCGCAAAGCCCCATCGTTGCGTCTTCGCAGCCGCCAATTCAGGGAACAGCCTGGATGGATGGTCTGGCCGGCTACGACTATGTGTTTTTCCCCGGGGCGGCAATGAACAACGGGCTGGTAAAGATTTTTCAGCAGGGAAGCAGCGCTGGCGCTTTCCAGGAGCTAGCCGCCGGCTCGTACCCGGGCGCGATTACCGCCGATACGATTACCTTTTACGGAATTTTCAAAAAACTCCAGTAGAGGTCTTTCGCGGGGTCCTGACTAAAACCATCCACCGGAGCACTCAAGACTAAAAGCCAATGTCTATCGAAACCTTTTCCCCGCTACCTCTGAACACTTTTGGGAGCTGGGTGACGCTGCTGGACCCCTCAGACGTACCGGCGGGCATGTCACCAAGCTTGAGCGATGTGGACTTTTTCCCTGGGGGAGTTCGTACGCGGCCTGGTTTGCTATCGGTGCTGACTGGTGTGAGCGGAACGCCACAGATCAATGGGCTAAAAACGTACATTACTCCGAGCTTAGTTCAGCGGTGCCTCGTCTATGACTCGCTTGGCAATCTCTACAAGGAGACGTCGCCGGGAGTATTGGCCGGCGTCAGCGGCGGCGGAATGGTCCCAGGTCTTTTTCTGGCGTCGACGACGCTTTTTGGCCGGGAGTATATGGGGTTTGGCGACGGGCTGAGCGGGCAGGATATCCCCAGGCAGTTCGACGACACATACATGGATCGAGTCAGTCAAATCGGCCCAGGAGAAGGGCCGACGGTCGTCGAGTCGACGACCGTGGGGAACATCTCACCAGGTGTACATCAGTGCGCAGTAGTGTTCGTCACACGGCAGGGCTATTGGACCGCCCCTTCGCCAGCCACGAGTTGGACGGCCACTGGGAATTTCAAAGTTAATGTGACGAATATCCCCACGGGGCCGGCGAACGTGGTTCAGCGCTTGCTTGCGTTTACTGGATCAGGCGGCGCCAGTTTCTACCACATCCCAGCAACGATGGTGATTAACGACAATACGACGACGAGCCTGACCGTCGATTTTACGGACACGATTCTGCTCTCCGGCGTCAGCATGGATTATCTGTTTTCCCAAATCGAGCTGCCCGAACAGCTCGGTGTGATTGATTACGCCGAGCGACTCTTCTGGTGGGGAGAACGCGCGCAAATGGATAACTGGCGAAATCTCTCGTTCGACGGAGGGTGGGATTCGTCGGGAAACGGGCGGCCGCTCGGATGGGACCTCGATCCTTCGTTCGGGGCAGGAGCGGGCAGGGAAGCGACGAACGTGGTTTGGGGCGATGCTCTTAGGATAACGGCGGATGGCTCGAGCATTACGCGCGGAATGATCGAGCAGAGTGCGATCGCAGATCTAAACGGGAATCCACTGTGCTCGAACAACGTGGGTTACTCGGTCCGAGTCCGTATAGCCCGCACAGCCAATCTTCTTCAAGGTACCCTGCGGATCAACGCGTACAGCGACACCACCGGACAGGTCGGCACAGGCCTGGCGATAAGCGCGACGCAAGCCACTGGAGCGTATCAGGAGTTCACGGCCGAATTGTTTTCTCCGCAGGTGTCACTCCCCACGGACCTAACGCTTCGCGTCTATGCGGACGGCACGCCTTCCCCGTCAGGGGAAGCGTTTCTCATCGACAACATTGAAATCTTTCCGACGAATGAACCGCTAAACGCTTCTATCGTGCGGGCGTCTGGCACCGAGGAACCCGAGGCCTATGACGGCGTGACGGGATTCATGAGCATTGCCGAGAACGATGGCCAGTGTATCCGCGCCGCGTTCTCCCTCCGCAACAATCTCTACTTCGTTAAAGAGCGCAGCATGTACGTAACTGCAACGGACGGCGTGAACGAGCCTTCGCTATGGACCGTGGAGCAGGTCTCGAACGAAGTAGGGTCCCCGTCGGTCCATGGGGTGGGGCTGGGGGAAGAGTGGGCGGTGATTGCAGGCCGATCCGGCCTGTACCTGTTTGACGGCAGCGAACCTGTGAAGCTCTCGCAGGAAATCCAGCCAACGTGGGATGCGATCAACTGGGAGTTCGCACAGAATCTATGGGTGCAAGTAGACACGCAACACAAGAAGATCTATGTGGGCGTTCCGATGGGGGCAGCTGCACAACCTAATTTGGTGCTGATGCTAGATTACACGGAGGGATTCGGCGATCCACTGATTGCAATGTTGACCGCACCCGAGCGATCCAGAAAATGGGCTCCGTGGAATATTTCCGCCAACTCATGCGGATTGATCGAGCGACCTAATGGAACTGCACAGATGTTTCTTGGGTCGAATGACAGCAGCGGCAAAACCTATCAGCTTACGCCGGGGCAACTCTCGGACGATGGAAGCGCGATCAATTCGTTTTATAGCACCGCCTTTCTGGCAGCGACCGGACTGAGCGGTAGAAACCTCTTTGGGTATTTGACCGCGTATGTCCAAGGGGCGGGAGCCTTGTCAATCACCGGTTTTTCGCCCGGGGATACGACGTCAACGGTGCTCGGATCTTGGGCCCTCGCGTCTCCCTCCGCGCGTGACATGGAACAGTTTACGAATTTCCTCGCTGAACGCGTCTCCTTCCAGCTCGGCACGAACGCGGTGGGTTCCTGGTTTTCAGTTACAAAGCTAGTGCCGTGGGCAAAACCGGATCCATTTGCGATCGTTCGCGGGAGCAATTAGCTCCAGCATCCATTTCCTCGGGACAGGCTCTAAATGCTCACGATCAGCCAAATTGAAGCTCTGCGAAAAACGAATCCGCAACTTTACGAGACGGTGAAGCGTTTAGCAGGTGCGTCGCTGGGACCGAACCAGGGGTGGAGCCTAGACGACCAAATTACGGATGGGACGAATTTTGCAAGGGTGGCTTCGGCGGCATTGACAGCCGGGAAAATTGATCCATCGAAAGCAGGAGTGCTGGCGAAAGGATCCGTTCCGCCAACATGGTCGAGCACATTCACGTATATCTCGACCACATCGACTCTTACGTGGAGTTGGACCGGGCTTACGATTTATCGGGCGGATGGAACTACAACGGCCATACCTGACGGAACAGTGGCTGTGACTGGGCTAACGGCTGGTACGACCTACTATTTCTATCCCTATTGGGACGAGAGTTCTTCGAGCCTGGGTTGGGTGCAGGGCGGGACCGGCACTCCAGCGTTAGCACAACCGACGAAGACAAATGCCGCTGCGCAACAACAAGCACTGCAAGGGCGCGTGCCACTCTCTCAGGGCGCTGTGATCGCGGCGACAACGACTAGCGGTACTGGAGGGGGATCCGGCGGTGGGAGCGGGAATTGCCTGCGCGCTGGAGCGGTGGTCCTGACTAAGGAGCGGGGAACCGTCGCTCTCGAAACCTGCAAGGTCGGCGATCACGTGCGGTGTCCCTCTGAGGCAGGCGGGGAAGCGTGGACGAAGATCGTGCGTCTTGAGGTAAGAGATTCGGACACATTCATCCGATTGTATTTCTCAAACGGCGAGATGCTGGATGTGACGCCGCATCACATGTTCACGCTGGCGGATGGATCTCCAATGCGGGCGGAGAGGCTCTGCCTGAGCGACGTCTTTGTGGCGCGCTTTGGGCGAGTGACGCTGAAGAAGATTGAAGCCGTCTTAGAAGAGAGCCAGAAAATCACTATCACTTGCGAACCGACACATCAGTTCTTCGCCGGTCGACACGCTGCAACCATCCTGACGCATAACTATACGTTCAGTTCTTGATATTTCGGCGCTCACTCCTTTTAGCAGGCTTCGGCGAGGTATGACATGACGGGCAAGTGCTATTACGTGACGACGATCGCGGATTGGAGACGGCATGCCGGATCATTTGCAAATTCGCATTGGTTTCTTCTCGGAGAGGGGTGCGGGGCATCGACAGCAGCGAACGCAAGCGGCGAATCGACGGCGAGGACGGAGCAATTGTGCGATGCGGCTCGAATAATCGTCCTGGTCGAGGCAGACGAGGGAACACATGGACGGTTGGAGGACGACAGTTCCTTTACTCCTCTGCCGCACCCTCTATCTTCAAAACCTCTGCCCGCCAAGCTCCACTCGGTGCTAGCCGGCGATGGAGTTCCCCGGTGCGCTTCGACATTCGACGTGGCGGAAACAATCTCGCGATCTCACCCGCTGCTGCGCCACCGCGTGTTTTGAGCGACGGCCGGCGCGCTGAACCACATCATTGCTTATAAGCGGAGCAGAGGCCGACTGACAGTGTTTGTGCGTCAATACACGCCCGACGATTTGGCAGCCCTCGAGCGGATGCACGGGCGCCAAGGATTTGAATACGGGTTCCCAGATGTTTCCGATCCGATATTTGTCTCCAAGCTGGTGGTGGAAGAACCCTCAGGAAACATAGTGATGGGATCGCTCGCACGGCTAACGTGTGAGATATATCTTCTGATGGACCCCGATTCGGGTGGTCCGGAAGACCGTTACAAAAGAATCGTGGCACTTCATGAATCGGCTGAGAGGGATCTTGGGCGTCGTGGACTTGATGACGCTCATGCATGGTTGCCGCCTTCGATCGCACGACGTTTCGGGAAGCGTCTCGAGAAGTTTGGGTGGGTCCGGGATGATAAATGGACGCCCTATTGCTACCGGATAAATCAGAGCAAATTTTGAAGATCCAGATTCGAACGTCCAAGAGTTTGAAAAGGACGATCTTAAATGACGTGGAGGACCTATGTCTCGCGGAGCCGAGCGGAGCACTCGCGCACTTACGGATCAAGAGCTCGCGCAGCAAAATCAATTAATTTCTCAGTCGGACCAGGAGGGGCAGCAAGACCGTTCCCTACTTATGCCCACAATCAATAGCCTGCTGACGAGCCCGGGCTTTTCCCCCCAACAGCAGTCCGACATCACGCAGCAGAGTCTAGGCGCGGCTAATACTGCGTTTGACGCATTGCGCGAGCGCGCAGGAAATCGAGTAGCGGCGACAAACAACTCCGCCGGATACAGCGACCTTCTTTCGCAACTCGGGCGCGAGCAGGCGCAGACAGATGCGAGCCAGGCACAGCAGAACCAGATAGCCTTTGCGAATCGCCAACGACAAGACCAGTTGGCCGGTCTTAATGCATTAGGCCAGACGTATGGTATCGACACAAATTTACTCGGGAAGGCGATGGGAGTCCCCACTGAGTTGCTGAGCGTGCGACAACGAGCGTCGGGGGGGCCTTCAGCGGGCGGCCTCGGGGGACTTTTCGGAATTGGGTCAGGCATCGCTTCGCTCTTTGGCTAAGGACAGGGGTCGAACTACGCCGCCGCGAACGCGAATCGTCAACGAGAAATTTCGGGCAGCGGCGACGTTGCTGAACTCGGAAGATGTCGTTGCTATACCTGGAGTACTTCTCACTCGGATTTCGACAAGAGACTGGGGGTGCATCTCTCATGCGCATACCTGTAAGCGCTAACTGGTGGACCTTTGCCTTAATTTTCGCCGCGCAATTCATTCTGTTCGTGCGATGGCTCTATAGGCGGATCAGGAACGACGAAATAACACGCGTATTCGTGCACGACATGGCGACCAATCATTTGCCTCACATTTACGAACTGTTGCATAGACTCTGCCAGGAGCAAGGGATTCAAACCGCCAAGCCTCCCGTCGTACGTTGGCTCGACTTGGGAGATACCGAGAATTGATTCCAAATGCCGCCGAAAGACCTATTGGAGCTTGCTCGAACCTGTGCCAGTGAATTCGGCCTCGATCAACCCTTGGTGTGCGCTCTGATCGAGGAAGAATCGTCATGGAACCCGTTTGCTATTCGCTACGAACCGGAATTTCGGGTCCGGTACGTTACGAAACTCAACTTGCCACCAACTGAGGAGTTCGCAAGGTCTTTCTCTTGGGGGCTCATGCAGGTGATGGGACAGGTCGCCCGCGAGCATGGATTCGAAGGAAGCTCGCTCGCTGAGTTGTGCACGCCGGATGTGGGCCTGAAGTTCGGATGTATCACGCTTATCGGCAAACTTCGCGTCGCGGGCGGAGATCTTCTCGCGGGTTTGGCGCTTTGGAACGGCGGTGGGAATCCAGACTATCCGAGAAAGATTCTGAGTAAATTACAAAAATATCGTTAAGCAAGGATGCAGATCGTACGTCGCAGGAGCGACTTTATGACACGAAAAATCATCGAACTCGCTTGTATTGGACTGGGGATTGCGCTATTCGCACTCACGATTGATTCATGGGTTTCAGCGAGACGTGATGAACGCCAGTTGCGAGCCGCGCTGGCGGACCAGCAAAAGACTATCTCTGGTGCAACAGCACGCGAGGCGCGGAGAGACGAGACAGTGAAGGCTTTGGTTGGTGATATCGCCAACCTGAAGAAGAAAATCCGCACGCCTGCGCAGGTTATTCAGCAGATGCCAAAGTACCTGCAACTCCCTCAGCCGATCACGATGTCAAACTCCGCACCGATTTCCACGCCAGAACCTAAGTCGGTCACGCCTGAGATCGACCGCCCACGGGGCCAAAACGAAACGGAAACTTCGTCCCCGTTGTCGGGAAGCTCAGCGAAGATTCCGACAGCCGACCTTAAGCCCCTCTTCGACTTTGTTCAGGACTGTCGAGCCTGTCAAGCTGAAATTGCCGCAGCTCATCGAGATGCCGTTGACGAGGGAACGAAGCTCATGGCGATGACACATGAACGCGATTTGGCGATCAAAGCTGCGAAAGGGGGAAGCACTTGGCGTCGCTTCCGGCGAAATCTAGGGTGGTTTGCCGCCGGCATCGCTGTCGGCTTTGCTACCAGGCACCTCTAACGTTTCGAGTGGTCTTCCGTTCAGTGGGCGGAACTTCACGCGAAAGTTCGACCGGACGGTGATACAGGGTGAAGGCAGCTAGCGTGTGGCCGAGGCCTCGCGGATGCGTCCGACCAGTATCGCTTGACTTCTTCTATTGAATATTATGTCTGGTTGCACTGGGCGTCGCCGCAAATTTCTGGCTCACAACGCCGGGTTCTTTTGCTTTGCCTTTCTTATCTTTTTCCTGCTTTTTTTTCGGCTCTTCTTTAATTCCGGCGTATTGGCGAAGCAGTTTGGCTCGTTCTTCGGGAGTTTTGCCGCGGCCCCGAAGCTGCGATTCGAAAAGCTGCTCCATGATCTTGTCAAATTGCGGGCCGCGCGGGACGCCCAATGCATCAAGCTCGTTGAACGGGAGCGAAAGCCGCAGGGGCCGCCATTTTTGCACGTAGGCGCGAATCTTGGAAATCGCGGCAGGGTTTGGCGTTTCGACTTCAATGAACGCCAGCATTTCAGGCGGCAACGAGGCGATGTAAGCGTATGCATCACGCGGCATGTTCATCTTGCTGCTTTTGAGGGCCTGCACGATTTTTTGAGCGTCGGAAACGAGCTTGGCGACGGCATCGGTTTCGGCGGCGCGGAATTCGAGATATTTCATGACCGATGATGCTTCCCGAGGCTTGAGGCGTCTGAAAATATAGAAGGTGTTGGATGCCTGCATGCGTGCGCGTATTCCGGCGCCAAGCAGATTCATCCGGGCTTTGGCGAGCCTGTTGAGACTGTCGTAGTCCGGCCTGCGCTTTTGCAGTTGGCCGTCAGCGGCCGCGAGCAGGCCGCGCGATTCCCACTGCTTCAGCGTCGCAACAGGATTTTCTTCGCGCGCGACGGCGCGGAATTCGCCGCCGACATCGGGGCCCTGGAGATTCTGCTGCAAGCCGCGCTCGAAGGCGAGGTCGAACCACTCCTGGGTTCGCGCCTCCATCTTGAAGCCCATGCGCGCACAGTAGCGCAGGATGCGCATAAGGCGGATGGGCTGGTTGGTGAAGGAATGGTTCGTGAGAGCGCGGACTTCCTGTCGCTCGAGGTCGGCAAGCCCGTTGGTCGGGTCGAGAAGTAGTCCCCGGGACTGCGCGTTCAGTGAGATGGCGATGGCATTGATCGCGAAGTCGCGGCGTCGCAGGTCTTCCATAATGCTGGCGAAGCGGACGTCAGGCTTGGCGCCAGGGCGCTCGTAGACATCCTCGCGAGCCGCGGAGATGGAGCCGTCGGCGTCGCCCGCGAAGAGAATTTCGTAATGGCGCAGCTTTTCGCTTTCGTATACAACGCGTGCCCCGCCTTTTTCCAGTTCGCGCACGATCTTGACCGGGTTTCCCTCGACCGTGAAATCGAGATCCCGAATGGGCTGCCCCGAAATCAGATCGCGCACGGCGCCGCCCGTGAGATAGACGTTCAGGTCCTGCGCCCGCGACAATTCCTGGATGCGCTCGAGCGCGGCCCGCTGCTCCGGCGAGAGGCGGCTTTCCAACAAGTACATGTAATCGGGCATGAGCTAACCTCTTTCAAGTTCGCGCACCTCTCCTTAGGCGCGCGGGTGATGGGCCTTGTAAACCTGTTTCAAACGTTCTTCGACGACATGGGTGTAAATCTGCGTTGTGGAGATATCCGAATGGCCCAGCATCATCTGGACCGACCGCAGGTCCGCGCCACGATCCAACAGATGCGTCGCGAAACTGTGACGCAGCATATGCGGCTTCAAACGCTTTCGCAAGCCCGCTTTGCGGCCGTAGGCAGCCAAAAGCTGCCAAAATGTGATCCGATTCACTGGCCGTCCTCGCTGAGTAAGGAAAAGGAACGGCGAAGCAGGTTGGCGAAGCAGCTTGGGCCGGGACTCGTGCATGTATCGGTCGATCGCGTCGAGTGCTTTGCGGCCGACAGGAACGATGCGCTCCTTATCGCCCTTGCCAATGCAGCGAAGGCTCCCCGGGTCCCTTTTGAGGTCTGGGAGACATATTGCGCAAAGCTCGGAAACGCGAATGCCCGTGGAATACATCAGTTCGATCATGGCCCGGTCGCGAATGCCGAGAATGTCCGTCAAATCGGGTTGCGCCAGCACACGATCGACCTCCTGGACGCTGAGGAATTGAGGCAAGGCCTGGACGATCTTCGGGGCGTCGATCGTGGCAGCCGGGTCTTCGGCGATAAAGCCTTCGATCACGGCGAATCGGAAAAAGTGACGAAGCGTGGCGAGATAACGGGCGACGCTGCGGCTATCGAGATCGCGATAATAAAGCGAGGCCAGAAACTCCGTGACGTCGTGCCGGACGATCTGGCTTACCTGGATGTTCTGCTCCCGGATGACTGCGCCAAATTTCTCGATATCGCGCCGGTAGGACTCGATCGTGTTCTTCGAAAGGCCCTTATCTACGCGGAGATAGGTCAGAAAGGCGCGGATTTCGGGCTCCATTATCCGGGCACCGGCCCGTGGCAACGTGTTCGCATCCCGCCGGGAGAGCGACCGGTTAATGCGTTCGAGAGTCATGCCCAATACTCGGCGCCCGGCACGGCGCCGGGTTCAGCGCGACCGAGCAGCAAAAGAAATTCCCCAAGTTCTTCACAACGCAACAAACGCGCCAAGCCCAGATATACCGCGACGGCCGCCACGATTATCACGCACAGCACCCCTGCTTGCGCTGCCACATGCAACGCGCCCGCCCAATTCCGCCAGACCATACGCGCCTCCCATGCCACAGCGCCCATCGCGGCTGTGCACGTGGCCGTCTTCACCATGGAACGGGCGACGCCGCGCACGCCGAGCCGGCCATAACGGCCGCGAAAGATCGAAAAAAGCAGCCCGAAGTTCATATACGCACAAACCGAACTGGCCAGCGCCGGGCTCCCATTGGAAAGCGAACGGTAAAAGAAGAGCAAAAAAACGCCGTTTAAGGTGAGATTGGCCACGATTATATAGACGCCGATGCGGGCGGGTGTCCGCGTGTCTTGCGTCGAATAGTACATCGGCGTGATCAGCCAGATCGCCGCGTAGGCCGGAAGCCCCAAAGCATAGAAAAGGAGCGCGTTGGCCGTGAGCGCGGTCGAGCGCGCCGCGAACGCTCCATGCTGGAACAGGACTTGGATAATCGGCTCGCGCAGTAAGATAAGCCCGACGGCCGCAGGAATCGTGATAAAGGACACGATGCGCAACGAGAAGCCAAACGTGTGTTTCATCTCGTCGTAATTCCCTGCCGCAGCCTGGTGAGACATGGTTGGCAGTAGCGCCGTCGAAATGGCGATGGCGTAGCTGCCGAGCACCAATTGCATCAGCCGCTCGGCCACGTAGAGCGACGCAACGCTTCCACTTGGCATCCGCGCCGAGGTGGCAAAAAAGGTTCCGAGGAGAAAATTCACCTGATATGCGCAGGCAGCGAACAGGCCGGGTCCCATCATGCCGCCCACTTTCTGGACGCCCGGGTCGGCAAACTCGATCGTGGGAGCCAGCCCCAGACCACGCTTGGCCAGCGCCGGCAGCTGAATCAAAAGCTGAATGACGGAACCGATGAGCACCCCAATCGCAAGTGCTCCCGCCGGGACCGCCAGATCGCGGGGCAGATGGCCGATAAGCGGTTTGTATACAATGCCCAGCGAGAAAACGATCAGAGTCAGGTTGAACGCGATAGAGGTCGCGGCGGGCAGTGCGAAGACGTGAAAGCTGTTGAGCACCGCCGCGGCAACGGCCGCCAGCCCGATGAAAATGACGCACGGGAAGATCAGCCGGTTCAGCGAAACCGCAAGATCCCAGTGGACTTTGCTGGCGCTGAAGATCGTAAAAAGGTAAATTACCTGCCGCGAGAAAACAACGCCGAGGACGGCGACGACTGTGAGGATCATGCCGACGTCCCAAAAGATCGCGCGGGCCAGACGAAAAGCCTGTTCGCGGGATCTCTCCCGTAAGTAGCTGGTGAATATAGGGATAAATGAGCCCCCGAACGCGCCCTCCCCCGCCATCCTCCGAACCAGGCTGGGGATTCGAAAGGCGAGAATAAAGGCGTCGGCCGCTGGGGACGTCCCGAGGAGGAGTGCGATTCGCTGATCTCGTAAGTATCCGCAAATCCGGCTGATAAGGGTGATGAGGGTTATGGCGGAGGCCGACTTAAGGATGTGACCCTTGAGAGTCAAATGCCCCGGCTCCAGAGCTAACCCTTTCAACACCAATGGTTTGAAACAAAAACAGCTAAAGATAACATAAGCTGTGGGTCGCTGGCAATATTGACCGCTGAAAATGACAAAAAAAGGCCAGAACCGTGAAGAATAGGGCCGTTTCCACCCACAAGAAGGCTGTTGTGGCGCTGTTTGACGGCGAACCCGAGCAGGGCTACGTGAATCCCCAAGGATTTGGCCGCGAAGAAACCGTGGAATTACTGACGCGGGGAGGCGAGCACCGCCAGATCCCTGAAAAAAGGGTCAAGGCTGTCTATTTCGTGAAGGAGTTCATCGACCCGTTCGTGCCCGACCGGAAGACCTTCCTGAGTCGGCCGAAGCTCGATGGGCTTTGGGTCAAGCTGCGCTTTCGCGACGACGACGAGATGGAAGGCCTGGTGCCAAACGACTTGCTCGGCCTGCTCGACAAGGGCGTTCGGCTGACCCCTCCCGATCTTCATGGCAATACGCTCTGGGCCTTCATACCGAAGACGGCTCTGGCCGAGATGAAGGTGCTCGGGGTTGTCGGCGTGGCGCGACGAGCGCCTCGGGAGAAAGCCGCCACTGCGAAAGCAGCTGAGGCCCAGCCAAAGCTCTTCGGCGAATAGCCCGCCGCTGGTATATTCCCTTCTTGTGCCTACCCACGATGGCAACAACATTCCTGTTGGCCTGATCGGCTTCGGCCTTTCCGGGCAGACATTTCACGCGCCGATGATCGCGGCAGTCCCTGGCTTGGACTTGGCGTGCATCGTCGAGCGATCGGGCGAACTCGCACAGAAGAAGTACCCGCAGGCGCGTATCGTTCGGACAGTCGAAGAACTTCTCGCAGATGAGCGCATCAAGCTATGTGTAATCGCTACGCCGAACGAGTCCCACTTCGAGCTTGCGCGGCGCTGCCTCAATGCCGGGCGCGCGGTGTTGGTCGATAAGCCGTTTACCGTAACGTCGGAAGAGGCGCGACTGCTGCTCCATCTGGCCGAAAAGCGCGGATTGCTGCTCACTGTCTACCAGAGCCGCCGGCTCGACGGCGATTTCAAAACGGTGCGAAAAATTCTGGCAGCCGGATCGCTGGGCCGCATCGTCTTGTTCGAATCGCACTTTGACCGCTTCCGGCCCTCCTTAAAGAACGCTTGGCGCGAAAAGCCCGGACCCGGCGCGGGAATGCTCTACGATCTCGGCCCGCATTTGATCGATCAGGCGATGGAACTTTTTGGCCGGCCGGATTCGATCACGGCTGACATTCGCTGCGAACGTGACGGCGGACTGGTGGACGATGCGTTTGATCTGCGGCTTGATTATCCCGGCATGCGGGCGCTGCTGCGTTCGACCATGATCGCATGCGCGCACGCGACTCGCTTTGTGATTAACGGAACCACCGGATCGTTCTTGAAGACGGCGCTTGATCCACAGGAAGAGCCATTGCGCCGCGGCATTGCCCCCGGTGGACCGGGATGGGGCGAGGATCCCGAGGAGCATTGGGGAACGCTTTACCTTGCGAGCGATAATTTGCCGCGTGGCAAGAAAATCCGGACCGAGCCCGGAGATTATCGCGAGTTTTATGCGAATCTGCGCGACGCGATGCTCGGCAAGGCAGAACTCCTCGTAGCGCCTGAGCAGGCGCTTGATGTGATTCGCGCCATTGAATTGGCCTTTGAAAGCAGCCGCGAACTGAGCACGGTCGAGTGGCGCGATTGATGACTCACGAGATCGATTGGAGAAGCTTATGAAGCTAGGCGAAATTGCGGAACGGCTCGGTTGTCCGCTCGAAGGCGACCCTGCAATTGAGATTTCGGATGTCGCGGGAATCGAGGAAGCGCAGCCCGGTCAGATCACGTTCCTCGACAACCGAAAATACTATCCTCTGGCGAAGACGACGCGTGCCTCGGCGATTTTGATCGCGCCCGATGGCCCATCCGTGACAATCGCGGCGCTGCGCAGCTCGAATCCCTACCTTGATTTCGCCCGCGCTCTCGAACTTTTTCATAAACCGCCGCGTTATGCGCCCAACGTGCATTCCACCGCGATCGTTTCCTCCAGCGCGAAGATCGGCGACCGCGCCCACATCGGCCCTTACTGCTTTATCGGCGAGGACGTCGAGATCGGCAACAATGCCGTGCTGCACAGCTTCGTCACGATCTATCGCGGCGCGAAAATCGGCGACGATTTCTTTGCGCATTCGCACTGCGCCGTCCGCGAAGACTGCCGCATCGGCAATCGCGTGCTCTTGCAAAACGGCGTCGTCGTCGGTAGCGACGGATTCGGCTTTGCACGCGACGCGCACGGCCGCTGGCACAAGATCCTCCAGGTTGGCCGTGTCGTCATCGAAGACGATGTGGAAATTCAGGCGCACAGCGCCGTCGACCGCGGCGCCGTAAGCGACACACGCATCGGCCGCGGCACGAAGATCGACAACTTGGTGCAGGTTGGCCACGCCTGCACCGTGGGCGACGACACGATTCTTTGCGGCCAAGTCGGTCTCGCCGGGACTACGCACATCGGCAAAAATTGCATCCTTGCCGGGCAGTCGGCCTCCGCCGGACATTTGACGATTCACGATGGTGCGATTCTAACCGCGCAAAGCGCTGTGAACAGCGACATTCCCGCGGGCGCGGTTTATTCGGGCTCGCCGGGATTCGACAACAAGGATTGGCGCAAATCCGTGGCCGTGTTTAATCGCTTGCCCGATCTGCAACGCGAGGTAAGGCAGCTGCGGGAGGAAATTGCGGAGCTGCGCGACAAGAGCGGTGATTCAGCCTAACGTCACGCGCCTACGACGGTGAGCGCGCCATGTTCTTTGCGCGTGGGCTTTACTGTAATCTCGACGTCCTGACGCAGGGCGGTGAGGAATTCGATCAGGCGGCCTACGGAAAAACTGCCTGCTCGATTCCGCATGAGAAGCGAAACCTGAGGCTGCTGAACGCCCAGAACCTTCGCAATTTCGGTTTGAGTCATTTCGCTTTCTTCTAGGATTGCGTGAATCTGCAACGTGAGTTGAGCCTTCAGCAGTTCCTGTTCGGGATTCGCTATTCCGAGGTCGGCAAACACATTGCCACTTCCCTCGGTCACCTCAACGGCACGTGCCCGGTTACCCTTGGATTTTCGCTTCATCGATTTTGCCTCGCCCTGTAATCTCGCTCGGCCTCGACAAGCCGACGCCTGACCAATTCGATCTCGCGCGCGGGCGTCGCAATGCCGCGCGTCGATTTCTTTTGAAATACATGTAATACGTAGATGGCATCTTTAAATCGCACTGTGTAGACTGCGCGCCACGTATCCCCGAGGTCGGATGCAACAATTTCAACTACACTCGCTCCACCGAAACCTTTAAGCGGTTTGGCAGCTGGGTCTATCTTTCCCTGTTGCGCCGCGAACAAAGCGTAGCCAATGTCCGAACGCACTCCATCAGGGCACAAGCGCAAATCCTTGAGCGACGTCCCAACCCACCTGACTGTTTTTGGATCGCCGTCCACGCATATACGAGTATACAGATATTAGTATTGACGCGTCAACGGAAAGCGCCACATATAACTCCCTATTGAAATGCTTTCAAGTGAAAAAGTTTCGCCCCGGAATCGATGCTGTCGCCGTTGCTTTTGCCCTTCCCGGCAGCGCCGCTTCGAAGATGGGCGCATTATTGGATTGCGCCCGGCCCTGCAGCCTACTTCACCTCAACCGACCGGTCGCCCTCGTAATGCATGATGTGGTAGTACGCTTCCCAATCCGTCCACACCAGCGGCGGCGCCAGATGCGTCAGCGGATCGTCCAGAAATTTCTCGAATATCTCCACATCCTGCCGCGTGCGATAAATTCCCGTCAGCCAATCTCCCCTGTACCAGTTTTTCCATTTCCCGTATTCCGCGCCCGCTTCCGCCTGATCGATCTCCTCAAACGCAGCCCGCGTCTCCGCGATCTCTTGCCGGGCCTGCACGGTATTGCCCTTTTCCAGATTCTGAATCGCGCCGGCAACAAGAAACAGCATGCGGTTGCTCTCCCGATTGATGGCGATCATCGCCAGCACTTGCGCGCGGTAAAACGGCAAGCGCGCCGCATCGACCAGCGGCTCCGCCGCCAGCGCCTGTTTCCACACCGCGTCCCAACGCGGCTGCGCATCGCCGCATTGTTGAATTTCCTTCGCAGCCGTTTCGCGCAGCCAATCCTTTCCCACATTTCGGCCCAGGGCCGGTGACAAAAAGCGCGGAGGCGTCCACTTCGGCGACTGCGCCGAAATCGTCTCCAGCGGCGCATCGATCATGTAGGTGAGCATCATCTGCCGCGCTTCCGTGTGGTAAAGCTGGTCCCCGTAATCGTGAGGCGGGTCGGCATCGTCGTGTGCCGGCGCTTTGAAATAGGCCTCGTAGACTCGCGCGACGGCACCGGCAGCGCGCGATCCGAATTGCTTCGCCGCCCAGGCACGATAAAAATCCGCAGCCGCATCGCTCCCTCCCGGCAACGACCCTTTCCACGCCAGGTCCATCACGGCCGTGGTCGTCATGGAAACCGGTCGAACATCGCTCGTATTGAGCAGGATGTATTGCGTCGCGCCGGCCTTCTCGTAGCGCCCCAGTTCTGAAACGATCCGCTCCACCGGAACCATTTCCGTAAGCTGGTTTGCCCGGTCGTTCATCATCGCCACGTGGTAATAGGCGCCTTCCCCTGCCGTCACCTGCCCATCGTCCTGCAGGTGTCCATAGCCGGTGTCCGCCCACACCCGAATCACTTCCGGCGGAATCGTCAGATCGCCCTGATGAACCAGCCTCGCGCCCTCCTGCCAAAAGTCGGTCACAAATTTCGCGTCCGGATGCACCGCGCGCACGATCGCAATCTGATCCACGATCGCTTTGCTGATCAGTTGCCCCAGCGCTTTGTCATTCCCTGCTACGCTCGGGTCCATCGAGGCGTATGTCACGTCCGAAAGCCCGCGCAGTCCCACGGACCAGAGAATTTCTTGATTGGGCGCGTAAGAGGCGACCGCATCTTTCCACGCGCGCTCCAGAATTTCAGGATGCGTGCTGTAGTTGTAGGTCACGCCCGCAGGCCAGCGCGCCACGTTCACACCGAGCGGTATCGCGTGATGCTGCGTCACGATCAGCCCTCGCTGCCCGGCAAGCTTCACCTGCGGGTCGTCGGGAAATATCCACGTCCCCGGAACAACCATGTTTCCCTTGAGGCGCAGGATCGTCTCGAACACTTTGTTCCACACGGCCAGTGAGATTCCCGCGCCGTCCTTCGCGCCCGGCGCCCACCCCGTGAGCAGATCCTCGTCATTCAAAAAGAGTCCGCGGTATTTGAACGCCGGCGCGGGGAACATCTCGTTCAGCGACGCGGGGATCGTCAGGCGCGTGCGCCGCGCCGGCTCGTTGTCGGTCCAGTAGTACATCGGATCGACGCCCAGATATTCCTGCGAAAATTGATAAACCGCGTAAATCGAGCCGCGCATATCCGCGCCCGCGAGCACCACCGTTTTTGACGGCATGTTCGGGTTCCATCGCACATCGGCAGTCGAGATCGAGAAAGATTCCGCCGCATCGAGTCCTGCGGGTCGAATCGCCTCCGGCAATTCCGATTTTTCGCCCACCACAATCGTTGTCGCGCCGGCCTCTCGCTCGCTGCCGATTATCTTGGGCAACGCCCCGAAAACTTTTTGGAAGTCGCTGGCAAGGTCCTCCGCCGCTTTCTGAATCGCAGTCGGCGCGCCCGGGCTCACAAGAATTGTCGTCCGCGCGTCAACCTCCACCGCCTGCACGGTTTCTCGTTGCGCGCGCTCCCCCGGATTCCCTTGCGCGAACGCCGGCCGCGCGAAGAAAAGCAGTGCCCCGCACCATAGCAGCCCGCAAAACCTTCTACCGACGCCCCGTGAGCCCTGGAATCTCATGGCTCCTCCGCAATCCGCCCGCCCGCCGCAAAAACTCCATAACCGGCGAACGGTAACGTTAACGTAACCGCGCTGGCATCGTACCACAAGGCCACCACTCGCCGCTCGCAACTCTACGATGGGAGTCCTGGCAACTCTATAGGGTTCGTCACCGGATTGAGCCCGCTGGGCTATCTTCTGCACGCCGCACTGGCATCGCTGCGTTCTGCACTGTCGCCAGCGCCGTCGGCGTTGCTGGCATGATACGACAAGGATCGAATCGCGGGCCCGAAAACCCTAAAATTTGCTTGCCTGGCAAGATTCCAGGGATTTTCGTGTCTGGCAGCTCGCCAGAGGCGCGCCCACGCAGCGCGGCAACAACCTTGTACCCGGTCGAGGCCCTATTTTGATGTCGGTTCCCCAACCCGGTATATTTCAGCAAAACAACGCCTTGAGGCGAGGGGATGCAAGCCGTTGCACAGGATGCAGAATGAGAGAGAAAATTGAGTTTGGGCGGGAGTTCCTCCGCCACTGGGTTATTCGTGAGTTGCGAGTGACCGTTCGCTCGGTTTTATTCGCTACGGAACGCTAATGGCGCAAAGCCGCGGCAAAGAGGGCCTCTTCGCGCAGCCCTCTTTTTGTTTCTTCATCCCTCCGCGGAATCGCATGCGCGGGAAAACAGAAGAATGTCAGCGATGCCCCTCGTGATGGTCCGCATCAACGTGCGGCCCAAACTCACGAATTACGCCATGAATGGGCTGCGTTCCGAAGTGTCCCGCAGCAGGAGTGCCACTCTCAAAAGTCAATGTGACGTTCGCATACTGCACTCCTACACCTCCCGTGATGCAGATCGTTGCCTCAGACGGCTTCGTCAGCGTTGGGTCAAAGGGTGGCGCGCCACCATTGAGCGTCACACTCGCGGGACCTAAGAGCTGTATCTCGCAACCGTTTACGTTTTCCGTCAGGGCAGCGCCCTTCATTGTGATGTGGTGCGTGTGCGGATTGCGGCCGGTCGCAGTGTCGTCGGTCGCAGCCGACGGGTTATTCACCACGTAGTAGTCGCTGTGCACCATGTTCATTGCCGCCGAAAAATCGCCCGTCGCGGACTCTGGATGCAAGGTCACTGACCAAGAACCCCGCATCTCATAGGGGCCGGCGCCCAGAGTGTAGTCGTTGAGCTGGCCGCTGAAGTGCCGGGGCGTCGAGGATTGCGCCATGACACCCGTTGCGACCGCCGCTACTACAAGTACTGCAATTCGTACTGCACGCCACCGCGTCTGGTCTTTCATAGTAACCCTCCAATTTAAGGTCGCGTCGCCACGGCGAAAATCTCTCGGGCGATAGCATTGAGGCTGAGCGAGCGATCCCGGGAATTTCCCGTCGGCGAATCGCGCGCAAACCACAAGGGCCACAGTCCGATACCTTTGCCGCGTGGTCAAACTGCAATGCGCCGAAATCCTCCTTTGCCGTCGAATACCGTCGTTTACGCCCCCTTGCAATGGGGTTACAATGCCGCTACCTCGGCGTCAGGCCACTCAGGAGATGGCTGATGAGCGTTACCTCTCCCACCCCACTATCCGCGAAGCCTTCCAAAGACCGCCTGGACTCATGGAAAGAGATTGCGGAGTACCTGCGCCGCGATGTCACCACTGTCCAGCGATGGGAGAAGCGGGAAGGTATGCCCGTTCACCGCCAACTTCACGACAAGATCGGCTCGGTGTATGCCTATCCGGCCGATCTGGACGCTTGGGTCCACAGCCGTAGCGCCAAGCGGACGATGGCCGGAGGAGATACAGCCGGTGTCGCCGAAGAGGCGCCCCGGCTCGCGGCGCCAAAACCCCGGAGATGGTTCGTTCTTGGCGCGGCCGTGATTGTGGCAACTCTCGGTATCGCGGCTGCTATTTGGTTCTGGCGGACCGAATATTTCTGGCGAAGCCCCTTGGCCAACGCTCAATTTCAGAGAGTGACCAATTTTGACGGTGTGGCAGAGGCTGCCGCCATCTCGCGTGACGGCCAGTTCATCGCCTTTTTGTCTGACCGCGACGGCCAAATGGATGTATGGGTCACGCAGGTGGGCTCAGGAGAATTTCATAATCTCACCCGCGGCGCTGCACCGGAACTGATCAATCCGTCTGTGCGGGCGCTCCGTTTCTCTCCGGACGGTTCGATGGTGATGTTCTGGGCTCGCGAACAGGCTGGCCAAAGCGACGCTGGTATCAACATCTGGACTGTACCGACCCTTGGTGGCCAGCCGAGACCTTATCTTCGCGGCGCTGCGGAAGTGGATTGGTCGCCCGACGGCGCTCGGTTCGCCTACCACACGCCGGGTCCAGGAGATCCTTTATTCGTGTCCGATGGCAGGCCCGGATCTCAGGGCCGTTTAATCCTGACCGCTCCAGCGGGACTTCATTCCCACTTTCCCTTGTGGTCATCCGATTCCTCTTTTATTTACTTTGTCCGAGGCTCCCTGCCGGATCATTTGGATATTTGGCGCATTCGCCCAGGCGGTGGCGCCGCCGAACGTATCACTTCACAAAACGTCGCCGTTAGCCATCCGGTCGTTCTGGATCGAAACACGCTGATGTACCTCGCCAGCGATCCCGACGGCTCTGGGCCCTGGCTCTACAGCATCGACGTCAATAGGCGCATTCCGCACCAGCTCACCGCCGGACCGGACCGCTACACATCATTGGCGGCGAGCGCGGATGGGCGCCGTCTCGTCCTCACTCTGGCAGACCCAAAGAACACCCTCTGGCGCTTGAGGCTCAATGATTCGCCTATCGAAGATTCCCCCGCACGCATTCCGCTCACCACCAGCACAGGAATCGCGCCCAGACTCGGTCCGAACTTTCTACTCTACGTTTCCGCTACGGACAGCGGCGACAGCATCTGGAAACTCGTGAAAGGCGCCGCCACGCAGCTATGGAATGGCCAAGGAGCTCGCGTCCTTGCCGGACCGGCGATCTCGCCGGACGGAGCCAGCGTTGCCTTTGCCACCATGGAGAACGCGCGCTCAATTCTTTACACGATGCAGGCTGACGGCACAAACGTCCGCATCGTGACCGATTCTCTTAACCTGCAAGGTTCGCCAACATGGTCTCCTGACGGTAAATCGATCACCGTGGCCGTCGATGACCATGGCACGCCCCACCTTATGCGCGTAGCGCTTGACGGCCGCTCGGCGGCTTCGTTGACCAAGGAATACTCAGTAGATCCGGTTTGGTCGCCTGACGGCAGTTACGTTGTCTATTCGGGTGCTGACATTGGCACCAGTTTTTCGCTGAAGGCAATCACGCCCGATGCCACTGCGCATTCGCTGCCCGCGCTCACGATGACTCGCGGCGCGCGGCGCGTCGCATTTGTAAATGACGGGCGAGCGATCGTCATCTTGCAGGGCGAGATTCAACACAAGGACCTGTGGCTGGTCGATCTCACAACCGGATCTCAGCGGCAGCTCACGAAGTTGCCTGCTGATTTCGATGTCCGTGACTTTGACATTTCTCCCGACGGTCACGATGTCGTTTTCGAACGCGCGCAGGCTCATTCCGATGTGGTTCTTTTTAATCTTCCTCGCCGATAGCTCCAGTGGACCTACAGTCCGCTTCTCGAACAAATACCGGGCTACATTTCACGCACCATACCACCCCACACGCAACGGCTCATGTGATGAACGAAGAAGGCGACTTTCCCCGTCTACCTCCCGGCTGAGGAGCCTGTGGATCAACTTCGCCGCTAAGGGGCAACTAAACCGAGGGAAGGCATGGACCCCACGTTGATTGTGCGGATCTGGCGCATAACGGACGTATCGATCACGAGAATGCTGTGCTGCTCGGGGGCTAGGGCGTATAGGTACTTGCCATCCCCGCTGATGACGGCGCTCCAAAAAGGAACGCTCGTTTTGATTGTGCGGGGCTTTCGCCAGGTTGCGGTGTTGTAGACGCGAAATTCATACGCAGCTACGTTGCCAGCACCGGTGTTCGGAGAATGCCCATACCCCAAGTAAACTCTCGAGCCATCGGGCGACCTCGGCCAAGCGGACGGGAAAATCCGCTGCGGCTGGCCGGCATGAGCCGAAGTCGGGTAAAAGCCGAGATTCACAACATTCATTTCGAACACGGCGCCGTCGCAACGAACGATCGTGATGTATTGCCCGTCAGGACTTGGAAAAGCCGTGGCCACCCCGAATCTGTGATTCCACGGGAACTCAGTGTTTGTATCTTCAAGCTCCTTCGAATTCGCACCGGTGCGAACCAGACGCACTTTCTTCATTGCCGGACAAACAAAGTTAACTTCGTCGGCCGTCGGAAAGGAGATGAATTGGCCGTCTCCGCAGTGCTTCACATCCACATGATTGGGCATGACGTCGCCGGTCCGCGTGTCAATCGCGTCAAGTTTAAATTCCACCGAATTTGGTTTCTTCACCAGGAGGCGCAAGAACCGGCCATCTCCAGAAACGGCCATCGCTGAATATGAGGGGATGATATTCGCTGGCATGGCGCGGTCGGGTATCGTCGCTCCCCCAAAAAGGACGCTGCCGCTCGAAGTATCGACCGCGGCCAGCACAGTCGAGTGGAGGTCAATGTTAGACGCAATGTACAGATAGCTTCCGTCGGGCGAAAGAGCGAAGTCGGGATGGCTGGCCGTGCGAATGCTCCCCATCACCTCTCCGGCTTGGGGGTCTACCAGCCAGATGTGGCCCCCGATCTCTCCAGGGCTGGGTCGTGGATCCAGGATGTAGAGCCAGCCGCTGTGGGGTTTGGTCCAATTTTCGACGACAACGGCCGGGCCCTCGTATTCGTCAGTCTTTGCAACTGGAGCGATTTGCGTCGCCGATGAACTCGGCTCGGTGGCGACCGTTGCGTCTGCAGAGGCGATCAACACCAACAGAAGGCAGACAAAAGGACGAAAAAGCGCTTTCATGCTTCCCCTCCGCTTCCTCCGAATCTCCGATTTTGACCACCCCTCTGGGTGGAACGGATTTTCCAACAGACCACGCAATCTATCAATGCCCATTTGAGTCCGCTAACCGCCAATCTCATTGGTGTTTCTGAGTCGGCTTGGCCGCTGAGTTCAGCTTTTCTGCACCAAGCGCTCCTCCCTCGACCTATACATTCAAGCTATACAGCCACTTCGAAACAACCGATTGATTTTTGGAGGGTCATATCTGCGTTTTCGGTACGACTGCGTCCAGGGAGGGGAAATTCCGGTGTGCTGTTATGCGCTTGCGGTGCATTGGGAGAAAAACACTTCACGCCAATGCAGTGTCCTGGCCACCCGCCTATTAAATGCCCCTGTCAACAGCCGCTAGTTTCACGGGTTTCTGATAGGAACGCCCCGCGAAACCCTATCTTTATTGTTTATATGAGTGTGCCAATATCTTCTCCTGTGACTGTAGCGACTAGGCGCTCGGCGCTACTACTAGCAGGCGCGGGTTTGAGCGCCTCGTTGCTGTCATGGGCACTGAGCGCAGCAATTGCTACAGCAGCCGCGGATACAGATCCATTTTTGGGCTTTCTTCCCACGGGAGTTGCGTTCGGCGTGGTTTTGTCTTTGTATTTCGCCTTCTACGAGGGACGAAACAAGATAGCTAACATTTTTGCCTTTACCTTTGTTTGCGCACTTTCGTATCCCGCCGCGGTGTTTCTCACGGGGTTTCTCGAACTGAAGGTGCTCCCTGCAGATGCGTCCTTGGTGTCCCCGCACCCCCACCTTCCCATGCTGTTAGCCTTTATCGGCGGTTGTGTGGGCTCCTCGCTCATCCTTACCGCGGGCTTATCCTTTTTTGGTTCCCACGGATTGCGGACAGAGTCCGGCTTGGCGCTGTCGATCACCACGCTTGCTGGCGGGATGCTCGGAGTCGTCGGTGCGGCCACGGACAACATCATCAATGGCAGCGAAGGTTCGAGGATGACCGCTTTATTTCTCATTTGGCAGACTGGAGTAGCACTTACTCTCGGCCTGCTACTGACCTGGGACGGCAAACAAACAAATTAGCATCGGTGAACCGCAACTCCAGATTATTCAGCGTCTCGTCCATCGCAATAGCTGATCTTGCGCTTGTGAACGTCCAGGCCAATGTAATACATACTCTGCATGAGGGGCCCCCCTGGTGTTTCTGAATCAGCTTCGTCGCTGAGTTCAGCTTTTCTACACCAAGCGCTCTCCCCTCGACCTATACATTCAAACTACTCGGGTACTAGACAGTCGCCCCCTGCCGAACGATCTTGCTTATTGTAGAATCGTCGTAATGTACTCGATTATTCGGCTTGCGGTTGCAGCGCTCGATGGAGCGATACCCGCAGCCCTTGGGTGACCTGCCCCCCGAAATTTAGTCCAGCCAAAACTTAGCTTCTCCGGGTATAAGACCGCGAGAGGAGAAGCGCCATGAAAGGAAGTCGGTTTAGTGAAGAGCAGATCGTGGGGGTGTTGAAGGAAGCCGAGGCCGGAG
>DATJOL010000140.1:0-17616 GCA_035507075.1 Candidatus Aquilonibacter sp. | reverse complement strand
GATAACGCCGGCTGCGGACTTTGTCGATGGCCGAATTGCCGTCGGGCGCTTCCTCCACATCATATCCCGCACGCTCCAGCGCCTTGCGGAACATCGCCCGCAATTCAGCCTTATCTTCGACCAGCAGCACAGGTTCCATAGATGAGATGCTCTATCGATTCAGCGCCAAAACATAGGCGCAGGGCAAGCTGCTCTTTTGGGGTCACTACTCGCGGATAATTCAGAATTACCGCGCCCAGCCCGGATCCCCGCCGGACTTGCGCAAATCGTCCTGGGCGTCCGAAATGGCCTGTTTGTCCGCCTCGATCTCTTTTTGCTTTGCGTCGATGTCCGCGGTTTTCTTGTCAATATCGCTGCGGCTGTATCCCTGTTGCATCGCCTGCACCGGATCGCTGTAATTCTGCAGATTCAGCACGCCGAGTTCGCGCTGCATTACGTCCAATTCTGACTGATCCTGCTCGAGCTTTTTATTCAACGACGCAAACTTGTCGCGCCAATACTTTTCGCCTTGCGCTGCCGGCGCAGCGGCAGTGCTGTCTTCTGCGGCAGCGGCGGTATTCGTCACGCCAACGGTTGAAATTCCGCCCGCGGTCGGCAGGTTGTCATTCGTGAAGACCTTCGCAGGCTTCTTGATTTGGCTTTGCTGCTCCCGAGCTTTGCGCGCAGCAGCGGCCAGTGGGTCCACCGGAGCAGCCGGGGCAGTTGTCGCGTTGGGCGCACTGTTCGATGTGCTCTGCGTTGAAGACGCGCTCGACGAGCTTGAGTTATTCTGCTGCGCCGAAGTTGCCTGTGGCACAAACGCCAATCCGGCAATCGCGGCCAACCCAATGAGCGCGCCAAAAGCCTGCCTTAGCGTCCTCTGCGTCTCTGCGGTAGATTTTCGCTTTTGCATTTAGGCCCCCACGGCGCTAAAAACCAGCCAATACGCCAAGCCGCGCCGTATACCTAAATTTTAGACGCCCTCCGCACGCTCCCCACCGTCGACGATGCTGCCTCATGCCGCAAAGGTAACCACAGCAAAAACTCCGCCCCGCCCCCTGCCCGGTTCCGGGCTTCTATACTTCCGCCGTGCTGCAGGGCGACCTTCTGCACCACCGCGAGCCCCAACCCGGTTCCTTCGCTTTTGGTCGTGTAGAACGGCAGAAAAATCTTCGGCAAGTCCGGCTCCGGGATGCCGGGCCCGTTGTCGGCCACGCCGATCCGTTGCCACTTTCGCCCGCCGAGATCCTCGATGGTTCCAAAAATCGTGATGCGAGGCTCTGTCGTGCCGCGCGTCGCCTCCGCCGCATTCCGCGTCAGGTTCACCAGCGCCTGCCGGATGAGCGCCTCGTCGCCCGGCAGTTCCTGAAACGTTCCTTCGCACTCCACCGCGCAATTTGGCGCCGCCTCGCGCAGTTCCTGTGCCACGCGCTGAATCAGCGCCTCGAGGGGCACGGCCTCGTAGCAAATCTCCAGCGGTTTCGCGAAGCGCAGAAATTCAGTCACCACGTGCGCCAGCGCCCGTGTCTGCTCCAAAATCTTGCCCGAAGAATCGCGTATATCTCCCGGAGCCGCCTCGCTGTGAATCATCTGCGCGTAGCCGGAAATCGTCGCTAGCGCATTTTTGAATTCATGCGCAATGCCCGCGGACATTTCACCCAGCGCCGCTAGATTCTCCTTCCAGCGGATCTGTTTCTGCAGCGCGGCCAACTCCGTCAAATCACTCATTAGGCAGAGCGCGCCGCCGATCTTTCGTTCGGTGGACGGCGGGTCGCTGAGCCGCGCCCTTACCGCGGCTGTTCGCCCCGACCGGTAAATCGGCGAAATCGTCACGCCCAGGCGCCGCACTTCGCCCCCCCCCGTCAAATGCTCCACTTCGCCGCGCTGGAAGGTCCGCCCCTCGTTCAAGCACTCCGCAAGCATCCCTGCCAGTTCCGAATCAGCTCCAAGCACTTCTTTATACGACCGGTAGCGCAACGGCCGGATTCCCAGCGCCTCTTCCGCTGCCGGATTCGTCGATCCGATTGAGCCCGTCGCATTCACCAGCAATAGCCCGGTCGGCATGTTGCGCGTCACCTCTTCGGTCAATCGCTCGGACTCTTGTGCGCGTTCCTGCGCCAGCAGATGCAGCCGCGCCAGCTCTTTTTCCTGCGCGCGCAGCTTCTCGATTACGCCCTGCATTGACGCCGTCACAAATGACGACGCGTCCTCCGAGAGCGGCCGCGAGGGAGGCTCTCCTCCTCTCTTCCCGCGTCCCGCGCCCAGAAACCGGCGCAGCATCAGCACCACAAACACCGCGCCCACAATCAGCGTGAAGACGAGCGCCGCGCCGAGCACCAATTGCGAAGGCGTCAACGTAATTGTCGGTCCATGCGATATTGCGTGGTACGTAGGCATAAAAAGTCGAAGCGTTCTCAGTCCAGGGCTGATCCAGCCGCGCCCACCGTGCCTTAAGTCTTCATCACCCGTAGCCAACGAGACCAAATCCAAATAGCCAACTCACTCGGCGAAATCGAAGCCCGGCCAAAGGCCGCAAAAAAGAAAACTCTTCCCGCCTATTCGACCTGGCCTCGCCGGTTTCAAAAAGATCGAACGCCAAACCTAACGCCCCATGAGCATTGTTGAGTACCAATTCACCACCGGAGTCCCAAAAAACAAGACCAGCAGCGCAGCCATCGCCAAAAATGTGCCGAACGGCAACTCGTAATCGGACTTTTTCCCGCGCGCCAGCATAAATACGATCCCCAGCACGCTCCCGAGCAGCGATCCTGCGAAAATCGTCAGCAGCGTTCGCTTGATCCCCAAAAACGCGCCCGCCATCAGCATCATCTTCACGTCGCCCAGCCCCATTCCTTCGCGGTGCCGCACTCGAAAATATATCTCCATCACGATCCAGAGCAGCCCGCCTCCCGCCGCCGCCCCCAGCAGCGCATCCAACAGCGAGATCACGGCCATTGAATGCAGGGAAGGAAACACGAAATGCGCCAGCCAGCGCGCCGTTCCGTCAGAAGGTGGCGTAAAAAGGCTGAATACCAACCCGAGGCCGAATCCCACCAAATTCACCACGTCCGGCAGAATCCGCTCGCGCAGATCCGTAAACACCAGCACGATCATGATCGCCGAAAACGCGCACCACTTCAGCGTCTCCACGCTCAACCCGAAAGCGCGGTAGCACGCAAAAAAGAGCAAACCCGTAAGCAACTCCACCACAGGATACATCGGCGAAATGTGCGTCTTGCAACCGCGGCATTTCCCGCGCAGCAGGAGATAGCTGACCACAGGAATGTTGTCATAGGGCCGGATCCCCGTGCCGCATTCTGGGCAAGCCGAAGGCGGCAGCACGATTGACTTTCCTCCCGGAATGCGCACGATGCACACGTTCAGAAAGCTGCCGATAATCAGCCCAAACGCAAACACGAACACATCAATAATCGCCGCAGGAGCCACATTTTCACTCTGCCACATCCCGAGGGACCCCTCAAGCCAGCTCCCGGTTCCCGTTGCCCCATTTCTAACGCAACCGCGCCAGTGCTACTATCGTGCCGGGCGTTTTCTGGAGGGTTTCCTTGACTCTTCTTCCCAGCCGTGTCCCGCTCAGGTCGAATCGTGTCCCGACTCGCCTTATAATCGGCTTGACGGTGTTATTGTGCTTGTTCGCAGCTCCGCTTCGCGCGCAGTCGGCGCCCGAGACCGCGGCTAAAGCAGAAGCGAAATGCCCTCCGCCTACCCGTACTGACGACATCAAAGACACCTACGGTTCCGTCGTCGTTCCCGATCCTTACCAATGGCTTGAGAATCAGAGCAGCCCCGAAACCCGCGCCTGGATCGACGCAGAAGACGCCTGCACGTATGCCGCAATCCGGCATCTTCCCGGTCGCGACGCGATCTCGCAGCGCCTCGGCGCCCTTCTTCACACCGACACATACGGCATTCCGATTGAGCGTGCCGGCCGCTATTTTTTCACGAAGCGCGGCGCCGATCAGGATCTCTCCTCCATCTACATGCGCCGCTCTGAAAATGCGCCGGACCAATTGCTCGTCAACCCGCTCCCTTGGAGCGCCGACCATTCCGCAAGCGCCACGCTCGAAGCCGTCAGCCACAGCGGCCGTTTCCTTTTTTACGGTCGTCGCGAAGGCGGCCAGGACGAAATCACTGTGCATATCATGGATGTCGACGCGCACCGCGATCTGCCTGACGTGCTTCCAAGCGCCGTTTATTTCAGCGTCGAACCCACGCCCGATGACCGCGGTCTCTATTACACCCGCACCACTCCAGTCGGCCCGCGCGTCTATTACCATGCTATCGGCGCAGATCCCGCGCAGGACAAGGTCATCTTCGGCAACTCGTTCGGCAAAGACAAAATCCTCACCGCCGATCTCTCTGAAGACGGCAAATATCTCGCGATCAATGTGATCTACGGCTCCGGATCGCAACGCGCCGACGTCTACTTCAAAAATCTGGCGCAAAATGGCCCCGTCGTCCCGGTCGTTAACGACCTGAACTTTCTGTTTTTCCCTCATTTCGGCGGTGGCAGTCTCTATCTCGTAACGAACTGGAACGCTCCCAACTGGCACGTTTACGTCGTGCCCGCAACCGCGCCCTCGCTTGCGCGCGCCAGCTGGAAGGAAACCATCCCGCCTTCGGATTCGGCTCTGGTGGATATCACTCCCGCGGGCGGCGAGCTTTTTGCCCTATACACCCATGACGCATCCTCACAGGTAAAGATTTTCGCGCCTGACGGCAAACCGATCTCGACGCTCGCTCTCCCCACCCTGGGCACCATCGAAGACGTCAGCGGCCAATGGACCAGTCCCGTTGTTCTCTACGATTTCAATTCCTTCAACGTGCCGAGCACGATTTACCATTACGATTTAGCGTCGGCTCGCTCGACCGTTTGGGAACGCCCCAATCTGCCTCTCGATCTGAATCAGTTCGAAACTCGCCAGGTCTGGTACAAATCGAAGGACGGCACCAGCATCCCGATGTTCCTTTTTTATAAAAAGGGAATTCCGATGGACGGTGCCCGTCCAACCCTCCTTACCGGCTACGGCGGTTTCGATATCAGCGAAACCCCCTACTTCAGCGCCATGTTCGTTGTTTGGGCCGAACGCGGCGGCGTCGTTGCCTTGGCTAATCTTCGTGGCGGGGGCGAATTCGGCGAAGCGTGGCATCGCGCAGGCATGCTGCAGAACAAACAAAACGTCTTCGATGATTTCATCGCTGCCGCCGAGTACCTTGAAGGCAACAAGATCACCAATCCCTCGAAGCTCTCGATATACGGTGCCAGCAACGGCGGGTTACTCGTGGGAGCGGCCCTCACCCAGCGGCCCGATCTCTTTCGCGCGGTCGTTTGTGCCTATCCTCTTCTGGACATGCTCCGCTACCAAAAATTTCTCGACGGTCCCTATTGGGTTCCCGAATACGGCAGCTCGGCTAACCCGGTGCAATTCAAATGGCTTTATGCGTATTCTCCCTATCAGAACGTGAAAAGAGGCATGGACTATCCCGCCGTCCTCGTGATCACCGGAGACGGCGATACCCGCGTCGCGCCGCTTCACGCGCGCAAAATGACCGCGCTCCTTCAAGCCTCCACCGGCGACGATGCCAGCCGTCCGATCCTGCTGCTTTACGACACAAAATCCGGCCACTCTGGCGGACGCCCGGTCAATAAGCTCATCGAAGAGGCAACGGACATTCTGAGCTTCCTCTTCTGGCAGCTTGGTGTCCCGCCGGCGTGATCGGTTCTGTAGGCTCGCAAGCCCCGCTGTCTCGTCCCGAACCGCGCTTTTTCCCCGGTGAAGGACCTGGTGTCGCTTTCTCTGCGTCCACTCTGCGCCTCGGCGTTGAAGTTGTGGCTTTGATCTGGACGCAACACACAAACGCAGCCGATCAGATACAATTATCGTTGTTGATGAAGGCTTCGGAGGCCGTGATGTCTTGCTCAAAATATCTCCGCCTGATTGCTGCGCCCGCGATCTTGACCGGCGTTGCCGTCGCGTCCGCCGCAACCCAGCAGGTGAAGACCATCGTCGTCATCGCTCTCGAAAATCACAATTGGACGCAGCCCGCCAACCAATTCGACGGCCGCATCCAGCAAATCTACAAAAATCTCAACGCGCCCTTCCTCAATAGCCTCGTCGACGGCACCGCCTCCGCCACAATCGACGGCCAAAAGGTCGATATCAGCAAGCAAGTTGCCTACGCCGCTGATTATCACAACGCCCTCGCCACCGCGAGCGGCGAGAACGCCCACATCCATCCCTCCGAGCCCAACTACATCTGGGCTGAAGCCGGCTCGAATCTCGGCGTAACCAACGACAACGATCCCTATTCGCCCAAAGGCCAAACCGTTCAGGATACGGACGAGCACCTGTGTGCGTTTCTGATGAAGGCGGGAAAAACGTGGAAGTCTTACCAGGAAGACATCGATCTCGCCCAAAATTCCGCGGGCCAGCTCACCAATCAACCGCTGCCAAAGAACCGCTGGACCGTCCCGCTTGTCAGTTTCGTCGGTACCTTTGCACCGGGCTTCACGAATAAATACAACGGCTCAACTCAATACGCTTACGCCACAAAGCACAACCCCATGGCCTTCTTTGTCGATACCAACGGCGACGACATTTCCACCGTCAGCAATCCGCTCACCACGCACTACGCGCCCTTGCAGCAGCTCGCGGTCGATCTCGCAAACAATTCTGTCGCCGATTACAACTGGATCACGCCCGATCTTTACAACGATATGCACACCGCGTTGCCCGGCGGGTACAAAGGCCTCACCGGCGATGCAGCCAACATCAAGCAGGGCGACGATTTTCTCAGCCAGATCGTTCCCATGATCATGGCCTCAAAAGCCTATAAGGACGGTGGTGCAATCATCATCTGGTGCGACGAATCCGAACCCGATGCTCACGGCGATAACCCGGATCGTTTCGAGCACACCATCCCAGAAATCGTCATCTCGCCCCTCGCTCACCGCAACGTTGCCGGCAAGCCTTTCGCCAGCGACGAAAATCTCTCCCACTCCTCGGACCTTCGCACGCTTCAGGAAATCTTCCACGTCGGTCCGTATCTCGGCGACGCAGCCAAAGCTACTGACCTTTCATCCCTCTTTGTCCCCGGCGCAATCCCAAAGAAGCCGTAGGGGAATCGCTCAAAAACGCGCTATCGCAGCGCGTCTCCCTCCGCTGCTAATTCCTCGTGCGCCACGTTCTGCAACGCCGTCGCAAACGCCGGAGAAATCCCCAGATCGCCCGCCGCGGTTTCCTTCGCTCCTAGGGACGCCGGATCGACTCCCGTGATCTTTCCGAAAATCACCAGCGCCTCAAGGTAATAGCCCTCCGCGCTTGCGTGATACTGATCCCACGACCACAGATCGACTTTTCCGAAGTCGATCCCGTCGTACGGATTCGGGTCGGCCACGCCCTCGCGCATGGCGCGATTCCACGCACCGCCCACCGGAATTGTTGCCGTCAGATCGGGAAACCCTTTCAACGCCTCAGCGTCTGCGGCGGCCAAATCCTCCGCCATTTGGTAAATCGGCTTGCCGTACCAATGCCCGCTCGCCCTATACGTCTGGTCGGCTCGCGACCATGTGTTCACCAGATAGATCTTTACCGCCGGATTTTCTTCCGCAAAAAGCCGCGCCAGCTGGTGCGCGCCCTTGATCTGTTCCGAGGGATCGCCCGGATGCTTCTCATCGAGCGTGCTGTAGCCCTGAAGCGAGACCACATTCCAGTTGCCCTCGAGCTCCGTCCGTTTCTCCGTGTAGTGCCACTCGAGCGACTTTCCCGGCGACGTTTCCAGCGAAACGTCGTAGTCGAGCCCCGCTTCCATCGCAAACGTCTTGAAAAGCGCGGGCACCCCGCCGAACCCATCCTTGTTCAGGTCGTTCACGCGCTCGGGATGAAACCGCTTTACCGGAGATCTGTCGCCGAATGTGAAACTATTCCCCACGAAGAGGATCGTCCGCGCAAGCGCGGCCCGCGCGCCAATCGCAAACATTAGAACCACGGCGATTCCTCGCGCCCCTGAAAAGACACCAAGCCCGTTCTTATCCCTGAACATTACGCTCCTTCGATTTTAGTCGGCCAACCGCCGCCGGCAACCGTTGCTATGCCGTTGCAGCCGCCGGCCTTGCAACCGCTGGTCCAACGTACCGATAGTTCCCGAAGCCGAGAACGAGATAACCGATGCAACCCAGCAGGAAAAGCAGAACCACTCCAAATACCGCGCTCTGTCCGAACGCCTTCGCCACATCGATCGCCACCACAATCGCGATCGCGATATTGACCAGCGGAATGAAGAAGAGCAAGAGCCACCACCCGGGCCTGCCCGCGATCTTCAGCAGGATGTAAGCGTTGTAAAACGGGATGATCGCGGCCCATCCCGGCTGTCCCGCCTTCTCAAACACCTTCCACATGCCCACGATGAAGACGACCACGATCGCGAGCCAAAACAGCATCATCATTGTCCCCATTGCCGCCAGTGCGCCGCCAACTGCATTGGTTGTGGCGTCATCTTGTAGAAGCAGAGCCGAAATGCTCATCATCGGAGTAGCCTCCAGTAGCAGGATTTTTGGATGTCCCGGGGCCCGAATTTTCGCGGAGTATACACCCGCCTCCTGTGAAATTGTCACCTGTTTCGTTTCTTTCGGCCCCGAGCTCGTTGCTTCTCTCTGCGTTACTGCACTGCGTCTCAATGCAGAGCTGGCCGGATATTTTGCTCTTGACAAACTAAACTAAACCGTTCAGTATTGCCAAACCGCTGAGAACTCTTTCGGGAGGTGTCCTTTTGATCCGTGTCGAGAATCTGACCAAGACCTTCGACAAATTCACCGCCGTCAAGTCCATTTCCTTTGAAGTCGCGCAAGGCGAGATCTTCGCCTTCCTCGGCCCCAACGGCGCTGGCAAAACCACCACCATCAAAATGCTCACCACGCTTCTGAAACCCACCGGCGGCAGCATCGAGCTCGACGGTATGAATCCCTGGACGCACCAGAAGGAAGCCCGACAGCGATTCGGCATCGTCTTTCAGGACCCGAGCCTCGATAACGATCAGACCGCCTACGAAAATATGGAACTCCATGGCGTCCTCTACCACGTTCCGCGCAAAATCCGCGCCGAGCGCATTGAGCAGCTTTTGAACACCTTCGAGCTGTGGGAGCGCCGCGACGATTACGTGAAGACGTTTTCCGGCGGCATGAAACGCCGCCTCGAAATCGCGCGCGGCTTTTTGCATACGCCCAAAATCCTCTTCCTCGATGAGCCCACGCTCGGCCTCGATCCGCAAAGCCGCAATCAGCTCTGGACGCACGTGAAAAATCTAAACCAAACCGAACGCACCACTGTTTTTCTCACCACTCATTACATGGATGAAGCCGACCGTGTAGCGCACCGCATCGCCGTCATGGATCACGGCGCCATCGTCGCGCAAGGCACGTCCGCTCAGTTGAAGCAGCAGACAGGCACTGACTCTCTCGAGGGCGCATTCCTCGCTCTCACCGGCACCTCGCTCCGCGATGAAGCCGCAAATTCCACTGACCGTATGCGTCAATTCGCCGCCGCATGGCGCGGTGGCGGGAGGTAAACAGCATGGCCGCAATCTACATTCTTTGGTTGCGCGAATTGAAACGCTATGTCCGTTCGCGCGTGCAGATCGTCGTCTCTCTCGGGCAACCCGCGCTTTATCTGCTCGCCCTCGGTTACGGCTTCAGCCCCGTCTTCAAGAAAGCCGGAGCCGGCAACTATCTCCAGTTCATGGCGCCGGGCATCGTCGCGATGACGGTCCTTTTCAGCTCCGTCTTTTCCGGCATCGCCATGCTTTGGGACCGCCAGTTCGGCTTCCTCAAAGAAACTCTCGTCGCGCCCGTCTCGCGTTTGCAGATCATGATCGGCCGCACGCTCGGCGGCGCGACTGTCGCGATGATTCAAGGCGCGCTCATCGTGGTCGTCTGCCTGTGTGCCGGTTTCCGTCCAACCGGATGGTTCGCGATCCCGGCCTCTTACGTGTTTGTCGCGATGATTGCGATCGTTTTTGCCGCATTCGGCACTTGTATAGGCTCGGTCATCACGGAAATGCAGGGCTTTCAGCTCGTGATGAACTTTCTCGTCATGCCGATCTTCTTTCTCTCCGGCGCGCTCTATCCGCTGCGCAATTTGCCGCGTGCCCTCACGTGGATCACGCACGCTGACCCGCTTTCCTACGGCGTCGATGGTTTGCGTGGCGTCCTGATCGGCAGTTGGCAATTCGGTTTCACGCTGGATATGGTCCTTCTTGCTGCGCTCGCCGCCGCGTTTCTCTGCGCCGGCGCTTGGCTCTTCTCGCGTATTCAGCTTTAGCTTTTGGTGTGTGGCTCTCGCATGGCTGGTCGCGCTCTGTAGCGGCCTCGCCTTTTAGTCGGGCGCTTTTGCTGTTGCTTAGGTTCGAGAGGAGCGCACAATGAAAGAATTCAAAAATAAAACCGCCGTAATCACCGGGGCCGCCAGCGGCATCGGACGCGCGTTGGCCGAACGCTGCGCCCGCGAAGGCATGAACGTCGTTCTCGCCGACATCGACCAACCAAATCTCGCCCAGGCGGAGACGGAACTTAAGTCCGCAGGCGCCGCCATCCTCGCCGTAAAAACCGACGTCTCAAAGCGCGCTGACGTCGAGGAACTCGCTCGCCGTGCCTTCAACGAATTCGGCCAGGTTCATCTGCTCTTCAACAACGCTGGCGTCGCCGCCGGCGGTTCCCCATGGGAAGCCACATGGAACGATTGGGAGTGGGTCATCGGTGTCAACCTCTGGGGAGTAATCAACGGCGTCAAAATCTTCACGCCGCTCATGCTCGCGCAGAACACCGAATGCCGCATCGTGAATACTGCTTCAATGGCGGGACTCGTCGTGGGCAGCGGCTCCTCCACTTACGCGGTCACGAAGCATGGCGTTGTTGCTCTTTCGGAGAATCTCCACTTCTCGCTTCAGCAGCGCAACGCTTCCGTGAAAGTATCTGTCATCTGCCCGGGCGTCACTCGCACAGACATCGTCAACGCCGAGCGTCACAGGCCCGTGGCATTGCAAAACGAACCCGTCCCCATCACGCCGGAGCGCCAAGCCGCTCTCGCCGCGTTCAAGGCCGTCCTTGATGCTGGCATGCCTCCGGCTCAGCTCGCGGAGATCGTATTCGATGCGATTCAGAAGGACCAGTTCTATATCGTTACGCATCCCGAATGGATCGATGTGGTCCGGCTCCGTACGGATAAGCTTCTCCGCATGGAGAATCCCGAAAACCCCACGCCGGCCGTCATAAAGCTTCTTCAACGCCGCGCGTGACGCGAGTCCGTGTTCGTCGGTGTAGCAGTCATGTTGCCGCGCCGCCATCTCGTCGGCGCCTTTGACTTTGGCCGTGAACGGAGGACGAAGAGGATGAAAGTGACCGACTCAGCCCGTTGCCTTCACAAAAACAAAATCGCCGCATTGTTCGCGGGTATCCTCATCGCGCTCGGTCTCGCGCTCCAATGCTCCGAAATGCTCTTCACGCGCCTTTTCGTGCATGACGCCTGGCTTTTTACCACGCTATTCGGCGGAATCTGGAATATCATCGCGTCTTCGCCGTCTGCGGCGCAGTGGCATCAGAATCTGTATTACTGGCCTCTGCTCTTGGTCATCATCGGCGGGGCGATTCTTTTTTCGCGCAACTGCAAAAAACTTTCCAACTAAATGTCCAGGCCGCGCAGCGAAAAATCTCACCACAAAGTCCTCGAAGCCGCCGTCCGCCTTTTTTCCGAGCAGGGAATTGACGCCACCAGCATGGACGCGATCGCGGCGCAGTCCGGCGTCAGCAAAGCCACCATCTACAAGCACTGGCCCGATAAAGACGCGCTCGCCCTGGAAGTTCTCGTCTGGCTCTATCGCCTCGACGAAGAGCCGCATCTGATCGAACCCAAAACCCTCCGTGAAGACCTCGTCGCCGCCTTAAGTTACCGCCCCGTTGAGCATCACATGCGGGAGCGCGAGCGCATCATGCCTCACCTGATCGCCTATTCGGCCCGCAATCAGGTCTTCGGCAAAGCCTGGCGCTCGAAAGTCGTCGTTCGCCACACCAAATACCTCGCTCAAGTTTTGCAAGCGGCCATCGATCGCGGCGAACTCCACCCCGATCTCTCGATCGACGTCGCGGTTGCCTTGCTTTTCGGCCCCATGATGTATCGCCAGATGTTCGTCGCCGGCTCCCGCGACGAAAAAGCTCCGCCCGCCTTCATCGCCCAGGTCGTCGACGCCTTCGTCCGTGCCTTCGCGCAAACTCCCGATGTCCTCGCCGCAGACGCCCAGCTTCGTTCTCACCTTCGCCGCCGCGCCCAATAGCACAATGTGCGCGAAAGCTTCTTCCAACCTTGGCTAAACTTAAGACGGGAGCCCAATCCTTGAACTGGCTCGAGCAAAAAGTCCACCGTTACGAACGCATGCGTTGGTCGCAGGAACCCAACCGCCGCACGCTCCCCTTCGCCTGGGGCGTCGAACACATTCTCCCCTCGCCTAACGGCGCAGATCCTCACACCTTGCTGGATCGCTTCGCCGCCGAAACCATCCCCACCAGCGACGCTTGGTTCGCCGCCACTCCCGCCGGCGATTACGAGCTCGAGAACAATATCCTCACCTTCACCAGCCAGCTTGTCTCGCCCTGGCCCGCGAACAATCGCGTCCACGCCCAATTCTTTCCCGGCCGCAAACCGCGCGCCGCCGTCGTCGTGCTCGCCCAATGGAACGCTCGCTGGGACGAGCAGCATGGCGTCTGCCGCTGGCTCAACCGCCTCGGCCTCACCGCTGTCAAAATGAGCCTGCCGTATCACGACCGTCGCTCTATTCCGGGCTATCCTCGCGCCGACCACCTCGTCAGCCCCAACATCGGCCTCACGATCCAGGCGAATCGTCAGGCCGTGCTCGATGTAAAACGCGTTCTTCGTTGGCTGGAAAGCCAAGGCTATGATCGCCTCGGCTTGGTCGGCACAAGCATCGGCTCCTGCATCGCTTTCATCACCATGTGCCACGAACCCGCCATCCGCGCCGGAGCCTTCCTCCACGTCTCCACATACTTCGGCGCCGTAGTTTCCCAGGGCCTCACCACCATGCACGTTTGGGACGCGATGAAGCAGCACGTCTCCCGCGACGAAGCCATCCGGTATTGGTCGCCAATCAGCCCCTTCGCATACATCCCAAAGCTTCGCGCCACGAACAGAAAAATCCTCGCCATCACCGGCCGCTACGACCCAACTTTCTCGCCCCAATTGACAAAGGAATTCCTCGCAGAACTCCGCCGCAACGACGTTCCATTCGGTCACATGAATCTTCCGTGCGGCCATTATTCGCTGGGTGTAGCGCCCTTCAGCCACGCAGCGGGCTACCGCTTCGGCACATTCCTCTCGAAAGCCCTCGCCTAAAGTCAGCGCGCAATCCGCCGATACACCGGTTGGAGGCACTCACATGGCCATCGTCACCGGCGCCACAAACGCGTCACAGGCGCCACAAGTCCAGCAAGCGCAAAGCACTCCCAAGATTGTCAAGCCGGCCACCAACAGCAGCTCCGCCCCTCAAGATACCGTCACCATCAGCTCGCAAGGCCGCGCCGCCCAGCAGGCAGGCCATTCGCAAGCCAATACCGGCGGCACGGATCACGACGGCGACGCCAAATAGCGCCTCGCGCGAAAACTTCAGGCCAATTGCTCTGCTTGTCGGAATCCCGGGCTATAGGCGCGCCCAGCCCAGGCACGTATGAGGGACAAACTCAGATGAACAGCTCTTCGTCTTCGGTGACGCCCGCGGCCTGCTCTGGCCCGCGCCTTCCGCGCAGCACATCAAGCCCTGCCTTGATGCCTTTGATGATCGCCGACGCCTGTTGCAACGGCCGCCACACCTTGTTCTTCAGCACTGAACCGGTTTCCTCCAGTATTTCCAGCGTCCCGGTCACGATCTGGTCCGCGCGCTGAATTTGCACGCGCAGCCGCTCAAGCGCCTCGGTAAAGATGCGGTCCACCTTCTGCGCCTGCACCCGCGCGACGCTCGTAATTTCCGCCGCGTCGCTCATGATGCTGTGAATTCGGTCCTCGGAATCCTCCAAAATCCGGCCCGTGCGCAAGAGGATCGGCCCCATCCGGTTCTGCAGTTCCTTTAGGACGCGCGTCGATTCCGTCGCAGCGTTCCGCACCACCACGAGCATCGCCACCATCACCCCAGCCTGGATGATGATGGCAATCGCCGCGACTATAATGAACGCTTCCACCAAACCGGACATTCCGCCCCCTCGAACCGTTCAGACCCTTTAAATTGTCGGAGATTTCGCGCTCAGGAGATTTTGGCTTCCCGCCGGTAGGTTTCCTTGCCCGCTTCCACGGCGGAGCCCACCGCGGACGTCACCGCGTCCTTCTGGCGCGACATGATTTCTTTGCTGCGCTCGATCAGGTCTTCCGCTCGCTCGCGCAGTTCCCGCGCCTTCTTCTGCGCGTACTCTCGGCCCTCATCCGCCTTGCCGCTCAGATAATCGCGCGTCTCCTCGCCGGACTTGGGTGCGAACAGAATCCCGATCAGCGCGCCGATTCCCAGTCCCACAACGAAGAAACTCACCTTGCTTCCAACGTTATCAGCCATGTTCGCCTCCAATTTTTCGACAGTAGCACAGCCCTCTGGCTCAAGCAAGTTAAGCGCCTCTAACCTTCCGCGCCATCCCCAATTCCCAGTATTTCCCTTAGTCGCTGCACCATCCCCTCCGCAAAGCTGTCATCCTGAGCCGCGCACTTGCTTTTCGCGGCGAAGGGCCTGCCGTTTCGTTCCGCGCGTTTCTCGGTCGGCGTCTTTGAATTTCGTTTCGTTATCCCCGCACCGCCCGCTTACTCCTCATCCCCATCCGCCGCCCCAAACGTCTCTCCTGTGTGCCGGTACAACAAATATGCCCGTATAAACGGATCGATATCCCCGTCCAGCACCTTCTGCACATCCCCTCGCGCGAACTTCGTCCGGTGATCCTTGATCATCTGATACGGCTGCATCACATATGACCTTATCTGGCTCCCGAAACTGATCTCCGGCTTCGAGGCATCCAGCTTCCGCGCCTCCTCGCGCCGCTTCTCGATCTCGCGCTCGTAAAGTTGCGACTTCAGCAGCTTCATCGCCATTTCGCGATTCTTGTGCTGGCTGCGCTCCACCTGGCAGGCCACCACGATTCCCGTCGGGATATGCGTGATCCGCACGGCCGTCTCAACCTTGTTCACGTTCTGCCCGCCCTTGCCGCCTGAACGGAACGTATCCAGCTTGATGTCCTCCGGCTTGATATTGATCTCGATCCGGTCGTCAATCTCGGGAATCGCAAAGACCGAAGCAAACGACGTGTGCCGCCGCGCCGCCTGATCGAACGGCGAAATCCTCACCAGCCGGTGTACTCCGCTTTCCCCGGCCAGCATCCCGTACGCGTTCTCGCCTTCGATCTGCACCGTTGCAGACTTGATCCCCGCTTCTTCGCCCGGCGTCGAATCGAGCACGTTCGCCTTGAACCCTTTGCGCTCAGCCCATCGCAGATACATCCGCAGCAGGATTTCCGCCCAGTCCTGCGACTCCGTCCCGCCCGCGCCCGGCTTGATCGTCAGGATCGCGTTCAGCCGGTCGCTCTCGCCCGAAAGGAACGTTCGCGTCTCCAGATTCGAAACGTAATCGTCCGCAGACGCCAGCTCTTTCGAGATGTCGTCGAGAATCGCGTTGCGCTGCCCGCTGTCGCTTTCTTCCTTCGCCAGGCCGAAATACGTTTCCAGGTCGCTCGCTCTCGTATCGAGCGACTTCTCCGCATTCACGCGCTCCTCGAACTGCTTGCGCTCCTGCAGCACCGCCTGCGCCTGCGCCTGATCGTTCCAGAAATCCGGCGCGCTTACCTTCTCTTCCAGTTTTGTCAGTTGTTTCTGCGCGGCGGCCGCGTCAAAGATAACTCCGCACAAGCTCCATCCGCTTCTGGAGCCCGGCATACCGCTGCTGCAAATCCTCAATGTGTTCAGCCATGTCCTCGTCGTCTCGCCCTGTCTGGGATCGTTTTATCTGATGTCAAAATTACGCATTCGCTTCGCCCTCAGTCTAACGTGATTCTCCTGTTCGGACGCAATCGTTTACGTCCTCTCGATGGAGGCCCTCATGCGATGCCCGCCTCGTCCCCTGGCTGTATTTTCGCTTATCCGACGGCCCGCTGCATTGCTCGCTTGGAATGTTCGGCAAAGCTTTTTTGCAGGTGTCTAGTGAACGGATACGCGAGTCGTGACAGTCCATGCGGGCGCGAGAGCGCGAGCAGATCGTACCAGACCGATTCGTCGTTTCGGTGTAATTCAATGCTAAAGCGTTCTTCGCCGATTTCGTTGTGATCGGGCAGGGTGCCGTAGGCGAAGCCATACTTTTGAACAGGACCGTCTTCCTCCAGGACGTAGACGATCCTGGCGGCGTTGAGCGACCAGAACCCGAGATGGCCTACGAGGATTGCGACTGTCGAGCCCGGTTCAATGGGCGCATCAGGCCAACAGAGCTCGATCCACGGCATATCGAACATTTTCCATTGCATGATCGCTCGCTTCGCGCAATCAAACGCTTCCGGCCCTTGGCCAAGACGCGCGCGATTGTGATCGATGGTGTAGCCGCCCGGTGTGCCGCAGCGAGACGCGCCGACCTCGGGATACGAAAAATTCTGGTTTTGCTGGGAGTCCAGAAACGAAGTCACCATGGCGTGGTTTGGTTTTGAGAGGAGCAGCATCTATTTGGTTCGTTTTCGTCGCTCTCTGTGGCTGGGCGGGCTTTGCGCACGATCATGAGAAATCCTTTCAAACACAGGTGGTTTTTATGCAGTTCAGTGGTTTTTGAGCAGGCGATTCTGTTGATTTACCACCACGTGTTTTCCCATGTCATAGTGTTTCCGGAAGTACAACTGACGAGCGTTTTTGGATCGGAGAACTCGGTCGCAAAAACAGCACAGAGCTTTGTTTCGCCCGTCTCCCCAAAGACATCTTTATATTTAACATCGGCTGTGACAAAGAGATGGGGTCCCTCATGTAGGGTCATTTTATTATTATCAACCGTGAATTCTTCCTGTGTAATGTCGTTATATTGCTCCGTAGTTAGTTTATTCAGAAGCTTTGGGGACAGCCCGATACTTCTTCCAGCCCCGACGTAACCAAACTGGCGATGAGCGCATGGAAAGTTAGGGGAGTCAGCCACAAAGATCGCGGCACACGCATCGATATCTGTCGCGGGCGTTTCGCCACTATTAATAATTTCGATGTCGCACTCAAGGGTTTCACCGGCCTGTGGGAGATCGGTGAGCGTGGGATGTTGGAGAACTATATATGCTCTCTGGCCGACATGAACTTGCTGTCGTGTAAGCATCACTTGGAAGAAGGTGACTATTAGCAGACCGAGCGCGATAACTACAGCCGCTTTTTCCCACCATGGGCGTCTTTGTTGGTTTTCTTTGCTGGAATTGCGGGAATTAGTTGTGGGCTTGATGACCTGCCCCCCGAAATTTAGTCCAGCCAAAACTTAGCTTCTCCGGGTATAAGACCGCGAGAGGAGAAGCGCCATGAAAGGAAGTCGGTTTAGTGAAGAGCAGATCGTGGGGGTGTTGAAGGAAGCCGAGGCCGGAGT
>DATJOL010000139.1:0-62287 GCA_035507075.1 Candidatus Aquilonibacter sp. | reverse complement strand
GATTGCGATGCCGACGCAAAGCGGCACCGCAAACAGATCGCCCGTCCGGACTCTGATTCCGAGGAATTCTTTCAGCCCTTCAACCGCAAAGAGGCCTCCGATCAGAGCGCCTACGATTGTCTTTCCGCCCAGCAAATACGCCGGATTCCAGAATTCCCGCAGCGTGAGCGCGGGGTTTTCGCACCAATAGAGCATCTTGCAGCCGAGAAGCGCTCCCACTGCCGCAGCCGCAATCATCCACCAGCGGTTTACGTCCTCAAGCGGGTCGCCAAACCGCCGCCGGAGAGCCAGATAAACCCGAAACGCCACGGCATAGGCGAGAGTCCCCATCACCCAATGCGGATGCAACCGAAGCCCACCGATGTGTAAGTAGATCGGGAATCTCATCTGCGCTGTTGAGCCCAGTGCGCCGGTGCGAGTAACGTGAGGATTATAGCCCTGCCCCGTACAGCCAGTGCTCGCGAGTCTGAAGCCGCCAGTGAAAATCCGAAGCAATCACCGCCCAATTCTTCTCAATTGATAGTTGCGTCGTCGGTGTAGCGGTCGAGGGTCGCTTGGATTCGGTCGCAGAGCTCGTCGAGCCCCTTCTCCAGCTTTTTGCTCCTGGCGTGGTTTGCTTCGGCAGCGACGAAGCCCGCGAGTTCCTCCAGCTCATCCAGGCTGAACCCGAAAATGGTCAGTCCGTGCTTCATTGGCTCGAGACGGAGCCGGTTCGTCAGATCCTCGTCCGCAGAAGTATATTTCAGGATCAGTTCTCGCTCTCGCTCGGTCAATCCTAGCGGAACTTTCTCGCCGGGTTTGATGCGGATTGGCTTATTCTCCCTAAACTCCGCCCCAGAGAGCACTCGCTGCAACACTTCGCGCTCCTCTGGCGATAGCGTAAGCCTCTTCCTGCTCTCCTCACGCGCCGTGGGCTTCCGCCGCGGACGAAATTTCTTTTCAAGCGTTTCGTTCACCTTCTCGATTGAAAAGGCTTCGGGGTCGAAGGGGCCTCGCCACTCCATCATCTCTTTGTGTCGCCTGTGCTTGGGATTGGCCATCGCATGAAGATACTCCTCATACCCGTAAGGTCCGCCCACGTCCTCGGGGGGGCAGCTTCTTTCCCCGCCCACGCAGCGCGGACAAAGCTCGCCGGGCTCGGGAGAAACGATCGATTCGAGGACGATGTTGTGCCGCCAGCCGTCCCCAAAATCGTAGAGATATTCGAATTCAGTCCCCGCACCTCCCAAAACGCCGCGAAGCTTGGCCGCTTTCGCGTTCAGGATTTCGCGCTCGTTCTCCGGATGCGGGTCGCGGTACATGTCGCCGTCGATTCGAAATTCGTAAAGGTGGTAGTTTTCCCAGCCCATCGTCACCTGCAAAACCCGATGGAGCTGGCCGAGCGTATAGTCCTCCCACACCCGTATGCGCCGCCAGATCGCCGGCGAAATAGGGGGCAATTCGACCCTGAATTGGTAAATCCTGCGCTCCTTTGCCGGTCCGGTCGATTCCATTCTTCCTCCGCGGCAGAGCATTCTTCCACCTGCAGTCCTTCCCAGCAAGCCATGTCTCCCCCAGGCATCGCGCGAGCCCCTTGCCGACCCGAGAGAAATCCCTTGACAAGGCCTAATTCTTCACCTATAGTATATCTAAGTGAAAGCCCGACGCAGTCGCCACGACTGCGCTAGCCGGAGACGGAAAAAACAAAATGAAGACCATCGGAGACGTAGAAGTCCAGCTTTCCGAAAAGATTTCTCGCATCTTGAGAGACCTCTCCCTTGTTCCCGAGGGCTATGCGTGCCGAGTTCGTCTCCATGGCGTCGAGAGAGACAAACGGCGTACCGCAGCTTTTGAGAAGAATTGGTCCCCCGACAGCGACTCCATTCACGTCACATTTGAAGCCCTTTCCGCTGCGGATATAGCTGCATCCAGGCGAACTGCCCCCGCGGCCGTAGCCACACCGGCTACTCCCGCTGTTGACTCTGCCAGCGTACCCGGCGCGAATCCTCTTGCTGATATGATCCGAGCGCTCGATCGAGCCGAGTCCAGGCCGGGTTACGATTTTGTCGTGCTGAAATGGTTTAGAGATACGGCGCTTCCAGTCGAGCATTTTTCTTGGGCATCAGAGGAACATACGCGGCAGAGCATCTTGCGCGACGCGATTGACAAGCGCCTGATCCTGACCAGCAAGATCGCCAATCCCAAATCTCCTCAATTTCCCGTTACCACCATCAGGCTGAACCGGCTTATCCCGGAAGTGATGGCAATCCTCGGGAACGAGGACCGTCGGGCCTCGTGCTTCCAGCCGGTCGCAATTCGCGGCGAAGGTCTCTCGACAACGATTTTGCACGACAGGCGCTGAATTGGCCCTCTTCTATCTGGAAACAAGCGCTCTGGTCAAGTTGTACGTGCAGGAGTTGGGAAGCGAAAGGCTCTTGCGTCTGGCGTCTGAGGTTCCCGAAAACAGACTAGGTGTGCTCGCTTTGTCGGCGGTGGAACTGCGTTCCGCCGTCAGGCGTCGCGAGCGCGCAGGCGATATAGACCACGCCACGGCTGGCCAGATTTTGGGCCAATTTCAACATCACATGGAAGGGAAATTCGTCCGTCAACCGATAAGCGAGGTTGTGCTGGACGGAGCCCAAGAAATGATTGATCGATACGCGCTTCGAGCGTACGACGCCGTTCAGCTTTCCGGTTGCCTCGCTTTGAGATTGTCTACTGGCGGCGTAGAGACGCCAACTTTCGTTTGTTCTGACCATCAACTGCTCGACGCGGCGCGATCCGAACTTCTCCCCGTCCTTGACCCGACGATTTAAATTGTTGCGGAGAGGAAGGGCAGTCTCGATTTTCTCCTGCCCGAAATTCCCAAATCGGGAAAAGTGGTTATAGTACCCTTATTGTTGTTGACAAATCGGTACACGCTGTGATAAACTACTCGCCGGAGATCGCATAAGGGAAAAACCGTCTCGCAGCGGTGCCATCGGGGGCAAGCCGGTCGATCAAGCGGGGGGCAAAATGAATAAAAAGGCCGAAATTCTAATCGCAAATGAATATAATTAGAATTCGACCTAAGTCGCTGAAAATAAAGGACGAAATAAATTCTAATCGCGGTCAGAACGGGGGTAAAACGAGCGTTGCGATTAGAAATGCATAAAATTCGCGGCCGCCCTGGACTTATCTCAGGGCGCGAGAAATCGCCAATTTCTAATCGATATCGCTGCGATTAGAAATCCCCGCAAGCCAAGTATTTGCAATAGATGCGAATTTCTAATCGATAGTAAAATAGCGCTTTTCAATACGCCGGAAGCGCAGAAAAGGCGAAGTCGCCCGCGATTCAGAAAGGGATAAGATAAAAGCAGCGATTAGGCGGCGAAGCCGCCAGCCAATCCGAAGCATCGAACACCAGACAGCAAATGACCACGAAAAAGACCAACACGAAAGCGCGAGTCGTCGCGCGCGCCAAGCTCCCCACCGGCTTCGGCAAGTTCCAGATCGCCGGAATCGAGGGCCGCACTCCCAAAGAGGAAGCCGTAGCGGTTTTTCACGGCAAAATCGCTGCAAATAACGGTACAAATCGCGCTTTTAAGGGGTCAAAGGCGCCCCTCGTAAGGGTCCACTCCCAATGCCTCACAGGCGACGTCTTCGAATCCCAGCGCTGCGATTGCCGCGCGCAACTCGAGTTCTCGCTCGACAAAATCGCCAAAGAACCCTCCGGGATCCTGCTTTATCTGCCGCAGGAGGGCCGCGGCATCGGACTCCTTAACAAACTGAAAGCATACGAGTTACAGGATAGCGGTCTGGACACGGTTGAGGCCAACCGCAAACTGGGCTTCGCGGCCGACACCCGGGATTACGAATTCGCCGCCGCAGCGCTGAAGGCGCTCGGCGTTCACGAGGTCCGCCTTCTCTCCAATAATCCCGACAAAGTCGCCCAGCTCGAAAAATCCGGCATCCGCGTTGTCGAACGAGTCCCCTGCCGCCCGCCTACTACCCATCACTCCCGCGCCTACCTCCGCACAAAAAAGCACAAGCTTGGCCATCTCCTTTATAATCTATAACTTAGCGCGAATTAAGCAGCTTCTCAAATCCAGCCTCGTCCAGGATTTGAACGCCGAGCGCTCTGGCTTTGTCGAACTTCGAACCCGGGTCGCTGCCGACCACCACGTAATTTGTCTTTTTGCTCACGGAGGAGCCGACCTTGCCTCCCTGCTGCCCCACCAGCGCCTCCGCCTGCTCTCTGGTCCGGTTGACCAAGGTGCCCGTAAATACGAACGTCATGCGCGCAAACTTGGTCCCCTTCGGCGCCTGTCGCTCCTCTTTCATATTGACGCCCGCCGCGCGAAGCCGTTCAATCAGCTTCTTGTTCACCGCCTCGGAGAAGAATTCCGCGACGCCTTCCGCCACTTTTGGACCAACTTCATTCACTTCCATCAACTCTTCGAGCGTTGCGTTTGCCAGCTTTTCCATCGAGCCGAAATGCTCGGCAAGCAGCTGGCCGGTGCGCTCGCCGACAAAACGAATGCCCAGCGCATAAATCAGGCGCGCGAGCGATCCTTTCTTACTCGCCTCGATTTCATCCAGCAAATTGCGGGCGGACTTTTCTCCCATTCGCTCCAAATTCGAGAGAGTTTCGACATCCAGTTTGTAAATATCCGCGAAATCGTCGACGAGCTTCTTCTCGAGCAACTGGTCCACGATCTTTTCGCCGAGCCCGTCGATGTTCATGGCGTGGCGGCCGGCAAAGTGCAGGATCGATTCACGCCGCCGCGCCGGGCAGGAGACATTCACGCATCGATAGGCAACTTCGCCTTCATCTTTGTGAATGCGCGTGCCGCAGACGGGACACTTCCCCGGCATCTGGAATTCAACCTCTTCGCTGCCGTGTTTCACCACGCTCAAAACGTGCGGGATTACTTCGCCGGCTCGTTCGACCAGAACCGTATCCCCCACGTGCACATTAAGGCGCCGCACCTCTTCGAGATTATGAAGAGTCGATTTCGATACGGTGACACCCCCGATCGTGACCGGCTCGAACACCGCAAATGGCGTGAGGACGCCTGTCCTGCCAACGCTCACCAGGATCTCGCGGACCAAAGTCGTTTCCTGTCGCGCAGGATACTTATAGGCGATCGCCCAGCGCGGCGCTTTCGACGTGTAGCCCAGCTCGCTTTGCAGGGCGACTTCATCCACCTTTACGACGATGCCATCGATTTCGTACGGCAGTTTCTCGCGACGGCTCTCCCAAAGGCCTATGTATTTCTCCACTTCGCGCAAGCCGTGGCAGAGCTTCCAATCATCGCTCGCCTTGAAATGAATCTCCTGGAGCGCGTCGAGCATTTCGGAAAGGCGTTTTTTCGCGGGGCGTCCATCGACAAGCAGGTAATAGGCGAAGAAATCGAGGCGGCGCGAGGCGGTCACCTTCGGGTCGAGGACGCGCACAGCTCCAGCCGCGGCATTGCGCGCATTCTTGAATATTTTGCCTCCGGTCTCGGCCTGTTGCTCATTGAGTGCCTCAAACGACTTTCGGTTCATCAGCACTTCGCCGCGAACCTCGAAAGCCTGGGGCAGTCCCGCCTCCTTTAGCAGCGCTGCATCGACCGTGAGAGGGATCGAGCGAATCGTTTTCACGTTGGGCGTCACTTCCTCGCCAGTCGTGCCGTCGCCGCGGGTAACCCCGCGAACGAGCGATCCCTTTTCGTATCGCAGAGAAATGCTCAGCCCGTCGAACTTATGTTCGGCCACGTAATCGATGCTTTCGCGCCCCACGAGCTCTCGCACGCGCCGATCGAAATCGCCCAGTGTTTCGAAGGAGAAGGCGTTATCAAGACTCACCATCGGCGTTGAATGGCGGACCTTCTGGAAGCCTTCTCGCACAGCGCCGCCCACGCGAACCGTGGGCGAGTCTGGGCCGGCAAGTGAAGGATATTGCGCTTCCAATTCCTTCAGGCGGCCCATCAGTCGATCGAAAGCCGCGTCCGAGATTTCAGGATCGTCGGCCACATAATAGAGATATTCGTGGCGGCGGATTTCCTCTCGCAGGCGTTCAACTTCCTTGGCGGCTTCGCGTTGATTTGGCATTAAGAATTCCTTGGCGAGATCACATCCAACGCAACGGCGGGATATTATACAATGCGGGTTTGGCCTGACGACGATTGACTATGCCTGATGGAATCACAGACGCGCTTTTGATCTACAACCCGACCAGCGGGCGGCGACGCCATCGCCGTTTTGTCGAAGTCGAGCATGCTGCGCGCACCCTGAAAGATGCCGGCATTCGCACCGAACTCGCGCCCACGGAAGGCCCCAACAGTGCGACCGAAATCACCCGCCTCGCCGTGGACCAGCGGCGCGGCATGGTGATCGCCTGCGGCGGCGATGGCACGGTGAACGAAGTCGTGAACGGGCTTGCGGGCAGCGACGTGCCCATGGCCTTGCTTCCCGCCGGAACTGCGAACATTCTGGCGAAAGAGCTGCGCATTCCCTGGGACATTCCCCAAGCTGCGCGCCTAATTCCCACGGGCGTCGTCCGCCGCGTCGCGCTCGGCAAGGTTGTGCCTCCCAATGGCAATGGCTCTGCATCGCCCGCCATTCCGAAGGGCGGTCGATACTTTCTTTGCGTGGGCGGCGCCGGGCCTGACGGCGCGATCGTCAATGGCGTCGACAGCGGTTTTAAGAAAAACGCTGGCGAGCTGGCTTATTGGGCCGAGGGCCTTCGCCAGCTTTTCACTTACAATTTTCCCGAGATGCGCGTCCGCTCGAATGGCCATGAGTTACGGGCGACCACGGTTGTTGTCGGTCGCACTGTGAACTACGGCGGGCCCTTCAAGATCACTACGGGTGCAAGTCTTTACGACAATTCGTTCGAAATTCTCACTAACTCAATGACGAGCCGTCTTGGCTACGCCTCCTGCCTCCCGGCCCTGTGGATGGGCAAGCTCCGCGACATGGAAGGCATCGATGCCTGGAAGTCGACAGAAGTACTCTGCGAATCGGCCGGTCCAGAACCTGCGTTTGCACAAGTCGATGGCGAGCCCGTCGGCCCGCTGCCGCTGGTATTTCGGGTTGTGCCGGACGCGCTTTCTCTTGTAACCCCGCAGTAGCGCCGCGCGTAATCTAAGCGTACCTTTTGGGGCTGGAAAGGATTTCTTTGGAGCCGTTTACTCACGCCTTCACGTCGATTGCCCTTTCGCAAACGACGCGCAAGAAGTTGCCCCGATTCGGTATGTTGATGATGGTTGCAGGCGGTGTGGCGCCGGACATCGACAGCATCGGCTATATCGTTTCGCCTACCTTTTTTTTTAAGATGCACCGCGTCATTTTTCATTCGCTTCTCGGTGCGTTGATTCTCTCTTGCGCATTGGCCTACATGTTCGTCGAACTGGACAAGAAAGTCCCCTGGGACGATCCGCAGAGAAAGCGTCCCGCGCCCCTCACATTCCGGACCGCGCTGCTTTTCTGTGGAATCGGCGTCGCGGGGCACCTCGTGCTCGATATGTTCAGCACCGTCGGTATCGCCCTCTTTTGGCCCTTTTACGATAAGTTTTACGGCACCGATCTTGTCTTCAATCTCGATTTGTGGATACTCACCATACTCGTTTTGGGCCTCTTGCTCCCGCTTCTGATCCGGGTCGTCAATGAAGAGATCGGCGCACGCAAGAAAAAACAGGAAGGCGTGAGCATGGCCGCCATTGTCACGTTGATTCTGCTTGGCGGTTATCTTGGCGGACGCGCTGTGCTGCGCCACAAGGCGGTTCATCTGCTGCTCTATCGCGACTATTTCGGCCGCGAAGCCGATTCGGCGGAAGCGTTTCCCACCCCTACTTCGCCGTTTGTCTGGCGCGGCGTGGTCGAAACGGACGACACCATGGAAGTCATCACCGTCCCTGTCTTAGACCCCGATGAATTCGAGGACGACCGCAGCGTTTCGTTCTTCAAGCCACCGATGTCACCCGACCTCAAAGCCGCCGAAGCCACCGCCGCCGCGAAGCGCTATATGCTCTACGCCAGCGAACCGATTGCCACCACCGATCGCCGCGAAGACGACTATCGCGTCGAAATTCGTGACCTTCGCTTTGCGCCGGACGACACGAGCCCAGAAAACATCATCATGCGCGCGCAATTCAGCAGCTTCCTGAAGGAGCGCTACGAGAAGTTCGTCTACGCCACGGTCTTCACTCCGTAGCCTTACGCTTTTCCTTCCTTTGCTTCTCGAAAGAAGAACTTCCCTGCCAGCCAAAGGGCGACAAGCGACGCAACGCCGCAGGCCGCAAACGCGATTCGATGTGCCTCGAGAAAGTCGAGCGCTGCTGGGCCGTAACGAATCGCGAGCAAACCTTCGCCGAAAAACCGCACGCCACGCCCGAGCAGCAATGCCAGCGCGAACGTCGTGAATCTCACTTGGAAGACGCCTTCTGCCAGGACCACAATCTTAAAAAGGGGCAGCGGCGGCGGCAGGATCGAAGCGATGAACATGGTTACGAAGGCATTTCGGTCGACCCAGCGTTTCGTTCGCTCGGCGTGTATGCCAGCGTGCTTCCGGAAATACGCCTCACCGCCCTTTTTTGCCAGGTAATAGAGCCAAACGCACCCGGCGAGCGATCCGATCACCGCCAGCGACGAATAAAGCGGCATTTCGGCCGGGTGCCTGACCGAAAGATCGATCACCATGCCGTCGGTAACAAACGGAAAGGAAAGCACTGAGGAATCAAGGAACGACACCGCGAAAAGCCCGCCAGGACCCAGGGTCGAAATCGTTCTCTGCAGCCATCCCGGCAGTTTTACTTGCTTCGGCTTCGCCAACGCCCCTCCGGACCGGACGATCTTAGCAGAATCGCTCGGTTTCGCCGCGCTTCTCTGTGCCCCCAAGCCCTGTTATTGCCCTTTCGGCGGCGGCATCCAATCCTAAATTGCTCAACGGTCTCCGGTCAGCTAAACTTTGTCTCGGAATCTTTTCGCACATGCCTTTACTCGACGAACTCAACGAACGGCAGCGCGAAGCCGTCCTCGCCACGGAGGGGCCGCTTCTCGTCCTGGCCGGCGCCGGTACGGGGAAAACGCGGGTAATCACCTATCGTGTGGCCCACTTGATCGAACAAGGCGTGCCCGGCAACGCGATTCTTGCCGTCACCTTCACCAACAAAGCTGCGGAGGTGATGAAGGAACGCATCGAGAGCGTGCTCCGCACGACTGGTCATGACGCGTCGGGCGTCTGGGTCTCGACTTTTCACTCCTTTTGCGCGCGCCTGCTCCGCCGCGAAGCGCAAGCCGCCGGGCTTCCTCGCGATTTTGCCATTTACGACGATGATGACCAGAATGCCGCCATAAAGCGCGCGCTGCTCGTGCTGGACCTTCCCGCCGAGGTTTACCCGCCCCGCAGCGTCCGCGCACAAATCAGCCACGCTAAAAATCACGGAATCACGCCCGACGACATGGAAGCCGACGCAGCAGCAAGCCGCAATGAAGAACGAAAGAAAGTCGCGCAGATTTTTCGCGAATACAACCGCGCGCTTCGCACCGCCGGCTCCGTCGATTTCGACGATCTCCTCCTGCTTTCCGTGCAGCTTCTCCGCGACCACGCGGACATCCGCGCGGCGTGGAGCAGCCGCTTCCAATACATCATGGTCGACGAATTCCAGGACACGAACCGCTGGCAGGAAGAACTCGTTCGTCTGCTGGCGGGCACGCGGAAGAACGTGTGCGTCGTCGGCGACGAAGACCAATCGATTTACGGCTGGCGCGGCGCGCGCGCCGGCAATCTGAAGCGCTTCACCGAAGATTTCCCCGCCGCAAAAATCATTCGGCTCGAGGAAAACTATCGCTCCACGCAAACGATTCTCGACGCCGCCGCAGCGGTCGTCCGCAACAACACCAACCGGCTCGGCAAACATCTCGTCTCTTCGGCCGGCGCGGGTTCGCCGCTCCGCTATTACGAAGCGCAAGACGCCGGCACCGAAGCCGAGTTCGTCTGCGGCGAAATTGCTTCGTTCCTGCGCGACAATCCTGACGCCCACGTGGCCGTCCTGTACCGCACCGGCGCCCAATCTCGCGCCTTCGAAGAAGCGCTGCGACAGTTGGGCATTCGCTATCGCGTCGTGGGCGGCTTCAGCTTTTACGAACGCGCGGAAGTCCGTAATGCTCTCGCCTACATCCGCCTGCTCTTTCATCCCGAAGATAATGTCGCATTGCTGCGCGTTCTCAACGTTCCTCCTCGCGGCATCGGCACCGCTTCGATCACCGCGCTCGAAGAGCGCGCTCGTGACGCCGGCGCCTCCCTTTGGAACGTGATTCGCACGGGCGATCTCACCATCGCGCGCCGCGTGCTCCGCAATCTCACCGACTTTCGCGAGATGATCGAATCCCTGCAGAAGGACGCGGCCGGCCTCTCGCCCGCGCAGCTGATCGAACTCGTGCTCGACCGCACCGGCTATCTCACCTGGGTCGAGCAGCAGGATAATCTCGAACACACCTCCCGCGCCGATAACCTCCGCGAACTTTCCAACGCCATGGCCGAAGCCACCGAGCAGGGCCAAACCCTCGAAGACGTGCTCGATCACGCCGCGCTCGTCGCAGGCGCCGATGATTATGAGGAATCCGTTCCCGTCTCGCTGATGACGCTGCACAGCGCAAAAGGCCTCGAGTTCGATGCCGTATATCTGGTCGGCCTCGAAGAGGGTGTCCTCCCGCACAGCCGCTCCATCAGTGAGGACGGCGACGTCGAAGAGGAACGCCGGCTCTTTTACGTCGGCATGACGCGCGCCCGCCGCACGCTTGTTCTTACCCGCGCGCTTTATCGCCGCAACTACGGCGAAGACCGCCTCCGCTCCGCGCTCCCTTCGCGTTTCCTGGCCGAAGTGCCCGGCGACATGATCGAAGCCGCTCCTGGTTCGTTCGCGGAGCCGGGCGAGACGCGGCGATATGAGGACGACCCGGAGTATAGCCAGACGCAGTATCGCTCGGCCTCAACGTACGGCCGCGGCTGGGGCCGGAATATCCCCGGCGGGCGCTCTTACGGCGGCCGGCGTTCCGTTCCATATGAGACAAAACTCGCGGAAGCGGCCCGTCTCGCGCGAGGCTCCGCCGGCGATCCCCTGATCGGCAAACGCGTGCGCCATGCCAAGTACGGCGTCGGCACCATCATCCAGATCGAGGGCGAAGGCGACGACCGCAAGATCACCGTCAGCTTCCTCGACTATGGTCCCAAGAAACTGGTCGAACGCTACGCCAATCTCCAACTCGCCTGATTATTTTTGCGCTGGGCGATATTTTCCTTCTCCTCCCGCGTACTTATCGATGACCCGCGGCGAAATGCATTCCGCGGCGATTCGGTATAGTCTGTTTGTGACGGTGAAATGAGCTTCAAAGACATAATTCGCATGTCCCTCCGCACCCTTTCTCGCAACAAGCTGCGGACCATCCTCACCATGCTGGGCATCGTCATCGGCGTTATGGCCGTGATCTGCATCGTCAGCGTCAGCACCAGTGCCAGCGACCAGGTTCAGGACCAAATCCAGAGCCTCGGCGAAAATATGCTTTTCATCCAGGCCGGCAGCGTCAATAGCAACGGCATCCGCATGGGCTCCGAGGCCACGAAAACGCTCCTCGTCGGGGACGCTGACGCCATCGCGGGCGACGTGCCAAGCGTCGCGCTCGTCTCGCCCGAGGTAGACACCAACGTGCAAGCCGTCTATGGCGACCAGAACTGGGCAACGCGCGTTCAGGGCGTCGGGCCCGAGTACTTCGAAATCCGCGATTGGCCGGTCGTAACGGGCGCGCCGTTTTCTGACCATGACGTCGCCGCATCCGCCGATGTGTGCGTCATCGGCGCAACCGTCGCCGACCGGCTATTCGACGGCGACAACCCGATCGGCAAGATCATTCGCGTCAAGAACCTGCCCGTCGAAGTGATCGGCCAGCTCGAAACCAAGGGCCAATCGACCTTCGGCCAGGATCAGGACGACGTGATCATGATGCCGTACTCGACCGTGATGAAGAAGCTGGTCGGCGTCAACTGGCTGCAGGTGATCACCGCGTCCGTCGATACCAAAGCCGATATGGACATGGCTCAGCGCCAGATCGAATCGCTGCTGCGCCAGCGCCATAAGCTCCGCGCCGATGAGGACGACGATTTCATCATCCGCAGCCCGGACGAAATCGCCAAGACCGTCGGCAACGTGACGCTGATCTTCACGCTGCTGCTCGGAAGCGTCGCCTCGATTTCCCTGCTCGTCGGCGGCATCGGCATCATGAACATCATGCTCGTCTCCGTCACGGAACGAACGCGCGAAATCGGCGTTCGCATGGCCGTCGGCGCCACCGAAAGCGACGTGCGGCGCCAGTTCCTGAGCGAGGCCGTCGTGCTCACGTCGATCGGCGGCTTCGTTGGCATCGCCACAGGAGTCGCCGCCTCGGCTGTCGTCTGCCACGTAATGAATTGGCCCAGCGCGTTTTCGCCTTTCGCCATCTTCGTCGCCGTCGCGTTCTCCGCCGCAGTCGGCATCTTTTTCGGTTACTACCCCGCGCGCAAAGCCTCCCAACTCGACCCCATCGAAGCCCTCCGCTACGAATAAACGGGGATCCCTGCTGCACCTCCTTTTTCTAGTGCGAAAGAGCTGTTTTACTATCGATTAGAAAATCGTATCTGTTGCAACTGCTGGGCTTGCGGCGATTTCTAATCGCAGCGATATCGATTAGAAATTGGCGATTTCTCGCGGCCGTGGGATAAGCCCCAGGGCGGCTGCCGATTTTATGCATTTCTAATCGCAACGCTCGTTTACCGCCTGTTCTGACCGCGATTAGAAATTTTTTCGCCTTGTATTTTCAGCGACTTACGTCGATTTCTAATTATTTTCATTTGCGATTAGAATTTCGGGAATTTTATGCATTTCACGATTCGGCCTGCGCCGGGCGGAGGGGTGGGTCCTCTTTCGGGATTGGCACCTGCAGCCACGGTTCGCATGGCGAAAATTTCGAGAGGTAGTTTACCACAGGTAGACGTCGCTTGTCCATTTATAAATGCGGGAAACTACGGAGCCGTGGTACAAAAGCTCGGTCCGGTCAGTCCTAGGTCAGGTTGCTCTCATTATCATCATAGATAGCTGCTTATAATCCCACGCATCATTATCACCTATCGTACTAAAGACAATTGGAGCTGCCGGCGAGAAGGAAAGGGGTTAGCGGAGGTCTGCTTTCAACTGTAAGCAGACACGATTCTTAACACCAGAGTATAAAAATCTGGCTTATACCTCGCCTCACAAATCAAAAAGCATTGGGAGGCCACATGCGGGCGACTCGATTCGTCTGTTTCATTTCCATATGTCTTGCCGCTTTAATCGGCAATCTGTCGGCTCAGGAATCCACCACCCAGCCCGCCACCGCAGTAAAGGACCCGCAGGCACTTTCGATCATCAATCAATCGCTTGCTGCGGTAGGCGGCGCTGCGGCCATCGAAGCCATTCAAGATTACACAGGGACAGGAACGGTTAGCTATTACTGGGGTGACGGCGAGCAGGGCAGCGTGACCGTCAAAGGAAAAGGCACAGGCGACTTTCGCGTCGATGCCGTTCTGCCTGAAGGTAGTCGCACTTGGGCGGTCAGCAACGGTGCGGGCTTCGTCAGCGATGCCGACGGAGACACAAAAAGTACCCCGTACCAAAACGCTATCAACCTAGGCAGTCTGACGCTTCCATATCTGTTTCTCGCGAACACACTGCAGGACCCGTCCTCGGACATCGCCTATATCGGCTTAGAAAGCCACAACGGCGTCCAGGTCGAGCACGTACAAACCCACGAAGTCACCTCGCCGGATTACAACGGTATGTTCGCCAGTCTTACAAAGAGAGATTTCTACTTCGACTCCGGAAGCTCTCGCCTGCTTTTCGAGCGAGACAGCACACACCCCAGCAATAGCGCTACGGTTGATTACCCGCGTGAGGTGCGGTTTTCCGATTACCAGCAGGTGAGCGGAGTTTGGGCGCCGTTCCTGATCGAGGAGTTTGTCAACAACCAACCCACCGAGACGATCCAACTCGACCAACTCAGTTTTAACTCAGGCCTTCAGGAGACGGCATTCGAGCAGCAGTAACCTGACAGCGGCAAATATACGAGAGAAGAGGAACCATGCGCCTCCAGAGCAAAGCACCAGCGGACAAAGTGAAGGGCTTGCTTCTTGCAGCTATCGGCCTCGCGATACTGACCGCATTCCTAAGCCCAGCAACGCTGGCACAGGATTATGTTCTTTCGAACAGCAACGCTTACCCTACCAGCCCGAAATCGGGTGATCTCGGATATGTTGACACAGCCAGTGGCGACCTCCATCTGGAAATTCCAATTGGAAGTTTCCCACAGCGGGCGACTAGCAAACCGCTAACGATAAGTCTGGTTTATGATAGTGCATTCTGGACTCCTTCCGGTGGAACATGGAGCGCCCCCTATGCGTACGCTCCGTCATTTTATCCCTTGTCTGGCGGCTGGCATGAAATGATGCCCGTGGTGCTTTCGATGAAATCAGGCATTTTGGGGGGATACACCAACGAAAAGGTGGGATCGTGCACACATGAGGTGAACTACTATTTCACGGAAGAGGGCTCCGGCGCGACACACTACTTCCCTATAAATACCTATTGGGGAACGGGCTGCTCTGGCAGCGTCCTGAGCGGCGACGCAATGGCAACGGATTCCTCTGGTTATCACATGTACGTGACCAACGGTGGAACGATGGACGTATATGCGCCGGACGGCACGAACCTCGGGACAGCGAATCCCGGCCCCTCGTGCTCCTTCGGAACGTCGGGATACATCTGTCTTGGCCCGGAAGATTCCAACGGCAATTTCATCCAGTACTGGAACAACACAGGAATCTTTGACGAATTGGGCCGTTCGATTGCCACAACAAGCAGTACTAGTTCGGGTTGCCCGACGTCGGAGTGCGTAAAATACGCCATTATGAATTCTGAGGGATCAACCTCTACCTACACTATGGCCATCGAGTCGATCGCCGTAAAAACGAAATTTTCCCAGTCCGGTGTCGCCGAATGCAGCACAAATTGTGACCTTTACGTTGTCCAAAGCATTGCGCTCCCGGATGGTTCAGGCTACTCATTTAAATATGATTGCGATCCGAATGTCTCCGGCCAGTCAGCGATATGCGGGTCCCCCACGGGCCAAACTGCATATTATGGCGAGTTGCTCACCGTAACGTTACCCACGGGCGGTACGCTCACGTACACTTACAGCAATTTTCTGGATTCTTGTAGTAATGAGCATCGGTGGTTAACATATCGCACGACGCCGCAGGGCGGCGCGTGGACATACACGCCGCACGTAATTTCTGCGTGCAGTTCAACTATGGTCGGCTGTCAGCAGTCCGTAACAGTTGTCGACCCTAATGCGACAACAGAAGTCACAACTTACACTTGGAACAACGCTCTTTGGCCAGCCGAAATCCAGGACTATTCCGGCGCAGTTTCTTCCGCAAATTTGGTCGAGACGACGGCAAACACTTTTGACTTCTCCAATACCTGCACACTCTACCAGTGCCATGGCGCATCGTACATCCGGCCGACAGCATCACAGCAGACGCTTGCAGCAGCGAGCGGAGCGAACATCACCAAGCAGACGAAGTACAGTTACGATAGCCCACAAAATGGCAACGTTACCGGCGTGGAGCAATGGGGATATTACGCCGGCACATCCCCCTCATTCCCATCGACCCCGGACCGCGCGACCTACTATACGTATGCGAATATAGGAGGCACGAACAATATCAACCGCCCTCAGACAATCACGACGTGTAACAACGCCGGTTCGAGCTCTTCGTGCCCGGGTGGCGGGAGCATCGTCTCTCAAAGGACCATCACTTACGATGGGGCTGCCTTACAATCCATCACCGGTGTCGCGAACCACGATGACGCAAATTTCGGTACCACATATACAACTCGGGGGAATCCGACCGAAATTTCCGATTGGGTGGACTCGTCACATTCCGTGAATACAAGCATGACGTATGACACCACGGGGCAAGTGCTTACCCAAACAGATCCAGCGGGCAATAGTACCACCTTTTCCTACGCAAATAGTTTCTTCAACGACGCCGGCAACGGTTCCGCTCCATCTTCATATTCGGCTCCGAACCCCACGAACGCATACCCAACGAGCGTCACCTTCTCCATCACTGGTACGGAAACCTTCGGATACTATTATGGAACTGGCAAGGAAGCTTTTGAAACCGACCAGAACGGGGATACCGTCTATTCACACTTCTACGATCCCGATGACCGCCCGACTGCCACGACGTATCCAAGCGGTTGGAATTTAACGAACTATTCATCCACCAGCCAAGTAGATTCTTATGACGATGTGGCGGACACAACCGGGCCATCGTCAGGATGTTCCAGTTGTCGCCATTTCCAGGATACGCTGGACTCCTGGGGGCGCCAATCCGCGCATAAACTCGTCAACGCTGCCTGCTCTATAGAAACCGACACAACCTACGACCTATCCGAACGCGTTTTTGAGGTAAGCCAGCCGTATTGTTCAAGTCCAGTCTACGAAACGTACTACTACAACACGGACCCCTTCGACCGACTAACAACACAAGTACACCCAGACGGGGACGAGATTCAATACAAATACGGCAACTCCATATCCGCGTCCCAATATTGCTCCACGTCAACGTACGGCGTGGGTTACCCGGTCGAGTCTCTCGACGAGAACTTTAAGGCACGCATCACGTGGCAGAACGGCTTTGGTGAAGCGATTGAAACAGACGAACCCGACGGCAACGGAGGCCTCTCGCAGAATACGTGCTACACATATGACGCGTTGGGCGATCTAACAGGCGTGGCTCAGGGATCCGAGACGAGAACTTATGCCTATGATGGGCTCGGCCGTTTGACCCAGGAAACGACTCCAGAGGCGGGTACCATCAGTCTCTATTACACAAACCTTGCAACCGGCGCACTATGTAGTGGTGACACCACAGACGTCTGCAACAAAGTCTCACCCACACCCGACCAACAAAGCGCAAGCAATACGACGACCACTACGTACTGCTACGACGCGATCGGTCGCATCACGCAGAAGGCATACACGTCACAGTCCTGTCCAATGTCCTCGCCAACAGTGAGCTATGCTTATGACCAAGGCGGCGCCGCCGCAGATGCGATAGGGCGCCTCACATATATGAGCGACCCGTCGGGATCGGAAACGTACACATACGACACGACGCACAGAATGGGTTGGATTGCCCAGGTGCAAAAGCTCGTTGGAAGCACGACGTACACCACTTCATACGGGTACGACGCCTCAGGTGACATGACCCAGATTACCTACCCATCGGGCCGCGTCGTTCAGCAAGGGTACAATCAGATCGGCCAATTGTGCGCGGTTGCAACTTCAGCAAACTCAGGTTGCGGGACCGTCACAGGCCCCTACGCCTCCGGCTACGGCTATAACCCTGCGGGCCAAGTCCTCGATTTTACTTACGGCAACGGTGTGTATGCCTCGATGGGATACTCCACAAACCGCTCGCAATTGAACTGCCTCGACTATTCGACTACAAACCGGGGTGCTAACTGCACCCATGACGCTACCACGTTGTTCGGATTAACATACTACTATCAGAATGATCCGACGAATTGCACGACGGGCGCATCCTACAACAACGGCCAAATCCAATGCATTGCCGACGCAGTCGACGCTGGTCGCAGCGTTGCCTACACCTACGACGCCTGGGGGAGGCTGAACACGGCTCTGACGGCAGGCGATGCGAGCTATCCTCAATGGGGGCTATCGGAAACATATGACCGCTACGGGAACCGCCGATGTCAGAACGTCACCGCCGGATCGGGTCCATATGTCGCATGCATGAACTACACCAATAACCAGCCTCCTGGCTATACTTTTGATGCTGCCGGAAACATGATAACTGAGCCGCTGAACCCTGTGAATAATTATGGTTACGATGCGCGTAATCGGATGACTTCATCTGCCGGCAATGGCGGCACTGCAACATACACCTACGACGACAATGATGACCGCGTTCAGAAATCTATTAGCGGTGGAACCAGCACCGTTTACATCTACTCCGGCGACGAAGACATCGCCGAATATGACAATGGCGCCGCGCCGGGCTCTCCCTCGCGCGAATATGTCTATGGAAACTCGCAGCTTCTCACTCAGATTGACAGCAGCGGGACCCACTACTTTCATCAGGACCAGCTCTCGCCACGTCTGATCACGGACTCCACCGGAGCGGTTACGGGGCAGCAAGGGCATTTCCCCTTCGGGGAACCGTGGTACTCGTCAAACGGCAGCGGCGAGTGGGTCTTTACGACGTATCAGCGGAACTCTGAAAATGGGCTGGATTACGCTTTAGCGCGGTTTTACGATAGCCGCGTGGCCAGCTTCTGTTCTGCCGATCCCATCGAGGGTCGGCCCGGCGACCCGCAATCTTGGAACCGCTACGCCTACGGCGGCAACGATCCGATCGACATCACCGATCCCAACGGCCAGTCTTGGTGGGCTTGGCTCATTGACGCCATCATCGGCGCTGCCGCCGTGATCCTCCCGGAGGTTGATCCCGGTCTGCTGCCCTTCTTGACGGGATCGTCCACCATAAGTGGTACGGTTACAACCGGAAGTCTTGGCATAGACGCCGGAACAGGTTATCTCGAGTCTGTCACCAACGTCGCCACATTCTCTTCGACCGTAGACTGGGGAATTCTCGCAGCTGACTCCGGCGCAGCAGTAGCAGCTCAGGGCGCACAGTCACCTCCCCACCCTACGCCAGAGCAGAAATTCACCAATTGCGTTTCAACCTATGGTAATGAGAATGCGAAGAACAATCTAACTTACCAGGGTTATCAAGACGCACAGCAAGCCGCGCGAGCGGCTAAGATCCCGGCTAGCGATGAATTAGCACTTTGGAACAATGAGAATAGCCTGAACCTCAATTTTCCTCCCGTGCCGCCCACTGGAGAGGTGGGGCCAATTCAAATAAGGCCGGGAGTGGTTAGCGATCTGAAGGCGGCGAACTCGCTTCCGCCAGGCTGGGACAGTGATCCGGTCGCGAATCTTACCGCCGGGGCGCTTTATTTCGGTAAAATGTTGCAGAGAGTTGGCGAATCAAGGGCTGCGGCCGCCTACAACGCCGGTGTGCGCGGTGAGCGCCTCGGTCGCGGGAACCCCTATCAGAAGGCCTATAACCAAGCCAAATCCATGGCAAACAATATCATCAACTGTATGCACTAAAAGCGGAAAACATAATGATGAATATACGAATTATCGCTGCCCTGATCATGATCAACTGTTCGACCTTAGTTTTCGCTCAACCACCAAAATTGATTCCAACACGCAACTATTACATCGCAGTGGCGGCGCATAGCTGCACCCCGGATGCGATCGAGTTCCGGGGGGAGGCAAATTTACCCGCAGGCGCGCTCATTACTATTAGTGTTAATGATTTCCATGGCGACGGATGGGAACTTTACAGCGGCTGGTCTGACGTGCCAATAAACCAGGACGGAAGCTTCCGGGGTAGAATCGAGCCACGGCAGGGGGCTCGCTTTCACCACAATCTCATACTAATTGCGTCCTTTGACACGAACCCTGGCACTGCGAGGCAGCCCGATAGGGTTCTCCAAATCGTCGGAAAACACGGCGAATATCTGGCCGGCGTTGAAAATCCGGAAGCTCATCTCACCGAATTATCCGGGTTGTCTGCTAACCCACAACTGCAGCAATCCTCGGGCTGGCACTACGGGCTTTACACTATCGCTCGCGTTCCCAGCTGCGGGCCGGACGCCCCTAAATCCACACATCGTACGCGAACGGATTCTTGATGTCAGGCCAGGAGTTCGTCCACAACGTCAGTATATAATTCCCAAAGATTTCGCTGGACAAGGGGCGGAAAAGGTGAGATAGTGGGGTTGCGTTTGTTGCTCTTGTATAACCTTTAGATTCGTCGAGAGGCTGCAAGTTCAATACTTGCGGCCTTTTTTGCTTTAGCGGCTGGAGGCAGTAAGAGACACCAAATAGCTCAAACAGGAAAGAGAAACAAGTTGAGAGAACAAGGTACAGTGAAGTGGTTCAATGCCAGCAAGGGATTCGGATTCATCCAGCGCCAGTCGGGCGAAGATGTTTTCGTCCACTTTTCGGCGATTCAGTCGGACGGCTATAAGTCCCTGAACGACGGACAAGCGGTGGAATTCGAAGTGACCCGCGGCCCCAAGGGCCTGCAGGCAACGAACGTCTCGAGCCTCTAAGCTGGAGATTTTTGGACGGGCCGGGTTTTATACCCGGCCCGTTTTTTTTTGCGGGGCGCAAAAAATCGAAGGCGCCTGTAATTTCAGAACCTAAAGTCAGAGGCGCCGCCTGGAAGGCAGCGCTACTACATAGAGGCGCCTGCGAAATTTTTTCTCCATTGAAATCTTTGCCTTGACTTGGAATTCGGCAGCCGAGTAGGCTCTCGGCGACGCGGCCTGCTGCGCGCCGGAGGCAAAGATGAACGCGCTGAAAACACAGAAGTTCGTCGGGATTATCAAAGGATTTTTCGCGGGCGTGGCAGCCGTGTGTCTGGTGCTGCTCGCGGTGCATATTCGGACGTCGTCCGCGCAGCAAGCGGCGGAACAGGCGCAGGCGGGCGCTCCTGCAGGACAGGCCGGCGCACAAGGACAAGGCCGGGGACGCGGCGGAAGAGGCGGCGGTTTTCATGAGCCGGCGGCGCTGGATTTTGAGGATCACACGGGCTACACGTCGATCTTCGACGGCACGGATTTGAAGGGATGGGACGGCGACCCGAGCGTGTGGCACGTGGAGGACGGTGCGATCGTGGGGCTTTCGACGCCGGAGCATCCGGCGCATTCGTTCATTTCTTATAAGGATCTGGTCGCAAAGGACCTTGATTTAAAGTTGGAGATCAAGGTCGAGCAGGGCGGCGGAAGCGGGATTCAATACCGCAGCAAGACGGGGCCGTGGCCGGGGCGTCCTGGGAACGCGCAGAATCCCACGTCGACGAATCCGGATTGGCTGATGACGGGGCCGCAGGCGGATTTCTGGTTCCCGGTGAGGCCGCAAGCGGAGCAGTACACGGGGCAGTTCTACACGGAGAATAGTCCGCTCGGGATCATCGCGTGGCGCGGCGAGGTGGTGGAGATGGGGCCGGGCGAGCCGCCGCAACTGCTGGGGAATATTCAGGACCGGCGGGCGTTGGGCGGATATGTGAAGACGAACGACTGGAACCAGTATGAGATCGTGGCGCGCGGCGGGATGTTTGTGCACATTTTGAATGGGCAGCTGATGGCCGTGCTGGTGGACGACAACGCGGACGACGTGAATAATCAGGCGGGGATTATCGGGATCGAGATTGAGAGCGCGCCGTGCAAGGTTTCCGTGCGGAATATTTGGGTGAAGAAGTTCGATTAGCTGGATTCAAAAACCCACCGAGAAACGCGCGCAAAATTCGCCGGCAACGGCGGTTGCTGCGAAAGCAAAACCCAAAGGCAGGGCGCGCAATCGGGAGCGGTCAGCCGCCACCGACGAAGTGGACGATTTCGAAGCTGTCATTGGGCTGGACCGCGGTGGTTTGCCAGTTTGCGCGGGGCAGGATATCGAGATTGCGTTCGATGGCGACGCGGTCGCGGGCCATGCCGAGATGTTCGAGCAGGCCGGTGACGGTGAGGCCGTCGGGGATTTCGCGCGTGTCGCCATTGACGCGGATTTTCATGGCGTTCATTACTATACCGAAGAAGTTGGCGCGGAGCCCATCCTCCGAGGCCGTTTGCCAGCGGCGGTTGGCGGTAGAGGACCAACTGCGGATTCTTTGCCACGAAAGGCAAAAGCGCGGTTCGGGATGCCAACTTTGGGACCCGGTAGACACTACCCTTCGGAAAAGCGCTGGGGGCGAATCCCCCCGAGGAAGGCGCGGAAGATCAGGGCTGAGCCTGCGGCTTTGGGCGGGAGCGCATGGTGAAGCGAATCTGGTCTTTGGCGGAGTCGGATTCGGCTTCGATGACGAGCGCGAGATCGCCGGCGCCTAACGGCGGAAGGCTGAATTCGATTTTCGCGCGGCCATCGGCATCGGCGGTGGCTGCGTGTTGGCCGTCACGGAGGGCACCATCGATCGAGGCGCGGATGCTGGCTGCGGACGCGGGAGCATTATCGGCGCGACGCTTCACTCCGATATCGAGAGACACCCTTCCGTTCGCAAGCCATGAGCCGGCATTGAGCAACTGGACTTGAATGCCGGCGGCACGCACGGCATCTTCTTCGGCTTTGGCGATTTCCGAATCGAGAGCGCCGGAGCGGAGAGAGTCGATGACCTGGCGGTGCTGAGTTTCGACGCGGTGTTTGAGATTTTCGGCGGAAAAATCGGCTGAAGCGGCAAATTCCGCGTAATTCGAGGATTTGCGCAGCAAAATGCGGCCATTTCGGTACACAACCGTATCAATCGAGGGGTGTTGCGGGCCACGGTCCTCCGTCTGAACGTGGAACACACGATCGCCGCGGGTGACGTCCGTATTGAAACCGGAACTCATCTGGGTCGTTGCCAGCCTTCGTTAATGAGTTTTTAACAGAAAAAAACGACGGCAAAGCGCAAAAATCTTGCGCGCGCAATTGACCGATTTGCGCGCGGAAGCTATTATAACAGCGCAAACAAATGAGCGGCGAATACCTCGATAGTTATGGTCCGATTTTGCTGATGTTTATACTAGCCGCAGGGCTGGCGGCGGTGCTGATCATTGCGTCAACAATCGTCGGCAAACACAAGCGTACAAAAGAGAAAGATCAGCCTTACGAATGCGGCATCACTCCGACGGGCGATGCGCGCGAGCCATTTTCGGTGCACTTCTATATGGTGGCGCTGGTCTTCATTTTGTTCGACATTGAAGCCATTTTTTTGTACCCCTGGGCGCTGGTTTATCACGACCTGAAATTGTTTGGTTTCGTCGAGATGTTGCTTTACATTGTGATCCTGCTGGTCGGATACGTTTATCTGTGGAAGAAGGGCGCGCTGGACTGGAATCGTTGAGCGGCGGCCCGATCCGGAAATCGGACGGATAGTGGATTCTCAGGAAATCGCAAAGCATCCTGTAGCGGAAAAGCTCAAGGCTTGGGACTCGCGAGCGGTCGCCGGACTGATTGAATTCAGAGGCGAAACAACCCTTATTGTCTTGGGGGAACACCTTGTTCCGGTGATCGAGTACATGGCCAAGGAGCCTTCCTTGGGATTTACTTTCCTTTCGGATATCACCGTCGTAGACCGATTCCCTCTGGAACCACGGTTCGAACTGAACTATCAGCTGCTTTCCATGGAGCGGAAAGAACGGATCCGCTTGCGCGTAAAGCTGAGCGGAAAAGATCCCGCAATTCAGTCGGTTACGCCGCTTTTCCCCACCGCGAACTGGCACGAGCGTGAAATTTTCGATCTTTTCGGCATCCGCTTTGAAGGACATCCTGATTTGAAGCGGATTTTGATGCCGGACGATTGGGAAGGCCATCCACTGCGCAAGGATTACCCCACGGAGGGCTTCCGATGAGCACTCCTGACACGAAGATTTCCGGAACGATGACGATCGAGACGCCCGCCGGCCCGGCGCAGCCGATGGTCCTGAACATGGGGCCGCAGCACCCCTCGACCCACGGCGTGCTGCGCGTGATTCTGGAACTGGATGGCGAGACGGTGTTGAAGGCCGAGTCTGTGATCGGCTATCTGCATACCGGCATCGAAAAATCTTGCGAGGCAAAGACGTATTCGCAAGCGATTACGCTGACGGACCGCATCGATTATCTGGCTCCGCTTTCGAATAATTTGGCGTATTGCCTCGCGGTTGAGAAGCTGCTCAATCTGGAGATTCCGAAACGGGCGCAATACATTCGCGTGCTGCTGACGGAGCTGACGCGCATCGCGTCGCACCTGGTCTGGCTGGGGACGCACGCGATCGATATGGGCGCGATGTCGGTGTTTTTGTACGGCTTCCGCGAGCGCGAAGAGATTTTGAAGGTTTTCGAGTACGTGTCCGGCCAGCGGATGATGACGAGCTATTTTCGCATCGGCGGGCTGGCGCTCGAGCCACCTCCGGATTTTCTGGACAAGGTGCGGCGCTTGCTGGATATTCTGCCGGGCCGGATCGACGATTACGAAGACCTGCTGACCGAGAACAAGATCTGGAAGGCGCGGATGATCGGCGTGGGACATCTGACTGCGGCTGACGCGATTGGCCTGGGCTGTTCCGGGCCTTTGCTGCGCGCGAGCGGCGTGAATTACGACATTCGCAAGATGTTTCCCTATTCGAGCTACGACGAGTTTGAGTTTAATGTGCCGACGCGCACCGAAGGCGATTGCTACGCGCGCTACCTGTGCCGTGTGGCGGAAATGCGCGAGAGCATCAAGATCGTGAGGCAGGCGCTTGAAAAAGTGCCATCGCAGGGCCCGTTCCGCGCAGAGGTGCCTGGGATCATTCCGCCCTCGCGGGAGGAGATGAAGACCTCGATCGAGGGCTTGATCTACCACTTCAAAATTTTCACGGAAGGATTTACGCCGCCGCCGGGCGAGGTTTACAGCGCCATCGAATCGCCGCGGGGCGAGCTAGGCGTGTTTGTGGCAAGCGACGGTTCGGCGAAGCCTTACCGCGTGCATTTCCGCGCGCCGTCGTTTGTGAATTTGCAGTCGCTGCCGCGGCTGTGCGTGGGACGCCTGATTGCGGACGTGGTCGCCTGCATCGGGACAACGGATATCGTACTGGGAGAAGTGGACCGCTGAGCACCTGAGGATTCGCACGGCCGCTCGCCGGCCCTGCCGGAACTATGCAACTGCCGCCACAACTCGAAGCGAAGTTTGACCAACTGGTGAGCCGCTATCCGGTGAAGCGCTCGGCGCTTGTCCCGATGATGCTTTACGGGCAGGATGAATTCGGCTGGTTGAGCGACGAGTTGCTCGCGGAAATCGCGCGGCGTCTTGAACTGAACATGACGCAGGTGACCGAGACGCTCGCGTATTACTCGATGCTGCGGCGCAAGCCCGCCGGGAAATACCACATCCAGGTATGCACGAACATTTCGTGCATGCTGCGCGGCGGAAACGACATTTTTCATCACGTGGAAAAGCGGCTGGGCATCGGCAACCGCGAAGTGCAGAAGAGCGGCACGTTTTCGCTCGAGGAAGTCGAATGCATCGGGGCTTGCTCGGGCGCACCGGCAATGCAGGTGAACTACGATTTTCACGAGAACCTGGATCCGGACAAAGTGGACGCGATTCTCGAGCAGCTCGAGGCGGGAAGGATTCCCAAGCCCGAGCCGGTGATTTCCGGCGCGCTGCACGAGCGCCTTCCCGATGAGAACGTGGTCATCAGCAAGCGTTTCGGCGTGCCGAATTCGATGAAGATCGATACCTACCTGCAAACCGGCGGGTACACGGCGCTGCAGAAGGCGCTGACGCAGATGACGCCGGAGACGATCATCGACGAAGTAAAGAAATCAAACCTGCGCGGACGCGGCGGTGCGGGCTTCCCCACGGGGCTGAAGTGGAGCTTCGTGCCGAAGAACATCGACAAGCCGAAATACGTGCTCTGCAACGCGGACGAAAGCGAGCCCGGCACCTCAAAAGACCGCCCGCTGATGGAACTCGATCCGCACCAGCTGATTGAAGGCCTTGTGATCGCGGGCCGAGCGATCGGTTCGAACCAGGGTTATATCTACATCCGCGGCGAATACCGCTACCTCTTCGCGATTGTGGATGCGGCCATTGAAGAAGCTTACGCGCGCGGCTATCTGGGCAAAAACATTCTAGGCAGCGGCTTCAATTTCGAGCTCTGCACGCATACCGGCGCGGGGGCTTACGAGTGCGGCGAAGAATCGGCGCTGATGGAATCCCTCGAGGGCAAGCGCGGATATCCGCGCATCAAGCCGCCCTTCCCTGCCGTAGTGGGTTTATACGGATGCCCCACGGTGATCAATAACGTCGAGACGCTGAGCACTGTGCCCGCGATTATTAATGGCGGCGGCGAATGGTACGCCGGGCTGGGAACACCGAAAAACGGCGGCACGCGCCTCTATTCGATTTCCGGTCACGTGAACAAGCCTGGGATTTACGAATTGCCGCTGGGCTTCCCGCTGCGCAAGCTGATTTACGAAGTGGCGGGCGGGATGAGGAACGGCAAGAAGCTGAAGGCCGTCATTCCCGGCGGGAGCTCTTGCCCGTTGCTTTCCGCGGATGAAATCGATGTGGCGCTCGATTACGATTCGGTGGCCAAGATCGGCTCGATGCTTGGATCAGGCGGCACCGTGATCATGGACGAAGACACATGCATGGTGGACGTGGCGCGCCGGATCATGCATTTTTACGCGCACGAATCGTGCGGCTGGTGCATTCCCTGCCGCGAAGGCACGGCGTGGTTGCGCAAGGTGCTCGACCGCTTCCACGAAGGAAACGGCCACGCGGAGGATATTCCGCTGGTCGATGAGCTTTCGCAGAATATGCTGGGCCGGACGTTCTGCGCGCTGGGAGACGCCGCGGCGATGCCCACGATCAGCATCGTGAAAAAATGGCGCAGCGAGTTCGAGGATCACTTGCAAGGCAAGTGCGCATATAAGCCGGCGGAAATGCTGGCCAGCGCGGATTGAAGGCGCCGCCGGGCGGGCATGGAGCGGCGGCTGATCGCGTTTGTTCAAACGGATTTCTGAAATTACAGTTTTAATGGAATAAGAGCGTCAAAATGGCGGAACAGAAACAAGTCACGTTCACATTGAACGGGCAGCAGATCACAGCGCCCGCGGGCACGCTTGTGATCGAAGCGGCTAAGCAGCAAGGCGTGGAAGTGCCGTCGTTCTGCTATTACCCCGGCCTTTCGCTCCAGGCAGCGTGCCGCATGTGCCTGGTGGAAGTGGAAAAAATGCCGAAGCTGCAGACGGCGTGCACGCTCGTGGCGACGGACGGGATGGTGGTGAAGTCAGACACCGAGCTGATCCACAACGCGCGCAAGAGCGTGATCGAGTTCCTGCTTTCGAACCACCCGCTGGATTGTCCGGTCTGCGATAAGGGCGGCGAGTGCGAATTGCAGGACATGACGTTCCGCTACGGCCTGGACCACACGCGCTTCACCGAAGAAAAGCTGCACTATCCCGAAGAAAAGTGGTCGCCGCTGGTTTACTACGACGCGCCGCGGTGCATTCTCTGCTTCCGCTGCGTGCGTGTTTGCGACGAAGGCATGGACGTGAAGGCGCTCGGCGTGGGCGCTCGCGGCGTCACGTCGGTGATCCTGCCGAATAAGCCGGGCGAGCTGGCCTGCGAAGAATGCGGCATGTGCATCGATATTTGCCCGGTGGGCGCGCTCACCAGCGGCACCTACCGCTACCAGACGCGGCCATGGGAAATGACGTATTACGGCGAGCCCTGCACGCACTGCTCGAACGGCTGCAAGACCACCCTCAGCGTGCGCAACAACGAAATTCTTCGCGCGAATAATCGCGACCATTCCGGCGTGAACGGCGAATTCCTCTGCGGCAAGGGCCGCTTCGGTTTCGACTTCACCACGAATGCGGAGCGCGTTCGCCAGCCGCTGGTGCGCAAAGGCGGCGTGCTGCAGCCCGCGACGTGGGAAGACGCGCTGGAAGAAGTCGCGCGGCGCCTGAAGCAGGCCAAAGATGCGCACGGGCCCGAAGCCATCGGCGTGATCGGCTCGAACCACACGACCAACGAAGAAAACTATCTGCTCAACCGCTTCGCGCGAGCGTCGCTCGGCACAAACAATATCGATCATCATCGCACGGCCGATTACGTGGGCCTGGCTGCCGCGCTTGGTCCGAAAGCGGGCCAGGCGCTGGCGACGATGCAGGATGTTTACACCGCGCCGGCGGTGCTGCTCGTGGGCAACGACGTGACGAACCAGAACCCGCTGGCCGCGTGGCAGATTCGCACCGGCGTGCGTCACCACGATCAAAAGCTTTATGTGATCAATGGCCAGCCGAGCAAGATTCATCGCAAGGCGGCAATTGCCGTGGAGGTGCCCAGGGGTACCGAGAGCCAAGCAATCCGCTGGCTGGTGAGTGAACAAGGACAGTTCGACGCGAAAACCAGCGAATCGCTGGTCCAGCTGAAGGCCGCGCTCGAAGCATCGGCGGACGTGGTGGTGCTTTTCGGCGCCGACATTCAAGGCGCGGCGATTCGCGACCTGGTTTCGCTGGGTTCGCGATTCGGGGGACAGACGAAATATATGGCGCTCGGCGATTACGCCAATTCGCGTGGCGCTTCGGACATGGGCGTTCTGCCGGACCGGCTGCCCGGATATGCGCCGCTTTCGGATGCAGCCGAGCGCGCACGTTTCGGCAAGCTATGGAGCGGCGAGATTCCGGCTGCGCCCGGAATGACGGCGCGCGCCATGATGGAAGCGGCCGCTACAGGCAAACTCAAGGCGCTTTACGTGGTGGGCGCGAATCCGGTTAAGACCTTCGGCATCGGCGGTGGAACGGAAACTTTCCCGGGCCTCGACCTGCTCGTGGTGCACGACATGTTCCTCACGGAAACGGCCAAGCGCGCCGACGTGGTGCTGCCTGCCGCATCGACCTACGAAAAAGACGGTACGATGACGAATACGGCGGGCGAAGTCCAGTTGACGGCCCGGGCGGTGGACGCGCAAGGTCCGCGCAGCGATTTCGATTTGCTGCGGATTCTCTCGCACCAACTGAGTATGCTTGGCGCGGGCGCGCCGATCAGGATGCGCACGCCGGAAGCGGCGTTTGACGAGATTCGCCAGCACGTGCACGGCTACAGTCTCTCGTATGCAGGTTTGCTTGCGGGAGCGGCGGAGCTTTCGGCTGCCAGTTGCAGGAACGTCGAAGCCCAGTATGATGTTCCGGCGGGCGCGGTATTTTCTTCGCACGATTCTTTGTTTACAAGCGGTACCCTGGGCCGTTACTGTTCCAAGCTCAACTCAACGAACGAGGCAAAAGAAGCACCGTGGAGTTCATCTCCCAGCACCCAGTCCTGGTGGTATCGCTAGTAAAAATTGCCCTCACCCTGTTTGTGGTGATGACGGCACTGGCGTACCTGACCTGGTTCGAGCGAAAAGTCGTAGCGCGCATGCAGTCGCGCTGGGGCCCATATTATGTGGGCGCGCACGGACTGTTGCAGCCTCTCGCCGACGGCGTGAAGTTCCTTTTCAAGGAAGACGTTACGCCGCCGTCATCGGACATCGTCACGTACATCCTGGCGCCTTTCCTCGCATTGGTGCTGGCGCTTACGGCGATCGCGCTGATTCCCATCGGGCCAACGGACGTGCTTCTGCTGGGCCAGCCGGTCTTTGCCGTCTCCAACGTCAACATCGGGTTGATTCTTCTGTTCGCGATTACCTCGCTGGGTGTTTATGGCGTCGCGCTCGCGGGCTGGTCTTCCAACAGCAAATATCCTTTGATGGGCGGCCTGCGCAGCTCCGCGCAGATGATCAGTTATGAGGTTTCGCTCACGCTTTCCGTGGTTGGCGTTCTCTTGCTGGCGGGCACGCTGAATTTGGGCGATATCGTGAGCGGCCCCGGCGGCCAAACGGGCTACTGGCTGCACTTCATTCCGAGATGGAATGTTTTCCCGCAGATCGTGGGCTTTTTCTGCTATCTCACAGCGGCAATTGCCGAGACCAACCGCGTGCCCTTCGATTTGCCGGAAGCCGAGACGGAACTGGTTGCCGGCTTCCACACGGAATATTCGAGCTTCAAGTTCGCGATGTTCTTCATGGCTGAATACGCGAACATGATCACGGTTTCGTGCCTGGCGACCATTCTTTTCTTCGGCGGCTGGCTCTCTCCCTTCGGCGGCCACGAATGGGAGAAGTTCATTCCGGTGGCGATCTTCCTGGCCTTGGCGGCCTATTGTCTCTACAGCATCGGCACTGATCTGGAAGCAATCCTCCACAAGCTGCAGTTCACGATCGTCGTCGGGATCTTTTTGGTGCTCGCGGCCGTGTGCTTCTTTTTCCCGCAGTACGCGATGCCGCCCTTCTGGTTCATTCTGAAGATCGCCGTTTTCATGTTCTTTTACGTGTGGGCGCGCGGCACGCTGCCCCGCTTCCGTTATGACCAGCTGATGTCGTTCGGATGGAAACTGCTGCTGCCGGCGGCGCTGGCCAATCTGGTGGTGACGGCGGTCGTCTGGCTGGTGATGCACCCATGATCGTCCCGCTGATTGTCTTTTTCGCGTGCGCGCTGCTCGCGGTGGTGGGCGCGGTGCTATTGATCCTGGCGCACGAACCGATCCACAGCGCGCTCTCGCTGGTTTTGGTGATGGTGGCCCTGGCAATACTGTATCTGCTGCTCGGCGCGCCCTTCGTCGCCGCGATTCAGATTCTGGTGTATGCCGGCGCGATCATGGTGCTTTTCGTCTTCGTGATCATGCTTCTCAATGCGGGAGTGGAAGAGCGCACCGATTGGTCGAAGATCGGGAAATGGGTTGGCCTGCCGCTTGGATTTCTGCTGCTGCTGGAAATCGCGCATTGGCTCTATCATTCCGAGCCGGGAACAGCCATCGCCAATGGCAGCGGCGCTCCGCCCGCGGCTTCCACCTTTGCGCTTTCGACCGCCATTTTCCGGCAATACCTCTTCCCTTTTGAAGCGACGTCCATCCTCATCCTGATCGCGATCCTGGGCGCGCTGGTGCTTGCGAGGAAGGACCAATGAGCGCGATTCCCGTTTCCTGGTACCTGGCGCTTAGCGGCGTGCTTTTCGGCCTGGGCGTGGTGGCGTTTGTGTTCAAGCGCAATATCATCACGATCTTTATGGCGATCGAGCTGATGCTGAATGCCGTCAATCTCGCGTTTGTGGCATTCTCTCGCGCGCATAGCGCGTCCGGCCAAGTGGCCCTGGATGGGCAGGTTTTCGTGTTTTTTGTGATTGTGGTGGCAGCGGCGGAAGCAGCTGTGGGCCTGGCGATCGTGCTCGCGCTGGCGCACACGCGGCAATCGCTCAACGTCGACCGGGTGAATTTGCTCAAGTTCTAATGCCAATACTCGATCATCTCTGGATCATCCTGCTGCTGCCGCTGCTGGGTGCGGCGGCAAACGGCCTCATCGGCATCTGGCTGAAAGAGCGCTGGCCGAAATCGGCCGTAAACGCGTGCGCGGTCGGATCGGTGGCGGCTTCGTTCTTGTGCGTCTGCGAAGCGGTGCGCGAATTCGCGGCGCTTCCGGCGAGCCAGATTCCCGTGGTCGGAAATTACTTCAATTGGATGCTGGCGGGGCCATTCCGGGTAGATTTCGCGCTGCAAGTTGACCAACTGACGGTCGTCATGCTGCTCGTGGTAACCGGCGTCGGCTTGCTGGTGCATATTTTTTCCGTCGGCTATATGGATCACGATCCGGGCTATCCCCGGTTCTTTTCATACCTGAACCTTTTCGTCTTTTTCATGCTCACGCTGGTGCTGGGCGCGAACCTGCTGGTCACGTTCGTCGGATGGGAGGGAGTCGGTCTTTGCAGCTACTTGCTGATCGGGTTCTGGTTCCTGAAAAAATCGGCCGCGGACGCGGGCAAGAAAGCTTTCATCACCACGCGCATTGGCGATATGGGATTCACGGTCGGAATCCTGCTCACGTTCTTTACCTTCGGCACGCTGAGCTACGGCGAGATTTTCGATAAGTTGACGGCGGCCAACACCCCGGTCGAAAACCATTTCGGCGTGATCACCACGATTTGCTTGCTGCTCTTTGCGGGCGCGGTCGGCAAGTCGGCGCAACTGCCGCTCTACGTCTGGTTGCCAGACGCGATGGAAGGCCCCACGCCGGTGAGCGCATTGATCCACGCCGCGACGATGGTAACCGCGGGCGTCTATATCGTCGCGCGGATGAATCCGCTTTTCTCGCGCTCACCCATTGCGATGCTCGTCGTCGCCATCGTGGGTGCGGTCACGGCGTTTTATGCGGCGACGATCGGCATGGCGCAGACGGACATCAAGAAAGTCCTCGCCTATTCCACGATTTCACAGCTCGGTTACATGTTCCTGGCATGCGGCGTGGGCGCGTATTCGGCGGGCATCTTCCACCTGATGACGCATGCGTTTTTCAAGGGCCTGCTCTTCCTCGCGGCCGGCAGCGTGATCCACGCCATGGGCGGCGAGCAGGACATGCTCAAGATGGGCGGCCTATGGAAGAAGATTCCGGTGACCGCGTGGACGATGTTGATCGCAACGCTTGCCATCGCGGGCATTCCGCCCTTCGCCGGCTTTTTCAGCAAGGACGAAATTCTGTGGGCCGCGTACTCGGGACCGTACGCGAACAAGGCGCTCTGGGCGCTGGGATTTTCAGCTGCGCTGCTTACGTCGTTCTACATGTTCCGGCTGGTTTTCCTCACGTTTTTCGGCCAGCAGCGTTACGACGAGCATCATGTTCACGTGCACGAATCGCCGTGGATCATGCTCGGCCCGCTGTGCGTGCTGGCGTTCCTTTCCACGGTCGGCGGCTGGTTCGCGGCGCCCGCGCTATGGGGCGGCCAGAATTATTTTGACGATTTCCTGAAGCCGACATTTGCGTCGGCGGCGGCGCTTGCGCCCGTAGTCGTGGAGCCGCCGCATTCGCTCGAGATTTATTTCGCGGCGTTCGCCGTCACAGCCGGACTGATCGGACTGGCGATCGCCTGGTGGCTCTACCTTGGGGATCCCGACAGGCCGAAGCGGCTGGCAAAGAACCTCGGCGCGCTTTACAAGCTGGTCTACGGCAAATATTTCGTCGACGAAATTTATGCCGCCCTGATCGTAAAGCCGCTGCTTTGGATTTCGACAAACATACTTTGGCACGTTGTGGATGAGGGCATGATCGACGGCGCCGTGAACGGCACCGCGGACGTGGCGCAACTTGCGGGCGGCGAGGCCCGGCGAATCCAATCGGGCAATGCGCGCAGTTACGCCACATGGGTGATCATCGGCGCAGTCGGATTCACGGCGCTGCTGCTGGGGATTATGGGGATGAGGCATTAGCGTGGGGACGCAATCTTTCTTTCTGACGGTGATCACGTTTCTTCCGCTGCTGAGCTGCGCGGCGCTGCTGATGCTGCGTGCGGAAGACGATATTTGGATCCGCCGCATCGCGCTGGCCGCGTCGCTGGCGGAGTTCTTGCTTTCGCTCTTTTTGTTGCCGAAGTTCAGGCTCGGCGATTCGAGTTACCAACTCGTCGAAAACCGGGCCTGGATCGGCCAGGCGATTCACTATCACATGGGGATCGACGGCATCAGCCTGTTCCTGGTCCTGCTCACCACGTTCCTCACACCGCTCGCGATTCTCGCTTCGTGGAATTCCATTCACGACCGCGCCAAAGGCTTCTTCATTTCCCTGCTCGTGCTCGAGACGGGCATGATCGGCGTGTTTGTCTCGCTCGATCTTTTCCTCTTTTTCGCCTTCTGGGAAGTGATGCTGATACCGATGTATTTCATCATCGGCATCTGGGGCCACGGCCGCCGCGTCTACGCCGCCGTTAAATTCATCCTTTACACGATGTTCGGCTCCATCCTGATGCTGGTGGCGATCCTGTGGCTCTATAACCTCACCGGCACGTTTGACCTGCCGGTGATTCAGCAGCAGCTCGCGCAGAACATCGTGCTTTCGCCAACGACCGAACTTTTGCTCTTCTGCGCCTTTTTCCTGGCCTTTGCGATCAAGGTGCCGCTCTTCCCGTTCCATACCTGGCTGCCTGACGCGCACACCGAAGCACCCACGGCCGGCTCGGTGATCCTGGCGGGGGTGATGCTGAAGCTGGGCACTTACGGCATGCTGCGCTTCTGCCTGCCGCTGTTCCCTGACGCCGCTCATCGCGCGGCCCCGGTGATCGGGGTGCTCGCAATTATCGGCATCGTTTATGGCGCGCTCGTTGCTGTGGTGCAAACAGATCTGAAGCGCCTCGTCGCCTATACCTCCGTCAGCCACTTGGGATTCGTCGTGCTCGGCATCTTCGCGTTCAATTCAACCGCGATTCAGGGCGCGATCTACCAGATGCTCAACCACGGAATCTCCACCGGCGCGCTCTTCCTTGCGGTCGGCATGCTTTACGACCGTCGCCATACGCACGACATCAAGGAATTCGGCGGCCTCGCGACGCCCATGCCGGTGCTGATGGCCTTCTTCCTGTTCGTCGCGCTCTCTTCGCTGGCGCTGCCGCCGCTCAACGGCTTCATTGGCGAATTCCTTATCCTGATCGGCACCTTCGCAGCGAATCATGCCTGGGCCGCATGGGCCACCAGCGGCGCAGTTCTTTCCGCGATTTATCTGCTTTGGGCCTATCAACGCGTCGCGCTTGGCGAAGTAACGGTCGAAAAGAATCGTACCCTCCCCGATGCCTCCGGCCGCGAAAAGCTCATTCTCGCCGTGATGTCCGTGGTAATCATCGTCATGGGCGTCGCCTCGCCGATGTTCACGCGGCGCATGGCCGCATCCACGGACAATCTGCTCGAGCAAATGAACCGGCCCGCCGCCGCGGAGCGTCGCGCGCCCACTATGCCGCCTGTGCAATTGGGCACAACGGCGCCGCTCCCGCAGCGCCTGCTGCTTTCGATCGAAGGGCAGGTGCAGCCGTGATGCCCGAACAGCTGCTGAACCTGCACCGCGTGATGCCCGAGATGATCCTGTGCCTCTTCGGCATTGTGATCATGATCGCGGACCCATTCGTCAGCCAAGCCAAGCAGCGTGCGCTCGGCTGGACCGCCTTCATCGGCGCGCTACTCGCGCTGGTTTCGATTCATTTCATGGCCGTGGTCGGCGGGATGGGTTACAGCAACCTGATCTCGGCCGATACATTCAGCGTTTTCGTGCACGTGGTGGTCGTCGGCGCGGCGGCAATTGCTATTCTCGGTTCGATGGATTACCTCGATATGGAAGGCGTGCAGAGTGGCGAATTTTACGCGCTCGTGCTTTTCGCCACCGCCGGCATGGGCATCCTCGCCAGCGCCAACGAATTGGTCACCGCGTTTGTGGGCCTCGAGATGAGCTCGATATCCAGCTATATCCTTGCCGGCTATCGAAAGCATGCGCCGAAATCCAACGAAGCCTCGCTTAAATATTTCATCCTGGGCTCATTTGCCACCGCGTTTTTCCTCTACGGAATCGCAATGGTTTACGGCGCCACGGGCACCACGCGGATCGACTTGATCCAGACGGCCTTCCAGGTGAACCCGCTCGATCCCAAGGCGGGCGGGTCGATCCTGCCGATATTTGGCCTCGGGCTGATTTTCGTGGGTCTCGGCTTCAAAGTCGTCGCCGCACCTTTCCAGGTTTACGCGCCTGACGTTTACGAGGGCGCGCCCAGCCCGGTCACTGCGCTGCTCGCTTCGGCGCCCAAGGTTGCCACGTTCGCCATAATGGTGCGGATCTTCTACGTTGCCTTTGGCTCGGCGACCAATGTCTGGTTCTGGGTTATCTGGGTTTCGGCCGTCCTCACCATGGTGATCGGCAACCTGGGCGCGCTGGTGCAGACCAACGTGAAACGCATGCTCGCCTACTCCTCGATCGCGCACGCCGGCTATATTCTTGTCGCGTTCGCCGCGGGAACCGACATCGGCATCGCGGCCGTTCTCTTCTATCTGGCCGCTTATTCGCTGATGAAGATCGGCGCCTTCCTGGTGGTTTCGCATCTGGGCCAGCAGGACGAGCAACGTCTCGAACTGAAAGATTACGCGGGCCTCGGCTCGAAGCAGCCGGTGCTGGCCGCCTGCTTCTCTCTCTTCCTGCTTTCGCTGCTGGGCCTTCCCGCTACCGGCGGGTTCCTCGGCAAATTCTTCGCGTTCCAGGCTGCGCTGGATTCGCACCTCGTATGGCTGGTGGTGATCGCCGCGATCAACAGCGTGGTCGGCGCCTACTACTATCTGCGCGTGATCATCTCGATGTATTTCTGGGATCCGTCGCAGGACTATCAACCGACTAAAGTGCGCCCCGCGCTGGCGACAGCGCTCACCATCGCAGCTGCCGGCACGATCTATCTGGGCATCCTGCCTTCACACGTGCTGGATTGGGCCCGCACCGCCGCTGACTCGTTGGCCCTTCGCTAGCATTCCATCTCAGAAGAACCTGTTTCCCAGCGCCGCCCTGGAGAGCTTCGCTCGCCGATCGATTCTGATCAACGGGAAGCCGCGGAACTTCGAAGCATAAAAAAAGGGCCCGGATCTCGTATCGCGAGTCCGGGCCTTCCTTTTCGGCAATTGAAACTCTTACTTGATGAACACAATAACCAGCACGTAAAGCACGAGCGATTCGATCAGCGCCACGCCGATGATGAACGCGTTGCGGATCGGTCCGGCTGCTCCCGGATTGCGCGCCGTGCTTTCGCAAGCGGCTGCGGTCGCTCTGCCCTGCCCGAGACCGCCGCCCGCCGCGGCAATCCCCAGCGCGAGAGCCGCTGCAAGGTCAATCCAATCGTAGCTGCCCGTGGCCGCGGCTGTTCCGGCGCCCTGTGCGAACGTAACCGGCGCAAGGATCAGCATCAGCGCAAAGGCCAGCAAAATCCACGCTGCTTTCTTTGTCATTTTCCGCCTCGTTATGAATTTCGCCAGGAGGTGGTTGCCGGAAGCCCTTGGGAGAATACCGGCCTCACGCTGGCGGCTTTGATGCCGGAATTAGTGCTCCTCGGAAACCGCCACGCCGAGATAAATAATCGAAAGAATCACGAAAATAAAGGCTTGCAGCAAAGCTTCGAAAATATGAAAAAACGAAAGCGCCAGAGGAATCCCCACAGGAATGATTCCTGAAATATACCCGAATAGCGTTTTGCTTCCCAGGAACGTGAAAAGCCCCATGGTGAGCGCCAGAAACGTCAGATAGATCAATTCGCTCACCATCATGTTGGCCCAAAGACGAACGGTGAGCGAAAGAATACGCGCGAAGTGGCTGATCGTCTCTACGATAAACATCACCGGAGAGATGGCGGGCAACGGTCCCAGCAGCGTCTTGGCATAGCCGACGCCGCCGTGATGCCCGATGCCAAACATGTTGTAGTAAATGAATACCACCGTTGCGCAGCCCAGAGGAACCACGTCCACAGCGGTGGGCGACATAAACACGGGCACCAGCGACATCAGGTTCGAGCCGAGAATGAAAATCCCGATCGTCCCCATCATCGCGACGTGGCGGTCACCGCCGTGCCCCACAATGTCGTCGATCAGATCCTTCACCCCTACGCCCATCGGATTGGTCAGCAGCATTTCCATCGTCTGCTGCGTTGCGCCCGGCCGGTCTGCGGAAATCCGGGCCTTCAGCCACACGAAGAAAATCCCGAGGATTAAGAAGAGGATAACCTCCATCGCCAGATAATTCGGGATGGGAAACTGAGGATTGTCGGGCTTGATGTGCAGCAGCGCGAGCAGTGCCAAAGCCGGCTTGCCCAGGATCCAGTTGATGAATCTCGTCGGTGGAAGCAGCGCTTCTTTAGTATTCATAAGCAGTCATAGCTGTGCGCCGAATTCGCAACCGTCTCTTAATATGTTTTGGACGAATCGATATTGCGCGTTTCACGCTGACGCCCGCACAAAGCCTCATAGCCCGCGGCGAAGATGATCGCCGGAAAAAACGCAGTCAGTCCGCACACTACCGCCACTGCGGGCAATCGAAGCCAAACGAGAATAGCATACACGGCCAGCATCAACAACCCGAGCCGGCCGTAAAACTTCAGGTACGTGCTGCGCGGCACGTGCACCCGTTCAGCGCCGGCCTGCGCCAGGCCCAATTTGATCACGCCCTCGGCGCCCTGCCGAAGGTAGCGGAAATTCAGCCAGCAGAGCGCCGCGCCGGCCGCGGCCCCGAGCCCGGCGCGCCATCCCCATCCGATCAGCGCCGCAATCGCCGTTGCACCGCCGATGAACGGGATGAGCGCCTCGATTCGGCGATCGAACGCGCCATACTCTGTACCCTCTGCGCTCATTTCTTATCCAAAAGGCTCGCCGTCTTTATCGCCTCGCGAAGGCCGATGCCCAGTCCGATAAAGCCCAGCACGAGCATGAACACATGGTTCGTATGCAGCCAGCGGTCGAGCAGGTAACCGATACCGCCGCAAACGATCATCGGCACCACCAGGCTGAATGGCAGCGTCCACGCTACCGCCGCTGCCCGCATGTCTCCTGCCCGCTGCTTCCGATTTTCAGGATCGTTTGCCGCCACGCCTGCACCGTTGCGCCCACGACAGCGCTGGGGAAAGTCTAGCGCAAACCTTGCGCCGATTGCACGAGCGCGAGTTGATCGAATTGGGCGGCCTGACCAACGGGCCGCTTGCGCATCGCCGGTCAGATGAAGGACAATCCCCGTACCGGAAATCCTCATGGCTGGCCATCCACCATCTCCCATTGACGCGCATAAAGGCACCGTAAACGTCAGGGACGGCACGAACATGCTCCACGTCTGCCAGCAGCCCAGCTCCTTGGGAGCTCGCTCTGCGCCGCCGCAGAACGTGACGAAAAACGTCCTCGTCTTCGACTCCGAGCGGCTTCATCGCTTCTTCCATTCCGCCGCTTACAGCATCGCCGTCGCGCGCAATATCAAGCTCAGCCCGATGACGGCCACGGACAAGGACTCCTGGGGCGTCCGCTTCTTCTCAGCCGTGCTGCCGAACTGCCTTCACACCGAGGAAGTGGATCTCCCGGAAGCGCAAGAGCTCGATAAAGAAGCCGATGAAGGAGCGAATCAGTTTGGCGACCTCTTTTGGCAGGAGCTGGATCAGCGCGGCATGCAGGGTGCGGTCGCTTTTCTCGAAGACGTGCAAGCGCAGCGCGAGAATGCCATCGATTTCACCAAACAAAAATACCGCGAAGCCGCCATCTACAATCAGGGCGCCGAAAAGACTCAGGAGACCTTCTATCACGGCCTGGTCGTAGTGAAGTGCACGGCCACGATAATCGTAGCGGGCCTCTCGCTCCCGTTTATTCCGGGCGCCGTCGCCGCGGCCGGGTGGGTCGGCGCGGGAGCGGCATCCGGCTGGACCGCGTTCGGAATAGGCACGACGTATTCCATCACCCTGAGCTTGATCAAGAATTGGGACAAGGCCGACTCCGCTGACCTCGTCATGGTTGCCGCAAACAAAGGCGCGACAAAAGGCGGCCAGAAAGCTTTCAAGTCCGGCGCGAAGTTCATGCAGAAAATCTATGAAGGCGAAGGCCAGATGACCAACCAGCAGATGGAATTTCTGGCGGGCAAGCACTGGCTCCAGAAACGAATCGCGCAAGGCGACACTCCCGAAAAGCTGGCGCAGTATGCGCGAAGGCTCGCCAAAGTTCAGGTAGGCGTCAAGGCCGCTCAAAATGCGTACCGGCTGTCGCAAGCGTTGAAAGCTGTGCCCTACCTCATGTTTGCCTGGAGCGCAAAGGACGCGTTCACTTCCGCCTACGACGAATGGTAACTCTATCGCGACGCGCCGCGGCCTTGGTCGGGCAACGGGCGCCCGCTCCGTCAGCCGTGGTGATGGCCATGCAGCACTTCAATCGCATGTGGCAGAAGCGGCGCCACCGCGTCGAGCGATTCAACCGCTCCTTTGGGACTTCCCGGCAAATTGATAACAATCGTAGTGCCGCGAATCCCCGCCACGGCCCGCGACATGATCGCGCGCGGCATTTTCCTCATTCCCTCCGCGCGCATCTGTTCCGCGAATCCCGGAATCAGGCGTTCGCACACAGCCATCGTCGCTTCGGGCGTTACGTCGCGAGGCCCCAACCCCGTCCCGCCTGTGGTGAGGATCAAATCGGCCGCGCGCGAATCCGCGACTGTTTTTAGGAAACCTTCAATCCGGGGCCGGTCGTCCGCCGAAATCTCTTTCGATACGACTTCCCAGCCGAGCGATTGGCAGCGCTCGACGAGGGCCGGGCCCGAGCGGTCTTCGCTCACGCCGCGCGAAACCGAATCGCTAACGGTGAGAATGGCTACTCGCATATATCTCTGAATCAGGCTATGCCGTCGGTGCGGGTTGAGCGGCAGGGTCCGTGGCGGCGTCGTCCTCGTCGCGCTGGCCTTCGTCCATCAGGCGCAGCGCTTCCATCAGGAGACCCGTGGTTGTGCGCGAAATTGTCGAGCGCGAGGGCGAGCCGTTGAAGTCGATCTCGAAACCGCCATCCGGCCAGCGCACGGCCTGAAATACCGCCGCTTCTCCATCGACCGCCCCGAGCTTCGCGTCCGTGCATTGCCCTGCGGAAAAAAACATTTCACATGCTTCGCCGTTGTGGCTGATCGTGAGCCGGCACGATTTTTGTCCCATTTCCAGCGACTGCATCAGGTCCATGATGCTCATTTCTTCTAGCCGGCCCTGAATCACGCCTGGCCGCACAGCCTGCTTTTGCAATTTTTCGAGTTGCAGCCGGTCGATCACTTTTTTCGCGCGGCGCGCAACGTCGCGCATGAAAAAAGGCTTCTGGATGAATTCCTCCACGCCTTCCACGATCGGCCGCAACTTCTCTTCGATGTCGCCGCGGCTCGCGAGAAACATGAACGGGATGTTGCGCGTCTGCTGCCTCGCGCGCAGTTTTTCGTAAAGCTGGCGCCCGTCGAGCCCGGGCATACGGTAATCGCAAAGAATCAGGTCGGGAGGATCGTCGACGATCTTCAGCAGCGCATCGGCCCCGTCCGCCGCTGCCACGGCTTCGCAATGCGGCGCCAACCCCTTCATTAGCAGGTCGAGGACCAGCGCGTTATCGTCCACGACCAGGACTTTGACGTCCTTCATGGGGGCCATTAGCTTTTACGCCCTCCGCGCTTGTAGACGCCGCTGCTGCCGCCGGACTTTTTCACCAGGCGCAATTTCGTGATTTCCATGCCGCGTTCGAGCGCTTTGCACATGTCGTAGATCGTCAGAGCCGCAACCGAAGCGGCCACCAGGGCTTCCATCTCCACCCCCGTCGGACCTGTGGCCGTGGCCTGCGTCCTGATTTCAACTCCATTTTGGCATAGCTCGGCGGTCACATCTACGTGCGTCAATGAGAGAGGATGACAAAGAGGAATCAGGTCCGAAGTACGCTTGGCAGCCGTAATTCCGGCGATTCGGGCGATTTCCAGCGGGTTTCCCTTGGGCGATTTCAGCTTCTTTAGCTTTATAGCCGTGGCCGGCCTCATTTTGACGAAGGCTTCTGCCTCGGCCCTCCGCTCCGTAGGCGCCTTCGCGGTCACATCCACCATCCGCACCCGGCCCCGTTGGTCGTAATGGGAAAGCCCCTCCCCGGGCTTCAACCTCATAGGTGTGCTTCTCGGCATGCGTGCGATTCTAGCACTCCGCTTGCCAATAAATGCCTGGGGATGGTCCTCTCCGCATTCCAGAACTCGCCCCTCTGTGCTGGGCCTTCCGAGAACAGGAGAAGCGTAGCTCCGCGCCCGCATCGAAACGACTGGCGCTCAAGTATTTCCTTGCAAAGTAGCGTAAGTGTGTGGTAAACTGGCTTCTAAATTTTATGACCAACATAGCCATACACGGAGCGCCACGAAGCCCTTACCTAGCTTTCGAAAAAGGCGAAAGTCGGCCCCCAATTTCTAATCGACACTTGCCGATTAGAAATGGACCTAACTCCTTCCGCTGCAATAGAATCTCATTTCTAATCGACGCGTAACCCCCTACTCGCAACTTTCGCCTCCCCCTGGCGGCACCCGAAATCCTAATCGATACACAAAACGATTAGAAATCGCCGTAAGCCTAGCAGAATCAGCAAAATCCAAAATTCTAATCGATACCGTCCAGGGTGATTTTCGCCCATACCACAGCGCATCAGTTGGGTGTAGGTTGTTCGTCGATATGATCGATCACCAGCACGGGCGCGGGTCGCGTCTCTTTTATCAGCTTCAGACCGAGTTCCTTCTGAATCGCGTCAAAGAGCGAAAGAGCGCCGGTTGGTTCTGAAGCTGTGCCGTTTGGCGCGGCGCCGCTTGGAGGCTGCGCGCCCGGAAGCTGCCCGGCCCCGCTGAACCACAAAGTGAAATCCCACCCCCCTTCAAGCCCGGTCCCGTCTTTCACCGGGGTGAATATGTAACCGGGGACAAGGTCCTGTAGTTCATCCGCAAATTCCGCCATGGTCATGTTTTGGCACGTCACCAGCCTGTTGAGAACCGGGTTCGAAAGCCGCGGGTCCTTTCCGTCCGGACCTGGGCCTTCCTTGCATCTCGTCCGGACGTTCGGATCTCCTTTGGTGAGTTTGGGCTTATCAGCGACCAGTGTGTACGCGGTGATGGGGCGATCTTCCATGTGCGCTTTTATCTGAAAGCGATCGATCAGCAGCGCTCGCAACATCGCCTCCAGATCGTCTTCATCGATCTGAGGCGCACCCTTTTTCCCATTGGCCGGCGGCTCGATGTCGGCTTTCGCCAGAACGTCGAACTTTTCGGAGTCGAGCCATTTGGGCGCGTTCACAAGCATTTCGCTGTCGTTGCTGTTGAGGTCCCAGGCGAAATCAATCAAGAACTTGAGCGACAATCCCTGGACACTCAGCTGTCCGCCATCGATGCGGCCGCGCTCCGGTTCGTCCGGCTTGCTCGGGTTGATGACGGCTACTTCAAATTGCAGAGGAGGGAGAGGAGGCAGGAATTTCGCGATGTCCGGCGCATTCGGAGTCGGCTTCTCCTCGACGTCGTCGACTACAAGCACGGGCTGCGGTGACGTCTTCAACTCCAGCTTCAGCCCCAGTTCCTGGTCCACAGCGTTGAAGATCGAGATTCCGTCATCGCCCGCTCGCGCGAGAGCGCCACGGGGAGTCCACTTCAGGTCGAAATCCCATGCGCCTTGCAAACCAGTGGTGTCCACGACCGGCCCGTCGGTCAGATAGCCGCCGGCCATATCGTGTACCGCGTCAGCGAAGGCGGCCATCGTCATGTTGTGACAGGAAACGACAATCGTGGGTATCGCGGGTTGCGGGTTCTGCTGCTGCCCCTCGCACCCGGTATTCTGCGAACCGTCCGATGCGTTCAACTTCGGCTTGCCCTTGCCCAACTCGAGCAAATACGCTTGCAGTGGTTTGCTGTCGTGGTGAACGACAAGCTTGAATCGCTCGGCCAACAGGGTTTGCAGCATCTGTTTCACGGCATCGGGCGACGTCTCCGGGGGAAGCTTCGCCATAAGATCGAAACGGTCGGTCTCGAGCCAGGCAGGACCGCCGAGGATGCTGTCCTCGTCCTGTATGTCGTAAGCCGTTGAGATAAGGTCGATCATTGTCGCGTCTTTGATGATGTAGCGGTCGCCTGAAAACGTGGGACCTCTCATATATTGATAGGTGCGGTGCGCGCTTGTCTGAATTTCAGCGATATCGAAGGCGGCGGGCGGCGACTTGCTGGGCTGGGCGTTAGAGGATGGTGATTCTGCCGACTGGCCCAACGCCGAAGGGGGGAAGAGAACGAAGAAGAGGCAAGCGAAAATGCAGGTAATGCCCGCAGGCGCCCACTTCATGGTCAAACTCCTTTCGCAGGCAGGTTGAACGGCAGGGGGCCCAGCCAAACATTACCGATTTTGGCAATACTCTCGTCGATGCGCCTGCCGGGCCCTATGTTGCCCGCCTCCGCCGAATAATTCCACCTTCCGATCGCAACTAGAACTGCCGATTCATGCCGCGCGCGCACGAGCGGACGCCACATCGCGTGGTGTTCTTGATTTCAATGGGGGATGTGCCTAGAATTGAAGATGCTTCGTGGCCGTCGTCCCGAAAAAGTAAAATGTCTCGCCCGGCGTAACGTGCCGGGTTTTTGCGTTTCTGGACGCGAAATGGCCGAACCTGATCGATGGGAGAGATGATGATTGATGGCGCCATTCCGGAGGGGTTGACGTTTGACGATGTGCTGCTGCTGCCGGGCAAAAGCTCGATTTTGCCGGCGCAAGCGGACACGAGAACATGCCTCTCGCGCAAGATTTCGCTGAACATTCCGATCGTCGCCGCGGCTATGGATACCGTGACCGATAGCCGACTGGCTATTGCCATCGCACGCCAGGGCGGCATCGGATTCATTCATCGCAATATGCCCATCGATAAGCAGGCCGAAGAGGTCGATCGTGTGAAGCGGTCGGAGAGCGGAATGATCGTCGATCCGGTGACGATCTCGCCCGACATATCCGTGCGGCAATCCCTGGACTTCATGAACAAGTACAAAGTGTCCGGGCTGCCCGTCACGCGCGGCCAGAGATTGGTCGGAATCCTGACGAACCGCGATTTGCGATTCGAGCGCAATCTCGATCAGCCGGTCGGGAACATCATGACAAAAGACAATCTCGTTACGGTGCCGGTGGGGACGACGCTGGAAGAGGCCGAGAAGATCCTGCAGCAACACCGGATCGAAAAGCTGCTGGTGGTCGATCAGGACTACAACCTGAAGGGGCTGATCACCGTTAAGGATATTCAAAAGAAGATGGATTTCCCGAACGCGGCGAAGGACGAGCAGGGCCGGTTGCGCGTGGGCGCGGCGATCGGAGCGACCGGAGATTTTCTGGAGCGCGCGCAGGAGATGGCGAACGAAAAAGTGGACGTGCTGGCTCTGGATACGGCGCACGGCCACACCACGCGCGTGATGGACGCAATACGCGCTGTGAAGAGCAAGCTGCCCGATATGCAGATACTCGCGGGAAATGTGGCTACTGCCGAAGCAGCGCGCGATTTGATCGCGCTCGGCATTGACGGGCTTAAGGTCGGAATCGGCCCCGGCTCAATTTGCACGACGCGCGTGGTGACAGGCGCGGGTGTGCCGCAGATCACGGCGATCGCAGAATGTTCGAAAGCCGCGAAAGGAAGCGGCGTACCCGTGATTGCCGACGGCGGGATCAAATTCTCAGGTGACATCACCAAGGCCATTGCGGCGGGCGCGTCGGCGGTGATGATCGGCAGCCTTTTCGCGGGAACAGAGGAATCGCCCGGCGAGACGATCTTGTATCAAGGCCGTACGTTCAAGAGCTACCGCGGCATGGGCTCGATCGGTGCGATGGAGGCCGGTTCCGCGGACCGCTACGCGCAAGAGGGTGCGGAGCGCGGGAAATCCGTGCCGGAAGGCATCGAAGGGCAGGTGCCGTACAAGGGGCCGCTGGCCGGTTTGGTGGAGCAGCTCGTGGGAGGTTTGCGCAGCGGAATGGGATATTGCGGCACAGCGAACTTGAAAGAGCTGCAGGAAAGGAGCCGGTTCATCAGGATTTCGTCGGCTGGGCTGCGCGAAAGCCACGTTCACGACGTGATCATCACGCGTGAGGCGCCGAACTACCGGCTCGAATAGTACTCGATATGCTCCGGCACCGAAAAAAAAACGGCCCGAGCCTTGAGTCGGCGCAGGCCGCTTTGCACTTTCGCCAGACGACGTTCAGGACTTCGCTTCGGCTTCCTTCTCTTCCTGTTCTTCCGGAGGCTGTTCGGCTTTCTTCCGGGACTTCTTTTCTTTCTTCTTCAGTTCCGAACCGAGGAATTCAATGATGGCAAGTTCAGCGCCATCGCCAATCCGCCAGCCAGTGTGGATGATGCGGGTGTAGCCGCCATTGCGGTCAGCGAAGCGCGGCGCCAGGTCCAAGAAGAGCTTCTTTGTGGCGCCCGGAGTAAGAAGAAACGCTGCAGCCTGCCGGCGAGCGTGGAGCGAATCGCGTTTGCCGAGCGTGATGAGGCGTTCGGCAAGGGGGCGAATTGTCTTCGCGCGCCGGATAGTTGTCTGGATGCGTTCTTTCTCGACAAGGTTCGTGACGAGATTGCGCAGGACGGCGCGACGGTGAGCCGGCTGCTTTCCGAGTTTGCTGCCTGAGTTCAGGTGTCTCATAGTTCCGATCCGTTTTCGAATTAAAGCAAGGGCGCGAACACTCGCGCCCTAATGGCTCTCCAGATTAGAGTGTGGGCGCTTCAGCCTCCGCCGGCGGAGGCGCGGTCTGGCTGGGCAGCGGCGGCCAAATGATACGGCCGTGTTCGTCAAACTTCATGCCCAGGCTCAGGCCCATCTTCACCAGGATGTCCTTGATTTCGTTCAGCGACTTGCGGCCGAAATTCTTGGTTTTGAGCATTTCGGATTCGGTCTTCTGAACGAGTTCGCGCAGATTCTGAATATTGGCGTTCTTCAAGCAATTATACGAGCGAACCGAGAGCTCGAGTTCTTCGACGGAGCGGTCGAGGAATTCGAGGCGCGGGTCGTTGTAATTCTCCGTGGCCTCTTCCGCGATCTCCGGCGTCTCTTCGAAGTTGATGAAGATGCTCATGTGATCCTTCACCAGCTTCGCGGCTAGGCCGATCGCGTCCTGAGGCGTAATGGCAGCGTTCGTCCAAACATCCAGGGTGAGCTTCTCGTAATCGGTCATCTGGCCCAAGCGAGCGGCTTCGACCGAGTAATTGACTTTGCGTACCGGCGAATGGGTGGAGTCGATCGGGATATAACCGATCGGCAGATCCTCGTCGAAGTTGCGGTCGGCAGCGACATATCCGCGGCCGTTCTTGACGCGCAACTCGAGTTCAAGCTTTCCGCCCTCACTGACGGTAGCAATGTAGACGTTCTTGTCGAGCACGGCGATGTCCGCGTCTTCCTCAATTTTCGCGGACGTAACCGGTCCGGGGGTATCGACGTTGAGCGTAATCGTCTTCGGCTGATCGGTATTGAGCTTCAGCGGCACCTGCTTAAGATTGAGGATGATGTCGGTGGCGTCCTCGACCACGCCGGGAATCGGGGAAAATTCGTGCAGCACGCCCTCGATCTTCACAGCCGTGATAGCAGCGCCCTCGAGCGAGCTGAGCAGGGCGCGACGAAGCGCGTTCCCAACCGTAGTTCCCCAGCCACGCTCAAACGGCTGCGCCGAAAACTTCCCGTACTTGTCTGTAAGCGTCTCCGGTTCAGCCGCCAACCGCTTCGGTTTCTGAAAACCCTTCCACATAATTTGCCCTTCCTTCCGGCTCGCACGGGGCGAGCCTTAACAGATTGCAGAAAGTCGAATGTCCCCGGGGTCAGGTCAAACAAACCCTCACGTCCAGCAAGCGGACCCGAGATGCAGGAACACCAAAAGTTTATTTCGAGTAAAGCTCGACGATGAGCTGTTCGTTCATCGGCGGCGTCTGAACATCTTCGCGGCGCGGCATGGCGACAACGCGAGCCTTGAAATGCTCGCGATCGATATCCAGCCACGGCGCGACGCCCTGGCTCTGAGCCAGATTGCGCGCTTCAAGCACCATTGCGTTCTGGTGCATCTTTTCGCGGAGTGCGATTTCGTCGCCCACTTGCACGAGGTAGCTCGGGACGTTCACCTTGTGTCCCTTTACCTGCACATGACCGTGGAGCACAAGCTGGCGCGCCTGCGAGCGTGAGCCGGCGAGCCCCATGCGATAGACCGCATTGTCGAGGCGCCGCTCGAGCATGACCAGAAGGTTCGAGCCCGTGGGACCCTTCAGGCGCACAGCCTTTTCGAAATAGCTGCGGAACTGCCGTTCGAGAAGGCCATAAGTGCGCTTCATTTTCTGTTTTTCACGCAACTGCACACCGTAGCCGACCATCTTGGCGCGGCGCGCCTGCCCGTGCTGACCCGGAACGAAATTGCGGGTTTCAATGGCGCACTTTTCCGTGAAACACCGCAGGCCCTTCAGGAAGAGCTTTTGGCCTTCCCGACGGCACAAGCGGCAAACTGCTTCGCGATGTCTTGCCACTTCGAGTTCTCCTTTACACCTTGACGATCAGTTTACGGGCTGACGGCCCTTCTTCCTGATCCAGTTCATTTCTCCCAAGAATCCAAACATCAACTATGCCCCACCGAAAAGGGGCTCGGCCGCCACGCCACCAAACTACACGCGGCGGCGCTTTGGCGGTCGACAGCCGTTGTGCGGCACCGGCGTTACGTCCTTAATCGCATTAATGTGCAGCCCGGCAGACGCCAAAGCACGCACAGCAGATTCGCGGCCTGCGCCAGGTCCTTTCACGCGGACCTCGACGGACTTCATACCGTATTGATCGCGCGCAACGCCCGCAGCCGTCGCGGCAGCCTGCTGCGCGGCGTACGGCGTGCCTTTGCGCGATCCTTTGAAGCCGACGGAACCAGACGACGCCCAGCTCACAGCGCGCCCGTCGGGGTCGGTCAGGGTGACGATCGTGTTGTTGAACGTCGCCTGAATGCAAACCACGCCGTGCGGCACGACGCGCTTTTCGCGCTTCTTGCGAAATTCCTTCTTGCGCTTGCCGCCGGCCGGTTTAGCCCCTGCTGCCGGTGCGGCGGTTGCGTCTTGCGCTTTCTCTTTTGCCATTTTCGCTTCTAACCTTTCAAAGTCCCGAGGCTATTTCGCTTCGGCAATTACTTGCGGGCCATCACTTTCTTCTTCGCTGCCACCGCGCCCTTGCGCGGCCCCTTCCGCGTGCGCGCATTCGTATGCGTGCGCTGCCCGCGGACCGGCAAATTGCGCCGGTGCCGCAGCCCGCGGTAGGCCTGAATTTCAATCAGGCGGCGAACATTCATCTGGATTTCCTTGCGGAGGTCGCCCTCGATGCGGCCCTCGCTCTCGATCGCGTTGCGAAGGTGATTGACCTCTTCTTCGGTCAGCTCGCCGACCTTCTTCGTAGGATCGACATTCGCCTTTTCCGCCAAATCGCGAGCGCGCTTCTGGCCGATGCCGTAGATGGCGGTAAGCCCGATCCAAAGCCGCTTATTCGGATTTAAATCTATGCCTGCGATACGTGCCATTCTTCCTCCGACCTCGGCGGCGAAAGCCGCCTGAAAACAAACTAGCCCTGGCGCTGGCGGTGCTTGGGATTGGAACAAATCACACGCACCACGCCGCGCCTATGAACGATCTTGCACTTCATACAAATTTTCTTAACCGATGCCCGAACTTTCATATCTTTAACGCCTTCCTTGCCGCGCTACTTGTACCGATAGACGATGCGGCCGCGCGTCAGGTCGTAGGGCGAAAGCTCCACGGCCACCCGGTCACCGGGAAGAATGCGGATGAAGTTTTTCCGCATCTTGCCCGAGATGTGCGCGAGAACTTGATGCTTGTTCTCGAGCTCCACGCGAAACATGGCATTGGGAAGCGGTTCGACCACTGTGGCCATCACCTCGATGGCGTCTTCCTTGCCGCTGCCCTCTCCGGGCTTCTTCTTTTCCGGTTCCGGCCTTCTTTGATGAGCCATTTGCTCCTTCAAACCTACGCACATCAACCGCCGATATGGCGGCTTGAAAAAACTACCAAACGGGCCCGGTCGCTTCGCGCGGCCTGGTCAAAATCCACGGACCATTTGCCGTGACAGCGACGGTGTGCTCGAAATGCGCCGAGTCGCTGCCGTCGGCAGTAACAGCCGTCCAATCGTCTTCCAGGACTTTAACGGCCGGACTGCCTGAATTCACCATCGGCTCGATCGCCAGGACCATGCCCTCCTGCAACCTCGGTCCCTGCCCCGGCGACCCGTAGTTCGGCAGCTGCGGGTCCTCATGCATCTTGGTCCCAATACCGTGACCGACAAATTCCCGGACCACCGAGTAGCCGTTCCGCTCGACCCACTGCTGGACCGCGGACGAAATATCGCCGAGGCGGTTCCCGGCGCGCACCTTCTCAATCCCGCGCTCAAGCGATTCACGCGTTACGCGCAGGAGTTTTTCGCGCTCTGGCGCGATCTTGCCCACAGGAACCGTGAGCGCGGCGTCGCCGTAATAGCCGTCCATCAGCACGCCGAAATCCATCGAGAGAATGTCCCCCTCGCGCACCTTGCGCGCAGGGGACGGAATCCCGTGCACCACCTCGTCGTTGATCGACGTGCAAACTGAACCCGGGTACCCGCGATATCCCTTAAACGCAGGTTTGGCGCGATGCTCGGCAGTATAAGCCTCGGCAAACTCGTCGAGATCTTTCGTCGAGATCCCAGGACGAACCATCGCGCGCATCTTTTCCAGCACTTCCCACACGAGCAAGCCCGCGCGATGCATCTTCTCCAATTCGGCCGTCGACTTACAGATAACCATCGGCCCCCGTTACCGGCCGCAAAGCGGCACGGCCCGACACTCGGCGAATGATTTTCGCCAGCGCTTTGCTGACCTCCTCCATCGAGGCCGAAGCGTCAATCACATCCAGGACGCCCTTGCGCCAGTAATAATCGGTCAACGGCCGCGTCTGAAACTCGTAAGCCGCGAGCCGCTCGGAAATCACTTCCGGACGGTCATCCGGACGCTGAATCAACTTGCCGCCGTCAAAATCGCAAATCCCCGGCACTTTGGGCGGCGCTTCGTAGATGTTGTACGTCTCGCCGTTGACGCTGCAGGTCCAGCGCCCCGAAAGCCGCCGCAAAAGCCGGTCTGCCGGGACCCGAAACTCAATCACCACCGGCTTGCCCATCCCGCGCCACTCGAGCAAGTGATCCAGGTCAACCGCCTGCGTGACGGTGCGCGGGTAGCCATCAAACACGCAGCCACGATTGCAATCGCCGCTTTCCAGCCGCTCGGCAACCATCTTCGTAACCAGCGCGTCCGGAACCAGCTCGCCGCGATCCATCAGCGGCTTAGCGCCCAACCCGACCTGAGTACCCTTAGCTACCGCCTCTCTCAACATATCGCCCGTCGAGAGATGTGGCATCCCGTAGCGCCGCGCGAGGCGGTTTGCCTGAGTGCCCTTGCCCGCCCCGGGAGGGCCCAGGAAAATGAAAACGCGATCCAGAGCCATTTTGAAATGAGCGCCGAATCAGGCTCGGCGGCCCCGAACACGGCCCTTTCGCACAAATCCATCGTAATTGCGCATCACCAACTGCGCTTCCAGCTGCTGCACCGTGTCCATGGCAACGCCCACCACGATCAGCAGCGATGTGCCACCAAAATAAAACTGGACACCCAACCCATCCAGAATCGGCCGCCACATGTGCGTGTCAAACCAGTTCCCGACCCACGGCAGATGCTGCAGGTGAATTCCCGAAATCATCCACTCCGGCAGCAGGCAAACGATAGCCAAGTAGATGCCACCGACGAGCGTGAGCCGCGTCAGAACCTTGTTGATGTATTCGGACGTGTTGCGGCCCGGCCGAATCCCGGGAACGAACCCGCCGTACTTGCGCATGTTGTCCGCAAGCTCGGTGGGATTGAAAATGATGCCCACATAAAAGAATGCAAAGAAAATAATCAGCGTCACATAAAGCAGCGTGTAGAGCGGCTCGCCCCATTGAATCGTGGCGCCGAGCTTCTGGAAAAACGGCGACTTATTGCGCAGCAGCAGCGCGAAAGTCTGCGGAAACGTGAGCAACGAGCTGGCAAAGATCGGCGGGATCACGCCGCCGGCATTGACCTTAAGCGGCAGATAGGTCATCTGACCACCCATCACTTTTCGGCCCATCACCCGCTTCGCGTATTGCACGGGGATGCGCCGTTGGCCGTCTTCCACAAAGACGATAAATCCGACAACGGCAACCATGAACACGATCAGGGAAACCAGCACGATACCGGTGAAAGAACCCCACTGGCCGTTCTGGAACTTAACAAACAGGTCGCGGACGCCTCGCGGCAATCCATCCACAATTCCGGCAAAAATGATCAACGACATGCCGTTGCCGATGCCGCGGTCAGTGATCTGTTCACCCAACCACATGATGAAGGCTGAGCCGGTCGTCAAGGTCAGCACCGTCATCAAGGTGAACGCCCAGCCGGGGTTGTAGACGAGGGCTTCGCCCGCCAGTGTCTGTCCGGGACCCTGCAGCGTCCGCGCGATCATCAGCGATTGGAACACGCTCAGGATGATCGTGAGATAGCGGGTATATTGCGTGATCTTGCGGCGCCCGAGTTCGCCTTCCTTCTGCAGCCGCTCGAGATACGGCCAGACAACCACGAGCAGCTCGAGAATAATGGCTGCCGTGATGTAAGGCATGATGCCGAGCGCGAATATGGTCATGCTGCGGAAGTTGCCGCCGCTGAAAAGGTCGAGAACGCCGAGCACCGTGCCTTGATTCTGCTGGAACAACTGCTGCAGCAACGCCGTGTTGATGCCGGGCGTCGGAATGAACGCACCGAGGCGATACACAGCCAGCAACGCGAGCATGAACAGCACGCGAGCGCGCAAGTCGCTGGTCGTAAAGATATTGCGAAACGCTTCAAAAAACTTCTTCATTGCAGGATTTCGGCTTTCCCTCCGGCGCGAGTGATTTTTTCCTGCGCCGACTTGCTGAAGGCGTGGGCTCGCACCGTTAATGCTACTTTCAGCTCACCGTCTCCCAGCACTTTTATGCCGTCACGAACGGCGCGGACGATGCCGTGCCCTGCGAGCGATTCCGGCGTGACGGTTTCGCCGGCGGGAAAAGCGTTAAAAGCTTCGACGTTGACGACCGCAAATTCTCTCGGAAAAGGACTGGAAAAACCGCGCTTAGGCAAGCGCCGATGCAGCGGCATCTGGCCGCCTTCGAATCCCGCACGGCGCGAATAGCCACGGCGTGACTGTTGGCCTTTGTTGCCTGCACCCGAGGTCTTGCCCAGCTTGGATCCCATGCCGCGGCCGACACGAACCTTGCGATGACGCGAGCCGCGAGGCGGCTTCAAATTAGAAAGTGTGTGCTTCATGCGTTTTCCCGACCCTGAATTTCCACCAAGTGATGAACTTTGGCGATCATCCCGCGAATTTCCGGCGTATCCGGGCGTTCGACCACCTGCTGCATGCGGCGAAAGCCGAGACCCCGTATGGTCTGCCGCATGTCACGAGTGCAGCCGATAAAGCTGCGCACCCACTTGATTTTGAGCGTTTTATTGTCGGCGGTAGCCATGATCTTCCGGACGCGGCACTAGGAAGCAGCCGCTTTTTCCGCTCCCTTTTCACGCGATTCGGCGACCTTGGCGGCATCCTTCAGATGCAACAGGGCGTCGAAAGTCGCCTTGATGACGTTGTGCGGGTTGGACGTGCCGAGCGACTTTGTGAGCACGTTCTGTATCCCCGCAACCTCCATAACAGCCCGCACCGGGCCACCAGCGATCACGCCGGTGCCTTCGGGAGCAGGCTTGAGCAGCACTTGGCCCGAACCATACCGCCCCAAAACCGTGTGCGGAATGGACGTACCCTTCAGGTTAAGCTTCACCATATTCTTTTTGGCTTGCTCGATGGCCTTACGAATGGCCATGGGAACCTCGCGCGCTTTGCCCATGCCGAAACCGGCGTGTCCGCCCTGGTCGCCCACCACGACCAACGCGGAAAAGCTGAGGTTCTTGCCACCCTTCACCACTTTAGTCACGCGGTTGATCGAAACCACTTGGTCCTTCAGATTGGCCTGGTTGGTTTCGATCGGCCGGCGAATCGACAAAATGTCTTTAAGTTCTTGTTTCGCCATAAAATTTTAGAACTGCAAGCCCGCCTCCCGGGCCGAATCCGCAAGCGCCTGCACGCGTCCATGATATTGATAACCGCCTCGGTCGAAGACGACTTTTTCGACGCCCTTTGCCTTGGCGCGTTCCGCAATGATTTTGCCGACCACCTTCGAAGCGGCGACGTTGCCGCCACCCTTGATCACGTCCCGCACATCCTTGTCCAGCGAACTCGCAGCCACAATCGTACGGCCTGTGAGATCGTCAATCACCTGCGCCCGAATGTGGCGCGTGGTGCGATGCACGCAGAGACGCGGGCGCTCGGTGGTGCCTGCCACTCTCTTGCGCATCCGCAGGTGAATGCGCTGGCGGTGCGCCTCTCGCGATAACTTTCGAACTGGTGCGGCCACGTTGCCGTCTCCTTGCTGGATGGGTTCGCTTATAGAGCTAGATCCACCCTGCGTTACGAAAACCAAAATTAAGCCGAAGTCTTTGCCCCAGCCTTGCCGGCCTTCTTCTTCAAGCGTTCGCCGGTGATGCGCACACCCTTCTGCTTATAGGGATCGGGCGGACGCAGACCGCGGAGGTTCGCCGCGACCTGTCCCACTTGCCCCTTGTCCGCGCCAGAAACCGTGAGGTGCGTCTGCTTTTCGACGGCCACCTGGATCCCCTCCGGAATCGGGAACTCGACCGGGTGCGAATAGCCAAGCGCGAGAACCACATTCTTGCCCTTTACTTCGGCGCGGTAGCCGACGCCGACGATATCGAGCTCTTTCTTGAAACCCTGCGTCACACCTGTCACCGCGTTTGCCACGAGCGCGCGCGCCAGGCCATGAAGCGCACGCCGTTCTTCGGAATCGCGCTTCGCCACCAGCGTGCCGTCTTTCTGTTCGAAGCGAATACCTGACGGCAACGCAACGTTCATCTTGCCCTTCGGCCCCTGCACGTCGACTGAGTCTTCCTTGATCTGCACCTTCACACCGGAAGGAACAGGGATGATTTTGTTTCCAATTCGCGACATTGTTCGTTCAACGCCTCTTCTGCTGAATTCGTTGCCCAATACTGCAAGTTCACGCCTTTACCGTGAACAATTCGCTACCAAACTTCGCAAAGCACTTCGCCTCCCACGCCCTCTTTGCGCGCATCCTGGCCGGTCATCAGGCCCCGCGGCGTGGAAAGAATCGAAACCCCCATGCCGCCTACGACCGGCCTGATTCCGTTCTTGCCGGTATAGCGACGGGAGCCAGGGCGCGAAACGCGTTTCAAATCCGTGATCACGCTGCGCCTCTCTGGCGTATAGCGGAGAAAGACTCGCAGAACCTTCCTGCCTTTTTCGTCCACGACTTTAAAATTCGCGAGATAGCCCTCGTCCTTCAAAATCCGGGCGATTTCGGTCTTGAGCTTCGAGCAGGGCAAGTCCACCCGCGCATGACGCGCGCGCACGGCATTGCGAATCTGCGTGAGCATGTCGGCGATCGGATCGGTCATCATGTTGCTATTCGGTTCCTTTCAACGCTACCGCGCTACCAGCTTGATTTAACCACGCCGGGGATTTCGCCCTTCAGCGCCAAGGCGCGGAAGTCGATGCGGCACATATCGAACTTGCGGATATACCCGCGCGCACGGCCACAAATGCGGCAACGATTGCGCACCCGGATCTTGAACTTGGGCTTCTTCCGCATTTTGGCGAATTGGCTTGTGCGTGCCATGCTCTTCAGCTCTCCTTAAGACTGCCCGGGCGTGCGGAAAGGGACACCCATGAGCTTCAAAAGCTCGCGTCCCTCTTCGTCGGTGCGCGCCGTCGTGGTGATGGTAATGTTCATGCCCTTGATTTTGTCGACCCGCGTGTAATCGATCTCCGGAAAGACAAGCTGGTCCTTCAGACCCAGCGTGTAATTCCCGCGCCCGTCAAACGAGTTCTGTGGCAGCCCCTTGAAGTCGCGCACGCGCGGCAACACAACGGACGTCAGCCGGTCAAGGAATTCATACATGCGCTCGCCCCGCAACGTGACCATGCAGCCGATCGCCATCCCTTTGCGAATCTTGAAATTCGCGATGGACTTTTTGGCGCGTGTGATCACCGGCTTCTGGCCCGAGATCTGTCCCAGCTCCGCCGCCGCCGTATCGATGAGCTTCACGTTCTGGCTGGCTTCGCCCAAGCCGATATTCACCGTCACCTTCGAGACCTTCGGGACGGCCATCGAATTCTTGTAGCCGAAGCGCTTTACCAGCGCCGGCATCGTTTCATTCCGGTATTTGTCGTGCAAACGGCTCGGCATTCTGATTTCCTTAGCTCTCAAATGTTGCGTTGCAGCGCCGGCAGGTGCGGGCTTTCGTGCCATCCGGCAACTTCGTGTGTCCGATGCGAGCGTGCTTGCCGCAACTCGGGCAGACCAGCATCACGTTCGAGACGTGGATCGGGCCTTCCTTGTCGAGAATCCCTCCGCGGATGTTCTTCGAAGGATTCGGGCGCGTATGCTTCTTGATGATATTAGCGTGTTCGACCGTAACCGTCCGCTTGAGCGGGTTCACGGCCAGCACTTTGCCCGTGCGCCCTTTGGCGCGCCCTGTCATCACCTTCACCGTGTCGCCGTGGCGAATCCCCATCGGCACGTGTTTTGTATTCGCTTCTGTCATGGCTACCACACTTCCGGCGCGAGCGAGACGATCTTGGTGAACTTCTTCTCCCGCAATTCACGCGCCACCGGCCCGAAAACGCGTGTGCCGACCGGCTCATTCGCATCGTTGATCAAAACCGCTGCATTGTCGTCAAAACGGATGTACGTTCCATCCTTCCGCCGGTGCTCCTTGCGCGTGCGCACCACCACTGCCTTCACCACTTTGCCTTTCTTCACCTGGCTGTCCGGCGTCGCTTCCTTCACCGACGCGGTGATCACATCGCCCAGCCCGGCCCTCAGTCCGGCATCTCCCCCCACAGGGAGGATGCAGGTGAGCTGGCGAGCGCCCGAGTTATCGGCAACCGTCAGCCAAGTTCGCATCTGAACCATGTTCGTATCCCCTTGCCGCCGATTACGCTACGCGCGTGGAGCGCTGGATCACTTCCTTCAGGCGCCATCGCTTCAATTTCGAAAGCGGACGCGTGGAAACGATACGTACTGTGTCTCCAATACGCGCCTCGCCCGTTTCGTCATGGGCATAGTATTTCTTGCCCGTACGCACCACGCGGCGATAGAGCGGATGCTGTGCCGCGCGCGTCACCTTCACTACAATCGTCTTCTGCATCTTGTTACTGGTCACCACGCCCACTAGTTCCTGCCGCGCGCCGCGCGCGGAAGGAGCGGCTGGGGCCGCTGCTTCGTTTGCCATTACGCCTTCCTCAATTCCGCTTCGCGCAGAAGCGTCTTCACCCGCGCCAGGTCCTTCCGTGTTTCGCGCAGCTTTTTCAGCCCTTCCGTCTGGCCGGTGGTGAGCTGAAACCGCAGCCGGAAAATCTGCTCGTGAAGCTCGCGCTCGGCAAGCTCCAGCTCGCTTTTGCCCTTTTCGCGAAGCTCTTCCACGCGTTTAGCCATTAGAGCTCTCCTGCCCGCGTCACGAACTGCGTCTTGATCGGCAGTTTGTGCGCCGCGAGCTGCATCGCTTCGGTAGCGGCCGCAAGGTCCACGCCGGACATTTCAAACATCACGCGCCCCGGCTTTACCACCGCCACCCAGCGCTCCGGTGGTCCTTTGCCCTTGCCCATACGAGTCTCGGCCGGCTTCTTGGTGTACGGCTTATCCGGAAAGATCCGGATCCATAATTTTCCGCCACGCTTGATGAAGCGCGTGATCGCCACGCGAGCCGCTTCGATCTGGCGATCGGTGATCCAGGCCGGCTCAAGAGCCTTCAGACCGAAATCGCCAAACGCGAGCGATCCGCCGCGCCAGGCCTTCCCAGTACGGCGGCCGCGCTGCTGCTTGCGGTATTTAACTTTCTTCGGCATCAACATGATCGTTCGCCTGTGTCCCTATACTTCCTTCGTTTCCCGAGCTTCGGCAGCCTGGCCGGCATTCTTGCTGCGCTGCGGAACGCGCTCGCCCTGGAAAATCCAGCACTTTACGCCGATCAATCCGTATGTCGTCTTCGCTTCCGCGGTGCCGAAATCAATATCCGCGCGCAGCGTTTGCAGCGGCAGCCTTCCTTGCAAATACCACTCCTTGCGCGCGATTTCCGCGCCGTTCAAACGCCCCGCCACGCGGACCTTGATCCCTTTGCATCCGAACCGGAGCGCGGAATCTACTGCCTTGCGCATGGCACGGCGGAAAGCAACGCGCTTTTCCAGTTGCAGCGCGATCGACTCCGCAACCAAGGTTGCGGCGAGTTCCGGCCGATGCACTTCCTGAATATCGATATGCACTTCGCGCTTGGTGCGTTTCTGCACTTCGGCCTTGAGCTTATCGATTTCCGAGCCCTTGCGCCCGATGATGATCCCAGGCCGCGCCGTATAGATGCGAACCACCAATTTGTTGGCGGCCCGCTCCACGTCGATGCCGTCGATCCCGGCCGACTTCAGCCGGTCCTTAAGCTGCTTGCGGAGGATCACGTCTTCGTGCAGCAGATCCGCATAGTCGCGCTTGGCAAACCAGCGCGAGCGCCAGTTTTTCGTATAGCCCAGCCGAAAACCGTAGGGATGTGTTTTCTGTCCCAAACTTGCCTCCTACTTCTTTTTGTTCCGCTGCTTCTGTACTTCCTTCGCGCGCTTCTCAATCGTTTTGCGAGCCTTGCGAATCGCGCCCTTCACGCCCTTCGAGGCGGCGGCTTCCGCCGCAGCTTCGGCAGCGCGGTTTTCGGCGGCGCGCAAATGCTCGGCAACCTGCACCGTGATGTGCGCCGTTCGCTTCTGATAGCGGAAACCGCGCCCTTGTGGTGCGGGGCGCATGCGCTTCCACCGCGGGCCTTCGTTGACGAAACAGCCCGTCACATAAAGCTGATCCACATCCAGCGAGCTGCCAGAGTCGTCCGCCTTGCGCTCTGCATTCGCGATTGCGCTGCGCAAGGTTTTTTCGATGTCCCGCGCAATGCGCTTTTTTGTGAAGCGCAGCGTCTGCAGCGCATCCTCAGCTCGCCGGCCGCGGATCAGGTCGATCACGAGCCGCGCCTTTTGCGGGGAAACACGCACGAAACGCGTGAGCGCCACACCTTCTATCTGACCGTCGGTTTGCGTCAGTGTAGCCATTATCCTCTTATCCCTTTGCCGGTGCTCCGCCGGCCGCTGGAGCCGCTCCGGCAGGAGCTGCCGCCGCAGCCGCCTTCTCGAGCGCCGCTTTCACGGCGTGTCCCTTGAACGTACGCGTCGGCGAAAATTCGCCCAGCTTGTGACCCACCATCTGCTCCGTGATGTAGACCGGAATGAACTTCTTCCCGTTGTGCACGGCAATCGTGTGCCCAATCATCTCCGGCAAGATCGTCGACCGGCGCGACCACGTCTTCACCACTTTCTTTTCGTTGCGGGCGTTGAGCGCTTCCACCTTCTCGCGAAGATGGCCGTCAATAAACGGTCCCTTTTTAAGCGAGCGCGGCATTTGTCTCCTATCCCTCTACTCTTCCACCCGGCGCAGCTTCACCCACTGCGCCCGGCGCATCTTGCGGAATCCCCGCACCGGTCCTGGAACTCGGTGTGAAACCGGGCAGAACGGGCATATGAACCGCGTGCCCTGCGCGTTCGGAATTTTGTCTACAATCACGGCCCAGCCCGGGCGGCACAGGCGGTATAAAACCTGTGGCGCGGGAGCGAACCGCGACGATGTTTTCGCGGCGGGTTTTGCCGCGGGCTTGCCTGCCGGCTTCGCTGAAGCCTTTGCAGGCCGGCGCGAAACGGTTTTGCGCGCGGACGAATTGCGCCGCGTTGCACGTCGAGACGTTCGGGTGGCTCTCATGAGCATGCTCTCAATTCCCCGCCGCGCCGGGTTCATTTTTACTTCTAATCCTTGCTTCTGCTGCTTACGGCTTGCGCCGCTCCACGATCAACCGGTCGCTCGGACGCTTTTTCCGCGTCTTCGCTCCCAGTGTCGGGAATCCCCAAGGCGTCTGCGGGTGATTGCCCTTGACGCGCCCCTCACCGCCGCCGTGCGGGTGGTCGACTGGATTCATCGCCACGCCGCGCACCGTAGGACGCTTCCCGTGCCAGCGGGTGCGTCCCGCCTTGCCGTAGATCACGTTCTCGTGATCGAGGTTCCCAAGCTGCCCAATCGTCGCCATGCAATCGACGCTGAACTTCCTCACTTCACCCGACGGCAGCTTCACGAGGGCAATCTCGCCTTCCTTGCTCAGAAGCTGGGCCGCCGTTCCCGCCGAACGAACCACCTGTCCGCCCTTGCCCGGAAACAGCTCGAGATTGTGAACCATCGTGCCGGGCGGAATGTGCCGGAACGACAGCGCGTTGCCCGGCAGAATGTCGGCGTCTTCGCCATTTTGCACGGTCATGCCGACCGTAAGTCCAACTGGCTGCAGGATGTAACGCTTCTCCCCATCGGCATAGTGCAGCAGCGCGATGCGAGCCGAACGGTTCGGGTCGTATTCGATCGCCGCCACTTTCGCCGGGATCCCAATCTTGTCCCGCCGGAAATCGATGGCGCGATACTTTTTCTGGTGGCCGCCGCCGCGGTGCCACATCGTGACCTCGCCGTGCGAATTGCGGCCTCCGCTGCGCTTTTTCGATTCGGTAAGCGATTTTTCCGGGGTCTGCTTCGTGATGTCGCTCTTATCGAGCATCGTCAGGAAGCGGCGCGCCGGCGTATACGGCTTAAACGTTTTCAGTGCCATATTTACCTCGTAAATCCCGGCAGGCTTGCGCCCCCCGGTCCCGCGTTACAAATTCTCTGCGTACTCGATCATCTTTTCGCCCGGCACCAGCCGGACATAAGCCTTCTTCCAATCCGGCCGGAATCCCTCGGAACGACCGCGGCGGCGAAGTTTTCCATGCTGAATCGCCGTCCGAACGTGATCGACCTTTACTTTGAAAATCCGCTGCACGGCTTCCTTGATCTCGGTCTTCGTCGCGGCGTGCGCCACCTCGAACACTACCGTGTGCTGCGTTTCTTTCACGCCCAGGCCTTTTTCCGTGATGATCGGCCGGCGAATGATCTGAAAGTGCTTTGTGGCCATAAACTAACCCTTCTTTGCTTTCGGCTTCGCCGCTGGTTTTGCTTGCGCTACCTTCTTCTGCGCAGCCGGTTTTACAGACTTCGCTTTCGTCGCGGGCTTGGCCTCGTGCTTCGGCGCCTCTTGCGGCGATTCCACGGGATTCGCCGACGCCCCGCCGTTCCCCATCGAAAGCGCGCGGCTGAGCTTCTCGGCGCACTCGCGCGAGAGAATCAGCCGCTCGTGCCGCATCAAGTCATATGTTTCAAGCTCGGTGGCGGGGACCAGCGTCACGCCCTCAAGATTCCGGCTGGCCCGTTCCAGATTGATGTTGCCGCCCTTATCCACCAGCAGCATCGTGCGCGTTTCGCCGTCCAGCTTCGAGAGTGCGGCGCGAAAGGGTTTGGTCTTGTGCGAATCGAGTCTCCATTCCTCGACAATCGTGATCTTTTGATCCGCGAGCTTCGCCGAAAGCGCCGACCGCAGCGCACCCAGAATCATTTTCTTCGGCAGCGAGTACGCGTAGCTGCGCGGAACCGGGCCGTGCACCGTGCCGCCATGCCGCCATAGCGGAGAACGCACTGAGCCGATGCGTGCGCGGCCCGTTCCCTTCTGACGCCAGAGCTTTTTGCCCGAACCGCTCACTTCGCTCTTGTCCTTCGTTTTGTGGGTGCCAGCGCGCTTTCCCGCAAGATAGTGCCGCACGGATTCGTGCAGCAAGTGCGGGTTCACTTGCGCCGCAAACACGTCATCGGCCAGCTCAACGGTGCCGACTTTCTTTCCTGCAAGATCCATCACGTCCACGACAGGCATTGTCTTCTCTCGTCTTTCAGCGATTCCTGATACTTACTTCTTTGCCGGCTTGGCTTTCGCAGGAGCCACTTGCGGCGCCTTCTTCTGCTTCTTCGCACGGCTGATGTAAATGTACGCACCCGAAGGGCCCGGCACCGCGCCGCGCACCAGCAGCAGATTCTCATCCGAATCGATCTTTACCACGCGCAGCGTCTTAGAAGTCTTCCGCTCGTTGCCCATGTGACCCGGAAAATGCTGGCCCAGCCACACGCGCGAAGGAAACGAACTGGCGCCGATTCCGCCCGGAGCGCGATGAAACATCGAGCCGTGGCTCGCCTCGCCGCCACCATAGTGCCAGCGCTTCACACCGCCCTGAAATCCTTTGCCCTTGCTCACGCCGCTCACGTCGACGTATTCGCCGACCTGAAAACCATCCACCAGCACCCGGTCGCCCGGCTTGGTTTCGTCTTTCGCATCCTGCAGCCGAACCTCGCCGAGATACCGCATCGGCGCCACGCCGGCCTTCTTGAAATGGCCCGTCAGCGCCTTATTGATCCGCTGCGGCTTGATGAACTCGACCAATCCAAGCTGCACCGCATCATAGCCGTCCTTGTCCCTCGTCCGGCGCTGAACTACCACGCATGGCCCCGCCTGCAACACGGTGCAAGGAACGGCCGTGCCGTCTTCGGCAAAGACCTGCGTCATGCCGAGCTTGACTCCCAAAATTCCGTTGACTGCCATCGCGTTTGCTCTTTCCGGAAGGGCGAGGCTTCGCGCCCCACCGAACGTCCGCCTAACAAATGGGCTCCAGCCCTTGAAGCCAAATCTTTACTTCACCGCGTGCTCGCGGCCGAACGCCTTGATTTCCACGTCCACGCCCGGCGGAAGATCGAGCTTCATCAGCGCATCCACCGTGTCCGGCGTCGGCTCGAGAATATCGATCAGCCTTTTGTGCGTGCGCATTTCGAACTGCTCGCGCGATTTCTTATCGACGTGCGGCGACCGCAGAACAGTCCAGCGATTGATCACAGTCGGCAGAGGAATCGGACCCGCCACATCCGCTCCCGTGCGCTTTGCCGTGTCCACGATTTCGCGCGTCGATTGATCGAGAATGCGGTGATCGTACGCCTTCAGGCGAATGCGAATTTTTTCTCCGTTTGGCATGGTTTACTCGATGATCTCCGCGACGGCGCCTGCGCCTACCGTGTGGCCGCCTTCTCTGATCGCAAACCGCAATCCCTTCTCGAGCGCCACCGGCGTGATCAACGTGATTTCCGCGCTCACGTTGTCTCCCGGCATCACCATC
>DATJOL010000138.1:0-41926 GCA_035507075.1 Candidatus Aquilonibacter sp. | reverse complement strand
ATCGGCCCGCAAAAGATGCGGCCGCCGAGATCGGCGGTAGCCTTGATGCAATCCTGCACATGAGTGCGGGCCTTGCGCCGGAGTTCCGGATCGTGCGAGATCAGGCTGGCGCCGTTGGGAATCGTGCCGCACGTGGTGCACTCGAGCCCCGATTTCTCCAATTCCTTTCGAACCGCCCGCGCGGGAAAAATGGCAGGCTCTATTACACCAATTTCGATGCCGTCGAAGCCGCCTTCCTTCAAGCGCGGAAGCACGTCAAAATGCTCCGCCCCGAAAAGCTCAGCCCAGATGTAAGAACTTGCGCCGAATTTCATCTCGATTACTCCCGGTTGATCATGAACGTGGCGATCTGCGAAAGGAATTCGCGCAGGAACTGCTCCGCCTCAGCAGGAAGCGAGGCTTCGGCGAATGCTTTGTCCATCAACTGCATCCAGCGGTCGCGCGCGGATTGGTCGATGTGAAAAGGCGCGTGGCGCATGCGCAGGCGCGGGTGACCGCGGCGCTCGATATAACGCTGCGGCCCGCCGAAACGCCCGATCAGAAAATCGCGCAAACGCTCTTCGGCAGCTGGCAAGTCGTCCGGCGGATACATTTTGCTCAGAATATCGTCCTGCGGCACCTGACGGTAAAAGACTCCGACTAGCCGCGCGAAACCCTCTTCGCCGATCACGGCGTAAACATTCATCTCTTCCATGATTCAAATTCTATCCGAATTTCGTAGCGACCGCCTTTGCCCCGCAACCGCAACGGGAACGCTCGATTTTCCGCGCCGGCCCATCAGCTTCTTCCTTGCATTTTGAGCGAGGGTGGCACTATAAGGCCCATGATGGTGTCCAAGGAACCGTGCGCATTCCGGGTCTGACCAGGGTAGGAGTCGCCGCGATGATCGTCGCCGGGCTGCTCTTTCTCGCCGGCAGGCGATGGATTGAAACGCGGGCCCTGCTAGCCTTAGACATGCCGATTTCGCTCGCACGCGGTACGATTCGCACCGGCGACTTTGAGATCAACGTCCACGGTTTTTACTCCATCCTGATCATTCGAGCTGCAGGCGGCGATCTGGTCTGCGCCAACGGGGCGAATCTTCGGACGAAGCGGTTGTCGCAGATTAGTGGGCATCCCATCTATCGTTATCCACAGGACGTTGACCCCACTGGACGGGGAATAGAAACGAACCCATTCCTCGGAGGCTTCGAGGGATGGCCAGGGCACTATGACTTGGACATCGAAGTTATATCCGACACGGCCTGCCTCAATGCCATGGGTCCGCGGCTCATGATCGTCGCGAGCGACGCCGATTTCAACGAATGGAACGAGCGCTATGACAACCTATGTTGGATGGCGTCGATTATGGCCGCCGGCCTCATTCTTGTCCTTGCTTCCATTTATGAGACGATTCGCGTTCGCTCAGAAGCGGACGATGACTACAATTTGTTCGCACGCTAAGCTTTCGACTCCCCCACTTCTGCGCATCACTCCTTCTCATTTCCGATAAATTCCATAAACGCCTCGCACACGCGCTTCGTTGACTCGCCGCGGTTTTTCGCCGTCATTAATTCGTGGCCTGCGCCCCCGATCGCCAGCAATTCTGTCCGCGCGGGAATCAACCGCAGCGCCTCGCGCATTTCGTCGATTGTGCCGAATCCGTCGCGCGTGCCGCTCACAAACATCGCCGGCGTTTGCAGCGAGGCAAAATGCGCCGTACGCGGCCCAGCCGGCCTTTTTGGCGGATGCAGCGGATACGCGAGCAACAAGACCGCCGGAACTAACCCCGGCTCTTCCGCCGCCAGCATCGAGGATTGCCTTCCTCCATAAGAATGTCCGCCAAGAAACACTCGCCCCGGCACAATTTTCCGCACCTCATCGAGGGCCCGCCGCAAACCCTGTCGGTCGTGCTCAGCGCATCCGGGCCAGGTCGGAGGCCCCTGCGGCCGCACCTGCCGAAACGGCAAATCGCACCGCAACACGGTCATCCCCGCCTCGCAAAACGCTGTCGCCAGGGCGACGAGCAACGGCGATTCGCAATTCTGCCCAGCGCCGTGCGTCAGCACAAGCCCATCGCCCGTAGCCTTCTCCGGCGTATGCAAATACCCCCGCACGCGTACTTCGTCCGCTGTCGCGTCTTCGAATTTCCGAGTTTCAATGTGTGCCATGGTTTCGGCGCGCCCACCACGAAAAACGCTCCGCTGGCGATTATCGTACCTGACGCGCATTGAACACCAGTTTTCTCCTCCGCTGCCTAGCCTCATTTCTCCGGGTCTCCGTGGCTCTGTGGCAGAATCCTCCTTTCATCTGCGATAATAAACCGCATTATCCGAGGACAACTTGACCGGCAACGAAATCAGGAAAATGTTTCTGCGGTTTTTCGAAGAGCGCGGGCACCGCGTGGTGCGCAGCAGTTCGCTTGTGCCCACGAACGATCCCACGCTGCTCTTCACGAATGCCGGCATGAACCAGTTCAAGGATGTTTTCCTCGGGATCGAGCAGCGGGATTATCGCCGGGCGACCACGTGCCAGAAATGCGTGCGCGCCGGCGGCAAGCACAACGATCTTGAAAACGTCGGCTTCACGCGCCGCCACCTGACGTTTTTCGAGATGCTCGGCAACTTCAGCTTTGGCGATTATTTTAAGCGCGACGCCATCGCGTTTGCGTGGGAGCTGGTTACCGGCGCTAACTGGTTCGGGCTTCCGAAAGACCAGATTTACGTGACGATCTTCAAGGGCGCCGACGGCGTGCCGCGCGACGCGGAGGCTGAGCGGTATTGGCTTGATGTGGGCGTGCCGAAGGAGCGCATCCTCGAACTGGGGATGAAGGAAAACTTCTGGCAGATGGGCGAAACCGGCCCTTGCGGCCCGTCTTCGGAAATGATTTTCGAGCGCAAGGGCGTTGTGGAGGAGGACAAGAACCTGCCATTCGGCGAAGACGACGCTCGTTTCGTCGAGATTTGGAACCTGGTTTTTATGCAGTTCAATCGATCCGCGGTGGTGGACTCAACGGGCAAGACGACGGGCTACAAATTGAATCCGCTGCCGAAGCCCTCGATCGATACGGGCATGGGCCTGGAGCGCGTCACTTCGGTGCTGCAAAACATGAGCTGGATTTACGAGACGGATCTCTTCACGCCGCTGATCGCGAGGGCGGCTGAACTCGCGAGTACGGCCAACGACGTCTCGAACCCCAGCCTCCGCATTGTGGCGGATCATTCGCGGGCGGCTACATTTCTGATTTCCGATGGCGTTATACCTTCTAACGAAGGCCGCGGTTACGTATTGCGCAAGATCATTCGCCGCGCGCTGCGCCACGCGCGGATGCTGAATGCAGCTTCGCCACTTCTTTCGAAAATGGCCGCAGCGGTTCGCGAGGAGATGAAGGAAGCGTATCCGGAATTGGAAGAAACGGCTCTGCGCGTCGACCGGATTCTTGACGAAGAGGAGAATCGGTTCACGCGCACGGTCGACGTCGGACTCGCCAAGCTCGACGAGTACATATCGAACGCGAGAAAGGAAGCAGCGGAGCAGCACGCCCCGGGGCCGCTATCGGTCGCGGGCCGCCTGGCTTTCCAGCTTTATGACACGTACGGGCTGCCGCGCGATTTCATCGAGGACGTCACGCGCGATGCCGGCATTCAGGTCGATTGGGCCGGGTTCGATCGCGCGATGGAAGAGCAGCGGACGCGGGCGAAGGCGTCTTGGAAAGGCGGGACGCAAAAGGAAGTCGCGAAGCCGGTCTATACCAAATTGCGCGAGACGTATCGCACGGAGCCGGACTTTTATTTCGGCACGCGGGCGCGCGACGCCCGAATTGAAGCCATCGTCACCAAGGAAGGCAGCGTGAACGAAATTCCGCGCGGCGCCGAAGCCGAAGTCGTGCTCGACCGCACCACGATCTACGCGGAATCGGGCGGGCAAGTGGCCGATACGGGCGCGCTCTACGACAATGCGGAATCGATGCAGGTTGCCGAAGTCCGCGGCGCGTATTACCCCGTGAGCGGCCTGATCGCACACAAGATCATCGCTAAAGAGGACCTGCGCATCGGCGACCGCGTCGCCACAGTCGCCGACCCCGAGCGCCGTGCGCGGGACATGCGCAATCACACCGCGACGCACCTGCTCAACGCCGCGCTGCGCAACATCCTCGGCACGCACGTGAAGCAGTCGGGTTCGCTCGTGGCGCCCAATCACTTGCGCTTTGACTTTACTCATTTCGCCGCCGTCGATCCCGGCGAGCTCGCCGAAATCGAAGCTCAGGTCAACGAAGAAATCCGCAAAAATCTCGAGGTCTGCACTGACCTGATGCCTATCGACGAAGCTCTCGCCTCCGGCGCGCTTGCCTTCTTCGGCGACAAGTATCCTGACGCGAACGTCCGCGTTGTGAGCATCCCTGATGCGGCCGACCCGCGCGGTTTCTATAGCAAGGAGCTCTGCGGAGGCACGCACGTCCTTCGCACCGGCGATATCGGCCTCTTCAAGGTCGTCGGCGAACAATCGACGGCCGCCGGCATCCGCCGCATCGAAGCGATTACCGGGGACGAGTCTCTTGCCCAGTACCAGAAAGCCCTGGCCACCCTACGCAACGCCGCCAGCCTGCTCAATTCCGGAGAGGACGAGATCTTGGCCGCCATTCAGCGCCAAAATGACCAAATCAAGGCTCTGGAGAGGCAGATAGAGGCGCAAAAACGTGCCAGTTCGGGCGCCGCAGCGTCAGGGCTCCTGACGTCTGTGCGCGAGGTAAAAGGCGTCAAGGTGCTCGCCTCCCGCGTCCCAGAAACCGACCGCGAGTCCCTTCGCCAAATGATCGATACGCTGCGCCAGAAAATGGGCTCCGGCGTGGTGGTTTTATTCGCGGCGAATGACGGCAAAGTCTCTGTAATTGCAGGGGTTACGAAGGATCTGATCCCCAAGCTGCACGCCGGCAAAATCGTCCAGGAATTGGCCAAGCAATTGGGCGGTTCGGGCGGCGGCAGGCCCGATTTGGCGGAGGCTGGCGGAAAAGACACATCCGCCATAGAAAGTGCCTTGCAGTCCATTTACCCGCTCATCGAGCGCTCGCTATAATTCCCATCGCGCCAGAAACTTATGCCGGGAAATCCATGTCCCGGCGGCGCGTTTCGCTGTACGGTTTTTCGTTCGAAGCGAAGTAGAAGCGAAATGCCTTCCCCAGGAACTATGAGCAAGAAGCTTATCGCCGTTGCGGTTCTGGCGGCCGGTTTCCTCCTCCTGCTCGCGACACCCGGCCAAGCCCAAATCGCATCGTATATAAACGCGCAAGGCAAGCGCGTTTATATAAACGGGAATTCACCCAAGCCGCGTAGTGGGAGTACTATACGTAAGACAGCCTCCCGCTCGACGGCCTCGGGCCAGGCGGCCACATTTTCGCCCGCGAATTACTCCTATTCGGGCACTCGGATGGAGCAAATCGTGGACGACGCAGCCGCCCGGCACCAGGTGGACCCGGCGCTGGTGAAAGCCGTGATCAACACTGAATCCGGCTGGAACCCGAGCGCGATCTCCCGCAGGGGAGCGATAGGCTTGATGCAACTGATCCCGGGAACGGCAGAGCGCTTCGGCGTCGGCAATCCGTTCGACCCGGCCCAGAATGTCGAGGCCGGCACGTCGTACCTGAAATCGCTGCTTGTTCATTACAACGGCGACCTGACCAAATCGCTTGCAGCTTACAACGCGGGCGAAGGAGCGGTCGATCGCAGCGGCGGCGTTCCCTGGTACCCGGAAACGCAAAGGTACGTACAAAAGGTAACCGACGCATACTTCCGGCCTGGTTCGGAAGCCACACCGACGCCCCTGAGCCCGCCATCGTCTCCGGTGCGCAAGGAAGTGGAAGCCGACGGCCAAGTGGTTTACACGAACGAATGAACCGAATTGTAGAGCGACGACCCCATATCGCGAAGCGCGCGTTCCCCACAATTGCAGGGATCGCGCTTTTCTTTTTTGCCTGCGCCATTCCCGCGCACGCCTACCCGCCTAGCGACCGGAACGAACAAGCCCGCGAACAGTTTGCCGCCGCCGTGCGCATGCGCACGATGCTCGAGGGCTACCTTGAGAAGGACCGGTCCGTATCCAATTACAAAGAAACGATCGCCGCCTACCAGAAGGTTTACGACATTTCGTCCGAGGCGGACGAAGCTCCGGCGGCCCTGATCGCCGAAGCCGAGCTTTACGAAGAGATGGGACGCCTTTACGACGGAAAATATTACGACACGGCGATCAAGACTTACGGATCGCTGATCGACCAATATCCCGGCAGCGAATATCGCAGCGCGGCGCTTTTCGGCATCGGGGAAATTGAGAAGAACGACCAGAACAAGCCGCTGGCGGCGCAAGCCACGTTTCGCGATTTCCTGAAGCGCTATCCGCGCTCCGAACACGCCGCTGAAGCGCGGAGCGAGCTGAAGGTGATCGCCGCGAATCTTTCCGGCAAGCCGAGCGCGCCGGGCCCGCAGCCATCGACGGCTGAGACACAGCCCGCGCAGAATGGCCAGCAGCAGCCGAGAGCGGTGGAAATCACAGATGATCCCGCGGTGGCCGGCACGGTGGTGCAGCCGCGCGAGAGCGACAACACCCTCTCGATGGTGAAGGATTTGCGCGCCATGAACGGCCGCGACGCCGCGCGCGTGATCATCGCGCTCGACGGCACTATCGATTTCGAGTCCGCCCGCATCGCGGCACCCGACCGCATCTATTTCAATCTTTCGCGCGCGGCTCTCGGCCCCGATGCCGACGGCAAGAAGTTCGATTCCGACGACGGCCTTTTGCGCTCGGTACGCATCGCGCAGAACAAGCCGGACGTGGTCCGCGTGGTTCTCGACGCGCCCAGCGCAAAAGACTACAACGCCTACTTGCTCTCGAAGCCCTATCGGCTGGTGATCGAAATCAGCTCGCGCCTCGGCACGCTTCCCGCGCGCCAAGTGGGCATGGTGATCGAACCGAATACCGGCGCGCATTCGCCAGACAATGCAGCCCTCGCCGATAACACGACGCCTGAGCCGCGCGAAACGCCGGTCTCGCTCGAACGCAGCAGCGACATTCCGCCGTCGGCCGCCGCGCCGCAGTCGGCTCCCAAGCCGAATAGCGATGGCGATACGTCGCTGACGCGCGCGCTCGGCCTGAAAATTCATCGCATCGTGATCGATCCCGGGCATGGCGGACACGACACGGGCACCATTGGCCCGCATGGCCTGCTCGAAAAGGACCTCTGCTTGGACGTCGCTTTGCGCCTGGGCCGCATGATCGAACAGAAGCTGCCCGGCGCTCAGGTGATTTATACGCGCCAGACCGATACGTTCATTCCGCTTGAAGAGCGCACCGAAATCGCCAACCGTGCGAAAGCTGATCTCTTCATTTCGATCCACGCGAATTCCAGCCCTGATCCCACCGCGCGCGGCGTCGAGACGTATTACCTGAATTTCACGACTTCGCCCGAATCGATGGAAGTGGCGGCGCGCGAAAACGCCGATTCGCAGGAATCGTTGCACGATTTGCAGGACCTGATCAAGCAAATCGCACGCAATGACAAAGTGGAGGAATCGAAGGATTTTGCAGAAGACGTTCAGCAATCGCTCTCGCACAAGCTGGAGGCTGTGAGCCCGGCCGAACGCGACCGCGGCGTGAAGCAAGCGCCGTTCGTGGTGCTGATCGGCGCGAACATGCCCTCGATCCTTGCCGAAATTTCTTTCGTCAGCAATCCCAGCGACGAGCGCCTGCTGAAAGGCACCGCGGAACGACAGCGGATCGCGTCCGGCCTTTATGCCGGCATCGCCAATTATCTGAACAGCCTCAACAGCCTCTCGGACAACAAACAAAAGGCCATTTCCGCCAGCGCATCAGTCGCTGACAATCACCTCGAAGCGCGCAACACGAGTTCCTCGGCGGCCGATAGCGCAAAGTAACTGCAGCCTGCTTCGCTGTCTCCGTGTTTTCGTCGGCGATGTAAAATACTTTCGCCTGTGACGTACGCAAACGCGGAGACCAAGAATGGTCGACTTATACATCGCCGAAGGAAAGCTGACGCTGCACGTGAAAGGCGCCGACAAACTCTGGGCGTTCAAGAGCAGCCTCGAAATTCCGTTGGTTCATATCGCAGGAGTCCGCTCCGATCCCGCAGCTGCAAGCGGCTGGTGGCACGGAATCAGAATGCCTGGGACGAATTTGCCCGGCGTGATCACCGCGGGGACTTTTTATGAACACGGCAAGCGCGTGTTTTGGGACGTCCATGACCCCGAAAAAACGATCATCATCGACTTGCACGACGAGCAGTACAATCAGCTGATCGTCGAGGTCGCCGACCCGCAATCCGCACTCAGCCTGATCCAAAGCGCTTTGTGATTTTGCCGCTTCGTTCGCTCCGCTCCCCTGCGAAGTTCGCCTTTTGTGCGCTTTTGCCCCTTCGGAGGGGCTGTTTTCCTATCGATTAGAATTTTTCAAGTAGCTGAATCGGCGGTAGTTGTGGCGATTTCTAATCGTTTTTACTATCGATTAGAAATCTCGCAATTTGTTGTCGCCCACCGACTGCCCACACTTCTCCTTTCGTATTGCGCAGCCTTTTTTGCGAATTTTTTCCGCGGCTGCGCGGATTTCAGCTTCAAAAAACGCCCGAGATTAGCATGCGCAATGGGCGATTTCTATTGTGGGAAGTACGCAGTATGGAACTACCAGGACTACCAGGACCAAAGGCAGGGGAGGTCGAGGAGGCAGAGGAGACGGCGCCGGCTGCAATTTGGCACCTTAAAGTCGGCCCAATTGCGGGGTTTTGACGCTTAAAAGGGGCTTGTTTCGGGATATTTTCCCGCCCGGTGGCTCTTGTAGCGACTGTGTCACGCATCGTGTTCCGGCCTTGCGCTCGCGCGGATACTCATCCGGACGGCATCAGAATTTTCCCCATAGGGTTTCGCTTGCACCCTACGGTGTGACGTTGAGTTGCAGGGAGATTGTTTGGGTTTCGGCGCCTTCTGCGGCGGAGAGGGTGATGGTGTAAGCGCCGGTGGGCGGATCGCTTGACGTGGTGGTGCTGCCGGGGCCGCAGGCGGACATGCCGAGGCAGAAGATCAGGAAGGCACTTGCCGCGAGCGCGACGCGCCACTTCGGCGTTCGCCTGCGCGCCGCAATGAGCAACGCCAGCGCGGCGATTGCAAATTCGAGCAAGGGCAAAATCCATTTCGCTCGATCACGCCACAGATTTTGCGTGCTGCTCGACGAGCCCTGCGTGACGACCTGCACTTCGAATTGCGCCGGGACGTTGGGGCTGATGGTGATGGTGGCGGAGGGCAATACGGTGCAGGTGGGCCCGGACGGATTGCTGGAGCAGGTGAGGTTCACCGTGCCGCTGAAGGAGCTGACGGAGAACGTGGAAAAAGCGGCGGGCGCGGGCGGAAAAACGGCGGTTGCACCTGCGGCGACGGTTTCGCTAAGAGATGTGGGGGTGACACAGAAATCGCCGCCGGCCGTGCCGGTCAAGGAGACGGTTTGCGAGGGAGTGGCGCCGTTGTCTTGAATCGTGAGGGTTGCGGAGCGCGCGGCGGATTCACTCGTGCATGCCGGAGAAAAGGCAACTTGAATGGCGCAGGCTGTGGTGACGGGGCCGGTACACGTGTTCGTTTCCGCGAAGTCGGCTGCGTTCGCGCCGGTGATGGCGATGTTGCTCACCTGCAAAGGCTGGCCGGGCCCGGCACTGGTGACGGTGATCGTTTGCGCCATGCTCTTGGTGCCCGGCTGCTGGGCGGTGAACGCGAGGCTCGAGGGGGAGATTTCCGCGTTGGCCTGGAGGCCGTTGCCGCTCAAGGGGACGGTCTGCGGGCTTCCGGCGGCAGTGTCCGCGATGGTCAGGGTGGCGCTACGCGTTCCGCCGGCGGTGGGCTCGAAGACGACGTCGACCGTGCACTGCTGATTTAGCTGCAGGCCCGATTGCAAGCTGCAGTTGCTGGTCTGCGAAAAGTCGTTAGGGTCGGCGCCAGCTATGGAAATTCCCTGCGTGAAAGAGAGCGCCACGGTGCCGCTGTTCGTTATCGTGACGGGAGCAGCGGCGCTTTGCGATCCAACGCTTTGCGGCGCAAACCCCAGACTCGTGGGCGCAACTTCGACCCCCGGCGCGGGAACCGCCGTGCCGGTGAGAGCGACGTTTTGAGGGCTGGTGGGATCATTGTCCGTGACGATAAGACTCGCGGTCTTGCTACCGGGCGACTGCGGAGCAAATTTGACGCTGACCGTGCAGAACGCGCCTGCAGCCACGCTCGCACCGCAATTATCGCTCTCGAGAAAATCAGCGGCGTTCGCGCCGCCGACGGAAATTTGCTGCGTGAAGCCGAGCGGCGCGCTGCCCGTATTTGAGACAAGCACCTTTTGCGCCAGGCTGGCCGTGCCCACGGTCTGGTTACTCGCGAAGACGAGCTGCGACGGGCGCACGACCGCGATTGGGGCGGCGGGCACGGCAGTTCCCGTGAGGGGCAGAATTTCGGCCGGCGCGGGGGAACCATCCACGTCGTAGTTAAGGCTGACTTCAGCTTGGAAAGAACCGATGCTTGTGGGCGCGAATTTATAGCTGATCGTGCAGCTTGCTCCCGCAGGCATTTGACCGGTGCATGCCGCGCCCTCTTGCGCACGCTGGAACTGCGGGAGGCCGGGTCCAGACGCGGTAACGGTGACGCCGCTGATGGCGACGGTAGCCGTGAGGGTGACGGAAATTACTTGTGGGTTCGAGATGCCGACCGGCGCCTGCTGAAACGCGAAACTACCTGGCGAAACGGCGAGTGTCGCCACGCCGACGCCAGTCACCTCAAGGAGCTGCGGACTGCCGGGAGCGTCGTCATTGACTTCGACAACGCCGCCCTCAATTCCCCCAGTCGAAGGCGTGAAGTTCAGTTCCGCCTGGCATTGGCCTGCGGGCGGAAGCGGTTGCGGACAGCCTGCGCCGGATGCGACGGAGACGGAAAAGTCGGCGGCGTTTGCGCCCGCGACGCTCGGCGGATTGGAGGTGGAAATATTCAGGGGGGCTTCGCCCGAGTTGATGATGACGAACGGCTGAGGTACGCCAGCCATTCCGATCTGGACTCCCGCTGATCCGAAGTTGACGCTGCCGGGACGAAAGGAAACCGCGGGGCGCGCGGCGCTGTTCTCCTGGACGGCAGCGAGAAAGGCATCACTGGCCGGCGGGTTTTGCTGGCAACTGCCGCAGATTTGCTGGAGGCCGTTTGTGGAGCTGCCGCTGGTGATCGCCGTGGGGAAATTCGAGGCGGTGGTAGAGCCCGCAGCGTAAGCGTGACCCTGGCCGTCGGCTGCGATCCCGTTGCCCAGCGTGGCGACCGCGACTCCGGGGACGAGAAAAGAACCTGCGAGCGGGGTGGCGTAGATGAGCGAACTCGAGCCCGAGCGCGTCGTGTCCAGCTTCGCCACGAAGGCGTCGGCCGAGCCGTTGAAGGACTGAATGTTGTCATGCCAGCCGAAATCGTAGGACGTGGCCGTGCCGCCGACGTAAACGGAATTGGAAAACGGCGCCTGGACGGATTGCGCGGCATCTTCTTTCGACCCTCCGAGGTAAGTGAAGTATTGCAGCGTGGAGGTGTTTGCGCCGGCATTCCATGCGACAACCGCGAGAAAGGCGTTCTGAATCGTTACGGTGTCAGGAGGCGGAGGCGGATTCGGCTGATAGAGCGCGGCGCTGGGGCCGGCGATCACGGGCGACTCGGGAAAAGTGGGCGATTGCGTGAGGCCGACGACGTAGGCATTTGCGGGAACCTGCGTATCGACGGCGACGCCGAGCGCTTCGTCGGTGGCGGCGCCACCGAGGAGAGTGGCGTAAATCAAGTCGCTGCTGCCTGCACCGGCGGGGAGAATCTTCATGAGGAATGCGTCTGATGCGCCGCCGCCGAACGCGCTTTGGACGGCGGCTGTGGCGGGAAAGCCGTCGATGCTGTTGTTGGTCGAACCGGCAATGTAGACGTTGGGCGGGCTGGCGGCGTCGACAGCTACGCCGCCGATGGCGACGGGCGAATCAGAGTTGGTGCCCAGGTATGTGCAATAAAGAAGATCGCTGGAGCCGCTCGCTACATTCTGCGGCTGGAATTCGGCGAGAAAGCCGTCGCTGTTGCGTTTGCCGCCGAAGGCAGTTTGGTACGCGCCGCTCGTGGTGGGCAGGTCCTGGGATGTTGTGTCCGATGCGACGTAAACATTCCCAGAGGCGTCAAAGGCGATTCCACCTTCACCGGCGGGAATATTCTGCGAGGTGGTGAGAGGCGTGCCGGTGGAAGCGTTTTCGGATTCGGCGCCGCTGCCACCAAAGAGCGTGGAGAAGAGCAGGTTTGCGCCTGTGGGATCCACTTCGCTGATCACAAGATCGTTGCCATTGCCGCCCGTGAGGCCTTGCGTGGGCACGCTGGCGTCTGTGACGGGGTAATTCCCTGACGTAGTGGTTCCGAGCACAGCGGCGTTGCCGGATGGGTCTACGGCGACCTGGCCGCCTGCTTGCGCGTTGCTGCCGCCGAAGAATGTGAGGTATTGGAGGCTGCCGATGCCGTTTGAGAATGCGACTTTGGCAATAAAGAGGACCGTGCCACCACTGGCTGCGCCTTGCGTGGCGTTCGCGCCCTCGGGGAAGGTGGAAGGCGAAGTGGTGGTGCCGGCGACGTAGACGTTGCCTGATGAATCGATGGTCGTGCTATTGACGGAATCCGCGCCCGTGCCGCCGAGGAATGTCTCCCAAGTGAGCGTGAGCGAAGGATCGATGACGAGGGCGGCGTGCGGATCGTGCTGTCCGAGCCAGAAGCCGATCGAGCCGTCGGCTTCGAGGATGTAACCACCGTCGATGCGGCGCCCGGTTTGTTTTACGGTGTCGCCGGGAAGGGGCAGCCGTGAAGCGCCGCTGGGCGCGGCAGAATTGCCGCCGAGCGGGAGCTTTGGGATTGTCTTGCGGCGCTTTTTGCGCTTCGTGGGAGGATAGTCATGCATCGACTTGCGGACACGCCGCTCCTCCGAATTTGACGGGCCACGCGAACTGCGCCGCGGCATTGTCTCGCGGCGCGCGCCACGCGGATGGCTGTGGGTCGAGGTGCTCTTGCGCGATCGAGTGCCAGACGTCGCCTTTTTGTGGGTGCTGGTTCGGGTCCGAGTGTAGGAGGCTTCTTCGTAGACTGCGGGCGCGTTCATGCGAAGTTCGCGGCCATCAACGCGCATAGTCAGGCCGCCAGCACGGTCGAGCTTCAGATCGCGCGCTCCGTTCAGGTCTATGCGCAGTTTCCGGAGGTCTATACCCGGCGCAGTGCGAACGTCGTATTCGATGCCCTGCGCGCCGCTGCTATTTGCCGGCGTGCCGTAAACGACGAGGCTCACTCCTTGCGGTTCGGCGCCGATGACGCGTTTGTAGCGAGCCACGTGAGTTCGCCATTTTTTCGGATCGTTGCCGATGAAATAGTTGGCCTCGCCTTGTGCCTTCTCTTCGCCGCGCCAAGCTAGCGGCCCGGCGCCACGGACGCTGATTGCCAGAGTGCCTTCCCCAGTACTCGCCTGGTTTTTCCGTGCAACTACAACCTCGATTCCGTTGCGCGTCAGTGCAACGTTCATGCCAGGGGCGCGACTGACGAATTGGGCAGAGCCTGCGCCAGGACGCGCAGGCTCAAAAGTTACAGGGCCGTTGATGAGGGACTTCGCGAGCCCCTCTCGTGCGCCGCGCTGATTATTTCGGTCGTTCTGACCCAGGAAGCTCGCGGCAGCGGCGCTACGCCGATCACTTCGCACAGGCGAACTGCGATTGCTAATGGCCGCCGCGGCAGCCGCGAATCGCATGACAGGGTCGTGCGCACGCGTCGCAGTGGATACAGGAAGCGAAGGCCGAAGGATGGCTTGCGGTCGAGAAGGGCTGTGGTTGCACGAGCAGCAAATACACAAAACGAATGCGAGCGCGAATCGAGAAGCCGAAAACTTCTTCATCGTTTAGGCCTTCTCCCGGAGGTGGGCGGGCGCCCCTCACCAGGTTGGGCGGCTCATCGTTGCCGAGCCAAAGCGCGTTTAGTTTTGCTGCAATCTGCGCGCGGAAAGCGCACAGAACGCTCGAACTATCCCGCCATTACTGCTGAAAGTCAACACGTTTGCTTTTCGGCAAGTCGAGGAAGCGGGACAAAACGCGAGTCGCGATATGTTCCTAAAATGAATTTATGCACCAAACGCCGACGCAAACAATTTTCTTTGTGGCCTTCGCGCTTGCCGCTTTCGCAGGGGCGTGGTTCTTTGCAGGATATATGACGAGCCTGACGACCGGCTGGCACGCCTTGGCCGGGCGATTCACGTTGCAGAACGATTTTCGGCGGGAAGAATGGCGCTTCCAGAGTGCGATAACTCGGTATGCAACGCATTACAACAATTGTCTGACCATCGGCGCGAACCCAGCCGGCCTCTACCTTTCGATGCCACGGTTGTTTGGGATCTCGCATCCCAACCTTTTCATTGCCTGGAGCGAGATCACCGTCTCCCACACGAAGTTCCTATTCTGGGATATGGTTCGCTTGCAGCTCGGGCGGGAAAATTCTATTCCGTTTACGATCCGGCCAAAACTCGCGGAAGGAATTCGGCGCGCCGCAGGAGCGTCATGGCCGAAGGAAAACCTCAGCTGAGCGGGTCGTCAGCTCCAGGCGAAATTTTCCTCACCCAGCGCTATGCTCAGCATGCCTTCCATTGGCAGCACGTCGACCGGCAAGCCACCGCTCCAAAGCGCCACGCTGAGCAGGAGTTCTCTCCTGCCGGTCAAATCGAAGAGCTCTTTCCGAATGCTTACTTCCATGATCGAATCGTACGCGGCCTCGACGAACTCCCTTGGATCGAGCAAGCAGACTCCGGCGCGCTCCAAAATGATGCCCGTCAGTTTACGATTTTGGACACGCAGGGTGATTCGCGTTTCCAGAGAACCCCAAATCGTGAGGCGCAGCTGGAATTCCTTCATCGAATCAAGCGATTCCGCGAAGGGATCAACGCGAATGAAAAGCCGGTCCTGGCTAAATCCGTAAAGGAACTCGGCGAGCACGTACATTCGCCCGTGCATCGCACCACCCTGCCGGGAAGTGGTGTAAATCCCCGCGCCGAGCCATTCGAAATAGCTGCTCTCGCGGCCGTTGATCCTGACATCGAGAAAAGACTCCGGCGGAATATTCTGCCCGCGCTCGGGCGCACGCTTGATCGGCCGGGCCAGCACGTCCGGGGCCGGCTCTCCGAGCGCGCGATAGATTTCGGTGAGATGTTTGCGGTAAAGCGAGTCGAAATCGGCGTCATTCTGCGAACCATGTTCCGGACCGTACCACCAGCACCAATCGCTGCCTTCCGCGGCCAATACGGATTCGAACGCTTGTGCGAGCCGCACAACCGCGTCAGCGTCAGCACCCGGCGCAGGCGGTTGCACAGCGGTCTCCATTTCGGCGAGGCCCTTATTTTTTGCCCCTTTTCGCGACGTCCGCTTGCGCGCAACGACGCCCGCGGACGAGACTGGATTCTCGGTGAACCCCGCGCGCTCGACGGCCCGCTGGTAAGCTTCACGCGCATCGCGCAACAGATCCCAAGCGCGCACGTCTTCGGAATCGCCGATCCAGACGTCGAAATTGGCGTTGATCCATGACGCCGGAAAGATTCCTTCGAGCACGGGCTGGTTCGGTGCGGCCCGCATAGCCTCGCTCATCGTGTACGCGGTGATGTCCGGATCGCGTTCGACGCGCCGGTAAAATTCGCGCAGGAAATCGCGGCCGTTTCCGGGATAGTATTCCCAGGCATTCTCACCGTCGAGGATGATGCTCACCGTGGCGATTCGGCCCTGCGGTTCGCGCTCGCCGATCGCGCGAATCCTCCGGTGCAAATCCTCCGCCGCAGCTTGCGCTCCCATGCGGCTATAAACAAACCCGGCGAGATCGGAAATGTAGTGGTCGCGGAAGAAGCCGCTCATTTCGCCGCCGTTGCGGCGGAAACGCCACGGCGTATAGAGATCCGGGCCGTTCTCCGGATAACCACTCGCGTTGCGCCAGAAGCCGATGTTTTTGGTCCGCCCCAGTACGCCTTCATCCGTCGCGAACCATTTGAAGCCCAGCTCCATGGCGATTTCCAGCGCGCGGTCAGAAACCGACCCTTCCGACGGCCACAGTCCCGCGGGCTTATGGCCGAAAACGCGTTCGTGATAGTCGCGCGCGCGGAGAAGCTGTTCGCGCGCGTCTTCCGGATAACGAAAAGGCGGTACCGGACGAGGCGTGTGAGGGTTCGCGACGGAAGCGATGTCGCTATCGCACAAAAGCGGGAGAATCGGATGGTAGTAAGGCGTGGTCGAAATCTCGATCTGGCCGCGCGCCGCAGCCAACCTATATTCCGGCAGGACGGCAGCGAGCAGTTCCTGTTGCTTTTCGAGCAGCGTGACTTTGTCCTCTTCGCTGAAGTCGCAACCCTTGTCCGAAAGACCGCGGACAGCCGGATCTTTCTGCAAATACTCTTCGTCCATCCAGGCCAGTTGCGACAGCACCTGGAGGTCGCGCCAGTCTCCCGCGCTCCAGTGCGCCGCGGAGGCCTCGACGCCGCCCGACTGCAATCGTGAACGCAACTCGCCAAATCGCGGCCAGCGTTGCAGGAAAAGGTCGTTGACCTGAAAGGCGCGTTCCAGGGCCGCTCTTTTTTGGTCCATGGTCAGCGATGAGGCGTCGGCAAAGGCGATGTCGAACCACGGCTCCTTGAACTGGCCGCTCGCATATTCTTCAATCTGCTCTGCCAGCAAAGGCACGAAATTGAAGGTGGCGTGAACGCTGGGGAATTCCTCCATAATCTTCACCATTCCCCAGTAGTCCTTGAGGGCGTGCAGCCGCGTCCACGGCAAACGATATTCGCCGGTGACCGGATCCTTATACTGCGGCTGGTGCATGTGCCAAAGAATTGTCAGGTGAACCCGGCTCAATCGCTCCCCTCTTCTCCACCACCGAACATATCGTTGCCCCCGGCTATCAATTCAGCGGAACCAAGCGCTCGCTTTCGCTGCTGCGTTTAATGCTGCAGTGCTAAAATCGCATTATTCCATGCGTTTGCTCGATAAATACATCGGCCGAGAAGTGGCCACGCATTCGTTGCTAGGCTTGGCCGTCTTCACCTCAGTGCTTTACGTGCCTGAGCTGGTCCGCCTGATGGACGTGATTGTGCGGCACAGCGGCGGCCTCTTTACAATCATCCTGCTCGTCGTCTGCTCGCTGGCGCCCGTTTTTGTATTCACGGTGCCGATGTCGGTCCTGGTTGGCGTGCTGATCGGCCTTGGCCGGCTTTCCGCAGACAGCGAAATCGTCGCCTTGCACGCTTGCGGGATCAGCCTGCGCCGGCTGCTGCGGCCGATCGGTTTCGTCGCGCTTGCAGCGGCTGCGATCACCTCATTAATGACCTTCTGGCTGAGCCCCGTAGCGTATCGCGAAATCAACCGTCTGGAAACGCGATTGATCGCATCGCAGGCGCCTTACGCGATACAGCCGCGCGTTTTCGACGAACGCTTTCCGCACTTCGTATTATACGTGCAAGAAGTGGTGGGCAGCGCAGCTCGCTGGAACGGCGTGTTCCTCGCAGCCACCGATCCCCCGTCGATCACGGTGGCGCAATCGGCGCAGATTCTTGAAGGCCCCGGCCCGAATGAACTGCAACTGCACCTTGGCGCCGGACGAACCGACCAATACGATCCGCGCCATCCCGCCAATTATGACGTGACCGATTTCAGTGCGAGCGATCTTTCGATCAATCTTTCGTCCGTGGTCGCATCTCGCAACATCGGCCCCGTACCGGCCGAAGAATCCACGTCCAAACTTCTGCGCGATAATGGCCCCGATTGGCTGGAAGCCCGTGTCGAGTTTCAGCGCCGGCTGGCGTTCCCGTTCGCGGCCCTTGTATTTGCGTTTCTCGGTGTGCCGATCGGCGTCCGCCCGCGCCGCGGAGGCCGCGCCGCCGGTCTAATCCTCACGATCACGCTGATCGGTTGCTATTACCTGATCTACGTTTACGGCTACGAAATGGCGAAACAGGGAAAACTTTCGCCATTTCTCGGGGTTTGGGTTGCAAACATCGTCGCTGCAATTTTCGGTTTTCTGTTCCTGCGCCGGATTGAGACCGTCCGGAAGCCCAACCAGATCGCCGAGTGGTTCGAATTGCAATGGTTTCGCTTCCGGAGACGCCGCAACGCAGACGCGCGGGCGAAGGCGAGCGCGGCGAGTGGCTCAGGCAACGGCGCCGCAGGGCTTAGCGTAGTTCCAGCAGGCGGCTACGTGGTTCGGCGCTCGACGCGTATCCACAATGCGATTGGTTTTCCGCTGCTCGTCGACACCTATCTCCTCGAGCGATTCTTCTATTATTTCTTCGGCCTGCTTGCGGGCTTCGTCTTGATTTCGGACGCGTTCACGCTCTTCGACCTGCTGGCGGACATCTCTAAAAATCACATTTCGGCGTTCGTCGTCGCAGATTATTTCCGTTTTTTGATTCCTTACATGGTTTACGAACTCGCGCCGCTCGCCGCGCTCGTCGCTACGTTGATGACGCTGGCGATCCTCGCGAAAAACAACGAAGTCGTCGCCTTCAAGGCCAGCGGCGTGAGCCTCTATCGCCTGATTCTGCCGCTCGCTCTCGCCGGTATCCTCGTCTCCGGCGGAATGTTTACGCTGAGCGAGACATATTTGCCCTACGCCAACACACGGCAAAACGCGCTTCGCAGCGAAATCAAGGGCCGGCCCCCGCAAACGTTCAGCCAGCCCAGCCAACAGTGGATCTTCGGCCAAAACTCGAAGATTTTTAACTACGGGCTCTACGATCCGAACTTGAAGCTTCTGGGCGACCTCACGATTCTGGAACTCGATCCCAAGACGTTCTCGCTTCGCCGACGCGTCTATGCCGAACGCGCCACTTGGGACGATGTGCAAAATACGTGGGTGCTTACCGGAGGATGGATTCGCGATTTCGGCGGCGGAAAAGTGTCCGACTACAACACGTTCAAAGCGACTTCTCTCGCCGAATTCACCGAGCGCCCGAGCTATTTCGAGCAAAAAATCAGCACGGCGGATCAGATGAACTGGCGCCAGCTGGGCGCATACATCAACAAGCTGAGCCAGGCGGGGTTTGACACGTCGCGGCTGCGCGTTCAATGGTACGAGAAATTCTCATACCCTCTTATTGCCGCGATTGTCGTCTTGCTTGGCGCGCCATTCGCATTTCTCGTGGGGACGCGTGGGGCGGTGAGCGGGCTCGCGGTAGCGGTGGGCATCAGTATTTTTTACTGGGCCGCTTCGGCGTTGCTCGAGTCGATGGGAACGGCGGGCCTTTTGCCGGCCCTGCTTGCGGGATGGTCCGCGGACGCCATGTTTGCGTTCCTCGCCGTCTACTTTTCGCTTCGCATGCCGACGTAGAAGCGGTAAATCACCGGGGTTTCGCGGCTCGGGTTTGCACCGGCTCGTTCTGGCTGGCGGGAATCTCCGACACGAATTTCGCCAGCGGCTCGCGCGCCTCCGGCGAGAGGATCATCACCAGACGGTCTTGCGCTTCCAAAAGAGTATCCGGATGCGGCAACAGCACGTGCTCGCGGCGTCTGATCGCGATCACTTCGAACTCATGCCCGGAGAGGTCGCGATACAGCGTGCTGAGCTTTTTCCCCACCAACGGGCTATCGTCGTTCACGAGGCTCATCGTCAATTCCTGGTGGCCGGGCAAATCGAAGCGGACGCGCGCCCTCAACATCCGCAGCAAATCCAGATGGCCCAACTGATCGGTGAGCTGCGGAGCGTCGCGTTTTCCGAGCAGACTCATCGCAGTTTGTATTTCCTGCAGGTAATGCGCGGGCGAATCTTCGGGTGTGGGGACTTGCCCTTCATACAAGCTGGGATACTTCGTGAACGACGAAAGCGACCTCTGCAGCATGTAACTGATCATCACCGCAAGCCCGGCGGGAATCAGCAAGTGGTAGCCGCCTGCCATCTCCGTGACCATCAACATCGTCGCAATGGGCACGCGGGCCGCGCCGCCAAACACGGCCGCCATGCCCACTACGGCGAAAATCGAAGACGGCTGATGCAGCACAGCCGCCATTCCCCCGCCCAGCATCGCGCCCACAAAAAGCGACGGGGCGAACACGCCGCCCGACCCGCCTGAAGACACCGTCAGGGCGAACGCGGCCATTTTCGCGAAAATCAGGATCAGCATAAGCTTCAGGATTATCTTTCCGTCGATCGCCTCCTGAATCCAGCCGTAGCCTCCGCCGAGCACTTGCGGCAGCCACAGCGCGATCACTCCCACGCAAAGACCGCCGAGAGCGGGCCTGCTCCATAGAGGCATCGGCAGCGCTCGAAAAAAGTCGCGCGTGCGATAAAAGACCTCCGGCAACATGGTTGCTATCACTCCCGCCGCAACTCCCAGCGCAGCGTACGCTGCGTAGCTCGAAAGCGCGGGTGTTGGAACCGCAGCCACTTTGAATAGCGGGCTGAATCCTACAAACGCGCCGTTCACGGTGTACGCGACCGCGGAGGAAAGCATCGTGTACAGCAGCGCGTTGGTCTCGAACTCCATGTTTCCGTAAAGCACTTCGATCGCGAATACGCCGGTTCCCATCGGCGTGCGAAAAATGGCGGCGAGTCCTGCGGCCATTCCAGCCAGCACGAGAACACGGCGCTCCTGGTCGGTGCGGTGGACAAGCCTTGCGTAGATCGAGCCGAGGCCGGCCGTGATCAGCGCGATGGGACCTTCGCGGCCGGCGGACCCTCCCGAACCGATCGTGATGGCCGACGCGATCATTTTGATCGGAGATACTCGGGCGCGGATTTGCCCGTCACTGCGATGAAATGCGTTGACGACGGTGTCGGTGCCGTGTCCCTCCGCTTCGGGCGCAAAGTGATAAACGAGAAAGCCGGAAATCACTCCGCCCAGCGTGGTGACCAGGGGGATTAGCCAGAGTCCGTGATGACCAATGGTCTGTAGGAGTGGTCCAGATTCGATCTGAGGAGGAATGTAGCCCGCAATATCGAAAAGGAGAAGATGCGTGGCCATCCGCAGGAGCCACATAAAAGCTTGCGCGGCCAGCGCACCAATCACGCCCAAGAAAGCGGATTCCAGCAGCAGTCGCGGTTCACCCTCGCGAATCACGGTTGCGTCCCTGCGCGAGAATTGCGATTAGTGATGCGAGGTTGGACCGTTTGAGAGCGCCACAAAGAGAAGGGGTTCAGTTCGCACATGATTCTGAGCACGAGCGCGTCCGCATTCCTGCTCTCGCTAGGATAGCCAAGGAAGGCCGCCGGCCGCTATACGCAAAATCCCCTAGCGGCCGCGCCCGGCGAAGATTCACAGCTGCGGCGCGCAGACGTTGTTGGTGACTCTACTCTCGAGGGTGGCGACGTTGATTGATTCTTTATTTCACGCATGTGAATGCCGAGGAAAGAGCCTCGATTTTTTTTAAATTGTTCCACTGCGCCGCCGAATCACTCGCAATCTGCATTACAATAGTTGACGGGGAAGATGTCCGCTGACACTACAACCAGCTCCTCCAGCTCGACCTCCGAGGCGGCGCCAGCTTCTATTTGCCCTGAATGCGGGATGCGGTTGCCGGCCGCCGGAGCGGCGTGCCCTCGCTGCGCAGCCGATCTCGTCTCGTGGCGGGCTTCGCGAACGCTCGTGCTCACGCTTTGTGCTTTGCTGCTGGTCCCGATGTTCACTACGACAGGGGTGATCGTCCGCCTTTTTCACGATAAACAAGCCAAAATCGCCGTCGATTGGGAACGCGCGGGCAATGTGAATCTGGAAACGGGCCACGCGCAGACCGCGATCGAAGACTTCCGGAACGCTCTGCTTTATTCCTCCAACAACAGCAAATTGGAACTGGAACTCGCCGAAGCGCTCACCGCGCAGGGCCAGCTGGCCGAATCCGAGAATTATCTTTTCAACCTGCGTGCCGCCGATCCCGACAATGCCCTCATCGACCTTCAGCTTGCGCGCATTTCCGCAAGACAAGGAGACGTGAGCGCCGCCGTGAACTTCTATCACGACGCAGCGTTTGGGGAATGGCCGAGCGACGCGCACGCCAGCCAGGTCGCTGCCCGCGAAGAGCTGATCCAATTCCTTCTCAAGAATAACCGGCAAGACCAGGCTCGCGCTGAAGCGCTCTCTATGGCCGCGGACAATCCCGCCGACCCCGAGGTCCTGAACGAAGCGGCGGCTTACCTGATCGCGTCGGGGGATTCCTCCAACGCGCTCGATCAATATCAGCACGTTTTGCGGCTAGAGCCTAATAATGTCACTGCGCTCATCGGCGCCGGCAACACCGCGCTCGCGCTCTATCAGTTCTCCGAAGCCGATCGATACTTCTCGCGCGCGATTCAGCGGGGCGCCCGGACGCCTGACGTCGAGGCCGATCGCGATCTTGCCGCGACGGCCGCCGAACTCGATCCTTTTAACCCCCATTTGGACAGTCGCGAGCGACAGCAGCGAATTCTCCAAATATTTGCCGCTGCCGAGCAGCGCGCGAATGCGTGCATGCCGGGCGTGCTTACCAATAGCCCCACCTTAACAGCGGACTCCAAGGCGCTCGCGGCTGCCCGCGCCGCGCTTCCGCCCAAGCTTACATTGAATGTTTTTAACGCTCATCCCGAATACGCCGATGAGGCTCTTAACTGGGCGTTCGACCTGGAAAAATCGGCGCCGTCGCAGTGTGCCGGCACGCTCGCGGATCGAGCGATTGAAGCTCTCGCTGGAGAAAATAAAGAAAGTTAGGCATGACTGAAACTCAGAAAGCCGCGGATTCGGCGCGCTCCGCTCGCGCAGCGAACTTTTGGATCGGCATCAAGCAGTTTGGCGGAGCTTTGACCTCGCGCGAGGATCGCTTCTTTCTCCTTTTGTCTGTGATGATCGGCATTTTTTCGGGCCTCTCGGTCGTCTGCTTCCGTATGGCGTACGAATGGGTGCGGCTTTGGCTGCTCACCTCAGCCGAAGCTCCGCCGAAACTCCGTCTGCTGCTCGTGCCCGCCATCGCCGGATTGCTGATCGCCATTTTCGTGAAGCGGTTTTATCCCGGGCTCCGGGGCAGCGGCGTGAATCAGACCAAAACGGCCGTCTACATCTCCGATGGCGACATTCCTTTCAATACCGTGTGGGGAAAATTCCTCAGTGCCGGGCTGGCCATCGGCGCCGGGTTTTCGCTTGGCCCTGAGGATCCATCGCTGCAAATTGGCGCCGGCATCGCCTCTGTCATCGGGCGCAAACTCCGCCTTTCGCGCGAAAATCTGCGCCTGATCGCCCCCGTCGGCGCAGCGGCAGGCCTTGCGGCTGCTTTCAACGCCCCCATTGCTGCGGTGATTTTCGTCATCGAAGAAGTGGTGGGCAAATGGAGTTCGGGCATTCTCGGCGCGGTGGTTTTGTCGGCAGTGTCTTCGGTCGTGGTAATGCGCGGATTCCTGGGCCCCGAACCTCTCTTTAGCATCCCCACGATCCCGCCTTTGCATCCTGCTGAACTGCTCGGCTATGCGGCGCTGGGCGTGATCGGTGGCGCGGTTTCCCTCTTTTTCGTGAAGGTCATCGTCTCGTTGCGCTCGTGGCTTCGAAGTCTGCCGGACTGGACGCAGTATATCCAGCCGGCCATCGCGGGCCTGCTGGTGGGCGTGATGGGCATATGGCTCCCGCAGGTTTTGGGAGCGGGTTACGACGTCATGGACCAAACCATGCACGGCCGCTACGTCTGGCAGCTTCTCGGTGTTCTCGCCCTGGCCAAGGTGATTGCCACGGCTTTTTCTTTTTCCAGCGGCACTCCGGGTGGCATGTTTGCCCCGGCTCTTTTCGTCGGCGCGATGGTCGGCGGAGCTGTTGGCGGTTTCGAGCACCATTTCTTCCCGGCTGTCACAGGTGGTGTAGGCGTCTACGCGCTGGTGGGAATGGGAACTCTCTTCGCCGGATTCCTACGAGCGCCGATGACTTCCGTCTTCATGGTTCTCGAGGTGAGCGGCAATTATTCGATCATCCTGCCGGTGATGATCTCGAATACGATCGCCTATTTAATCTCGCTCAAGTACCAACCGGTGCCGATCTTTGATCTGCTCTCACGCCAGGATGGCCTTGAGCTGCCCTCCCTTGAGGAGGAACGCGAGGAGGAATCTCTCCACGTGGAAGACGCCATGCACCCGCCCGCTGCTGCCGCCTTGCGCGCCGAGAAAACAATCGAGCAAGTGCGCGTGGACATCGAGAAAAGCCAGCAAGAATGGCTACTCATCTACGATCGCACTAGAGGCTGGCGATTGGCTCGCCGGGCCGAGCTGCTGGAAAAAGCGGCCACAATGCCCGCGAACACGCGGCTCGCCGACATTATCCCCAAAGAACAAGTTCCGGTCGTCCATCCCGATAATTCCATCGATCTTCCCTTGCGCAAACTCGGCGACCGCCCCTTTTTGCCGGTGGTTCATCGCGCCCATCCGGAGCGCCTGATAGGCATAGTTTCGCGGGAAGACGTTCTTCGCGCCTACGCCAAAACGGGAATGGAAGAAGTTTCCATACCGGGACCTTCATAGGCCGTTTCAGCCCTTGGCAGTGAGACTTCGCAACCGCTCTCGCGTTGCGCAGCTTGGCATTTGTGGGACACTTCTAGGGGAAATTGAGTATTGTCCCCCCGTGCCCGCGCCTGTAGGGTGCAAGGTTCTATGTATGCCTGGATGCACACACGACTGCCCACCCGCTTGAGGGAGGGCTGAACACTTGCATCGAGTCTTGATCGCCGATGACAACGCAATGCTGCGCGATGCCCTCAAAAGGATGCTCTTGGCTGGAGATGAGTGGCAAATCTGCGGAGAAGCGTCCAACGGGGAGGAAGCCGTCAAGCTCGCCACGTCGTCGAAACCCGATGTGATCCTTCTCGATTTTCAGATGCCGGTAATGAACGGACTAACAGCCGCAAGAGAAATCATCAAGGGCAACCCCTCCGTTCCGATCGCGATGTATACGTTGCATCAGAACCGCTTCTTTGAGAATGAGGCAAAGGCCGCCGGTGTACGCAGAGTGATTTCGAAGACCGATCTATTTTCGTCGCTTGCTTCCAGCTTGCAGGAACTGCTCGAACCGGCAGACGGGCCAGGCAAATAGCTCGCGCCCCAAAAAGCCATTTGCCGGGGCCCGCGCTGGCGCAGCGCGAACGCCACAGAGCTTTCTCGCCTACAAGACCAAATCGATATTTATTGGCTGGAATCGGCGGCTCGCGCGTGCGGTTGCGAGTGCGTCTGCGCGCCACGCGGCTCCGGGTTCAAACGACGCCGACGGTTTTCAATGCTCGCGCGGACGAAAGCGGCAAAAAGGGGATGCGGCGCGAGAGGCTTGGACTTGAACTCGGGATGAAACTGGCAGCCGAGGAACCAGGGATGGTCCGGCACTTCGACGATTTCCACGTAAACGCCGTCCGGGGTGCGTCCCGTAATTCGAAATCCGCCGCGCGTCAAAATCTCCGCATATTCCGCATTGAACTCATAGCGATGGCGGTGCCGCTCAGAAATTTCCGTGGCGCCATACGCCTGTGCCGCAAATGATCCCGGCTCGAGCCTGCACGCCCACGCCCCCAGGCGCATCGTGCCGCCCATCTCTTCCACGCCCAAAAGCTCGCGCAGCTTGTAAATCACGCGATTCGGCGTGCCTGGATCAAATTCGGTACTGTCCGCGCGTTCGAGCTTCGCCACGGTGCGCGCATATTCGATCGTGGCGCATTGCATGCCGAGGCAAATCCCGAAGAACGGCACCTTCTTCTCGCGCGCGTACGTGATCGCGTGAACCATCCCTTGAATTCCGCGCTTCCCGAATCCGCCCGGGATCAGGATCCCATCTACGTGGCGCAGGAGCCGCTCCGCCGCGGCGGGCGAATCGATCTCTTCCGCTTCGATCCAATCGATCATCACGCGATGCCGGCTCGCCAGTCCGCCGTGCACCAACGCCTCGCGCAAGCTCTTGTAAGCGTCCTCGAGCTGCACGTATTTGCCCACCACGCCTATGTGAACTTCGCCCTGCGGCTGCTCCAGCGCTTCAAGCATCGCGAGCCAATTGCTCAGGTCGCGCGGTGGCGCCTCGATGCGCAGCAGTCGCAGAATCTGCTCGTCCAATCCCTCCGCGGCAAACGACATCGGCACTTCGTAAATATTCGCCACGTCAGGCGCCGAAATAACGCAGCCTTCTGCAACGTTGCAAAAGAGGGCGATTTTGCCCTTCAGGTCTGCGCCCAGGGGCCGATCACTGCGGCAAATTAAAATGTCCGGCTGAATTCCGATGCTCAGCAGCTCTTTCACGCTGTGCTGGGTCGGCTTGGTTTTCAGCTCGCCCGCCGTGGGAATGTAAGGAACCAACGTGAGGTGCGCGAAAACCACGTTTTCCGGACCAAGTTCGAGGCGCATCTGGCGAATCGCTTCCAGGAACGGCAGCGATTCGATGTCGCCCACAGTGCCGCCGATTTCCACGAGCACAATATCGACGCCATCCGCCACCTTGCGGAACGCCGCTTTGATTTCGTCGGTCACGTGAGGGATGACCTGGACAGTCTTGCCCAGATAATCGCCGCGCCGCTCTTTGGCGATGATCGATTCGTAGATGCGGCCGGTCGTCCAGTTGTGGTCGCGAGTCAGGCGGGAACTTGTGAACCGCTCATAGTGGCCCAGGTCCAGATCGGTTTCCGCGCCATCGTCGGTGACGAACACTTCGCCGTGCTGATACGGCGACATCGTGCCGGGATCGACGTTAAGGTAAGGATCGCACTTCTGGAGGGCAACGCGGAGACCACGGCTTTCAAGCAGGCGGCCAATCGAGGCTGCTGCGACTCCCTTGCCCAGTGAAGAAACCACACCGCCCGTGACAAAGATGTATTTCGGGCCGGTCCGCAAAGGGCTCGACATCCTCCGAAAGGAATCGCGGTACGCACAATTATCCCGGCAAACGCCAAAACTGTCAAAGGAGATTTTTACACGCGCCGATCTCGCTCACGTGGCGGCCACTGCCAGGGTTCCAGGCGCATCAGGTTGCGCGCTCTGTTGTCAGCGGCACGATCAGGCCAGGGCAAGTCAGCAGGAGGACTTCGATCACCTTCGGCGGAACAGCAGACAGCAGGGCGTCTGTGCCTCGGCACAGGAAAATCGTGAGGATGAACTTGGACACAGCGAACCATTCGCCGTCGCATTGGGCGCTTGCAAGATATCGACCTTCGTTTCGGTCGAGGAGGATCTGGCTGATCGGAAGGAATGTTTTGCCCTCGGAAAGAGAGCCACCTCGGTGCGATGTGAAGCAATATTCGTCTGCGGAGACAGCACCAGCGGCCAAGGCAGCCGATGAACGCGCAATCGACTCGCATTCGGCGGAAACGTAGATTCGTCCGTCGCGATGCGACGAGGAATTCGCATCGGAGCTACGAAGCGAGCGCGCCTCGAGCGCCGCGACAAGCCGATCGAATATCTCCGCCGCGAATCCGGACGAGTGGTAGAAGTGATCTTGCTCGCCCGGACGTTTCGGCAGCGCCGCCAACGCTTTCGCTCGAGTGAGTTTCGCTTCGAGGTTTCCGCGGCTGGCAAACACATCCTCAAAACTCAGCGCCCCCCACGAACTCGACGGCGAAATCAATTTATCCAGAGCGAGATTCGAGAGCAGATCGGCGGCAAATCCGTACGATATGCCGTAAGGCGAGTAAGCCTCGGGCGCAGGAGCGAGCAGCAAGGCGTCATCTTTGAGGTGGCCTGCGAGACGCCCGATCGACGCGCGATATTCGGCAAGATAGTTGAGATGAGCGCGTCCGAGCGGAGTGAGCTGGGGGTGGCCGTTCGCTCGGTCTTCGATGAAAAGATGTTCGATCATCGTGGCGGGCGCCAGCAAATCAAGGCGCGTAAGAAATAATTCGGTGTCTGACGATATTCCCTGAAGGATCGCATCGGCCAGGTCGATGCGCGCATCCGAATCCAACGTTTGGTCCGCAGCGGCGGAGACATGGTCGTAACTCTTGAGCAGCGCAACCAAATCGCGCAAGAGCAGCGCGGTGTCCATTGAATTTGAGTTACGCGCGATTGCCAGATTTTCGGCATCGTCGATGGGACGGCTGGTCTCAAGCGATCGATACCGAACCTGCGAGCGCAAATGCCCGCCAGCCAGCTTGGCTCCGGCCGCGTGAAGGCCGAGGCGCACCGAGTCCGTGAACGACGCGGAGACGCGCTCCGCGACGCGGAAGTATGGCTCGATGTGTTTGGTAAGCGCACCCTGTGCGGTTTGCACAAGCCAGCGGACGTCACGAACCAAAACGGCGCCGCCTCCTGCTCTCGAACCAGGATCGTTCAGGCGGTCGAGAAGCGCCTGGAGTTGATCGAGTCGATCACCTGCCAAGTCGGTGCCTTCGTCCCATATCCGCAGGGTCAGATTTTCGAGCTGGCGAATCAGAAAAGTCGAATAGATGATTTGGGCCCAAGCCAAGCGGCTGCTTCTTCCCGGCCAGCGGCTCGCACCCCAATGTTCGTACGCGCGAATGATTAGGTCGAGCGGGTCGAACTCAATCGAGAATCTGTCGAGCTGGATCGGTTCGAAGCCGTCCGCGAGGTGCATAGCCGCGGCCTGTCCCTTCAGGCGAGCCAGCTGAGACGCAAGCCCCGGCAAGGCAAAAAAGCAATCGTTGAGCAAACGGTGAAAATGGAGGCGGCTGCGGATGCGCTCGGTTTCCTTGCCGCGAACGTTCAGCAGATTATCTTCGATCCGTTCGACGATTTCCACGCGGCGCACGAGGAACTGGTCGAGCAAGCCAACGTGCGCCGAAAACGAGAATGAAGCGGGAGGGTTCGGCGAGTCGGGCATCGATTCAGGCGATCAGCCGGCCGCCATCCACCATGAGGATCGACCCGGTGGTGAATTCGCTCTCAATAAAATAGAGCACGGCGCGCGCGATTTCTTGCGGCGTACCGAGGCGCTGGAGGGGAATTGCCTCGCGCAAGGCGTTAGCCTCCGCAGCGCTGGTGTGCTCGGGAAGAAGAACCGCTCCGGGACAAACACAGTTGACTTGCACCTCGGGCGCCAGCTCCAGCGCGAGGGCCTTCGTCATGTAAATCAGCCCGGCCTTCGAAACCAGGTACGGAAGATATCCGCGATAGGGGCGAATGCCAGCCGAATCGCCGATGTTAATGATGTGGCCGCCGCTTGCTTTCATCGCAAGCCCGAGTCGCTGCGAGAGAAGAAAAGGAGCACGTAGATTCGTGGCGAGCAGATTGTCCCAGGTTTCGGACGAGATGCCGGCGAGAGGCGTCTCGAAGTAAACCGAAGCGCTGTTCACCAAGACCCGCAATGACGCGCCCGCGCGCACCAGAATTTGATCCGCTAGATCGACCATTGATTTTGCATCGGCCAAGTCCACATGCAGCGCCAGTGCCTGCACGCCTAAACCTTTGAAATCGGCGGTCGCCGCTTCCGCCCCTGCCTCGCCTGTGCGATACGTGATGATAAGGTTCATCTGCGCATGGGCAAGCGCAACGGCAATCGCACGGCCCACGCGCACGTGCCCGCCGGTAACGACAGCCCAATTTCCCGCGAGCGTGCGGTTCAATCCGGCCATTTGTGCGTTTTCCAGTTTACCTGCGGAGGCTTGTTTCGGTAACTCGTTCTATCGGCGATTCCGGCAAGCGCGAACCCCTTCTGCCGCTCCGCGCATTTGTTGCATGCATTGCCGCAATGTTCGCCATCGATCGGATTAACGCAAGACAACGTCAACTCCAAAGGTAACGCTTCGCCCGCCCGGATCACCTCTTCCTTAGATAACCTGGAGAATGGTGTGAGTATCTTCAGCGGCCGTTCGAATGCCTCGGCAAAGAGCCTTTCGAACGTCGAAAAGAACGCCGGAGTCGCATCGGGATACGGATTGCCCGCCAGCAATCCTAACGCGATCGCTGAAGCCCGATTGACATAGGCAAATAGGGATGCCACCGAAAGCAGTGCGAGATTGCGCCCGGGAATGAAATTCGCTCGATAGCCTTCGGAAAAGCCCGGCAGGTACTCGTGGGCGCCCCAATGAACGTCGAGCAGGTCTCGCAACGGCAGCGAACGCTCGGCGAGGGGAAGGATATTCGGCATCGCCAGTGCGTCCACAAAACGCCGAAGCGCCGCGAACTCCGCGTCTTCCCAGGGATGGCCATTTCGCACGAAGAGCGCCTGAACCTCTTCGGCGACTCCCGCCATACGGGCAATAAGCACGCAAGAATCGAGCCCGCCCGACGCGAGCACGACCACTCTGCCACCTCTCGCAAGCGCCTCACGAGTTTCGTTTTCGCCCGGCCATGTTCCCACGCCGCGACGGTCAGAATTGGCCGGAATTTCCATTTTGGGGCGGATTTCGCGCGAACAATTGTATAGCGCGCCGTCAGAAAATCCGCAAGCTTCGAGTCCTCGTACGATTCAGGAAGTTGCGGCCAGCCGGTTCAGTCGCTCGGTCGCGCTCGAGGCGGTCTCGGCTAGCGGATGAAGAAGTAGATGGACATGCCGAGGCCGATGGCGATCACGGTGCGTCGGACGTAGACCTGCCTCATCTTTTGCGCGAGATGCGCGCCGCCATAGCCGCCGATCAGCGATCCGGCGATCATGATGAGCGCCTGCGGCCACACCACGATGCCGTGAACGATGAACGTGCCGAGCGCAACGGCATTCGCCACGCTAACGAGCACGGTCTTCATTCCATTCATCGTGTGGATATTCCGCTGCCCTATGAGCGCAAGCAGCGCCAGAATCAGAATCCCTGCCCCGGCGCCAAAATATCCCACGTACATGGCGATGACGAGCTGCAACGCGAAACCGCCCGCGATCCAGGTCCGCGAGCGCGGGTCGCCGTTTTTTCGCGACTGAATCCATACGGTGATTTTTCTGCTGGATGCAAAAAGGATCGTCGCGCAGAGCAGCAGCCATGGGATCAGCTTGACGAACGTCTCCGGCGGCGTGTGCAGCAAGACGTGCGCGCCGAGCAGAGCGCCTGCGAAGCACATGATGATGAGAGGCCAGAGCATGCGCCAAGTCTCGCGGTTCAACACCTTGCGGTAGGCGACCGCGCCGGCGACCGAGCCGGGCCACACGGCCGCCGTGTTCGTCGCATTAGCAGGAATCGCCGGAATGTGCGTGAAAAGCAGCGACGGGAAAGTAATGAAGCTGCCGCCGCCAGCCACGGCGTTCATCGCGCCCGCCAGCAGGGCGGCGAAAAAGAGGAAAATCGATATGGCGACTGACGGATGAGGGATCGGCGCGCTCAAAGTGGTCGTTGTTCGAAAAATTTCACCAGCCGACAGGGTGGCCCTGATTCTGCTGGTCCAGCCACTGCTTCAGCGGCGCGTAATAGTCGAGGATCGCACTCGCGTCCATGTCGCGCTGCCCAGTCAGCACTTCAAGTTCGTCGGGCCACGGCTTGCTCGCGCCCATTTCGAGCATCTGGTTCAGTTTCGCACCAGCGGCCTTGTTGCCGAAGATAGAACAGCGATTCAGCGGCCCGGTGTAGCCGGCCGTCCGGCAAAGAGCGCGGTGGAACTGATACTCCAGCACGGCCGCAAGGAAATAACGTGCGTACGGCACGTTTGACGCGATGTGATATTTCGCGCCCGGATCGAAGTCGGCTTCGGTGCGGTCGACGGGCGACGCGACTCCCTGATACTCGCGCTTCAGGTCCCACCACGCCTTATTGTAGTCGGCGGCCTTCACCTGACCGGAGAATACCTCCCAACGCCATTTGTCGATCATCAGGCCAAAGGGCAGGAATGCGACCTTATCCAGCGCACGCTTCAGCAATAGGCCGATATCCGCTGAAGGCGGCGGCACGGTATCGAGCAATCCGATCCGTTTCAGGTATTCCGGTGTGACGGAAAGCGCGATCGTGTCGCCGATCGCTTCGTGGAAGCCGTCATTTGCCCCATTGGCGAAAAGCGGCGGCTGATCTTTATAAGCGCGCTGGTAAAAATTGTGGCCAAGCTCGTGATGAATGGTGACGAAATCCGTAGCCGTCTGCTCGATGCACATTTTGATTCGTAGGTCGTCTTTGTAATCAACGTCCCAAGCGCTGGCGTGGCACACCACCTCGCGGTCGCGAGGGCGTGTGAACATCGAGCGCTCCCAAAACGTGGGCGGCAAGGGAGCAAATCCCAGCGATGTAAAAAAACGTTCGCCATAATGCACCATGTCAACGGGCGTGACATTTTTGCTCTTGAGAATATCCGTGAGGTCGTAGCCGGGATCGGCGTCCGCAGGGGCAATCAGCGGATAGATGTTCGTCCAGTCCTGCGCCCACAAATTCCCGAGCAACTGCGCGGGAATCGGGCCGTCGCTTGGAACGAGCGTCTTGCCGTATTTTTCCTGGAGCTTCCAACGTACATAGGCGTGCAGCGAAACGTAGAGCGGACGCACTTGCTGCCAAAGCCGGTCCATTTCTGCAGCGAAATCGGCAGGCGGCATGTCGTAACCCGAGCGCCACATGTCGCCCACGTCCACGAAACCAGCGTCGCGCGCGCCGCGGTTGGCGAGATCAACCATTCGCGCATAGCGCTGGCGCATCGGTGCGCCGACCGCGTGCCAGCCCAGCCAGGCATCGAGCAATTCCCGGGGATCGCGGCTATTCGCGAGAATGTCCGAAATTTCGTCGATGTTCAGGCAGCGGGCCGTGGGGCCATCGGGACACCACTTCCCTTTCCCGTAGTCGCCGGCGAGCGAGGCGTTGATCTCCGCGAGTTCGGCGCTGAGTGCTTCGTCTCGCGGCGCGGGAATTGCTACGGAAAATCTGATGAGCTTGAGCTTTCGGGCGACGTCGTCCGGCAAGGTGACACCGTCGAATCGGCGCGCCTCTTGCGCCAACTCTGCCGTAGCATTGGCCACGGCTGCATCGGCATCGGCGGCCATCTGCTGCGTGTCGTCCGTGATGTAGGTCTCTTGCACCCAGTCGGCGCGTCCGTCTTTGATCCACAGATCCAGCAACTGTTTTTCGGCGTTGTCGATGAACTGGCGCGCCTCCTGCACCGTGGGCGCTGTCGCTTTCTGCAGCGGAGCGGTCTCCGAGTTTGTCCCTTGAGCCATGGTCAGTCCAATCGCCAGCGCCAGAATTGGCGCGGTTGCGTTTCCGCGTTTGCGCAACGCCCCTCTATGCATCGTGGCAGTATAAGCTGATAGCGACGTGGCTGTGAACCGCGGAATCGCGGAGGAAGCGCAAGCAAGAGACGAAAGTGCCGGCAGAAAAAAGGCGCCGCGACTCGTCGCCACGGCGCCTTCTACTTCACATCGAATGCTTCACGTTCAGGTGAATCTAGTAACGCCCCCAGCCGTTCCGATCGTCTCGGCCGCCCGGGCGGTAAACCGTCCGATCAAATGCCCCGCGGGCCTGCCACTTGCGCGGTAACCGCATTCGAACGTGTTTTCGCGGGTGATGAATGGGGCTGAAGGTAGCGTGCTTCTTCTGGAATGGAGCGTCCCAAATGATCGATCCCGGGCATGAAGAAAGCCCCGAGCCGGCGGTCGCAACGTAGGCCGAAAAGAAGAGTTCGCCCGAAGGTAGCATATTCCCGCTGCCATCCGTCGTACTCCCGATCAGCCAGAGCACGTCGCCGTCTGAGTCAGCTGCAGTCAAGAGCACATCTCCACCCGTGGAATAACCCCCGACCGTGCTGGTGATGCCCTGCCCAAGGGAAACGGCCTGCGATGTGGTAAACGTTTCCGCCTGAGCCTGGCAGGAACCAAAACTGCCGGCCGGCATCACCGCCGTGGCCGTCGTGGTGAAGTCGTCCGCGATGCTTACGTCGATGCTCGATGAGCCTGTTCCGCTCTTGCTCAAAGGCGAATCGCCGGTGGTCGCATCATCCCACGTTCCGGTGTAGGTGCCACTGAGCGTGCTGTTTGCGTAGCTGTAGAGAGTGGCGTACCCCGAGTCGCCGTCCGAGCTTCCGCCAGTCGACGTGAAGGAGAGGCTCAGGCTTTGCGGAAACGGCGAGCAAACTTGGCTCGGTTCAACGGTAAACGTAAATACCGAGCCGTCTTCGTTCGTTGCGACGATGCTGCCGGTAAGGTAGCCACTATTACACCCGAAGCTGGCGCTGATGCTCGCCACACCGCCGTCGGTGCTGCCGATCGAATTCGTGTTCGCGAGGAGATTCAAAGAGGGCTGATAAGGCTCCGTGAGAGAGGCGAGGACTGCGGGCGTCGGAGTGGTCGTGCTGGTATAGATTTGCGAAGCATCGAATTCTATTTCAAGTGGATTCCAGCAGGGGTTCTCGGGGGCGTCGCTTGAACTGTTGCAGGACTCGGTCGAGGAATCGCCATAGAGGCCGTCAGGCGCGGAGCCTTCGGGATACGCGTTGGGTTCATCTTCGTTCGTCGTCTGAAGGAACATTTGCGTTGCTGAAACGTCGCCGATAGCCGGGCTGGCGTTCAACGCCACGTTGAAGCTGCCGATGAAGCCCGTCACTTCCAGCGTGGCGTTCGCGGGCTGAAATGTGGTTTGGGTGTAGGTGATACTCACCCAGCAGAGCGTTCCGCTCGCGAGTTCCGTGATAGACGAGTTGCAAGGGCCGCCGGAATAGTCTCCATAGGACATGGTCTCGCTTCCGGAAACGTCCGCGGAGAAATCGGCCGTCGTGCATCCGGAACCGGCCGTGACGCACAGCGAAATCGGTGCGCCGGCGGTGACCGTCGGTCCTGGATTGTAGAACATCACTGTTTGAGTCGCAGTGCCGTTAAGCGTCAGACTTGGAAATTGCATCGAGGTCGTCGTCGCGGTTACTCCCTGGACGCCCGCCCGCGCCGGCGCGCTCAAACCGAGCGCAAAAATGAACAAGGCTGCACACACCAGGACCGCATTGCTCTTCATGACTATTGCCCCTAGGCCTTCTGAAGTTTTTACTTCGCTCGCGATTGTCTCCGGTGGCGATGGCTGCGGATATTGCGTGCTACGACACCTGTGTCGTTCTAGACTCTGTGTTTCTACGTAGGAGTAGTGCGTACAGTAAATCCTGCACCGCGAGCCGTGCCTCGCCCGGAGCGACCAGGGATCTCTTTATTTTCAAGGGCTTAGGGAGAATCGAGCACAAGCCTCCGAAAGATATTCGCTTTGTATTCGACATCCGGAGGAAGCCGTGACGAAAAAGAGGAAGTTTCACGGCGCGCGCGCGCCTTTCGCTCGGCGAAACTTTCGCACCAGCCGGTGTTTATACTGGTGAGCATAAGCGACTGTTTCTGGGACGGAATTACAGGAGAAAAACATGAAGAAATGGCGGACCCTTATCTTCTCGGCCCTCTTGATGGCCTTTGCGGTGCCGGCATTGGCGCCGGTCGTAAACGCCGCGCCGGTTCACGCGCATCATCACCGGCGGCATCACCATCGCCGCAAGTAATATGGTCCCGCAGCGAGACTCGCGTCGCCGAGGCTAGCCGCCGGATGCTACGCTGCCGCCGCGAAGCGCGCTGGCCATCTCCGCAATCGCGCGATCGATTCCGGCGCGATCCACATCGCAGTGGGTCACCATGCGGATCGTATATTTGCCGGTCGGATTGGCGAGCACGTCGCGGCTGCGAAGATCGGCGCTCGCTTCGGCCGCCGTTTTACCGGCGGCGCGCACGTCGAATATCACGATGTTCGTCACCACCTCGGCGGGATCGACCGTGACGCCTTTGATTCCCGCCAGCCCTTCCGCGAGGCGGCGCGCGTTTTCATGGTCGCAGTGCAGGCGCTTCGGCGATTCTTCCAGAGCGACCAAACCCGCCGCCGCAAGCACGCCTGCTTGGCGCATCCCTCCGCCGAGCATCTTGCGCGTGACGCGGGCCTTCTCGATGAAACCGCGCGTGCCCACAAGCATCGAACCGACCGGCGCGCCCAATCCCTTTGAAAGGCAGAACATCACCGAATCGCACATCTGCGTAAGCGCAGCGACCTCGCATCCGAGCGCCACGGCAGCGTTGAAAATTCGCGCTCCATCCATGTGGACCGGCAGCCCCACCGCTTGAGCGTGCTCGCAGATCGCCTCCGTCTGTTCGCGCGTATATACCGAGCCGCCGTGCATATTGTGCGTATTCTCGAGCGAGATCAGTCCCGTCTGCGATGTGTAGTAATTTTTCGGCCGGATCAGCGGTTCGATCAGGTCCCACGATAGGATTCCGTCCGGCGCGGCCACCGTTCGCGGCATGCATCCGGCGATAGCGCTCATCGAAGCAAGTTCGAAATTGTTGACGTGGCCTCTCTCGTCGCAGATCACTTCCATGCCCGGCCGCGCCCAGGTTTTCACCGCGATCAGATTGCCCATGCAGCCCGAGGCGACAAAAAGCGCCGCCTCGCGCCCGAAAATCTCCGCAGCGCGCTGCTGCAGCCTATTGACCGTGGGATCTTCGCCGTAAACATCGTCGCCCACTTCCGCCTCGGCCATGGCGCGGCGCATCGCAGGCGTGGGACGAGTAACGGTGTCACTCCGGAGGTCAACGATTCGCGACGAAGAATCGGTATTCATGGAATGGATGTTCCTTTCCGCGATACCCGCTAATTCGCCGGCGCCGTGAAACTGGGTTTCGGCGAATTTGCTCCAACAGTTTCGGCCATCTGCTGCGCCTGTTGCAACCGTGCTTCGATAACTCGGAGATTATCCTCCGCGAAGGTTTTGATCGGCGCCATGTTGATGGCGGCAAACGGGCCGAGTTCGGCTACGCTGCGAAAAGCATCGTCCTGCGCTTGCTGCACTTGCACCATGTTAGCGGCGTAGGCGCGGTCGAATGCAGCGCCTGACAATTTCGAAAGGCGGTCATAAAACTTCTGCTCCTCCGCATCGGCTGTCGCGGGAAGCACCACTTGGACAGTCTGCGCAGCCCTCTTGAGGCTGATCTCCATGGTCGCGTCCTGCTTTGCGATCGTGCTGCCGTAGTTTCGGACGGCTTGGCTCGTCCCATTTTCTGTTGCCAGCTTTCCCAGCCTTTCTTCGGCAAGGAAAATGCTTTCTGTGTTCTGCGCGAAGATTGCGACAGAGTCCGGCTGCGCGAACGCGGTCAGCGCACACGAAGACGCGATCAGCCCCAAAGCGGTCAGTAACACTGGCTTCAAAGCGGTCTTCGCCATGGTATTGTCAGAGTATTCGGAAATCGCGATCGGCGTCTACCAGGTCAAGGCCTGTTCGGCGGCCACCTAGGCGCGGCGCGCCCGATGCAGCAGAACGCTGCCGAAATTCCAGGAATAAACCTCGACGTGTGCGTAACCGCTGCGCTCCATCATGGCACGCAAATCGCCGGCAGACGGAAACTTCGCGACCGATCCCGGCAAATAAGCATAAGCCTGCTTATCGCCGGAAATCGCGCCGCCGATTCGCGGCAGGACACGCCGAAAATAGAAGCGAAACACTCCAGCGAGCAATCCGCTCTCCGGTTCCGAAAATTCCAGAATGCCTACTTCCCCTCCGGACTTGAGGACACGCGCAAATTCGCGCAGCCCGCTCTCGTAGTTGGAAAGATTGCGAAAGCCAAACGCCGCGGTCACAAGGTCGAAGCTCGCATCCGCGAACGGAAGCGAAAGCGCATCCGCGCCGGCGAACACAACATCGTATCCCCCAGCCTGCGCTTTCGATTTCGCGCGAACGAGCATTCCTTCGACGAAGTCGCTTCCCGTCACCGGTGAAACCGAGTCGCCGGCCGCACGTGAGAGGCGCGCGCGCCGTCGCGCCAAGGCAAACGCCAGATCACCCGTGCCGCAACAGAGATCGAGCACTCGCGCTTCGGGCCTTGCGAGGATCGGAGAAAAAATCTTCGCTGTGCGCCGACGCCACAGCTTATCCAATGAAAACGAGAGGAGGTGATTTAAAAAATCGTATCGCGGTGCGATACGCGAAAACATGTCGCGCACATGCAACCCGGCTTCTCGCTCGTCGCGCGCACCTTCAGGCCGCGTCCCTGGAAGAATCTCTCGCTGGATAGTAGGCGTCATCGGAAGCGGGTTAACTCGGAGGCACAGGAATCCGGCAGAAAACATACGCCGCTGAAGGACGCATTCTCACGCGGCTTTCGCAGCGATGCCCGGCAAATCCTCAAGCACCTGCGCGACGACGGGCCACGGAACTTCGCAGTTCCATTCCATTTGCCCGATGCGCGTCGGCAAGACCCAAAGAACACGCCCGCCCTGCGCCTTCTTATCGCCCGCGAGGATTTTCTTCAGCCGAGCGAGGCCGAAATTTCGCAAGGGCGGCAAAGGGCCGATCCCCGAAACGACTCGAATGATCCGTGCGGCGTCGGCCTCCTCGAGCAGACCCACCGCCACAGCCATCATGGTGGCCGCGATCATTCCCCAGCCGACCGCTTCGCCGTGCTTGTACACGCTGTAATTGGTGGCGGTTTCAAAAGAGTGACCCAGCGTGTGCCCGAAATTCAGAATTTTCCTGAGTCCCGATTCGTGCTCGTCCTTTTCGACCACGTAGGCCTTGATCCTGATCGATTGCGGGATCAGCCAGCCCATCGCTGCCTGATCCCGGCGCAAAATCGCGGGCAGGCGCTGCTCAAAGAAATCGAAAAGCTCTGGATCGGCGATGATTCCATATTTCACCACCTCGTAAAGACCGGAGCGAAACTCGCGATGCGGCAGCGTGGCGAGCAGATTGGGATCGGCAATCACAAGCTTCGGCGGATAGAACGCGCCGACCAGATTTTTTCCCTCGGGCAGATCCACGGCCGTCTTCCCGCCGATGGAGCTATCGACCTGCGCCACAACCGTGGTCGGAACATGCACCAGCCGCACGCCGCGTTGGTAAGTGGCGGCGGCAAATCCGCCCACATCGCCGACAACGCCTCCGCCAACGGCCACGACGAGCGATCGCCGGTCCGCACCGGCGCGGACCAGAGCGCGCGTAAGATTCTCGACGGTCACGAGCCGCTTCGTTCTCTCACTATCGTCGAAAAGGATAATCTTGTCGGCCTGCTTGACCTTAAGAGCGGAGCTGATCTGCTTGCCCCAGTGCCGCCACACCCTCGGCGAAGAAATTATGAACAAGCCCGTAGAATCGCCCAGCTTGGAAAGCATGGAGCGTGCACGCGCCAGCGCACCATTCGCACAATAGACCTCATAAGTTCCCGCTGAACTGTTGATCCGCACCGTTGTCATTGTGAATTAGCAATTTAGCACAACTCTTGCAGTCTTCTTGTCGGCTGCTTGCAACTGATTTATGGCCCGAAATCACGGAGGGAACACATCCCGATCAAAAGCAGGGCATTCTGAGCGCAAGAACTCGGCACCCAAACTGACCCTGCCTGGCTTCCACTTATTTTGTCACGGCAGCAAAGGATTGCTTTGCGCTATCCAGCGCCTCGTCGACGCGCGCGCCGTCCGCCAGCGCGCCTTGCGCAAAATCCTTTGCGCCGCCGCCTTTCCCACCGAACTCCTTGAAGATCTGCCGTGCCAGCGCGCCCATGTCGCCGGCGGACCCTCTCGGCTGCGCAAACACGACATGCCCTCCCGCACGTTCGCCCAGCAGCGCGACAGTTCCGCCTTCGCCCACGAGCCGCGCCGCCAGCAACGTCAGGTAGCTCGGCGACGCATCGTCGATCGCCGTCGTCACGACGCGCGCGCCGTTCTCGGCGACGTTAACTTGCGCCAGCAGCGAACGCGCCTCGTATTCCGCGAGGCGCCCTTCCATGCGCTTGGCCGCACCATGCGTCGCGCGACGCTCTTCGAGAGTTTTGCCGATCACGGCCGGCACGTCGGCTGCGCCGCAGCTCAAGAGCGTCGCCGCATGCCATAGCGACGCATAGTCTGCTCTCGCTGTGGTAAGCGCGCGACCGCCACACACAAATTCCAAGCGCCACGCGTCGCGGCGGCGTTCGAGCTTCCGCAAAAGCAGCATTCCGGCTTGGCCCGTCCGCGCGAGATGCGTGCCGCCGCACGGCTGCCGGTCGACGCCATCGATTTCAACGGCGCGCAACACGCCTTCTCGGTCCACCTTCTTGCGAATCCCGATCTCGGCGAGTTCTTCCGCAGTTCCGTAACGGACCAGAACGGGGCGATCCTCGAAGATCAGCTCGTTCGTCCGCCGCTCCGCCTCTTCCATGTGGCGCGGCACGATCGAAGGCGCTTCCAGGTCGACCGTGGAAATTTCCTTCCCCAAGTGAAACGACACGGTAGGAAACCCAAAAAGATCGAGGAACACGGCCGAAAGGAGATGCTGGCCCGTGTGCTGCTGCATGTGATCGAACCGCCGCGCCCAGTCGACGATTCCGTGCACTGGCCCCGGCGGCAGCTCAGCGGATGTGTAATGGACGACCTTACCCTCGTCCGTATCAGCGACTTCAACCACTTTCGCGTTGCCCAACGCGCCGGTATCGTGCGGCTGCCCGCCCGAAGTGGGATAAAAAGCGGTGCGGTCCAGCGTCACCCGCCAGCGCACCCCTTCGGCTTCGCACGAAATCACCCGCGCATCGAACTCGCGCAAAAAAGAATCGCCGTAGTAAAGCCGCTCCGTCACAACTCCCCCAATGGCGACAATACCATACGCCGGGGCGGGCATGCGCGCACAACTCAGTAGCGCTGAAGTTGGAGGGAGCGCTGCGAGTCCCTTTTTGCAGAAGTTCTGCCGAAAGGATTAAACCGGATTGGCTCCTCTCGGCACTTCTTCCGCCGCCGCGTCTTCATGTCCGGAGAAATACCGCAGCGCCTCGGCAAGCGTCGAGAAAAATCTGTCGCGCGAAGCAAGGCGTAACAGGCCAAGGGTCTTTTGCGGGTCGCCGGGCAAATGCCATAGACACACGGCGATCTGCGTCTTCGGCGACTGCGCGCGTAATTTTGCGTAGAGTGCGCGTGTGATTCATTGGGAGCGGCGGCAGCGCCGAAATGCACACTGTGTCCGGCCGCAGTTGCGCCACCTGTTCCAGCATTTCCGCAGGCGGCGTGATCGACAAGCTCTCTGATTTCAGCCTCTGCCGTTCGAGCAACTGGCAAAGCAGCATCGCCACCGCGTCGTCCGCTTCGTCGCGTGCGGGAACGCACAGCACATCCAAATGCCCAGGTGCCTCGGCGAGCAGGCGCCCGTGCAAATCGCCGTCGATCATTTCGTTCGCTGCGCCGGGGTAAGACGCTGCGGCAATTTCCTCTGCCAATTCGCGCGTCGTATTGGCGATAAAACTGCGGGTTTCCGGGTCGAGCTCGTTGCGGTGTCCGTCCGTCTCCGAGCGCTTGAGGGCCGGAATCAGCACGGACTCGTATAGATCCTCCGGCGTGCTGCGGCTTAGGTAGCCTTCCAAGATTTGTCGCGCTTCGGTTTCATCACCTGCCAGCAGCCGTTGATAATACTGCGTACTCGGGTCCCAGGTGCAGCCGCTCCAAAAACGAAACAGCCGGCGTAAGAACAACGGCGACCAAAATCGCGAGTGCCAGTGGTATGAAAACGACCGCGCAAAGTAGAGCGAGGCGATAACGACAACAGCCGTGACAACACCAAGCAGGTGCGATATCCCCTATGTGACCACGAGCGGCTCAGCTCCTCACCCCCGAAGTGCCACGGCTAGTTCAGAACGCGCGATCACCCGAACGGCTCAAACATTTTCGCGATCCAGCGCAGCCCTCCGCTCGCCTCTGCGGATGTGCGCGTCTCGGCCTCTTCGCCGGTGAATCTTTCTTCGGCAAACACCTTGCGCCGGAAGCACGCCAACGGGTTCTCGGCGTCGTAAATCTCCCGCCAGTCGCTCGCGAAGAGTCCAAGGAATATCCCGCATCTCATGTGCGCAGCGCCCCTTGCTCTTCAACCTAACGGCACACGCCCGCGCTCACAATCGACCGAATCCTGTACCTCCTCGGGTCTTTCCTTGAGACGGCTGGCGGCACCGCATCGACGTCTCTTCCGAACTTTTCGCAGCTCCTGTTCGTACCCTCTTTTAGCCGCCCGCGATGCAAATTACTCTCGCGCGGTTATACACTCTTAACCCAGGTGGCCCTGATGACCTCCGTCTTACAGGACGTTCGCTACGCGATCCGCAT
>DATJOL010000137.1:0-3898 GCA_035507075.1 Candidatus Aquilonibacter sp. | reverse complement strand
CTCGAGCGCGCGCACGGCCGCATTCGCGAAGGCCCGCACCACCGATTGGATGCCACGCTCGTCGAGTTCCGTCGGAACCGCATAGCTCGGATCGAACGCGACGGCGCTCGGAGCAACCGGTGTCCATCCGCCCTCGGATTTCGGTACCGCGCCTCCCGGCTGTTCCCAGGGGCGCCGCGTGCTGCCTTTGCGCCCGGCATGCGCCAGCTGCATGCCCGGAATCGATCCCTGGCTCCGGACGAACCGCGTAATCCGTGACAGCATTTCGACGTGCTCGTTCTTCCAGATGCCCAAATCCTGCGGACTGATCCGGCCTTCCGGCGCCACCGCCGTGGCCTCCGTAAAAACGAGCGCGGCTCCTCCTACCGCTCGGCTCCCGAGATGGACGAGATGCCAGTCGTTCGCGAAGCCGTCTTCGCTCGAATACTCGCACATCGGAGAAACGAAAACGCGATGAGCGAAAGTAACGTCGCGAATCTTGAGCGGACTGAACAGAGACATCGGATGGGCTCCTGAAAATCGATCAAGTATAGGCGAGGACGTATCTCCGCTCGCGAAATCAATCGTCGCGCCGATGCCTCGTCAGGTGCTTGTGGTCGGCAACCGGATCGACGAGTCGCAGCACGTGCACGCCCGCCTGCGGATCGAAGCGGTACATCAGGACGGCGTCCGCCGCGCGATCATCGCTCGCAAGCTCGAGCTCGGGATTATCGATCACGATGTCGCCGTTATTCTTGATGCGGAGCTCGCTGCCTACCTGCAATACGATCCTCGTCGGATTCGGTTCGGTCTTCATTGCTACCTCCCGCCGGATTCGAACTTCCTTCCAAGCAAACGTCGCGAGAATGGCTGGCTTTGGCGCTAGAAACGCTGCAAAAGGTTGGATGTAGGAAGGAGCGGCGAAGTCGCAGAGAGAATACCCGATCCTAGTCAGTGGGAAGCGGATTCAAGAATGTCAGAACTTGATGACGATGCCCGCAGACGCCTTTGGACTGTATTGGTGTGTTTGGAAGTAGCTCGTTCCAACCATGTCTCCCGCGAGTCGTACGGCCCACCGTTCGTGACGGAGGTTGAGATCCACGCCAGCCCCGGTTTCGAAGGCAAACGCCGATTGGCCACCTAACGCTGTCTGGGGAAGGAAGTGTGAGTATCCCGCCAGTCCATGCGCCCAAACCTCGATCCCACGCGGGCCCTGCCAGCGAACTCGTCCCCCACCGGCCGCCATTACGAACTTTTCGGTGACGTTCAACAGAGAACCGAAAGTCCCCAAGGCCTCAGTGTCGACGCCGAACCATTTTCCTCCGGGGTAGTAGACTACTCCCAGATTCACACCGTTCGTATTCCTCGTGAGTGCCGGCGAGGCGTAAAAGCGAAGGAATGTATAGCCGAAGTAGGCTTCCCAGTTGTACGTCTGAAAGACGCTCCGTACATACTGCGGCGGGTCCGGAGCAGGCTGCGCCGGTTCAGCGAGCGTCGCTAATGCAGGCGCGGACGTTACAGCATTGGCGTAGAGGGTTTTGTTACTTGTTACATCAGATGTGGAAGCAACAGGAACTGCGTAGCTGGTTTCAGTAGACATACCGAGTGCGGCGTTCCAGGACGTTGGTGTTATTCCGGATGGATTGCCAGCACTGGCCTGGGCGCCGGCACCCGCCGCAAAAAGAAAAATGGCCCCCAAGACAATCCCCAAATCTCTCATCGCCTATCTCCCCTAAGACTACCCGCCGCCACTGCAACCCCTCCTAATTTGAATGAGAACCGCCCGGCATGTCCACTCAAAATTCGGTGGTCCCGGGAAAAGTGGCAGCAGCCGAGACCATCGAGATCGGGCGTAACAACTGGTTATTTTCGGCTTGGTCGCTCTGCCTTTTTGGGAAGTTGCGCATGATCCGAGTTCCACACTGAACTCGCGGCTACCGTTTCCACCGCTCCAGGAACACGATCTCCTTAAATATCAATCGGAATATGTACGGATTTTGCTGGCTCCACGTGTGCAGTCCAGCAAGCACATGAAGAACAACCGCCAGCAGCAACTCAACGGCGCCAAACAGGCGCTGTGCAAGTTCCTCTCAATAGCTGCGCTGAGCGTGGCTGCCACCGCGTCCCTCAACGCGCAGCAGTTTCACGAAGGTAGGCGCGCTAGTGTCCTAGGCCGAACAACGCAGTACGTAAGGACGCACAAGGAGCTCCTACTTGCGGACACACTGGTGGTTGCCGCTTTGAGCGCCGACGCTGCCAGCAGCGTGCATTGTCAACAGACCAATCCGGTGGGCTGCATCGAAAGCAACCCCTTCCTCGGCAGGCATCCGAGCGCGAGCGCCACGTGGGGCTATTCCCTTGGGTTTTCGGCGGGGATCGTTGCGATCAACCATGCGCTATTTAGCATAGCCCCCAAAGACCCCGTTCGACATATTGCTCTATTCAGCAGCGTGGCGATAGCGGTAACCGAAATACCGACCGTTAGAAACAACGTGCAGACGTCTGAGGCCCGGCGGGCCTTCCTGGCGCGACAACAACGATGAAATATCAAATGTGATTCCGAATCCCAACCTGCCGAACCCGCAGAAACCTGCTCTAACGCATGTTTGTGCACCATGAGAAAATCGACTTCAGGCTCTAGCCATCAGCCCTGGTACCAAGAAATCCGGTAAACTCGGCTATATCAAAGTCAAACCCAAATGCCCATACTCTGGAGATCGGATGTCGGCGCAGCGAAATGCATTCGTGCACAGTTGCCGCATGCCGTGCACATCAAAGGCCTTATCATGCCCCCCAGAGAAGGTTTGGCGCGGCGCGAGGCTATCGCCAGCTTGATCAAGCGCCTAAGAGCTGTCGGCAACGACCTTGACAGAACGATCGCAGGTTTTGGCGACCGGCCCGTTGACTATAGGCTGCTGGAGGCTCGATCTTTCCTGGAACACACAATCTCTTCAATCGAGGCCCACGGCGAATCGGGATCCGCACTGTTGCGGACAAGATCACGCTATCCAGAACCCAGTCCAGGCAGCGACGAGAACTTAAGACATCGGGCCGACCCTGAAGGCTGCCTCTAGCCCGAGTCGGAGGGCGCCTTCGCCGCTGTCTGTCGCTTGACATCGACTGAACGTTCCCGCGAATCGTCGACGCGTTGCCAGCACGAGAACCGTACACCCACGGTCGTACGCTCGCCCAATTTCTCGCTCGGGCGCGAATAGATAACAACACCGACCCACTGCCACTCGGGAGACGGCCGACCCATGATGTCTGGAGGCATGCTCAAGAACACATCTAGGAGCTCTCCGGCTCTAAGTGCAATCTTGGTCGAGAACGACACTCCAGAGGATGAGACATCAATCATCTCCCCGAAGTGGAAGGGATTGTTTGAACGTTTGTGCAACCTGAAATTCAGCGGAACTTGTATCGTGTACCTTCTGGTGATTCGCCGTTCTGGATGCTCCATCCACCCCCCCTTTGGGACGAGGACATCCTAGTACGACTTTCGCGCCGCCGCTGTCAACATGGGCGAATACCAACTTGCCATACGTATTACATCGGAGAACATATGTCTCCGTCTTGTTACGTCGGGCGAAGGCTGTAGTCCTGTGACTTTTGTCCCACCGTCGGCGTATCTACTCAAAAGTGGATTCAGAAGACAAAAACAGAGATAACACCGTCGGCACTTTCGCGCCGAGTTCTCCGGCGAAAAAGTGTGCAAAACGCCTTAGCGGCGGGAGGCACAAAATCTGAGGGCCGGCCCTAACGCGTCTATGTTAGAATCGAGTCGATTGCCTCCGGTGACGGAGAAATTGCGTCGGATGTATGTGATTCACCCGTAGTTAGAGGCTGAAACGTATGGGCAATCCAAAGGCTTGGGACGCTGATCGAGCCTTAACCCTCATCAAGGAACTAGAGTCCGTTC
>DATJOL010000136.1:0-12695 GCA_035507075.1 Candidatus Aquilonibacter sp. | reverse complement strand
CGCACAATGCCGAGGCAAAACCTTTTGCGTGGACCAAAAGCGCCGAGGAAATCCTGGCCAGCATCGCCCGCTTCGCCCAGCGCACGGCGGATGCCCACGCCACGGAACTTATGTCATGAACCAATGTTACAGGACACTAGAACCCATCTCATAAATGCCTCAGGAGGATCACAGCGCAAGCTAGGTGAACCATCCCGAGGAAATTCTCCCGATTTGTGTTGACAAATGAGTACATGCTGTGATAAACTACTTCTCGGAGGTTCACAACAGGCAAACCGGACACACAGGATCTACGGCTAGACAAGTCGGCCGGCTTCGCTGTCACGCCGGAGCGTCCCCAGGCGGGGCAAAATGCATAAAATCACCGGAATTCTAATCGCAAATGAATAAAATTAAAAATCGGCCTAACTCGCTGAAAATAAAAGGCGAAAAAGATTCTAATCGCGGTCAGAGCGGGGGTAAATCGAGCGTTGCGATTAGAAATGCATAAAACGCCGCCTGATCCGGTCGGCTCGCAGAACGGGAATTTCTAATCGATAGTCCTACGATTAGAAAACGCCGCAACCCCCGTATTTGCAACAGATCCAAATTTCTAATCGATAGTAAATTAGCTGTTTTGGAGCAGCAAAAGCGCACAAAAGGCGAATAGCCGGGAATAGGCTCCGTGTTACACCAGGCCTTCCAGAGTGAGCGGCAGTCGGCGCACGCGCTTTCCGGTGGCCGCGAAAATCGCGTTGCACACGGCAGGCGCGACCAGCGGCACAGAAGCTTCGCCGATGCCGCCGGGCTGATTGTCCGTGGCAACCGCGACGATTTCGATCTCCGGCATGTCGTTGATCCGCAGCACCTGATAATCGTTGAAGTTATTTTGCACCACGCGCCCACGGTCGATCGTAATCGCGCCGGTAAGCGTCGCGGAAAGCCCATACACGACGCCGCTCTCCAGCTGCTGCCGCACAATCGACGGATTTACGATGGGGCCCGAGTCGGACGCGCAAACCACGCGCTCGACGCGCACTTTACCCTTTTCCATCGAGATTTCCGCCACGGCCGCAAAGTAGCTGCCAATATGATTGCAAACAGCAACGCCTTGAAAACGCCCGGCCGGCGCCTTGCCCCAGTTGGCTTTGGCCGCAGCTTCATTCAGAACCGCCAGCAGCCGTGGCGAGTTCGCCAGCAGACGCCGGCGAAGCTCAACGGGATCTTTGCCTCCGGCCGCCGCAAGTTCATCGACGAAGCATTCGCAAAAAAACGTGTTCTGCGAATAGCCGACCGACCGCCAGTATGATGTGGGAATGCCGGCATTGGCCCGCCGCCAGTCGACGAGCACATTCGGAATGTCGTATTCGAACGTCGAAAGGCCCTCAACGGCCACGCCATCGGGGTGATCGCCTCCGCCGAAGCCGCTGTCTTCGGCTGTCCCGTTGCCAAATGACGGGCAAGCCATATTCGCCACGAACACGGTTGGCCAGCCATCGGCGCCGACTCCCCCGGAGAACTTCACATAAGCCGCCGGGCGATAAGTATCGTGCTGCATATCATCCTCGCGCGTCCAAGTAAGCTTCACGGGCGTCCCGGGAACGGCTTGCGCGATTTCCACCGTTTCACGAACGTAATCGACGCCACCTCGCCGGCCAAAACCACCGCCCATATACATCGTATTCACCTGCACCTTTTCCGGCGGCAAGCCGGTCGTTTGCGCCGCGATCGCGCGCGAGCCGGTTTGCATTTGCGTCGAAGCCCAAATCTCGCAACTTACGTTCGGATGCACCACGGCTGTGCAGTTGAGTGGCTCCATGGTCGAGTGCGCTAGGTACGGTACCTCGTAAACCGCTTCGATCTTTTTCGAAGTAGCGGAGAGCTCTTGCTGCGCGTTTCCATTCGATTTGCCCACGAGCCCCGGCTGTTGCGCTCGCTCCGCAAAAAGCTGGCTGATTTTCGCGCTAGTTTGCGCGGCGTTCGGCCCTTCGTCCCACTTGATTTCGAGCGCCTTGCGTCCCTGAATGGCGTTCCACGTGTTGTCTGCGATCACGGCGACACCCGTGGAAATCTGGACCACATTTTTTACGCCGGGCACGGCTTTCGTTTTGGTTGCGTCAAAGCTAGCGACTTTCCCGCCAAACACAGGGCACCGCGCTACGACCGCATAAACCAGACCGTCCGGGCGCGCATCGATGCCGAATTGCGCGCGGCCGCAGATTTTGTCGTGCGTATCGAGCCTTTTCACGGGCTTACCAATCAGCATGAATTGCTGCGGATTTTTCAGCGGCACGCCGGACGGGATCGGCAATGCAGCGGCAGCTTCGGCCACGCTGCCATAGCTAATCTTTCCCGGTGGCCCGACGATCGAGCCGTTTTCCGTACGCAGTTGCGATTTGTCGACGGCCCATTTCCGTGCGGCGGCTTCCAGCAGCATCGCGCGCGCCGTCGCACCAACCGTCCGCAGCGGCGTCCAGGTAGACCGAATACTCGAGCTGCCGTAAACGCCCTGGTTGCCATAAAGCGACGGATCGACCGGCGCGAACTGCGTCCGAATCTTCTGCCAATCGCAATCCAGTTCTTCGGCCAGCAACATCGAAAGCGACGTGACCGTTCCCTGCCCCATTTCGCCTTTAACGATTTCGAAAGTGATGGAATCGTCCGGCGCGATGTGCAGATACGCGTTCGGGCGCGGCTCGGATTCGCCACCGCCTCGGCCATACTGCGGGCGTGCTGGTTGTGCGGCGCGGATAAGTCCTTCCGGCCACGTGACGCTTAGAACGAGCCCGGCGGCGCCGGTGCGCAGAAAACTGCGGCGAGAGAGTAGAGTCGCGGTGCTCATGCCTTTGCTCCTTGCGCCTTGATTTCGGCGGCGCGATGGATCGCGCGGCGAATATCCTGATACGTGCCGCAGCGGCAGATATTGCCCATCATCAATTCGTCGATGTCCGCATCGGTCGGATTGGGATTGCGCGCGAGCAGATTCGCGGCGCTCATGATCTGCCCGGACTGGCAATAGCCGCATTGCGGCACGTCGAGTTCGAGCCACGCAAGCTGGACGGGATGCGTCACGTCCGGCGAAAGGCCTTCGATTGTGGTGATCTGTTTTCCGGCCACGGCCGAAATGGGCAGCATGCAGGAGCGCGAGGCAATGCCGTCCACGTGAACGGTACATGCGCCGCACAGCGCCATCCCGCAGCCGAATTTTGTGCCGGTCATGCCGAGCGTGTCGCGCAGGACCCAGAGCAGCGGCATCTGGGGGTTGACGTCGACGTCCTGCTCTTTCCCATTTAGCATGAATTTGATTGCCATCGAACCTCCTCGCGGGAACGACCCGGACTACGCGCCTAGCAGCATTCTAAATTTACGAAGATTGTAGTCCAAATCACCGTCGGCGGGGATACGAAATCAAGGTGACTGCCTGCGACAACGCGTCTTAAAAGTCACGAAGACGATTTGCGAACCCAGATGCGTTCAGACGCAGGCTTGCCAAGATGAACTTCTTTCGCGGTGCCTTCGACGGTAATCGAGATCGTCTCGTCATATTCACGCTTGTGGATGCGAAGATGAGCGGCGGGACGAAGATTGCGCTCGTTGAGAAACTCCAGAAACTTGGGATCGCGTTCGTAGACGCGCAGAATTTCGTAAGACGCTCCCGTACCGGCCTCGGAAAGGCGCACCGCGCCGAATTTTTTGCGCAGCTCGGATATCCCACCCAGCAGCGGCATACCGTGCGGGCAGCGGCTGTCGCGTCCGAAGCGATGAACGAGAAGCTCGGCAACTTCGGCGGAGATGCCGTGCTCGAGTTTCTCCGCCTCTTCATGCGCGCGCGCCCAAGGAAGGCCGATCACGTCCGTAAGAAGCTTTTCGGCAAGGCGATGCCGAAGGACAAGATCTCCCGCGATCTTTTGGCCTTTTGGCGAAAGCGAGATATGGCCGTTGCGCTGGACGCGAACGTAGCCGTCGCGCGCCATGCGTTTTAGAGCAGCGGTCACCGCGGGCGGCGTGACGCCGAGTTCTTCGGCTAGGCGTGCGCCAATCGGTTCCTGCTCTTCCTGCACAAGCTCCCAAATCGCCTTCAGATAGTCTTCCTGTGAGACGCTGGTCTTTTCGCGCCGCATGAGTCTCCAGGCCGCAGACGGCTAGGCGCCTGCGGAAATTTGCTTGTTTTCGTCGATGAAGCGCGCGGCCAGTGCCTTGATGCGCGCCTCGATATCATCGCAAATGCGCCGGTGCGTGTCCAAATCTTCGCCGAAAGGATCGGCAATGGCCCAGTCTTCAAAGGTGCGGCCGTGGAACACTTTGGCGCCGGGCACGCCAGACATATTGACGATAAGGTCGGGCGATTCGAGACAATGATTGTGCAGGCCCTTCGAAAATTGACCTTCCATGCTCACGCCGCGCTCTTCCACAGCCGCGCGCGCCGTGGGATCGATGAACCCGAGCGGATGAAGCCCGGCGCTCTCCGCAACAATAATCTCCCCGAAATGATGGCGCGCGAGCGCTTCGGCCATCTGGCTGCGCACGCAATTGCCCATGCAAACGAATAGGATCTTCACCTTGGCCATGGAAATTATCATCCTCGATGGGTGGCAACCGCGCAAGAGGCCGCAGGGCCGCGGGCGCGATCCCGCCGTGGCGCGCTTCCCTGTTCACGATCGGCCACTCGGCGCATACCGCGCCGCAGCAAAATCAGTCACCCTCTTCCGCTGTCACATGGCTGTTATAATCTTCGACTCAGCTTTCCTAAAGGAGCCACGTGTATAAGGTCGTCGAGGAGCGGATTCGCAAAGCGCTGCGCCATCACATTCACGAGCGCTATAAGGTGGACGTGCCCATCGTGCTCGAGCGCCCGCCGAAGCTCGCGATGGGCGAAGTCGCTTCGCCCGTGTGCTTCGATCTGGCCAAGCGACTGAGAAAACCGCCACGCGTGCTTGCGCAGGAAATCTCCAATTCGCTGAAGCCGATCGAAGGCGTCGCGCGCGTCGAGGTCGCGGGCGGCGGCTACCTGAATGCGTACTTCGCGCGGGCTGGGTTCTTTCGCGCCGCGTGCGAAGAGGCCGCGGCGTCGCGCCACCCGGCAGGTGGGCGCGAAGGCCGCGGCGGCAAGATCATTGTCGAACACACGAGCATCAACCCCAATAAGGCGGCGCACATCGGCCATTTGCGCAACGCCGTTCTCGGCGACACGTTCGTTCATCTCCTTCGCGGGGCTGGGCACGACGTTGAAGTTCAGAATTATATCGACAATACGGGCGTGCAGGTGGCGGATGTGGTGCTCGCTTTTTTGCGCATCGAAGGCAAATCGCTTGATCAAGTGCGCGCACTGGCGGCCGCTCCAAAGTTCGATTACTACTGCTGGGATCTCTACACGCGCGTCACCCAATTCCTCGCCGAAGACAAATCGCGCCTCGAACTGCGCGCGCAGGTGCTGAAGGATATTGAAGAGGGCCATGGCGAGCCTGCGAAAATGGCGGAGATCATTTCCGACGCGATCGTTGGGTGCCATCTGCGCACGCTCGACCGCCTTGGCATCGGCTACGACCTGCTCACGCGCGAAAGCGAAATCCTGCACATGAAGTTTTGGGACGCCGCATTCGACTTGCTGAGAGAGAAGGGCGCGATCCAATTTGCCACATCAGGAAAGAATGCTGGCTGCTGGGTGATGCAATTGCCGTCAGCCAAAGAAGAACAAGCAGACAATGCGAACACGACAGCCGATGCCGCACCGACGGAAGAAAACCCCGAAGAGGCCGAGGCGAAGATTATCGTTCGCTCCAACGGCACGGTGACGTACGTCGGCAAAGACATCGCCTATCATCTCTGGAAATTCGGGCTGCTGGGACGCGATTTTCGTTATCAGATTTTCAAAGACTCCCTTGGAGGCCCGGAGCCGTGGTCCACTACCAGTGCTGTCGGTGTCCCGAACCCTCCCGCTTTCGGCCACGCCGGCGAAGTCTACAACGTGATCGACGATCGCCAGGCTTATCCGCAGCGCGTGGTCGCGGCGGGCCTCCGCGCTCTCGGATACACCGAGCAGGCCGATCACCTGAAACATTTCGCTTACAACGTCGTCGCGCTCACGCCGCGCTGTGCCCAGGAGATGGGCTACGAAATTCCGGAGGAGGACAAAAAGAAACCCTATATAGAAGTCAGCGGCCGCAAAGGCCAGGGTGTCAAGGCCGACGACCTGATCAACCAGCTCGAAGCCGCCACGCGTGTTGAAGTCGATTCGCGCCACCCCTCGGCGCCGGAATCCGAGCGCATCGCCATCGCACACGCCATTGCCATCGGTGCGCTGCGATACTTTCTGTTGCGTTTCACGCGCTCCACGGTGATTGCATTCGATTTTAATGACGCTCTTAGCTTCGAAGGCGAAACCGGGCCCTACGCACAATACGCCGTGGTCCGCGTGAATGGCATCTTGCGCAAAGGCGCCGAAGGCGATCCCGCTGCTGCAGCCGCGAACGAAGCAAGTTACGCACGCATCGCGAGCGGCAACCTGGACGTTGCGCCCTACATCGCGGCAGGCGCCGGCGATGATTTATGGGATTTGGCGCTGCTCGCGGGCTCGCTCGACGCACGCATCGAGCAGGCGCTGAGCGCGCAGGAACCTGCGTTTATTGCGAGGTACGCGTTTGAAATCGCGCAGGCTTTCAACGCGTTTTATCACAAGCACCACATTCTTTCGGAGGAAGACGCCGATAAGCGGGCGTTTTTGCTGCGCCTTACGCTGCTCGTGCGCGATCAACTTGTCCGTGCTCTGGATTTGCTGGGCATCAGCGCCCCGGAAAAGATGTGACGAGACGCCTCCAGCGAGACGCCTGAAAAGGCTGGAGCGAAACTCCGCCCGGCAGCATCAAAAAGAACGAGCGTGATTTCGTGAAACGAATGATTATCTACGCCTACGAGAGGCTCTGGGAAGCGACCCGGAGCTGGACTCAACCCCGAGGCGGCGCGCTTTTCGCGTATTACAAAAAGCTCGACGCGAAATACAATCGCTGATGTTTATTACGAAAGTTTCCGCGCAAAGTCGATAATCGACCGGATCGCCACGCCGCTTGGCCCCTTTGCCAGCCACGGGCGTCCTTCGTCGATCCAGCACGTCGACGCAATGTCCAGGTGCACCCACGGAGTGTCATCTACAAATTCCTTGATGAACCACGCGCCGATGGTGGCACCGCCGCCTTTTCCGCTGCCCGTATTGCGAATATCCGCGATCTCGCTTTTGATGTACTGCTCGTAGTCATCATCGATCGGCAAGGGCCACATTTTCTCGCCCTGCGTCTTCGCGCTCTCCAGAAATTTATCGAGATACTCACGCGGCGTGCCAAACGCGCCCACGTGCACATTCCCCAGCGCCACTTCGACCGCGCCCGTCAGCGTCGCCGCATCGATCAGATGCGTCGCGCCCAATTTCCGTGCGTAGAAGACCGCATCCGCCAGGATCAGCCGGCCTTCGGCGTCCGTGTTGATTACTTCAATCGTTTTTCCGGACATCGCCGTCTGCACATCTCCCGGCTTCTGCGCGCGGCCGCCGGGCATATTTTCCGTCGCGGGAATCACCGCGATAACGGGCACGGACGGCTTCAGAAACGCCAGCGCGCGCATCACGCCGAGCATCGTCCCGCCACCGCCCATGTCGTACTTCATCTTTTCCATGTTGTTCGATGGCTTGATGGAAATTCCGCCCGTGTCAAACGTCACCGCCTTGCCCACCAGTCCCAGCACCGGTGCGCCCGCCTTCGGATTGTCCGGCTTGTAGCGCACAATAATCACGCGCGGGGGCTCGTGGCTTCCCTGCGCGACTCCGATCAGCGCGCCCATCTTCAACTCGGCAATTTTGCGCTCGTCCAGAATCTCAATCCCGAGCCCGACGTCCTTGGCCATCGCTTCGGCGCGCGCGGCCAGCATACGTGGCGTCAGCCGGTTCGAAGGCTCATTGATCAGGTCGCGCGCGAAATTCGCGGATTCACCGATCACGCGGCCTTCTTCAACCGCGGCTTTCAACGCTTCGCCCAGGCTTTCGTCAAATCCAACCAGCGCAACTGAATCGACCAGGCGTGGCGGTTTTTTTTCCGTGCGATATTTGTCCGATTCGTAGTCCGCCCAGAGCACGCCTTCGGTAATCGCTTGCGCACCCGCCGTGCCGCGCTCGCCTTCGGCTGCCAGAAACGCAATCTTCTTCACGCCGCGCGATTTCAAGTAGCGGAGCGCCGCGCCCGCCAACTTTCGCAGGTCCGCGGCCACAAATTTTTCGCGCTTTCCCGCGCCGACCAACAGCAGCCGTTGCGCCGCCAGTCCCTCCGGAAAATGGATGAGCACGAGTTCGAGCGGCTTGCCGCTCAATTCTCCGCTGTCGACCAGCTTCTTGAGCGCGCCCTTCATTCGCTGATCGATTTCGCCCAGCGTGCCTTCGAAGCGGCTCTCATCATCAAACCCAAAAGCGACCAGCGCATCGGCTGCGACTGCCGCGTACGACTGCGAATCAAGTTGAATCTGCATGTTTACCTTTCTATAAATACCAACGATTACCGGTGCCGCGAGCGCCGGATGGCTTCGTCCGCCTCGCGTTTCGCCTCTTTGCGCCGCTCCGATTCGCGCCGGTCGTGAAATTTCTTGCCCTTGCCAAGAGCGAGCTCGCACTTCGCCAATCCGCCCCGAAAATAAATCTTCAGCGGCACGATCGTCATGCCCTTCTGCTGCGTGGCCGCCACCAGCTTCAGTATCTCGCGCTGATGCAACAATAGTTTGCGCTTTCGCAACGGCTCATGATTCCGGTAGCCGCCGGGCTGATACTCCGGAATGTGGCAGTTGATCAACCACACTTCCCCGTTTTTCACGTCCGCGTACGACTCGCGCAGCCCGCCCTTGCCCTCGCGCAGCGCCTTCACTTCGGTGCCGACGAGGACGATGCCGGCCTCGTACTTTTCGCCGAGTGTGTAGTTGTACGACGCCGAGCGGTTCTGCGCCACAATCTTCACGCCATCCCGCTCGCTCTTTTTTCCGCCCGATTTCACGAGCCAACATGATAGCGACCGAGCGCAGCCCCCGCAAGCAGCAGCGAGACGCCCGCGACTGATTGCGCCTTTCGCTTTTGATTCGTTTTTTGTGTTTTCGAGTACCCCTTTACGCGACGATTAGAGATTGAGTTTTCATTGAGAGCGAAGGAGTTACGGCGATTTCTAATCGACCAGTGTCGATTAGAAATTTGGGCCCGGCCGGAAACAGCCGCGGCCCCCATGACTCGGGATTCGCTCCTTTCTCCTTTTCTACGCTTTCGGCCAGTTCAGAGTCCCTGTTTTTCTATCGATTAGAAATTTGTAAGTGGCGGAAATAAGCGACTTACGGCGATTTCTAATCGTAAATACTATCGATTAGAATTTGGCCTGTTTTTACCCATTGGGAGGGGGCCTGGGCGCGGGCATACTTATGCCTGCTGCTCTGAAGCTGGCACCTGCGGCCACGGTTGGCATGATCTAAAATTGAGCACGTAGTTTACCACAGGTTGACGTCTCCTGTCAATGCATAAAAGTGTGGCGAATTTACCACACTCGACGGGACGGGGGTTTAGTACGAAGTGGGGTTGCTGCGGCGGGCGCCTTGTTGAGTGCAAATTTGGACGCTTAAAAGGGCTTATTTGGCGCCAATTTGACGCGTTTTGCACGCTAAATGCGGCTATTTTGCGGGTTTGTTTTTGCCGGGCGCCGATGGGCGGCAGGCCGGGTCGGTTCCGCGTTTCAATGGTTCTGGACGTACTGGAACGATGATGGCTGGGCCACCGAGACACAGAGGAGCGGAGAAGACTTTCCCTAGGCGATGATTCCGAGGCTGATTTGGATGGCGCGTTCGACGCGGCTCATGGTATCCGCGCGGATGGCGCCGAGGCGGCGGACGATTCTCCGCTTGTCAATTGTGCGGATCTGGTTGAGAAGAACCACCGAATTTTTGGTTAGGCCGCCTTCTCCGACACGCAAAAGGACTTCCGTGGGATAGAGCGGCTCTTCGAATTGAGAACTTATGGCGGCGACGATTGTGACGGGGCTATGGCGGTTGGCAACGTCGTTCTGGAGGATTAGTGCGGGGCGCGTCTTCCTGATCTCGGAGCCGATGACCGGGTCGAAATTCACGAGGTAGACCTCGCCGCGATGCGGTTGGATCATCTCGCGCCGGCTTGCGAAGCTTCTTCTTCCAGGAGGAACGACTCTTCGGCCAACTGCAGATCGCGCTTCGCGCGGCGCAACGCCCCCTCCTTCAATTGCTTCTTGAGTTTTGCGCGGCGCGACTGCGCGACGTAGCGCTTGACGGCTCTATCGATCAGTGCGCTCCGATCGCCCCTGGCAGATACACGATCAATCAGACGAATCGTCTCTTCGGGGAGGGTGATGTTAATTCGGCGATGCATGCCAGCCTCCAAGCGGCAGGATACACATCATTTGTGTGTATTTCAAGGGCGCCTCGCCTTAGGCGGAGAGGCGGTGGGAATCTTTGGCGGCGATGGAGAGCTCGAGATCGGCTTTGGCGGCGTGGAGGTTGGTGAGGCGTTCTTCGAGGATTTGGATGTGCGGGGCGGAGGAACGAAGGGCGTTGCGGGCGCTGGAATAGACGGTACGATAGGCGGGCTTCAGTTCTTCGCTTACGCTTGCGCCGGTTCCCCAGTTGACGCGCTCGCCGAGCATCGCCGCAACGCGGTATGCCTGGAACGGCGAGATTTCGCGTTCCAAGCCGCGATTAATGGATTCCTGCAACGAGCCGATGTGTGCGATAGCGGCGTCTTTTTCCGCGTCGGCCAACGCGGCATTAGCGATGATTTCGGTGATGGCCTGCTCGAAAGCTTTGTCGATCACGTCTTCGCGATCGATCTTTGCTTTCGACTCGAACAGGATCGATTCGAGCTTGATGCTGTATTCGCTAATCTTGCGGTGAACCACGGCCAACTGACCGCCGGCGGCAAGGGCCGCCTCGATGACCGATCTTCCCTGCTGCTGCGCCGTCTTGTACAAAGCAAAATCGCCCGGGGCCATGTTCCAGATGGCTTCGTCAACGAGCGCCTTGGCTGCATTGCCATAAATCAGGTCGCGCGCGGGAGTACGGCCGGGACGTTCGGTTGCGCGGACCAAGCGGATGCTCTTGGGCTTCGCCGGAATGGGCGCGGGCTTGGGTGAAGGCGGTTCGACCTTCGCGACGGGAAGATTATCTGCGGCGGATGTTTCGGTTGTGTGTGCTTGCTCCGGGTTCGCTTCGCCTGCGACGAGGCGCACGTCTGCCAGACCCTGACTTGATGGGCGCGCCTGGATTTCGCCGATATGATTCCCGCAGAGGTAAATTGCGTCACTGCCATCGCCAATCTTATAAAGCGCCATCATTTGGGTGCCGTAGTCGCAATCGAGTTTGTAGTGTTCGGAGAGACGGACGGACGGTCTTCCGGGCACAAGTCTCCATTCGGCACGCTGGATGCATTGGCGTTTGGGCACGGATTCATTGTATGCAAAGGCGTCGATGGCGTAATTCCCTTCGTCAATGCGGTGTTGCGGAATAGGAAACGGGTTGCGGGATGGCGGTTTCGGTGAATTTTCGCCAGGGAAAAGGGGCGAGGACGCAGGGAGGCAAGGAAGCGCGAGGGCGACTGGGGCCGGGCATCACGCGGGACTTCTTGTGCTGGCGGCGGAGGAGAACAAAGAGGTGAAGGAGGTAGAGGAGAAAACCTCGTGATGCATGGGCCGCAAATACTTAGGATACTTCCGTCCCTCGCGGAGATGTACAATGCGGGCACGGCATCAGTTCGAGCGCCGTTTTAGCAGATAGAACGGGGGGAATTATGACGATCGAACGTCGCGAATTTCTGAAAGCAACCGGGGCAGCGATGACGGTGGGAGCAGCCACGCTGGCGATGGGCGGCAGAGTGCTGGGCGCAAACGACCGCGTCCGCGTAGCCATTTGCGGCGTGCGCGGCCGGGGAAACGATCACATCAAGGGCTACGCAAAGGTGCCGCAGGCGGAAATCGCCGCGCTCTGCGACGTCGACGAAAACGTGCTCAACGCGCGGCTGGACGAGATCGACAAAATGGGCTTGCCGAAACCGGAATCGTACGGCGACGTCCGCCAACTGCTGGAGAACAAGGATATCGATGCGATCTCGATTGCGACGCCGAATCATTGGCATTCGCTGATTGCGATCTGGGCGATGCAGGCGGGCAAAGACGTCTATGTGGAAAAACCGTGTTCGCACAATTTGTATGAGTCGAAGCAACTGATCGCCGCGACGGAAAAGTACAAGCGGATCGTGCAGCACGGAAGCCAGTCGCGGTCGAATCCGGGGATGATCGAGGCGATCGGGCACGTGAACGACGGGACGATCGGCGACGCGTATATGGCGCGCGCGATTTGTTTCAAGTGGCGGCCATCGATCGGGCATGCGCCCGAGGAGCCGGTTCCCGCGGGAGTGAACTACGATTTGTGGACCGGACCGGCGCCGCTGAAACCATTTACGCGCAACCGGTTTCATTACAACTGGCACTGGATTTGGGATACGGGGAACGGCGAGATTGGCAACCAGGCGATCCATGAAATCGATATTGCACGCTGGGGACTTGGCGTGGATTTTCCCACATACGTCGCGGCCAGCGGCAGCCATTTCATGTTTGACGACGATCAGCAAACGCCAAATTTGCTGAACGCCGTCTTTTATTTCGATTCGCCTATCGCGGGAAAACGCA
>DATJOL010000135.1:0-16966 GCA_035507075.1 Candidatus Aquilonibacter sp. | reverse complement strand
GGACTGGCGTTGAGCGCTGTGCTGATTCTGCTCCGATTGCTTTGGATGTATCCGGGCGCCGAAGTGGCGTACCAAATCCGACACAAGCTGCTGCATCAGGATAATAAGCGCGCGAATCCACGCGCGATCTTCATCGTGGGGTGGACCGGAATGCGCGGAGTCGTCGCATTGGCGGCGGCGATCGCGTTGCCGGACGTGCTGGACAACGGCCAGCCGTTTCCGCATCGCGGATTGATTATTTTCCTCACTTTTTGCGTAATCTTCGTCACGCTTGTGCTGCAGGGGCTCACGCTGCCGGCCGTGATTCGCAAAATGGGATTGGCGGGAACAGCTGCGGGGAACGCAAGCGACGAGCAGGCCCGGCGCGCGATGATCGACGCAGCATTGGCATATCTGGAGCACTCGCGCGAAACCGACAATCCGGAATTCGAGCCCGTTTATACGGACCTGATTAGATTTCAAGAAAGGCGACGCGAATTGATCGAGGCGGACGGCGTGGAGCAACAACCGACAGCCCGCGAGCATATGGAGCGATATCGCGAACTCTCTCGGCAGGTGCGGCGTGTGCAGCGGGCGACGATTCTGCACATGAGGAATCAAGGCGAGATCGACGATGAACTGATGCGGCGCATGGAGCGCGAGCTGGATCTCGTGGAGGTGCGGTTTTCCTCCTCCGAGCGTTGATTCCTGGATGCAGGTCACGGCAAGGATCATGAAAAGAAAATCGCATAGCGCATTCATGGCAAAGGTTTATCGCATCTGGATGATGCGGTACGTGGATGTGCCTCCAGACGCAGTGAGCGAATTGAAAAGCGCGCTTGAAAATCAACAGGATGGACGTGAGAAACGGAATCAATACATCCCGGTGATTGCCAGGGTGAACGGCGCTCTGGAACGGACGACGCTCTTGCCCTCAGGCGACGGGCGATACCGGATGCAATTCAATGCAGCTCTGAGGAAAGCCGCGAAAGCTGATGTCGGAGATGCGGTGAGCATACAGCTCACAATCGATCGAGGATCGAGAGAGATTCCCGTGCCCGCCGACTTACGCTCCGCGCTGCGCGCGCACGCAAAAGCAAGGCAAGCTTTTGCAGACGCTCCGCCCGGTCTGCGCCGGCAAATTTTGAAATGGATGGAGACCGCGAAGGGCGAGAATGCTCGGCAACGGAGGATCGAGGCCATCATCGACAGAATGCTGGAGCGGGCTATTCTTGCGCCCGCCCGCCGTGGAAAACGAGCCGGCAAAGTTACGGAGCGCGGAGTTTCGGAATGATGGTGTGCGGCGTTGCGGACTTTTCGGCGGTGCATTAGGATTTCCGTTATGCGAATCGCAGCAACCGTTTTGATTTTCGCGGCGTCGCTCGCGGCGCAAACTCATCCCGCGCACCGAACGGCGATAGGCCGCGCGAGCGCGGACGACCTTGGAAAGACCTGCTACGAGATTCTGCAAATGAGTTCGAGCGATTGGGTGACGAAATACAAAGCCGCAAAAAGTTCAGATTCGGATGCGACGATGCGCGCGATTGCAGTCTACGGCGCCTGTTACGACCGGCGGACGGATGAACTTGCGGCGAAGCTGGCGAGGACGGACAAGGGGCCTTCGCCGAGGGAGCGCGCGAATTTCCAGAGCGTAGAGAAAGCGGTTAAAGCTTTCACGGCAAAGGCGCTGGCGGAAGCGCAGTCGCCAGGCGATCCGGCGAAAGCAGCATATGCAGGGCTGTACGAGAAGGAATTTCGCTATGAGTTTTACGAAGCGTATGAACCTAGGCCGGTGACGCCGGCTGCCGGGAACAAGCCGAACGAGGCAGGAGCGGAAGTTGGGGGAGCAAAGGCAACTTCAGCGACGAGTGGCGCTGCGCCGGCCGGTACCCTCGGCCCTGATGTGGGCTCCGCGAAAGATGCGAAGGCAACTGCGGCGAGCGTTGAGCCAAGCGACAAAAATGCGGGGCCGTTGACCCTTGCGAAGAATCATTTTGGAGCGCTTTTGGGCGATTTGCCTGACGACCAGATGCATGACCTGCACGAATCCTTCGGAGAAATTCTCGGGCCGAACTCCGCGACTCCTCGAATGCAACTGCTCATTTATCAGTACGCGATTTTTCTGCTCGAGGCGCCGACGGACAAGCCATTTTCGCCGCCGCCCTTTTAGCGTTCGCCACGCCAATCCCCAGCTGCATTTATGAGGAACCGATGAGCCTGATGCGCAACGCGTTTTTAAAGGCGTCCGAAAGCGCTTGGCTGCGCGAGCATGCGACACGCTACCGATTCATGCGGCGCTCGGTCGAGCGGTTCCTGCCGGGAGAAAGCCTCGACGATGCGCTGAATGCCGCCCAGCGTTTGAATGAGAGCGGGGTCTTTGCGGTACTGACGCATCTGGGCGAGAACGTGAAGCAACGTCCCGAGGCGGAAGAGGTGGCACGCCAGTACGTGATTGCGCTGGAGCGGATTCGTGCGGCCGGACTTTCGGCGGAGATTTCGGTGAAGCTAACGCAGCTCGGATTGGATCTGAGCGCGGAACTCTGCCGCGACAATTTAACGCGCGTAGTGGAGAGTTCGAGTGCAGAAAGGACCGTGTGGATCGACATCGAGCATAGCCCTTACGTTGATGTGACCCTCTCGATGTACCGGCGAGTGCATGAGGCGCATCGGAACACAGGCATATGCTTGCAGGCGTATTTGTTCCGTACGGAGAAGGATCTGGCGTCGTTGATTCCGCTGGGGGCATCCGTGCGCTTGGTGAAAGGCGCGTATAGCGAGCCCCCGGAGATTGCATTCGCCGAAAAAAAAGACGTGGACGAGAATTTCCTGCGTCTGGCGAAAATAATGCTCGGACCAGAGGCGCGAGCAACCGGAGTTCGCGCGGCATTTGCGACTCACGACCTGCGCCTGATTCAGGAGATTTCGGAGTGGGCGTCGTCGCAGGGAATCGCGAAACAGCAGCTGGAATTTCAAATGCTCTATGGAATTCAGCGAGCGGAGCAGGCTCGCTTGGAGCGCGAAGGTTGCCGGATTGGTGTGCTCGTCTCTTACGGCGCCTATTGGTTCCCGTGGTTTATGAGGCGCCTCGCAGAGCGGCCGGCGAATGCGTTTTTTTTGGCTCGCAATATGTTTCGCCGGTGAAGGCTCTAGCGCGATAACGGTGTATTTGTTGCAACCGGCAGCGTGCGCGATTGGCGGTCGAGAGTCTCGCGGATGGTGCGGGCGAGATCGCGCGGAGCATAAGGCTTCTGCAGGATCGGCAAGCCGTTGGCCTGGGCTTTTTTAAGCAGAGAAATGTCCGCGCTGTAACCGGTAGCAAAAACCACGGGAAAATTGGGGTTATCCGCACAGATCCGTTCATAGACCTCAGGCCCGCTCAGCTTGGGCATCACGACATCGAGAAGTATCAGGCCGATGCGGGAGCGATTGCGCTCAAATTCGGCCAGGGCCTGTTCGCCGTCGCAGGCGACGAGTACCTCATAGCCGAGGCCGGACAGAGTTTCGACGGCGAGATGGCGCAGGCCTTCGTGATCTTCAGCAACGAGCAACGTTTCGCTGCCGCCTCGAACTGGCTTTGCGGCTTGCGCCACTCTTGACGCATCGACTTCGACCTTTGCTGCGGGCAGATAAACGCGAAATGTGCTGCCGAGCCCGACCTCGCTATAGACCTGCACGAAGCCGTTGTGTTGACGCACGATTCCGTAGATAGTCGCGAGGCCCAGACCGGTTCCCTTGCCAACTTCCTTGGTCGTGAAAAACGGCTCGAAAATACGGTCGAGTGTCGCCGCGTCCATGCCGATGCCCGAATCGGTGACGGAGAGCATCACATAATTGCCCGGGTGCGCGAGCGGCTGCATGGCGCAGAAGCGTTCGTCGAATGCGACGTTGGACGTATCGAGAATCAAAGAGCCGCCATTGGGCATGGCGTCGCGCGCGTTGATGCATAAATTCATCACCACCTGTTCGACCTGAACCGGATCGGCGCGAATGACGGCGAGATCGGACGCGAGATTGGCGCGGATTTCGATGTTGCTTCCGAGAACCTTTTCGAGCAGGTTCAGCGTCTCGACCACGGTATTGTTCAGGTCCATGTTGCGCGGCTCGAGAATCTGGCGGCGGGCGAATGCAAGCAATTGGCGCGTCAGCGCAGCGGCTCGTTCGCCCTGCTGGTGAACTTTCTCGAAGTGGCGATGGAGGCGAGAGCCGGGTTCGGTCTCCTCGAGGCCCATATCTGCCCAACCGAGAATCGCGCCGACCATGTTGTTGAAGTCGTGCGCTATGCCGCCGGCGAGCTGGCCGATGGCTTCGAATTTCTGCGCATTTGCCAGCTGGCGCTCTAGATTCTGGCGTTCGGTAATGTCTTCGACGATGATTTCGATGCACTGTTCGCCGTTTTCCGGGTGCGCCACCTCGCGGCCATTGAGGCGGACGTGAATCGTCTTGCCGTCCTTGCGCTTCCAATCGACCGCCGCATCCACGCGGCCGGTTTCAAAGAACTTTGCGCGCACCATTTCCCGCGCGGCCGCATCGCAAAAGAGCGAGAGCGTGTCACCCTGGGCGAGAATCTGCTCGGCCGAATCGTATCCCAGCATGCGGGCGAGAGCAGGATTCGCAAAGAGCAGCTTTCCGTCCAGGGCGACCCAGTAGATCCCGTATGTGGCGTTGTTGACGAGACTGCGATAGCGCGCTTCGCTGGCCCGCAGAGCGGCCTCTGCGATTTTGCGCTCGGTGATGTCTATTATGCTGCCGCGCACCAGGCCGTGGTTAGCGCTTGATGCGAGCCGAACCAGATGAACTTCACAGGCGATGTCCTCTCCCGCCGAATTGCGATGCACCCATTCAAAACGCGGGGTGTATCCCTGCAGTGCGAGATTCACCTTTTCGAGCGCCGCGATGGCAGAGGCAGCGCCGTCCGGCTGCAAGGGTGGACTGACGTCCACGGGACCGCGCGTGAGCAGTTCTTCCCGCGACAACTGAAAGAGTTTCGTCGCGTTGTCGTTGCAGTCGATGAACCTGCCTTTTTCCGTGTCGAGGACCACGATGGCTTCGGGCGCGTTCTGCACGAGCGTGCGGTAATGCTGTTCGCTTTCGCGCAGGGCGACCAGGGCGCGGGCTTCGGCTTCGCGCAGCATGCGTTCTTCTTGCGCACGGCGAAGAGCCATCGGAAGCCGTGCGAGCTGCCCTTTTAGGATGTAGTCAGTGACTCCGGCCTTGATGGATTCGACTGCGAGTTCGTCGCCGAGTGTGCCCGTCATCAGGATGAGGGGAACTTCGGGCTGCAACTGCTTGAGGGTGGCGAGGGCGTCCATGCCGGTCCAGCTGCCCATTCGATAATCGGAGAGGACGATGTCGACGGGATGAGACTGGAGATGCTGCGCGAATTGGTCGCGGGTCGAGACGGAAGCCGCTTCGAATTGCACGCCCGTCTTGCGTAGGTGACGCAGGCAAAGGTCAACGTCGGTCTGATCGTCGTCTGCGATCAGGATGCGCAGCGATTTTTCGGCAGGACGCGGATTTTCCGGGCGTTCTTCGGGCATCAGGGGCCTTAGCTCTGGTTATAGGCGGACGCCGGCGGCTTGCTATTGAGCAGGAGCCAATACATGCCGAGCTGCCGCACGACATTTTGAAAATCAGCGAAATTAACGGGCTTCTGTATATAGCTGTTGACTCCGTTGAGATAGCCAGTGACAACGTCATGTTCCTCTTTGGAAGAGGTCAGAATGATGACGGGAATCGCCCTGGTGTGCGGATCGCTTTTGATCTGCTGAAGGACCTGCAGGCCGTCGATTTTTGGAAGTTTCAGGTCGAGCAGGATGAGCTGCGGGGCATCGTCGAATGTGCGCTCGGAAAAGTCCCCGCGGCAGAAGAGAAAGTTCAGGGCCTCCTCCCCATCCCTGGCGCGGTGAATATGGTTCGCAAGCTGGCTCTTGCGAAGGGCGTGCAGCGCAAGTTCGGCATCGGCGTCATTGTCCTCAACCAGAAGAATCCCGACTGGCTTTGCGTTCATCGCTTACGGAAACCTCCACTCCATTTGGCGCGGCATCGGCGCGGCAGGCAGCGAGGGTGAAGAAGAACGTCGCACCTTGACCCAGCTGCGACTCGGCCCAAACTTCGCCGCCATGCCGCTGAATAATGCGGCGCACGGTGGCTAGGCCTACGCCGGTGCCTTCAAAGTCTTGCTGGCTGTGAAGCCGCTGAAAGACTCCGAAGAGCTTATCGGCATATTTGGGGTCGAAGCCCACTCCGTTGTCGCGGATAAAATAGATCGGGGTCCCGTTTTTTGACCCCGCGCCGACTTCGATAACGGGCGCTTCGCGAGTGCGGGTGAATTTGACGGCGTTGCCGAGAAGATTAGAGAAAACTAATTTGAGAAGGCCGGAATCACATGGCGCTTCGCCCAGGGCAGCGATTTTCCATTCGATCGGACGGGTTTCGGTCCCGGGGGGAAGGTCGCCCATGGCCTGTTTGACGAGGTTGTCGAGATTGGCGGTGCGGACGCTCATTTCCCTGCGGCCTACGCGGCCCAGTGCGAGAAGATCATCGATGAGCGCACCCATGTGGTTGGCGGCATCGATCACGCGCGCGAGGTATCGAGAGGCCTCAGGCGAAAGTTCGGAGGCGTGTTCTTCGAGGAGAATGCGGGCGAAGCCATCGATGTGCCGCAATGGAGCACGAAGGTCGTGGGAGACGGAGTAGCTGAACATTTCCATCTCTTTGTTTAACGTGTTCAGATCGCCGATTTTCTGCTGTAGCGCGGCGTTGAGCGTCTGTATGTTTTCGCTTGCTTTGCGCTGAAATGTGACGTCGCGGATCGCGCTGCAGATGAGCGTGCCCTGTTGCGTTTCTAGAGGGCTAAGACTGATCTCGACAGGGACGAGGGTTCCGTCTTTGCGCCGCGCGTGGAGTTCGAGGCCGACACCCATCGCACGGGCGTGCGGGTCGGCGCCATAGCGCTCGCGATGACCGGCGTGAGCCGCGTGAAGATCAGTCGGAACCAGCATTTCAATGGGCTGCTCGATTAATTCGGCGCGCGAATAGCCGAACAGCTTTTCCGCCTGCGCATTGGCGAGCTCGATTTTTCCGCGCTGGTCGACGACGACGATGGCGTCCGGCGCGGCCTCGAGCAAGTTTTGGAAACGGCGCTCGATAGCTCGCGAATGGGTCACGTCGCGATTGCTCTCAAGAATCGCCGCGGGATTTCCGGCGACGTCCTTTTCGAGCGCCCACCGGCTGGAAACGATAACCGATGATCCATCGCGCCTGCGATGGATGAGTTCGCCTTCCCAATAGCCCGTCGTGAAAACCTCTTTCTCTATCTCAGCGAGAGGTTTCGGGAAAACAGTTTCGAGAAGCTCGTGGCTGGTTTTGCCCGCTGCTTCCTGCTTAGACCACCCGTACAGTTCTTCAGCGGCGCGATTCCAATATGTGATTTTGCTATGCATGTCGCGCACGAAAATCGCGTCGTAAGTCAGGTCGAGCAGTGCGGCCTGATCGCGATAAGCGGCCTCGCGGATCAAAGACCGCATCTCTTCATCGCGAAGATCGGATATCTGCTGTTCCAGCGACGTGTTGGAGCGAAGCAGTTGGTCAATACCCGGCAGGGCGAGGACCTTGGGGGCGGCCTTTACGAGCACGATCGCCGTCAAGACGGATGCGACAGCTGTGATTGCCTTTATTCCACCGGAGAGCCAGTAGTCTGCGTGCCACAGCGTCCAGACCTCCATCACGTGCGTCATGCCGCAGGCGATGATAAAAATACCGAACAAAACGAACAGCCAGTGAAAAGGCAAATCGCGGCGCTTGCGCACAAACCACAACAGGATCGCCGGAATCGCGAAATACGAGAGTGCGATAAGCGAGTCTGAAATTACATGCAGCCAGACGAGATGGCTGTTCCACAGATAGCAGTAGCCATGCGGCATGTAATCGCTGGAGCCAAATATTTGTTTGAGGAAATCCATGGGATGCCTTGATCGCACAAGACATTCCCGCCTGCCGCTGGGGAGCAACGGGCCAATGGAAAAGCGTTCAGGTTCGGGACGCCCGCGAACCTTTCTGGAAGGGGTTATTTACTCAAGGAGATAATGCTCTTGTGATTTTCCACGAACGCGGCGGAAAGTCAAGAAAGCAGGCGTCCCTAATTTTTGCCGCGATGGCAAAGAGATACGACGCGACACGCCGGTACCTGAACATTACCTGAAGATAGATCGGCCGGATCGAGACGAATCTTAGCCGCGATGATCGAGAGGGATGTAGCTGCGCAGATCGTGTCCGAGATAAACCTGGCGCGGCCGGCAGATTTTCTGCTCCGGATCGAGCAGCATCTCCTGCCATTGAGCAATCCAACCTGACGTCCGCGGAATTGCGAACAGCACTGGAAACATCGTGACCGGGAAGCCCATCGACTGGTAGATCAGGCCCGTGTAGAAGTCCACGTTGGGATAGAGGCGGCGCGAGACGAAATAATCGTCTTCGAGAGCGATGCGTTCGCACTCGAGCGCAATGTCCACCAGAGGATTCCGGCCCATGACGTCAAAAACCTGGTAAGCAAGATGCTTCACGATCCGGGCGCGCGGATCGTAGTTTTTGTAAACGCGGTGCCCAAAGCCCATCAGCTTCGTTTCGCCTGCCTTTACGCGCTTGATGTAAGACGGCACGTTGTTCACCGAACCGATTTCCAGCAGCATGCGCAGCACTTCTTCGTTGGCGCCGCCGTGTAGGGGCCCATAAAGGGCCGCTGTCGCCGCGGCAATCGCGGAATAGGGGTCCACATGCGAACTTCCGACGCCTCGCATAGCCGTGGAAGAGCAGTTCTGCTCGTGATCGGCATGCAGTATGAAAAGAATATCCAGTGTGCGCTCGAGCGTGGGATTCGGGCGGTATTTCGCCTCGCTTGTCTTGAAAAGCATGTTGAGGAAGTTCGCGCAATAGCTGAGCTCATTGTCCGGATACGCGTAAGGCATCCCCAAACTGTGGCGATAGGCAAAGGCGGCAAGCGTGGGCATCTTGCCCATCAGGCGATAGGTCTGCTTGCGCCGCGAATCGGGGTTAAAAATATCTTTGGCTTCGGGATAAAACGTGGAGAGCGCGGCAACCGTGGAAATCATCATGCCCATCGGGTGCGCGTCGTAATGGAAACCGTCCAGGAATTTCTTGATGCTCTCGTGAATAAACGTGTGATGCGTAATCTGGTCGATCCAGGTGGCCAGCTGCGGTTGCGTCGGGAGCTCGCCGTGCAGCAGGAGATACGAAGTCTCCATGTACGTGCTCTTCTCGGCCAGCTCTTCGATTGCGTAGCCGCGATAGCGCAGAATCCCTTTGTCCCCGTCGATATAAGTGATCCTGCTGATGCAGGAAGCCGTATTCGAGAATGCGGCGTCGTAACTCATCAAGCCGAAATCGGACTGGTTCACTTTGATTTGCCGGAGATCGATGGCGCGAATCGTGTCGTTCTTAATGGGAATCTCGTATTGGCGGCCGGTGCGATTATCGGTGATGGAGAGCGTGTCGCGGCGGCCGGCGGATGCGTTTTCGGCAGACGTTGTGGTTGATTCCGGCTTTGTGGGACTCATATACAAACCTCGTCCAGTGATCGAAGCAAATTTCGAGTATACACGAAGTGGAGTTGAACCGAATCGGCGGATTCCCGCCTTCGCGAGGCGTCGGCGGGAACGATAGCTCCTCGAATCTCAGCCCCGGCGCAAGCCGGCCGCAAGGTCGCGCGGATCGAACGGCTCGACGCGGTTGCGGCCTCGGGCTTTGGCATAGTAAAGCGCTTCGTCGGCGGAGCGGAGCAAGTCGCGTGTTTCCGCGTCGATAGTGCTGATCGCCAGGCCGAGGCTGGCGGTGATGGAAACCGGCCCTGACTCGGTGATCATCGGGCGCTCGGAGATCGCGCTGCGAATCCGCTCGGCAACGGCGGCGGTTCCACTTGCGTCGCCGTTGGGCACAACAATCAGAAACTCTTCCCCGCCGTAGCGGCCGACCGTGTCGTACGTGCGAATGGACGATTTCATGCGATCCGCCGCTTCCTTCAGCACCGCATCGCCGGTGAGATGGCCGTAGGTATCGTTCACTGCCTTGAAGTGGTCGAGGTCGGCCAAAATAATCCCAAACGACCCGCCGTCGCGCAGCTGGCGCGCGTGTTCGCGGTGTACCGCCTCCAGGACGGCCGCGCGATTCGCAAGACCGGTGAGCATATCGTGCGAGGCTCGAAACCGCAGCTCGTCTGTGGCCGCGAGCAAGTGATGCTGCAGATCGAGTATGCGCTGCCCCACCACCAGCCGCGCGCGCAGCTCCTGCGCGTCGAATGGCTTCGTCAAATAATCATCAGCCCCGGCTTCGAGACCCTTCAGAAGATCCTCCTTTTGCGAACGCCCCGTCAGCAAAAGCACATATATGTATGGTCGGTCGGGATCGCGGCGAATTTCGCGGCAGATTTCAGGACCCTCCATTCCGGGCATCATCCAATCGAGCAGCGCCAGCGGCGGCGCGTCCGGATGATTGAGAATCTTCAGCGCCTCGGTGCCGTTCGAAGCGGCGATCACTTGATAGTCCCACTTCATCAAAAAAGATTGCAGCATGCGGCGCGAAATCGGATCGTCTTCCGCGATGAGAATTCGCTTGGGCAAGCCAGGGCTCATGCGTTTTTCTCCGGGGCGATTTTTCGGAGCAAAGGGTCCAACGCCGGACGTAGCCTTTCGATTTCCATCTCCAGTGCGACGATCTTTTGCCGCGCATCCGTGAGATTGCGCGAACGGGCTTGTTCCTCCAGCCCGAGAGCGGCGCGCGATACCGAAACCGCCCCGATATTTGCGGAGGCTCCCTTCAACGTGTGCGCGAGGCGCTCGAGCAGCGCGCCATCGCTCGCGTCAAACGCTGCACGGATCGCCTGAAGATTCCTGGCGCTCTCTTCAAGGAAGAGAATCGCGAGTTCCTCCAGAAGTTCACGATCTCCTTCGACGCGCTCGAGAGCTGCGGCCATATCGAGCGGCAGCTCCGCCGAAGACCCGCCCGCTGGCTCGTCGGCACGCCGCACAGCCGCCGGCACGGAAGCATTGGAACGATCGATCGCGGAAAGGAGGTCCTTGGTGCGTATAGGTTTTGCGAGGTAGTCATCCGCGCCCGCCGCCAGGCATCTCTCTCGGTCGCCCTTCATGGCATGGGCTGTGAGCGCGATGATGTGAAGATGCTTTCCGGTGCTTTTTTCCTTTTGGCGAATCAGGCGCGTCGCCTCGAGGCCGTCCATCAGGGGCATCTGCACATCCATCAACACCAGGTCCACTTTTTCGCGATCGAGCACGCCAAGCGCTTCGCGTCCGTTTTCCGCAATCAGCACGCTATAGCCGTGCTTTTCGAGCAGAGTCTTCGCGAGTTTGCGGTTAACTGGATTATCTTCCGCGAGGAGAATCGTCAGCCCTGCAATTCCCGCGGAAGATGGGGGGGGCGGAGCCGGCGCGGCGCGGCGATGTGCCACGGCTTTCACGGAGAGCGCTTCCAGCATGGCGTCAAAGAGCTCCGACGGCTGCACCGGTTTGGTAAGGTACGCCGCGCGGCCCAGAGTGCGAGCCCGAAGCGTCTCGCCCTGATGGACGCTCGAGCTGAGAAAAATGATCGGCACGTTTGCGAACGCCGGATCGCTGCGAAGTTTTTCGCCGAACGACAAACCATCCATCCGCGGCATCTGCACATCGGTGATGATCAGGCGAACCTCCCGCCCCTCGCGGCTGTGCCGCGCCAGAACGGCGAGAGCCGCTTCTGCGTCCTCCACGGCTTCAGCGCTCATATGCCAAGCCGAAAGCATTTCGAGCAGGATGATCCGGTTGGTCCGGTTGTCATCGACGATCAAAACCGGGCAGTTCTGCAGAATCTCCGGGTCGTGCGGCTCATCGGAGTCGGCATCTGAGGCAACGTGTCCAAATCGAGCTGTGAAGTGAAACGTGCTCCCCCGACCCACCTCGCTTTCCAACCAGATGCGCCCGCCCATCAGCCGGACAAGGTGTTCCGTGATGGCGAGCCCAAGCCCTGTACCTCCGTAAAGGCGCGTCGTCGAGCTATCGGCCTGCGTGAACGCTTCGAAAATCAGAGTCTGCTTCTCCCGCGGTACCCCGATGCCCGTATCTCGCACGCGGAAGTGAATGACGATACCGGTGTCGTCTTCGAATTCCTTTTCGGCTTCAACCACGACTTCGCCGTGTTCGGTAAATTTCAGCGCATTGCCGACCAGATTGACGATCACCTGCCGAAGCCGTCCAACGTCGCCAACCAGCCTTCCGGGAACGCCCGGGCTGACGCGCCACGCCAGTTCGAGGCCCTTCTGATGAGCACGATAGCCGAGGGCTTTGAGGGTCTCTCCAAGGGCTTGCACAAAAGAGAACTCCGCCAGATCTAGGTCGAGCTTGCCGGCTTCGATCTTGGAAAAGTCGAGAATGTCGCTAATCAAGGCAAGAAGGGAATCGGCCGAAGTCTTCACGAGCGTTAGGTATTCCCGCTGCTCGGTTGTCAAAGTGGTATCGAGCGCCAATTCCGTCATACCGATAATTCCGTTCATTGGCGTGCGGATTTCGTGGCTCATATTCGCAAGGAAATCGCTCTTGGCCTGGCTCGCCGCTTCCGCTGCCTCTTTTGCGCGGAGCAAAGCCTCCTCGGCGCGCTTTTGCTCGGTGATGTCGCGGAAGAGAACGAGCAACCCCGTACCGCTCTCGGCGTTGACCTTAAGAGGTGCGGCCACCGCCTCCACATCCACCAGCGTGCCGTCTTTGCGGCGGCGTGGGCCGATTATGCGTGTGGTCTCACCGCGTAAGGCCCTTTCGCGCGCGGCATTCCTTTGCGGTAAGTACTCTTCCGGAACGACCAGATCGACCAGGCGGCGTCCGACGGCCTCGCTTCTATCGAAGAGGAAGAGACTTTCGAACGCAGGGTTGCACATTTCGATCGCGTCGTCGGCGTCCACCACGACGATCGAAACGGGATTGTTTTCGATCACGGCGTTCAGAAACAGGCGTTGTTGCTCGAGACGTTCCTCAGCTTGTTTGCGCTCATGAATTTCGATTTGCAGTTCGTGGGTGCGCTCGTCGACCCTCGTCTCCAGTTCGTCGTGAGCCTGGCGCAAGGCGGTCTCACGCACTTGGATGCGGCCCATCATGTCGTTGAATCGTTCGACGAGAAATCCGATTTCATCGTCCGATTTTTGTTCAACGCGGACCGAGTAGTCATTGGCAAGCGAAATAGCGAACGCCGCCTTCGCGAGCTCCAAAAGCGGGTCGGAGATCGATCTCTGCAGACGCAGGGCAAGCATGCAGGCCACGATGAGAGAGAGCACGATCACCACGGCAGTGGTGGTCAGGAAGCTGAAAAGCCGGCTTTGCAGTTCGCCGGCATCGAACTCCACGTAGGCCGTCCCTATGAGTTGCCCCTTGAGAAAAATTCTTTGGAATGCCCCGAAACGGCTCCAGCCGATACGGCCCTTGAAATCTCCTGCAGGAACAGATGGAAGCGGCCTCGGATGCAGGCCTGCACGAACATATCTGGCGACCACATGTTTGTTCGCGTCGAAGATGCACGCCTGCGTGACGTGGGGCTGAGCGCTGAAATGGCTCAGGATTTCGGCCGCAGAGTCGGGATCGTCGAATTCTATTGCTGCCGTCGCATTCAGGCCCGTGATGGCCGCGCTGGTTGCGGCCCGGTTTTCTAGCGCGACCCGCGACGTGACCCCGTCGTAGATGAGAAATATGGCACAGGCGAGCAGGACGCTCGCTCCGCAGCTGACGAGAACGATGCGCGTCAGCTTCTGCCGGATCGAATGATGCCCGATGCCGTTCACGTCAATTCCTTCCTCTATCGCGATCGTCGTGAACGATCTGCGCGAGCGCGAGGAGTTTCGAGCTGACTTTCAAATCCGCCCGGTCGGCCGCTTCAGGATTAATCGCAAAACGGATGTGATTTTCTTCCAGGAGAAATTCGATAGCGCCGCCGGAGGAGGCGAATCCGCCTGCGTCGCCGACCAGAAGCGTACTTTGGCCGCTGAAGGAGGCGATCACGTCGCGGTAGTGGAATTGTTCGGAAGCGCTGATAAACGCGATCTGGCAGCGCGTCCCGGCTGGCAGCTTGAACGAAGCAAAGCGCTCAATCAGTGCAGGCCGGCTGTCGATCGTTTTGTCCGCAACATATTCATCGAAGAAGGACCCAAAGGGATCGCGTCCTATGATGCAGATCGTAAAGGGCGATTGTGCACCGGCAAACGCCGACGGCGGCCAATCGATGAATTTTGCGAAATCGAAGAGGAAAGCCGCTTTCAATTGGTACTCGGCGGCCTGATTTGACTGCGCACGCGCTGCGGCCCCACAAATACAAAGAAGCGCCAGAAGCCCGGACGAAACCCGCGACCAGCGCGCCTGGCGCTGCAGCTTGCGAGTCGACAACAAATTTCCCGACGTCAGAATGTGTTGCTCCTCGTCAAAATTGCCACGCAAACTTGGCGTAAACGCCCCGCCTGACCAAAGTCGAGTTTGTGGTGCCCAGCGTGTCCACGTACTCGAGATGGTGGGCTTGCAGCAGGTTTTGGCCGGCGACTGTGAACGAGCATTGCTCCTTCCAATGCCAGGTCACGTTGGCATCAAGACGCGTGTACGAGGGCACTAGCGGGTCGGCAATTCGCTCGACGAAATAAGCGGCCATGTTGTAATCGAATCCGCCCGGCAGGGTGTAGCGCGAGCGAAGCGACGCCGAATGAGCCGGACTGGAGTACTCAGCCTCGGCAGCCGAGGTCGTATCCTTGCTCGTTGGATCGGTGCGCATGTGGATCTTCTGGAAAGCATAGCCAGGGCTCACGTTCCATCGGCTCGTCACGTTCCATTCGGCGAAGGCTTCGACACCAGGGCTCTCCCCGTGCATCAGATTTTCGTAAGTCGAGGGCAACACAAGGTGGGGAGGCGCGGGACTCGATTCCATGAAAGGCGTCTCAGGCTCGGTCGTCTCCTGATGATCGTACGTCGCATAATAAGCGGCCAGGTCAAACGAGAGGTCCTTCCGCAACAGTGCCCGGTATCCCGCTTCGTAAGAATTTGTACCCTCGTCAACCAGGTGACGGTTGCCAAAAATGCTTATCACTGTCGCAGTTCCGCCTTCCCCGATGAATCCACCCACGTTAAGCCGAATATCGGCATCGGTGTCGGCCGGGGTGCGAACAGCACGCGCCACAGACGTCCAGACTGTCTCGTTCGGCGCCACCAGCCATACGATGGACGCGCGCGGCAGCACGTTGAAGCCCGTGAAATAGTTGTGTTCGACTTTAGCGCCGCCCGTCAAATAGACGCGATTCGGCGACAGCGCTATTTCATCCTGTGCGAATCCGCTGAAAAGCTGCTCGCCAAGATCTGCCGGATGCAGTGAGACGAAGAGGCTCCCCGTCGAGTTCGAGGCCGAGTAGCGATAGCCCAAGCCCCAAATGAAATCTTGGCGCGAGCCCCACGCGAAATGGTGTTGGAATGTGGCGTCAAATGTGGCGCGGCCCTCGTTGAGGGCGTCGTCTCGCTCGTAACGGTCGAAGTACGATTGGAAGGAGATGTCGGATTGGTCGGAATAGTGGTGCTCCCACGCTCCTCTCACAAAGCCGCCGCTTATGTTCACCTCGGAATCGACCAACTCGGGACCCGGCGCAGTGAGCGCCGGTAAGAAACCGATCTGCTGGCCCTCGCGCCCGGCGTAAAGCCCTCCTTCTAGTGTGAGTTTATCTGCTGGTGAGACGGCGGTGTCAGTTCGAAATCCGCCGCGGAGCATATGCCAGCCATCGTCGCTCTGGCCGCCGACCGGGTCAAAGTGATCCCGGTTGAAGTATTCCGCGAAGGCGCGATAGCTCGAACGCGGCAACCTGCCGCCGTATTGCGCGGTCGCAAACCCCTCTTCGACGTTGCCGCCTCCGCTCTCGACAAACGAGCCCTGCGTTGCAGAAGCCTCCTTGGTGATGATGTTAATCACTCCGTTTACGGCGTTCGCGCCCCAAAGCGAAGCGCCCGGACCGCGCACCACCTCAATTCGATCGATGTCGTTAAAGGGCAAGTCCAACGTGTCCCAGAAAACACCGCCAGTGACCTGGGTGTACACGCTGCGCCCGTCTACAAGAACAAGCAGCTCATTCGCGAACCTGCCGTTGAAGCCGCGGGCGCTGATCGCCCAGGTGTTTTCGTTGATTTGTGCCACGTCCAGCCCGGGAACCATGCGCAGCAGATCAGGAATGTTTGTGGCGCCGGATTTTTGAATATCCGCCTGCGTAACCACGAAGACCGCCGAAGCTGTGCGCGAAAGCTTTTCTTCTTTTTTCGAGGCTGAGGTCACCTCGATATTCATCAGGTCCTGGATGGTCTTGCTCGAAAGGTCAGGGCCTTGCTGCTGGGCGCGCGTCGCGAGGCCGGCGAGGAGGAATGTACCGGCGAAGAAAGGGAGGATGCACCACGCTGCGAAACTTTCCGGGTATGCCCGCAGCCTGCCTTCGCAAGGAACTTTGGCCTTTGATGTAGCGTTCATAGGACGGGGCTTATGGCGGACTTTTCAGCCACACCCACTCTTCCTATTAATCGCCTTATTTGCGTGGTTTCTTTAGCGGCTCCGCGGCAGCGGCCACCGGTCGGCTGCCGCAATGGTGCGAAGGTGCGGTATGGCTCGCGTCTGGGAAGCGGCCGCGGCGGCTTCTACCATCCCCTCGGTCGGAGGCGCGGGCGCTGCGAATGCCCCCGAAGTCTCCTTCATGAATCGCAAACCGTCAGAGGCGCCGTCCCAGTCGATCGAGATCACGTCGCCAAGCGTCACTTGCTCGGTCGCCAGCAGGCTCGCCAGCGGATAAACCACGTGCCGCTCAATTGCTCGTTTCAGGTGCCGGGCGCCGTACTTCAGGTCCGTGCCTTCGCGCAGCAGGAACTCGCGCGCTGCAGGGGTCACGCGGAAGAGGAACCGCCCCTTGGCCGTTTCCAGCACGCGCTGCTGCACCATGCCC
>DATJOL010000134.1:0-15586 GCA_035507075.1 Candidatus Aquilonibacter sp. | reverse complement strand
TGACGCGCTGCGGATTGTCGCGCAAGGCGTGAATGCGATGCGCAGCCCGGATCGCGCCATTCTCGTCGTCACGCATTATCAGCGCCTGCTCAATTACATCGTCCCCGATCGCGTGCACGTGCTCGTCGACGGCAAGATCGCTCGCTCCGGCGGCCCGGAACTCGCGCTCGAACTCGAAGCGAAAGGCTACGGCGCCATGGAAGCCGCTGCCGGCCGCGCCTGAGGATCTGACATGCCGACTCAGGAATTGACCACATATCAGCAGGGCTTCGGAGGATTTGAAAAATCCGCCGCTGGCAACCGGCTTGCCTGGCTGCGCAGCATGCGCCGCGACGCCTTCGCGCGTTTCTCCGAAGTGGGCATCCCCACCACGCGAATGGAAGACTGGCGCTTCACCAATCTTTCGTCGCTCGCGCAGACGCCTTTTCGGCTCGCGCGCGATGGCCGCATCGGAATCGCCCCGAAGTCGCTGGACCGCTTCAGCATTCCGGGCTCAGCTTGCCAACTCGTCTTTGTAAACGGGCGCTACGCTCCTGAACATTCGAATCTCGGCAAGCTTCCCGACGGCGTGGAGATTTCTAATCTCGCCGCCGAAATCGAATCGCAGCCTTCAGCCCTCGAGGCTTGGCTCGGCCGGTATCTCGATACCAGGCGCGATCCCTTTTCCGCGCTGAATACCGCGTTCCTCGAAGATGGCGCGTTCATTCACATCGAAAAAGGCGTGGTGCTCGAGGCCCCGATTCACTTGCTCTTCGTTTCCATAAGCGAATCCGGCCCTACGATGACCCATCCGCGCAATCTGATCGTTGCCGAAGACGAAAGCCAGGCGACGTTTGTTGAAGATTACGTTTCCCTGCCATCGCAGCCGGGCGTCGAGGGTCGTCTTTTCTGCAACACCGCCACGGAACTGATCGCCGGCGATAACGCCGTCATCTCGCATTACATGATCGAGCGCGAACACACCGACGCCTTCAACGTTTCCACCCTGCGCATCGAACAAGGCCGTGACGCGAACGTCGCGTCTCACTCCGTTCTTCTCGGCGGCGGCATCGTTCGCAACAACGTGCATCCCGTCCTCAATGGCGAAGGCGGCGATTGCCTGATCAACGGCCTCTTCGCCGGAACAGGCCGGCAGCATCTCGATAACTACATGCTCGTCGAACACGTCAAGCCGCATTGCGGCAGCCGCCAGTTTTACAACGGTATTCTCGGAGGCCACGCGCACGGCGTGTTCCACGGCCGCATCATCGTTCACAAAGACGCGCAGAAGACGGACGCGAAGCAAACCAATCGCAACTTGCTGCTTTCCGACGGCGCTCAGATCGACACGAAGCCGCAGCTCGAAATTTACGCCGACGACGTGAAGTGTACGCACGGCGCCACCATCGGCCAGATCGAAGAGAATTCGCTCTTTTATCTTCGTTCACGCGGCATCGACGAAGCCTCCGCACGCCAACTGCTGCTGCTCGCGTTCGCCAGCGAATGCCTTGACCGCATGGCGGAAGGCCCTGCTCGCACGCACGTCGAGGCTTTGATCCACGAGCACCTCACGCACTTGATTCGCGCCTCAGCGAACGGAAAGGCTTCGGAGGCAGCCGGATGACGCCCGCGGCAAAAGCCGGATACGCGCAGCAGGGGGCAAGCCCCCGCATAGAGCTGGACGTGCAGGCGATTCGCGCCGAGTTCCCTATTCTGCAGCGGACGGTTCGCGGCAAGCCGCTCGTCTATCTCGACAACGCCGCTACCTCGCAAAAGCCGCGCTTCGTGCTTGACGCAATCGCCCGCTACTACGAGGACGAAAACGCCAATATCCACCGCGGCGTTCATTACCTTTCCGAGCGCGCCACCGCCGATTACGAAAATGTTCGCGGGCGCGTCCAGCACTTCCTGGGCGCGGCAAAACCAGCCGAAATTATCTTTGTTCGCGGTACCACGGAAGCGATCAACCTCGTCGCGCAGACGTATGGCCGCACGCACGTCGGCCCGGGAGACGAAGTGCTGATTACGGCGATGGAGCACCACTCGAACATCGTGCCGTGGCAAATGCTCTGCGCCGAAAAGAACGCCAAGCTGCGGGTTGCGCCAATCAATGACCGCGGCGAACTGCTTCTCGACGAATTCGAAAATCTCCTCGGCCCCCGCACCAAAATTGCCGCGTTCACTCACGTCTCAAACGCGCTGGGCAGCATCAATCCCGTCAAGCGCATGACGGAGATGGCGCATCGCCGTAAGATCCCCGTCCTTGTCGATGGCGCTCAGGCAGTTCCGCACATGTCTGTCGATGTTCAGGCGATCGATTGCGACTTCTACGCATTTTCGGGCCACAAAGTTTACGGACCCACAGGAATCGGTGTGCTCTATGGCAAAGCGGAGCTTCTCGACGCGATGCCTCCCTATCAGGGCGGCGGCGATATGATCAGCTCTGTCACCTTTGAAAAGACGACGTACAACAAATTGCCGTATAAATTCGAAGCCGGCACGCCGGACATCGCCGGCGTCATCGGCCTCGGCGCCGCGATCGATTACGTCACCGACGTCGGAATGGACGCGATTGAAGCCTACGAACATGAACTGCTCGGCTACGCCACGGAAAAGCTTTCCGCGGTCCCGGGCGTTCGGCTGATCGGCACGGCAGCCCAAAAAGCAGGGGTACTTTCCTTCGTGCTGAACGACATTCACCCCCACGATATCGGCACGATTCTCGATCAGGAAGGGATCGCCATCCGCACCGGCCATCATTGCTCGCAGCCCGTGATGGACCGTTTCGACATTCCGGCGACGGCGCGCGCCTCGCTGGCCATTTACAATACGCGCGAAGACATCGACGCTCTCGCACGAGGCGTCGAGCGCGTGCGCGAGGTTTTAGGCTGATGCCCGAACTCCGCGATCTCTATCAGGAAGTGATCCTCGAGCACAGCAAGGCTCCCCGGAATTTCAAGAAACTTCCGAATGCCAATCACCACGCCGAGGGTTTCAATCCCTTGTGCGGCGATCGCTTCACCGTATATCTGGATGTCGAAGGCGACACCGTGCGCGACATCGCGTTTCAAGGCAGCGGCTGCGCCATTTCCAAAGCATCGGCCTCGATGATGACCCAATCGATCAAGGGAAAAACCTTGGCGGAAGCCGAGCGCCTCTTCGAGAACTTCCACAAGTTCGTCACCACCCAGGACCACCACGATGCGGACTCCGCCGAACTGGGTAAACTCGCCGTATTTTCGGGCGTCGCTGAATTCCCCGCGCGCGTCAAATGCGCCACGCTCGCGTGGCACACGTTGCAGGCGGCTATCGAAGGCAAGCAGGACTCTGTTTCCACCGAATAGGTCCGTGGCGAACTCACGCGTTCCTTGCCTGCTGCCGAATCACGGTGCTATAAGGTCGAAAAGAGCGAAGCACTCCCGCACCGGCAGCGCTTCCCCTCTGGAGACGCCATGACGACAAAGCTTTCGCTATTGATCCTCGCTGCGGCGCTTTTGGCCGCGCCCGGCTTTGCTCAAGATCACGCGAAATTCGACGGCAAATGGGCCCTCAGTCTTGGCCGGAGCGACTTTGGCGACTCGGACGCGCCCACATCGCGAATTGACGTCATCCATATCGATGGCGACAAGTTCACAGACGAAGTCCACTCCACAAGCGACGGAGGCGACGACTCGTACACCATATCTCTCGCCGTCGATGGCAGGCCCGTGCCTGTGCCCGCGGATTCGCCGCTCGCCGACGCCGGAATCATGACGGTTGCAAACGTCTCCGCCGCATGGCAGGGCGATTCGCTTGTTGTCACCGAAGAGATGACAAGCGCTTACATCCCCGGCACAACGAAGGGCACGATCACGTATGCGCTTTCGCCTGATGGCAAGCTGATGAGCATCACGTCTACGTCAGACGCGCCGTTTGGCGCCACAAACACTCGCATGGTTTTTGATAAAATACAGCCGTGAGTTAATTTCGCCGTGAACCACTCCGAACCCGTTACCGTCAGCCGCAATTGCGCCGCGATCGGCATCCCCACGGGAATTTCCGCCACGATTCCCGCGGGCACTTCCGTGCGTGTGATGCAGCATCTCGGCACCGGCTACACCGTTGTCACCGAATTCGGCCAGATGTTCCGCATCGACAATAAAGACGCCGACGCGATCGGCCTGAATGTTCCCGCGATAACCGAAACGCCCGAACCGATTGCCTTCAGCGAAAATCTCGTCTGGGACCAGATGAAGACCGTCTTCGATCCAGAAATTCCCGTGAACATCGTCGACCTGGGATTGATCTACTCCTGCCTGATCACGCCTCTCGATGAAGGCGGCAAAAAAATCGACGTGAAAATGTCCATGACCGCGCCCGGCTGCGGCATGGGAGACGTGCTCAAGCGCGACGTCGAAACCAAAATCGCGCGCGTTCCCGAAGTGAAGGAAGTCAACGTGGAAGTCGTCTTTGACCCGCCGTGGAATCCCGGCCGCATGTCCGAAGCTGCGCGCCTGCAGCTCGGCTTCGATCTTTAGCTCCCAACCCTTAGCTCCTCGTCAATATCCTTCCTTAAAGCATCCTTCACCGCCACTTACACGGACGCCCCGATGTGGCTCTTCTGGCCTCTTTCGTAGGCTTCTCTGAAGGAGGCAATCACGATGCAAATTCGCAGAATCGCATGGTCAATGGCATTCCTCGGCATGGGCTTGTTTGCAGCCGCGGCGCCCCGCGCAGGTGCAGACCAGCTCCACCCGGTCTATGTGGCCGTGAATGCGCAGGAGAATTCTCCTAACTCGCCCACAGGGCAGAATCCCTCGGGGCCAACCAATCCGACCGGACCGGCCAATCCAAGCAATCCCGGCCCAGAGCAGCCAAATAATCCGGATCAGCAAAATAACCCGGCCAATCCCAATAATCCCGATAATCCTAATAATACAAACGAGCCGGGCCAGCCCAACAACCCAAATCCCAACCAGCCTGACAACCCGAATCCTCCGAATCCAAACCCGGGCAATCCAAGCGAGCCGACAACTCCCTACGGCCCGAATAACCCTTCGTCGCCAAGCGGCCCCACGAACCCTGGCGGCACAGGCGCGAATCCCGGCTCGACAGGCGGTGGCCCGGGCGGCACGGGAGCCACTGGCGGCGCAACCGGTGGCGCGGGCGGCGGAGGCCACTAAACTAAACGCAGGTCAACGGCTTGTCGCACCACAGGGCGGCTCGAGGCTCAGTTTCTCGGCCGCCCTTTTTTTGTCATTCCTCCATTCTGTTGAAATAAAGAGACCCCACTCGGAGTAATACCTGAAGCACCAGCGCTTTCTGGTCGCCAAATGCATAGATTGGCAACGCATGAAGAGAGGGCAAAACCCTCGGCACAACCTGGCTCGATGCGCGTATAATCGGCCATCTTTGCTGGCATCGGCAGCACAAAACAGCCTAACCTGGAGGAACCATGTTGAGGAAGATCGCATTGGCGCTTCTCGCGGTGACAGCACTTTCCGGCGCCGCTCTGGCGCAGGACCATCCGAATTTCTCCGGCACGTGGAAACTGAATCTCCCCAAGAGCAACCCCGGCGATTACGGTCCCTCCGCTCGCACCGAGGTGATCGCGCAAGACGGCTCGAAGTTCACTGACAAAGTGACCTCTACGACTCAAATGGGCGATGCCAACTACACTCTCGCCTTCACAGCGGATGGCAACAAGGTGACCATCCCTCCCGATTCGCCCCAAGCCAATCTTGGCAACCTCACTCTGAAAGACATCACCGCCGCCTGGGACGGTGCAAATCTCGTGCTCAACGAAGACCTCGACTATCAGGGCCAGGTCGACATCGCCGCCAGGCTGACCTATTCGCTTTCGTCGGATGGCAATACGATGACGATCGCCGATCATGCCAGCACATCGATGGGCGATTTTGACACCTCCCTCGTTTTCGATAAGCAGTAGTGCTCGATCGGGCGACTCCGCCGCGAAGCGCGAGCTCGGCCACACAAAGAGCAGCTCCGCGCTTCGCCTGTTTTGCGGGCGCTATTTCGTGCGGGGACGCGCGGCTCTCGCTGGTAAAATTACCCTTCGTACTTGAAATCAGCGTGGAGAGCCTCGTTTGCCCGATCGGTTAAAACCCAAAACCCGCCGCGCGCAACCTCAGCGTAAAGCCCGCAAACAATCGAGGCGGGATCGATCTCTCATCCGCGTCACTGCCCGCGATCGCGCGGCCGGCGCGTGGTTCGCCAGGCTGGTCGCCTTGCAGGAGCGCCTCTGCGCAGCCAATGGCTGCCCTTGGGACCGCGAGCAAACGCACGCTTCTCTCCGCAAATATCTGATCGAAGAAACGTACGAAGTGCTCGACGCAATGGACTCCGGCGATATGGCCGAGTTCGCCTCCGAAATGGGCGATTTGTTGCTCCAGATCGTTTTTCATTCCGTCCTGGCCGAACACGCCGGCACTTTCACCATCTCGGACGTAATCGAAGCTATTTACACGAAAATGATTCGCCGCCATCCCCACGTTTTCGGTGACGCCAAAGCAGCCACCTCCGGCGCCGTGCTGAAAAAATGGGAGGAGATCAAAGCCGGTGAACGCGCGCAAAAGCGTGGCGCCAAAGATGAAAAAGAGCCCGAGTCCGTCCTCGCTGGCGTCCCGCGTTCCCTTCCCGCTGCTTTGGAAGCCTATCAACTCACCCGCCGCGCTTCCCACATCGGCTTCGATTGGGAGAGTCTGCAGGGCATCTTCGACAAGATCGACGAAGAAAAGCGCGAGCTCGCCGAACTCGCCGGATCGGCCACCGGGCAATCGCAATCCGATGCGGCCGCTCGCGTCACCAAAAGCACGCCTTTCAAGGATTCCGCACGCGCCGAAGAAGAAGTCGGCGATCTTCTCTTCGCCGCCATCAACGTTTCGCGTTTCCTCGGCGTCGATCCCGAAATCGCGCTGAAAAAAGCCAACCGCAAGTTCAAGGATCGCTTTCAGTGGATGGAGCGCGCCGCCGCGGCTGAAAATCGCAAGCTCGCCGACGTGCCGCGCGACCAGATGGAAGAGCTATGGAACCGGGCCAAACGCGGCCGCCCCGCGCAAACCTGATCGCTTCAGTGCCGGAGGCGCCGCACGCTTTCACCAGTGTGGACGACGCAAAATCGGGCGACTCTGCCTCCATCGAGCCCCGGTTCACATCAGCCCCGAACGCGGCGATTGACCCTGTTGCTGCGCCCATGCCGAAGCCCCCATCCTACAAACCTCGCCCCCGCCGCTCCGAGGGATGTTGTGTATTTCGACCGGTTCGCGCCTTCGCTAACCTTTTTTGCGATTCGCGCGCTCGAGCCGTGACGAGCGCCCACTCTATGCCGCCAAACACTCTGGCACTCCGCATCAGCGCACTCACCGCTTTACTATTCATCGCACTTGCACTGCCGGTGCAGGCGCAATCGCCCGCTGCCACTGGCGATTCGCAATCGCCGGCGGCAGCCACGGCGAAGCCTTCACTCGTCACTCCGCTTAAGCAGCAGACAGAAAACGAGCCATACCGCCCTGTCACGGCGCGGCAGCGCTTGCGTTGGTTCCTGTCTAACCCGATTATGCCCTCGCATCTCGCCGGCGGCGTCATCACATCCGCCCTCGGAACCGCCACCGATCGCCCGAAGGAATACGGGCCAGGATGGCCGGGCTTCGCCGACCGTTTCGGAATGCGATTGACAGGCATCGTCACGAGCAACGCAATCGAGGCGACTGCAGGGGCCGTTTCAGGAGAGGACCCGCGCTATTTTCGCACGCCGGAGGCGCCCTTTAAATCGCGCGTGAAGAGCGTGATCCGGCAGACGTTCGAAGCGCGCCGCCGCGACGGCGATTTCGCTCCCGCCTACGCCCGTTATCTAGCCTATTCCGGCAACAATTTTCTTTCGAACGAGTGGCGCGTTTCCAGCGAAGCCAATGTCCATGACGCGCTCCTCCGCACCGGTGAAGCATTCCTCGGCCGCCTCGTCGCAGACGCCTTCGCCGAGTTCGGCCCCGACCTCGAAAATCGCATTCTTTTCCTGAAGTAATTCAAGGCGAAATAAAGCCTTTTTAACGTACCAACTTCGCGCCCAACCCCCGGGAGTCTCCGTACTGGCGCCTCTGGTTTCCATGCTGTACGGACGTGAGGCTTCGATCCGCTCCGGATGGTCGCCATAAAGCGCTTCATTCCTGCGAGCATTAGATTCCGGAAACCGCGCGACAGGCAACTGGTAAGGCAATCGGACCAGCAGCGGCGTAACCGCAAAAGCATCGTACCCGTGCTTCACATGGACGGGAGGACGACTTGTCAGGACTTGGCACGAACTACCTCGCCGGCTTAATCTGCAGGCCGTGACTACGAGCAGAGCAGAAGATGAGTTCTGGAATTGGTTCGTTCTACATGAGGACGAGCTGTTCAACTTTGATCCCAAGCGCGAAGACGATCGAGAACGTCTCTTTCACGAACTTGCAGATGAGTTGACTAAGGTTGACGCGGATCTTTGCTTCGAGTTTGGGCCGCCTGACGGGAAACGAGAATTTGTCATCAGCGCTGGCGGTATTAAACGTGCCTTTCCTGCCGTCTTGTCCCTAGTAAAGGCGGCCCCTGGCCTGGATCGGTGGGAATTGATAGCTTTCCGGCCGCGGCGGCATCCTATGGTTGTTGAGTTTCAAGGAAATCGTATTGATCCCGACGACGTTTCCTTCACCCTGCTCGACAACGGTAGCACAGCTGGAATCTATCTGTTCGTGCCAGGTTTTCAAGAGAACGACACCGTCCTCAAACAAATCGGCTACCTACTGCTTGACGAAGTACTAGGGGAATACGACGTTGAGACTCGGCTCGGCCTCATCAAAATGCTGTCGCCAGAAACGAACACGCACGGCGAACGGTACCCACTAATTGAGCTGCCGACACTGTTCGATGGCCTGGTTTCGCGGCTATAGGGCCGTTCGGGAGAGCGCCCAAGCTAACCCGTGGGTAACGAGCTTACCGGAGACTGGGATTCTTGGTTCTTCCAAAGTCACCAAAGTTCATCCATTCCCCTCAACCCCATACTCAGCGCCATAGGCGCGGCACAAGATTAGCCACACCCGTAAGGGTGTGGAAAGCACGCGAAAGAATTCGAGCCCCGTAGGGGCGGCACAAGCCCCCGACGAAGCGCTGTCCGCGTAGCCAGGATTTACAGCGACAAGTGAAGTCCCAGTGCGCCTACAACCACAGAAAGGCCATAAGCCGCAGCGTCACAACCATGCGCACACTTCTTCGCTGAGTTCAGCTTTTCTACACCAAGCGCTCCTCCCTCGACCTATACACTCAAACTGATCAGGAGTTCAGGAGGTCCTGACTCACATTACGTTGCAGTCGCGGCATTGTTCGAGCCATTTCAAGTTGAACCCTGACGCGTTCGTATCGATAAATCGCTGCACAGCATCGCGCACCTGCGGATGATAGAGATGGCCTAGCCCGTGCAACGCTGATTCTTGGCTTACCCGATTAGGTATGGCCAGAATTTCTGTGAGCGTCTCAAATAGCACATCGAGCTGAACACGTGATTCCGCGTCGAGCGCCAATGCATCTCCCCGTAATGTTCCCGTCACCACGGGCCGGGACGAATTCCAGAACCCGTGCAGAATGAAGTCCCACCACATGTAGAATCCACTCTCTACCTCTCGGTCCGGCTCCTTTTCGAGTTTTGAAACATAGTCTGAGTAGACGTGGCGCATAGAGCGAATACAATCCAACCGTAACGTCAGCGGAACTCTCGGATCGAAAAGTAGCTCGTACAGCCTGAGGTTTGCGCCCCACATTCCCCACACACCTTGGTCCACCTGAGCGAGCCTATACTTACCGGCGATTCGCCCGAAATCCGCAAACAGACTTGTGAGATGGCCGACCACGATCTCGGGACTAGAAGGAACGGGCTCGGAATACTTTTCCCCGTGAAGGTCGGTCAAGAAATATTCGTATTGCTGGTCGTCCGGCACGACTTCACGGGCGAAGAAGAACGCCACAAACTCGTCGAACGTCAGAGAGGACAAATCAAGGTCTCTAGGCTCGTCGTTCAGATGGTTCGATCGATTCATGTCAGGGTCCAATGCACAAGGATAGCCGAATTTGCTCGGCTCCTGATTAACGCCGTAATCGGAGAGATAAAGTCCTGGTACGGCGCATGGACGAGAAGCCGACTTCCCAGGGCTTATCTTACGCGGTTGCTAGTTGCGAGGCTTTTCCAAAGGTGTATAAGCGATATGTTGCGCCCGTGGGAGGAAGGAAGCATCGCCGATGTCTAATCATCGAGGGCTGTCGGCAACTAAAGTGCTTGGTGCTTTGCTGTTACTCAGCGTTCCCGCTCGTCTAAAGGCGCAAGTTCTCGTTGCGCCATCCGACATTCCCCAGGTCAGCAAGATTCTCGATTCAAGCAGGAAGGGCGGCGCTCTTCAGTGCCAGTTCAAGATTTCGGACCCGTTTCTGGATTACGACTTGCGCTACGAAATCGCATTTTCCGTGTCGAGGAGCACGGAACAGCTCCGCCCGGGAGACCAGGAGACCGCTTATCTTGGAGTGACCCCTCAGGGAGGCTCACCTGTATACCTGACTCAGACTTTTGAAGTTGCGCCGGACGCCAACCGAGGGAAAATCCCTCAATTGACGGCGACAGTGGGTGGTGGATTCAACGTTGGTGAAGGCCGGTACGCGGTAGACCTCGCGCTGATGGATCAGCCGGGTGCCCCGCCTTTCCTGCCTCTGATTTTGCGGGTGCCCCACGCTGGGTCTATGAGCGTGGGGCTTTTTCCGACACCGGCTCCGTTACTTTGCGCTCAGGCCTTTTCCGGCCTCGTTACTTTTTTCCAGGCCACTGCTCGTCTCATTGCACCGCGAAACTCAGACGGAACGTTTCCCGACATCTTGTTTAAGCGCACAATTTGCAGCCAGCTCAAGCCTACCACCCCGCAAACCGGCCAAACCGCCCGGTCTTCAGGAAGGTCGGCACTTCAGTGCCGACATAAAGGAATCGGCGCGAAGCGCCCAACCGCTCGCGCAGCCTCACCCGCGCAAGCTTTCCCCCATCGCCGCCCCCCGCCAGAAACTACGCGCTCCGCTGATGCGCACCATTGCGCGGGGCGTCTTAGCACACCTGGCTCCAGCCCGAGCCGATCACTATAATCCCAGCGCGCTGAGTGATGCGGATCGGGCCATGCGAACCTGTGGACACACCACAGCAGCTCGTCACCCCTGGGCAAACCCGGCCGGCGCGCCAGGGCAAAAGCGCACAAGCGCCGGAGGCGCGATTGTACTTAGCCCGGCATGCAGCGAAGCGGAATGCCGGGAACCATGCGCCCCGAAAAATAAAGTCCCGGAGGGAGCACCTTCACGGAGGTCCGGCGCCGACAGTCAAATTAGCCAGCCGCGAAATAGCCGCAAAACAAGCCCATTTAGCGTGCAAAACGCCACATTTAAGCCCATTTTAAGCGCACAATTTGCAGCCAGCTCAGGCCCGGCAGCCTGCAAACCCGCCAAACCGCCCGGTATTCAGGAAGGTCGGCACTTCAGTGCCGACATAAAAGGACCGTCGCGAAGCCAACCGCTTGCGCCGTCCCACCCGCGCAAGCTTTCCCGCGCCCCCCCGATAAACATTGCGTGTAAATAGCCGCATTTAGCGCGCAAAACGCGACATTTAAGGCCATTTTAAGCGTACAATTTGCACCCGCTCCAAAGCGCCGTCCCCGCGCACCACGACCGAACCATTCCCAAATTGGGAAAAGCAGTTCTAGTACCGAGATAGTGGTTGACAAATGAGTACACGCTGTGATAAACTCCTTTCCGAGGATTTCACAATGATCGAGCCATCTTGCATAGCAGTTTGGAGGGTATGTCACGGGGAGGCAACGGTCTCTGCGGACGGCTAATTTCTAATCGATAGTAATTACGATTAGAAATCGCCGCAACTCCCGTATTTCGAGCGACTTGAAAATTTCTAATCGATAGAAAAACAGCCCCTCTGGAGGGAGCAAAAGCGCACAAAACGCGAAACGCCACGCCATAGCGAGGCTCTCGCGGAGGCGGGCCTGTCGCGCCGTAGCCGGTTTCTGGCGAAGGCCGAAAAATGCATAAAAAATCGAAATTTCTAATCGCAAATGAATAAAATTAAAAATCGACCTAAGTCGCTGAAAACAAAGAACGAAAAAATTTCTAATCGCGGTCAGAAAGGGGGGTAAACGAGTGTTGCGATTAGAAATGCATAAAGCCGAAGGCCGAGAGAGGGATAGCTAAAAGCAAACGGCTGGCAGAGCTACGGATTGGCCGGTTTGTCGATGGCGGAGGGTTCCGTGCTGGCGGCGACGGGCGAAGGACCGCTCTGCGGGTCCGCGTCTTTCTCGACAAAATAGTTTCTTTCGGAAAGCGTGCGGTAGATCCGCCCGGCGATCTCGGATGCGTGCGGCCCGCTGATGATTCTGGCGCCGCCGTGCAGCAGAACGACGATCACGATTTTCGGATGCTCCTGGTCCGCATAAGACGCGAACCAGCCGAGCCGTCCGCCGAGCGTCTCGTCATTGCAGGTGCCGGTTTTTCCGAGGTCCTGTTCGCCGTAAGGATCGAAACTTTGCTTGGCCGTGCCATAAAGCACCGCCGCAAGCATTCCCTGCCGAATGTCCGGCGCGATCGGCGCAATATCGAGCTGCTGACGTACGCGCGGCTGGAAGTCCTGCACTTCCTGTTCGTTGCGGGGATACTGCAAATAGTATTGGGTGCCGCCATTCGCTAAAGTCGAGACCAGCGATGCAAGCTGGAACGGCGTGATGCGGATTCCTTCGCCGAAGCTGGACATTCGCGCCACTCCGCCGAATAGCGGCGGCGAAGGTGGCAGCGAACCCGGCTGCTCGAGCGGCAAGTCGTAACCGACTTTCTGCCCCAAGCCAAACTCGGCATCGTATTTGATCTCGCGTTCAAATCCGAGCCGTGTGCCTACTTCCTCAAAAAATTTGTTGTTCGAGTGCGCCATCGCCTCGGTCAGGTCCATGTAGCGGCGCGGCGCGATGGGCAGCATGGTTTCGCGCGTGATCACGCCCTCTTTCAGGGCGGCGAGCGCGATAAAAGGCTTGATCGTCGAACACGGCTCAAACCCGGCCGAATAGGCCATTTTTTGTCCGACGATCGTCAGGATGCGCCCGTCGGTTGGGTCAACAGCAACTACCGATCCTTTTTCGTGCCCCAGCGCGTCGATCGCGGCTTGGCGCACCACAGGATCGTCGGCAAGCACAACGTCCCCTTTCGTGGGATCGTAAGGAGTGAAATAGCTGTGCCTCGTCCGCGTCGTACGTGAGCGCACCGTCGGCGATTTAGCCCGTGTGTCTGCGGCAGGCGCAGCGACGCACGTATTCGCAATCAGACAAAGAACGGCGATTAGGCGAGGAACCACACGGACATTTGGCATGTCTGATACGCTGGCCCTTCAATTCCCCCTACTTCCAACGCAAAAAGCAGTTTAAAAAACGGGACGTTTCTCCGCAACCGGAAACCCGTTCCCATTTTCCAGACCAAAACGGCCCCTGCCTGGCCGTCCGGACTGTCGAACTCGTCGTAAGGGGCGGGTTTGACACGTCGAGCCGCGTTTAACCCGTCAGACGTCGAGCCCGATGGAACGCATCAAGTCCAGCGCATTGCTGGTCTGAACGATTCCGGGCGTCAAACGGTAATCGAAGCGCAGCTCGCCATTTTCCAGGTGGTCCTCAAAATGGACGTTCACGGCGCGGTCGCCAAACTGATTGGCGATCTCGGCCAGCGCAAGGTCATGCGTCGTCAGCATGCCAATGGCGTTACGTTGAAAAAGCCCGCGGACGACTGCTTCGGCGCCGACACGCCGGTCGTGCGAATTGGTGCCCGAAAGCAGCTCATCGAGCAAAAACAGAACGGGCACGGGCTTTTCTGCCATATCCATGATTAATTTGAGCCGCGTGATCTCTGCGTAAAAGCGCGAGATGCCGCCTTGCAAGGAATCCAGCACGCACACAGATGCCGCCACGGCAAGCGGCGAAAGTTTCAGCTTTTGTGCGCGAACAGGCGCGCCACACTGTGCGAGCACCGCGTTCACACCGACCGCGCGGACGAAGGTGCTTTTCCCCGCCATATTGGGCCCGCTGATGATCACGAGCCGCAGCTCTTTGCCAAGAGAAAGATCGTTTCGCACGGCCGTCTTCTCCGGCATCAGTGGGTGTGCCAATCCTTGCGCCTCAAAACATGGCACCTCGGTCGTAAACTCGGGAAACACATCGTCCGGATGCTCATACCAATAGCTCGCGAGGTCCGAAAGCGCTTCCATTTCTCCGAGCGCCGCGAGCCATCCCCGCACTTCAGCGCCAAACCGTCTGCGCCACGCTTCGATGGCAAGGGCATATTGCAGTTTCCAGAAGACGAAATTATCCAATAGTGCGATAACGTAGTTGCGGCCTGATGCAAGACTTTCCGAGAGTTTCGCCAACCTCAGCAGACAGCGCGAAGCCGGCATGCCATTCCTGCGCAGCAGCTCTTCAAGTCCGCCAGACTTATCCGCGGATAACGGCTCTTTTTCGATGCGGCCGAGGACCTCCGATATCAAACGAGCCTCGCGAATGGCGCTATCCATGATGGCAACCTGCGGCGCAGCACGCTTCTTCAATCGAACGGAAAGGAATAGATTGAGCACGCTCAGCACAACCCCGATATACCAATACCCCCAAGCTCCCCATGCGGCAATTCCACAGAGCCAGAGGAACGCGAGCATGGGAAGCAGCACACGCAAGTACGAAGGCCCAAGGAAGGATTTGTCCTCCGCCCATGCCGTCAGTGCATCCGGCCGTCCGGCCGCGTCTATGCCTTCGCTCAAAACCGCGAGATCCTCGCGGAACGAAAGCCGGTCGCGCATTTCGTTTATGCTGGCTTGCCGAGCCTGGACTTCCTGCCGCGATGCAGGACTCAGTAACCAGGCGGCGAGTGTTTCTTCCCCAGCTCGCGTGCGCGCCGAGCACAGCAATTCGAAAACCGACCCTTTGCCGAAGATATCCAGGTCACGCGCGTAGGGATGCGCCGAATCGAGAAACCGATCACCTGCTTGCCCATTGCCCATCCAGCGATTGCCGATGCGCGCAAGACCGCGCCGGTAGAAGGCCATTGCGCGGCGACAATCTCGCAATGCCCGGATCACACGGGAATGGAGGACCGCGAAAAAGATGAACAGAATCAGTGGAACCGCGATCCAGTAGACCGAATGGGTTTTCGTGAAGATAAGCCAGACGACCAGCGCGACCCCGCTGAGTATGATGCCGGATATGGTGTAGGCCAAGCGGTCGTCGCGAGCTTTAAGCCGGGCCTGCGCCGCTTCCAATTCCTGCAAGCGGCGATTATAGACAGCTTCCGGATTGCGAGGTTCCGGTGCGGAGGATGCCATGAGACTCCCGCGCGCGCCCTCAGGAAGCGGCGCGCTGCGGGAACCATCTTTCAGAATCGGTTCGACGTCTTTTCCGGCAGCTATCGAGCCTTGCTGCCCGCTTGTGCCGCCGCTGCTTTCGGCGCTACGGCCTTTTCGGCCTCGGTAGCCGGCTTTTTGTCCCCGTTCGAGGCGCCGGCGGGAATCAAGCCCAGTGCCTTGCGGAGTTCA
>DATJOL010000133.1:0-4377 GCA_035507075.1 Candidatus Aquilonibacter sp. | reverse complement strand
TCACGCGGTAAGGAATGCGCTGCTCTTTCACGGAGGCATAAACCATGAGTTTGAAGTCCGCCCTTAGTCGCCGTTCGTTTCTATCCGCCCTGAGCGCCATGACAGGAGGAATGCTCGTCCCGGCTGAAGCAGAGGCCAAGGCAAAGAAATCGAAATCGGCCGCACCCTCCGTGGACGGCAGCCCGATCGTGCCCATCAAAACCGGCCTCGGTTCCACCGGCGACATTTACGCTGAGCTCGGCGTAAGGCCGCTGATCAATATCAACGGCACCGTCACGGTAATCGGCGGCTCCGTGATGTCACCCGAGACGATGGAGCTGATGCGCCTGGGCAATCAGCATTTTTGCCTGATCGACGATCTCGAAGTCGCCGCCGGCAAGTTCATCGCGAAATTGTGCAAGTCGCCCGCGGGATACACGGGCTTGGTGACGGGTGGCGCCGCTGCGGCGCTGGTGGTGGGTTATGCAGGCATGATGACGGAGGACTGGGAGAATCGAATTCGCCAGCTGCCGGACGTGACCGGCATTCCCAAGACCGAAGTAATCATCCAGAAAGCTCATCGCTACCCCTTCGATCATCAGATCCGCCAGACCGGCGCGACGCTGGTGGAAGTCGAAACCAAAGAGCAGATGATCAACGCCATCAATCCCAAAACACTGGCGATTCATTACCTCAATATTCAGTCCGACCGCGGCCAAGTGAACGGCCCAGACACCATCGAAATCGCCAAGGCCCACAACCTTTACACATTCAACGACGCCGCGGCCGATGTGCCTCCGGTCGAGCGGCTCTGGACTTTCCCCGCGCAGGGTTGGGACATGGTCACGTGGAGCGGCGGAAAAGACATCAAGGGCCCGCAGGCCACGGGTCTTCTGATCGGCAAAGAACAGTTGATGAGCTATGCCCTGCTGAACATGAGCCCGCAGGAAGACCGGATCGGACGGCCGTGCAAAGTGGGGAAAGAGGCGATTTTTGCCTTTCTGAAGGCGCTGGAGCAATTCGTCAATCAGGATTATGACGAAACGTTGAACACGTACGACAACAGGGCAAAAGTGATCAGCGACGCGATCGCTAAGTTTGGCGTCACAGCTCTGCCGCGCGAGTTCAATCCCAACGCCCTGGGCAACGTGACCCCGCGTTACAGCTGGCAAATCGATTCCACCAAGGTGAATATCACCGGCCAGCAGGTGATGCAGGCGCTGGCGGACACCCAGCCGATCGGAATCGGCAGCATGGGTGCTGGTGCGAGCGGTATGCGCGGGCGCTGGCCGGAAGGAATGTCCGAAAGCGATGTACAAGAGGGCGTGAATACGAGCTACGAGGGCGGTACTGGCACCGGAGGCCAGGTAACCGCTGATAACAACGGCGGCCAAGGGCGGGGACGCGGCGGTCGAGGCGGTCGCGGAAATCGCGACCCTCACGTCTTCGGCTTTTCCATGTGGCAGCTGAAGGACGGCGAAGACAAAATCATCGCCGACCGCCTTGTCGAGATTTTCACCCAAGCGCCAAAAGCGTAGAACCCAAGCAAAGTCCAAAACAATCGGTGTTCGCGAAAGCCGCAGTCTGCATTTCGCGGGAAGAACGAAATCCGGCCTGGCCCCCCAGGCCCATCTTCCTGCTTGAATCTGTTCAAGCCCCCTGCTAAGATTAAATTGGACTAAATCAGTGCTAATTAAGATTGGCATTGATTTTATCCGGTCTTACGAGCTTTGGGGGCTCCTCGGCGCATGGTAAAGCTAGGAAAATTAGCGGATTACGGGCTGGTCATCATGACCTGCATGGCCAAGGAGCAGGGGTCTGCATCCCTGCGAACTGCCCGCGACCTCTCGGCCGAAACAAAGCTTCCCCTCCCGACGGTCAGCAAGCTTCTGAAGCAGCTTCTCACGAGTGGCCTGCTCGTGTCCCATCGCGGCACTAAGGGCGGCTATGTTCTGGCGCGAGGACCACGCGAAATCCCGGTAATCGACGTAATCGCCGCCTTCGAGGGGCCGGTAGCTCTCACCGAGTGCAGCACGGACGTGACCGGGCTTTGCAACATCGAATCCTGCTGTCCGATTAAGACCAATCAAAGAATCATCAATCAGGCCGTGCGCCAGGTGCTGGGCACGATTTCTCTTTATGACCTGATTTCGCCTCTGCAATTAACCGCAATCAAGGACGCGCGCGGCAATCCGGTGCCGCTGATTCCGTCCGGGAGAATACAGTGAGCACGACCAACGATACGATTCGCGAGCTCGCCCAGCAGGAATACAAGTGGGGCTTCGTCACGGACATTGCCGAAGAGCGCATCCCCAAAGGGCTTAACGAAGATGTTATTCGCGTGATTTCAGCTAAAAAGAACGAGCCTGATTTCATGCTCGAGTGGCGGCTCAAGGCGTTCCGCTATTGGGATTCGCTCGAAAAGAAAAACGCGGAGCCGAAGTGGGCCAATGTGAAGTTCCCGCCGATCAATTACCAGGACATCGTCTATTACTCGGCGCCCAAGCAGAAAAAGCAGCTTAAGGATCTCAGCGAACTCGACCCGGAAATTCTGCGCACCTACGAAAAACTCGGCATCCCGCTGGAAGAGCAGAAAATGCTCGCGGGTGTTGCCGTGGACGCTGTGTTTGACAGCGTGTCGGTAGCGACCACGTTCAAGGAAAAACTCGCCGAGGCCGGCGTGATTTTCTGCTCGTTTTCCGAAGCCGTGCAGAATCATCCTGACCTGGTTCAGAAATATCTCGGCACGGTGGTTCCTTACACGGACAATTTCTATGCCGCGCTCAACGCCGCCGTTTTCAGCGACGGCTCTTTCGTTTACGTGCCCAAGGGCGTGCGCTGCCCCATGGAGCTTTCCACCTATTTCCGCATCAACGCGGCTGAGACCGGCCAATTCGAGCGGACCCTGATCGTGGCCGACGAAGGCGCTTACGTCAGCTATCTCGAAGGCTGCACGGCGCCGATCCGCGATCAGAATCAGCTGCATGCAGCGGTCGTGGAACTGATCGCTTTTGACGACGCGCAAATCAAATATTCGACCGTCCAGAACTGGTATCCCGGCGACAAGAACGGCAAGGGCGGAATCTACAATTTCGTCACCAAGCGCGGAGCTTGCCGCGGCAAAAACTCGAAAATTTCATGGACGCAGGTGGAGACCGGCTCGTCGATCACATGGAAATATCCGAGCTGCATCCTCCAGGGCGATAACTCCGTCGGCGAATTCTATTCCGTCGCGCTCACGAACAATTATCAGCAGGCGGATACCGGCACGAAGATGATCCACATGGGTAAAAACACCCGCAGCACGATCGTCTCGAAAGGTATTTCCGCCGGCCATGGCCAGAATACCTATCGCGGCCAGGTGAAGATCCTGAAGGACGCGACCGGCGCGCGCAATTACACGCAGTGCGATTCCCTGCTCATCGGCGATCTCTGCGGCGCGCACACGTTTCCGTATATCGAAGTGAAAAACGCAACCGCTCGCATGGAACACGAAGCATCGACATCGAAAATCGGCGAAGACCAGCTCTTTTATCTGCGCCAGCGCGGCTTGAAGACCGAAGACGCCGTCTCGATGGTCGTCAACGGTTTCTGCAAGCGCGTCTTCAAGGAACTCCCGATGGAGTTTGCAGTCGAGGCGCAGAAACTCCTCAGCGTCAGCCTGGAAGGCAGCGTCGGATAGTCGGGTCTCTTAATCGAATAAAGAGGACAAATCGGAATGAGTTTGCTCGAAATCAAAAATCTGCACGCGACCGTCGGCGGAGTCGAAATCCTGAAGGGCATCAACCTGACCGTTGATGCTGGCGAAGTGCACTCGATCATGGGCCCGAACGGCTCAGGCAAAAGCACGCTGGCGCAGGTGCTGGCGAGGCGCGAAAGCTACGAAGTCACTAAGGGCGAAATCCTGTATGACGGCAAGGATCTGCTTGCGATGAAGCCCGAGGAAGCCGCCTGTGAAGGGGTTTTTCTGGCGTTTCAGTATCCTGTCGAGATTCCCGGAATCAGCAACGCCTATTTTCTCCGTTCTGCGCTCAATGCCATCCGCAAATATCGCGGCGAGGAAGAAATGGACGCAATGGATTTTCTTCCCAAGCTGCGCGAGAAAATGAAGCTGCTTGAAATGGACGATAAGCTTCTCAATCGCTCCGTCAACGAAGCCTTTTCCGGCGGCGAGAAAAAGCGCAACGAAATTTTGCAAATGGCCGTGCTTGAGCCCCGGCTCGCGATTCTCGATGAGACCGACTCCGGCCTCGATATTGACGCGCTGCGGATTGTCGCGCAAGGCGTGAATGCGATGCGCAGCCCGGATCGCGCCATTCTCGTCGTCACGCATTATCAGCGCCTGCTCAATTACATCGTCCCCGATCGCGTGCACGTGCTCGTCGACGGCAAGATCGC
>DATJOL010000132.1:0-5848 GCA_035507075.1 Candidatus Aquilonibacter sp. | reverse complement strand
TACGTCTTGCCTTCGTGCGGATAGTTCCGATCCTGGAGCTGGACGCCAACAGGCAGATGATCGATGTCCAGCGGAATCTGGATCGGCTTGTAGCTAGCGAGCCCGACGTTCATCAGGATCAGCGTACCGCCGATTGCGAGCGAGGAAACCAGCACGCCGATCACCAGGGCGACCTGCTGCTTCGCGGGCGTCGCGCCGACAAGAAAGCCCGTCTTCAGGTCCTGCGACGTGGCGCCCGCAATGGCCGCCGCGATGCAGACCACGCCGCCGATTGTCAGCGCCATCACGGCGTAGGCGTTCGCGGTCCAGTGCACGACGAGGAACACGGCGCATGTCGCCATCAAGGTCGCGATCGTCATCCCGCTGATCGGGTTCGACGAATTGCCGATCAGCCCGCTGATTCGCGACGCTACGGTGACAAACAGAAATCCGAACACGATGATGAAGAGCGCCGCCATGAGGTTGGCGAACGATCCGGTCTGCGCGCCCGGCACCGGTTTGAACCGCAGGAACGCCCAGATCATCGCCATGATGAGCGTCGAGCCACCGATCACGATGCGCATCGAGAGGTCGCGCTCGGTGCGGCTGGCCGCTGGCATCGCTTCCTGTTTCGCGCGCACGTCCTTCAGACCCGCGCCGAGCGCCGCGACAATCGTAGGCATTGTCTTGATCAGCGTAATCAACCCCGACGCCGCCACTGCCCCGGCGCCCATCGGCCGTATATACGTGGCCCAAAGCTGGTCAGGATTCATCTGCGGAATCGGCACAGTGCTGGGATAGAGCGCCGCGCCCGGGGCGAGCGAGCCGAAGAAGCGGATCGCCGGCATCATTACGAGCCACGAAATCACGCCGCCGGCGAAGAGCGTCCCGGCAACGCGCGGCCCGATGATGTAGCCCACACCGAGATACTCCGACGTGATCGTGCAGCGCGCGGACGCGCCAGGGAGCCAACCCGGCTGGTAATCGGGCTGGCTCGGCCACATGCCCAGCGTATTCATGCAGAAGGTGTAGACGCCGCCAAGGCCTAGCCCCCAGAACACGCGCCCCGCGAAAGACCCGCCTCGCTCACCCGCTACGAGAACGTCCGCGCACGCCGTGCCCTCTGGAAATGTCAGGTTGCCGTGCTCCTTCACGATCAGTTGTCGCCGCAGCGGGATCATGAAAAGCACGCCGAGCGTCCCGCCCAGAAGCGCCAGGTAGAAAACGCGCCAGTATTCCGTGTTCAGCGAAAAGCCGAGGAAGATCAGCGCGGGCATCGTGAAGATCACGCCCGCAGCGGCGGACTCGCCGGCCGAGCCGGTCGTCTGGACGATATTGTTTTCGAGGATCGTCGCGCGGCCGAATGCGCGCAGGATGCTGATCGAAAGCACCGCGATGGGGATCGACGCCGAGACCGTAAGTCCTGCACGCAACCCGACGTAAACCGAAACGGCGCCGAAGAGCACGCCGAACAGCGCGCCCAAAATGATGGCCCGGAGCGTGAATTCGCGAGGGCTTTCGCCCGGTCCTACGTAGGGGCGGAACTCGCCCGGCGGTGCAGTCGAGCTCCACGGATTCGTCGCCAATGTCCCCTCGTCTCCCTTCGCGGCGTCGTTATGGCCGCCAGGCGCGCCACACGCGAATTCGAATTCGGCACGGTAGCACCACACCCGCACGCGAGGCAAGGCGCAACCCATGCGATATGTGTGGAGACGGCCCTTGCTTCCCCCTACAACAACGATCCCTTTGGGGTCATTGACAGAGGAGCGTCAGTCGCGATAGCTTTGCGGGCACTTCACTGCTCGGGCAATGAACGCGCGTGTGTGCGCGAAACTAGGGAGAAAGGCCAGGGAACTCGGATGAACCCAACCTGCCGACGTTCGCTTCGTCTAGCGGTAGTCTGTCTTTTGCTGCTCGGAGGAGCCCGCACTTCGCGCGCCACCCAGGGGTGGCTTCCGATTCCTCCGGAAGACCTCGCACTCAAAGACAATCCCAAGCAACCCGGCGCGGACGCCATGATTTTGTATCGCGAGTTTATCGACGACACCTCCAAAGCCTCGGCCTCGGGCGACACGATGGAGGAATACGTCCGCATCAAGATTTTCACGCAGAAGGGCACGGAGCAAGGACACATCGTGATTCCCTTCGAGCCCACCTATCAGAAGGTGGTGTACATAACCGGACGAACCATCAAGCCTGATGGAACCGAAGTGAAATTCGATGGTCAGGTTCTCCAAGCGACGATTGAAAAATCGAGCGGTTTGAGGGTGCTGGCGAAAACCTTCACTCTTCCCGATGTCGAACCCGGCTGCATCATCGAATACAAGTACCAGCTGCAGGGCGAACCCGGATGGGTCCATTGGCAGGAGTGGACCGTTTCTGAACCGATCTACACTCGCGAGGCCCATTTCATCTACGTCCCGGACACCAACGTTTACAGCGGGTTGAAGCCCATGAACCGGACCTACCTTCTTCCCGCCGATGCCCAACTCAAGGAGCAGATCGACGGAAAATTCGTGATGGTTGCCCACGACATAGCGGGAGTCGTAGAGGAACCGCTGATGCCCCCCGAGAGGCCGATCGAGGCGCGCGTTGAGTTCTTCTATCAGGACCCGGACGACGAAACCGCTCCTTTGGCGACGGACCCGCCCGACAAGTATTGGAACCATTATGGCAAGAAATGGAACGGCCAACTCGAGCATTTCATCGACAAGAAAGACGTGCTGAATGCCGAACTGGCCAAAACCATCAGCCCTGGGGACGCGGACGAAGTGAAACTTCGCAAGATATATGCCCGAGTCCAGCAAATCCGGAATTTGAATATGGAAGACGAGAAGACGAGGAAAGAGAACAAGGACGAAAACCTCAAGCCCAACGGCAATGTGGCGGAAGTCCTGCAGCGCGGTTACGCTTACGACTATGAAATCAACCACTTGTTCGTCGGCTTGGCACGCGCCGCCGGTTTCGATGCCGACGAGGTTTACGTGGCGCCGCGGAACAGCGATCTCTTTCTACCGGTCCAGAACAATCACAGGCAGCTTACGAACCAGCTCGTTTGGGTGAAGGCGGGAGCGAAGGAATACTACCTCAATCCTTCCAACGGATATTACCCTTTCGGCCTGCTGCCATGGTACGAGACCGAAGCCGGAGGAATTCGCGCCGATAAGCGCGGAGGAACGATCATCACCACACCCAACGCCCTGTCCTCCGATTCGAATGTTGTCCGCACCGCGGACCTTCAGTTCAAAGAGGACGGCTCGGTATCCGGCGATCTCTTCGTCGACTTCCAGGGACAAGGAGCCGCGCTATTGCGCCAGGAGAAGCACGAAGAAGACGATGCCGGACGCACCAAAGATCTCGAAGAGGAAATCACGGGCTGGTTGCCGGCCGGCGCAACCTTCAAGATTTCCAAAATGACTGATTGGGACCACAACGACCGGCCGATTCATGTCGAGGGCGCCGTGAACATTCCATCTCTCGGAATGAGCGGCGGGACACAAAAGATGCTTCTGCCACTGGGGATTTTCCGGCCAACACAGGTCGCGGCATTCGCTTCTGAGAAACGAACCAACCCCGTCTATTTTCACTACCCTTACGAAGAGACAGACAACATTCGGTTTCACTTGCCGGCGGGCTACAAAGCCGAGAGCCTGCCGCCGGCCCGCAAGGTCGACCTCGGCGCTGTCTCCTACACTCTTTCCGCAACCACTGCGCCTGATGGCGCCGTGGAATTGCAGCGCCACCTGGTGATGAATGGAGTTTTGTTTTCGAAAGACCAATATGCGACCTTGCGCGCATTTTTCGGAACGGTGAGAACGAACGACAACGCCCAGATGGTGGTGCAAAATGCCGCTTCCGCGAAGAACAATTAGCTGCTTTGCAGCATTCGGCGTTGCTGTCCTGGCCTTCGCGTCATTCTCATTCGCTTCGCCCGCTCGCGCAGCCGATACCGCCGCGCCGGACTGGCTTCGCGCCGCCGCGCAGGAGAAACTGCCGGACTACGACAAAGAAACAAACGCGGTCATCCTGCTCGACGAGACCCAGACCACCGTCCACGACAACGGCGAAATCGACACCCTGCACCGCATCGCCGTGCGTCTCCTTCGCCCAGAGGCTCATGTGGACTTCGATTCGCTTGAACTCCCGTTCGACAAGGAGACCAAAATCTCGTACATGAAGGCCTGGACAATTACGTCTAATGGCCACGAACTCGCGGTGGGCGACAAGGACGCCGTCGTGCGGCAGTACCTCTACGATGTGGAATACGACGACGTGAAATACAGAACGATCCAGATTCCGGAGGCGAATGCCGGGAATGTAGTCGGTCTCGAATGGGTGCAACGAGGCCGCCCTTACATTTTCGAAGATGACTGGGAGTTTCAGCACGAACTCCCGGTCAGGACCGCGCGCCTTATCTTGCAGGTTCCACCCGGATGGGAGTTCACGACAAACTGGTTCAACTATCCCGAGCAAAAGCCCGCAGCCTCCGGTTCAACGCAATACACATGGGAAGTCAAAGATCTTCCTGCAATTGAAACCGAGCCTGAAATGCCGGCATGGAGAACCTTGGCCGGCTGGATGGGCCTGAAGTATTTCCCTCAGGATCCGGCGATGCGATCCAAGACAAACGGCTCCTGGAGGGACATGGGAGTCTGGTACTCGAACCTCACACAGTCCAGGCGTACTCCATCGCCGCAAATCCAACAGAAAGTGGCCGACCTCATCGCCGGAATTTCCGATCCGCTCGCGAAGATGCGAGCGATCACCGAGTACATGCAGAAAAACATTCGTTACTTCGCGGTGGAGATCGGTATCGGCGGCTATCAGCCGCATCCCGCGGCCGAGGTTTTCGCTCACCAGTTCGGAGACTGCAAGGATAAGGCCACACTTCTCAGCTCGATGCTGAGCGTGATCGGCGTCGATTCGTACTACGTCATCGTTCACACGGAGCGAGGAGTGGTTGTCCCGAGCTATCCCTCGATGGACTTCGATCACGTGATCCTCGCAATTCGTCTTCCCGACAACGTCCAAAGCAATGCCCTTTATTCCATCGTGAATGACCCAAAGCTCGGCCGCTTGCTGATCTTCGACCCCACGAACGAGCAGGTCCCGCTGGGCTATATCCCTTGGTACGAACAAAGCTCCTACGGCCTGCTCGTCGCGCCGGATGGCGGCGAATTAATTTCGCTGCCTCTATTGCCCGGGTCCACGAATCGCTTGCTGCGCACCGCTACGTTCAATCTGAATGCCACCGGCGACCTCTCCGGCGAAGTTCGCGAACTCGACTGGGGCGGTCCAGCGGCCGAGGAACGCGAGGAATTTCTCGAATCGCAGCCGGCAAAACGCAGCGAAATATTCGATCACTTCCTGGCGAACTCCCTGAACAACTTCACTCTCACGGGCGCATCCATCGGCAACCTGGAACAATACGATCAGAATCTCTCGCTGGACTACAAGTTCGTCTCGCCCGGATATGCGAGCGCCGCCGGCGATCTGCTGTTCGTCCGGCCTCGCGTTGTCGGAGATAAGGCCACCAGTTATCTGCGCCTATTCACCGAGCACAAGCCACGCAAGTATCCGATCCAGTTCGAGGAGGCCACGCGCCAGGATGATGTCTTCGACATCACGCTGCCCGCCGGCTTCGTCGTCGACGACCTTCCGAAGCCGGTCCAGGCCGATTGCCCCTACGCCAGTTACAAGAGTGAGACCACATTCGCGGGTGGAGCGCTGCACTACAAGCGGAGCTTCGAGGTGAAGGATGTGATGGTGCCGGTGGAGAAGCTGCCGGAGATACGCGCGTTTCTACAGCAGGTGGCGGCGGATCAGCAGTCGGCGGCCGTTCTCAAGCGCGCCCCGACGGCGGCAACTG
>DATJOL010000131.1:0-157686 GCA_035507075.1 Candidatus Aquilonibacter sp. | reverse complement strand
TTACCGCGAGGCTCCATCTCCAGTGTCGGCCTGAATGTCGGAATGGTTACGAAGGAATAGGGTCAGTCAGTGAATAGGTGTGGTGTGACACACACTACGGAGTCTTCAAATTTTCACTTTGAAATTATTTTTCACACTTTTTCTTTGCGAAATTGTTGAACGCGAACGAGATGGCTCGAAAGAGTCGCACCTTTTAACGATGTTTTAAGTGCTGTTTAAGCGCACGTATGTGCGACATAGCAGCAAGATAGGCCATCAGGTGTTGGCAGTGAATTCCACGGCCTTGCAGTTGCGCGGGCTCTGGAAGCCTTCGTATTGCGATTGCTCGCCATTGTAGCGAACGCCCCAGAGACGGGAGTTTGAATAGCAGTGGGAGCCCCTGACTGCCCCGCGATTGCCTCGTGACTCACGGAGCCATTCTGCGAGCGGGAGCCTACAGACGATTCCCGAGCGCAAAACGCATCACTTGCGATGAATTCCCAAAATTGGGATGGCATCGCCTAAAGCACTTACAGGCAGGATTGGGAACGAAAACGCATCACTTTGGCTAGTTTGATGCGTCAGTTCCCAAGGCGAAATAATCCAACGGCAAGGCTAACTAGTCCCAAGACGATGCTCGGCCACAGCAGATAGACGGGCCACGGAGACCAACCATTCCGAGAACGAATTTTCAGGTACTCGGCGGGCAATCCCCAATCGGAAGGGCGGGAGACCAGCGGGTAGGTCTTGTAGCCCACACTTCGCATCTTGAATTGAATGTGAGCGAACAGGATGGAAAAAGTTCCGATGAGCAGGAACCCGATGACTACCATCGGATCGTGACGCGCCATGTAGAGAAGAATTCGGAGATTGTCGCCCATATGACTATCTCAGAATATCTTTCGGGCTTGGCAGAGGGCTAAAAAACTTCAAGCAACGTTGCTTGAATCGCGTGGTCTACCTGTTCACGGCTTGGCTGTGCATATATGCCTGTGGACGAAACGCTACGATGGCCCAAGGCGTTCTGAATTGTGGTCAGGCTCCGATTCGCTGCGACCATCGCAAATCCGAGCGAGTGCTTCAGACAGTGAACGTGGCGCTTCTCAGGCGGGAGTCCCGCTTCAGTGGCAACCGCTTGGAACATACGGAAGAATGCGGAGCGGTCCAAACGTCCGCCCTTCTGACTGGCAAACACGAAATCGCTATCGTCTCGCCGTTCTTCAAGCCAAGCGTTTAAGACGCGAACCATTGAAAGTAGCGGTTGTCCCGAGACGTTCGTCATTTGAACCACAGATGTTTTGGAGCCTTTGAGCCGCCGAACCGTAACGGTCTGATTCTTGCGGTCAATATCCGAGAGCCGCAGGTTGCAGATTTCACTTGCCCGCATCCCGCAACGGAACGCGAAAAGAATCATGCAGTGATTCCGCTTGGACGAACTGGCGACTTTCAGAACCTTCAACATTTCGGCTGGGGTCAGCGATTGCATGAAGCCTCCATAACGCAACACTACTATAAAGTGGTGCGTATGTCAATAAGCAAGAATTGTCCGTGTGCCAATCGAGGGAACCACCCGCGACGCGCCGAATTCCTTGGGGTGCTTTTGGGCTCGGTGACATTTGGGCATGCGACCAATAATCGGACGCATGCGTTACACGCTGCGCTGAATTAATTCGCTGCGATGTTTTCAAAACGAAAGAGGGACCCGCGACACTGGCGGCAGGTCCGCCCACGGGGGTATCTGGACCGCTCCATGAGTCGGCGTTCGCACGTTTTCTTTCACACCAAACAGGGACCCATTCTTAATCCCTGCATCGCTTTTTTCTAAGTACCTAACAACAGCAATGGAGATAGGAAGATGAACGTAAGTAAAGAAGCAGACTGCGCTTTTGTCGAAGCGTTGAAAACCGAAGACCCGAATCGTCACAGTCGCTTATTGAAGAACGTGCGCCGCGATTCTCCGTCACTCGGAATGGACGAAAGTCAGGCACTCACAAACTTCATGCTTGGTTTGCCCACGGGCAGTCATCGGTTTGAAGTCGTAGCAGGCAAGCCGATTGAACCTGTCAGCGTAACGGTTGAATCCGTTGACGGGACAAGACGAGGCGGAAGACCACGGCTGCAAATATCACGCGCCGACCGCGCCTCTCGTCTTCGCCAACAAAAGCGAGAACACATGCAACGGGTGAGAAGTGGCTCTACAGCCGTCACGGTGGTCTAGGTGTGGAAAAAAACCGTATCAAAAACACCAATAAACATTGGCGATTTGAAGGCTAATTTTCGCTTCTAGGTAGTAGACCCCTAGAAACCCGTGCGAACCGCTAGAAACCGCCCTTTTGCGGCTTTGGCCAAATGTTTGAGATAGGAGAGAAGTCACATGGAATTCGGAAACATTGTCGAGTATGACGCGGCCAGCGGAGTTGGCAGGATTCTCAGCACCGAAGGTCGCTCGCTCTTTTTCCAGCAATTCGGCGCGTTCACAATCGGGCAGTTGGTCTGCTTCAAGTTGGGAGAGTGGGCGGTAAAAGTGAAACCCGCCAGCGGTGAGTCTCCGATTGGAGTGATTGCGGTTTCAAACGATGCCGCAAATTCAGTGAAGCAGTTTAATCCTGCATATCACGGTCAACGTGGCGACCGTGAAGCGATTGCGGCTCAGGTTCCCGAGAGTGACGCCCCTGCAATTGACTGCGGAACATTTTCTGACAATAGCGACGATTTAAAGTCGCCAACATTCCGCCCGTGGAGCGATTAGTGCGTAATGCGGTGTCCGCAGATTTTGCTACGGGTACGGGAAGAATCCAGCACCTGCCCGCTCACTATCTTGAAACCGTACTCGGGAAAGATGGCGTTCGCGGAGTGATTTTTCCAGCCGAAGAAACCGAGCTGGAAAAAGAACGTGATGCACTGCTATGGGACCACGCCACAGCGGGAGTGAAACAAGTTTTGCAGCGAGAGTGCTGCGAGTTGTGAAAATCCAAAAAGGAAAAACAGATGAGCAAACAAACTACACCCGCCGACTGGGAGTCCCGCTTGAACGGTTCCGAGCCAGCACCACGAATCGAGCACCTTGCTTCGGCTCCGACCGCCCCGACCGCCACAAAGTGGAGTAAAGCAGCCAAGCCGCAAGTTTTGAGCGAAGCCGAAGAACGTATGACTCCATTTCAGCGGCATGAAGCAAAGCAGACCGCTCACATGGACGATTCGCAGCGCGACAAATCCATCGGACAACGCCTAACGGAATATCGCACGTCTACCGATGAGCGCAAGACGAAGTGGGATAGAAATCGCGCCAACGAATCCGAGAAGCCCATCACGAATAAATTTGGTGACGCTCCGAGCGGACGTGTCACGGCAACGGGTTTGCCGTTCGATGAAAAACTGCTTGCTGCAAAAGCAGCGGTTGAAGCCGAGCAAGCCGCGAAGCAAAAAGCCACAGAGCCAATTCGCGTCTCGCTCAACGCCGAAGACCAACGGGCAATCTTCGAGGCATTCGCACAGTCGGAGCCTGAATGGTACGACACGGATTTTAACCGCGTGAATCTTTGGAACTTTTTGCGCGACGCAATCGAGAACAGAGACCGACAGGTGACAGGTTGGAACGTGGCATCACTCCGCGTTTGCTACAGCGCATTGCAGATGCATGGGTATTTTGAAAAACCCGTTGTGCAAAAGACGCGCGGTTTTCAAGTTGCGAACGAATCCGCACCGAAACTCTACGTTCCCCAGAAGACCACTGCAACAACTGTGATTCCGAGAAATGCGCCCATGCGATACACGCGTGACGCGAACGAAGAAACCGAAGCCCGCCAACTGTCATTTGATGAACTGGCGGCAAAGGCTCGCGCCAATTACAGGAAGGGGAAATAATCCATGCCCGTCACCCTGCCCGAATTAGACAAGTACGAACCACGGCATCCGAATTCCAATGATTGGACGTGGAACACGTTCCGAGAACACGAAGAACAGTTAGACCGTGAAGCTGCGCAGAAATTCGCAGACCTGCACGGTCCCGATGGCGACCGCACGGTCTATTTGTCCAAAACGAATTCCGAGTTGCTCCAAGGGTGGATTCGTGAACGTGGCGGACGAATCTCCCTGAAAAACTTGGAACTCGCAGCGCGGGAACTCGCGGACAAATTGGAAAAACGTCCAGAACCGCCGCAAGAACCGCCCGCACCCGTGGACAGGGGAATTAAGCGCGTGGGTGAAGTCACTTTCGTTCGTGACGCAATCTCAGCCGAAGACCGCGCGGAATTTCGGGATGACCCGCACCAAAGCGATGCCGACCGCAAGAAGGCTTTCCGAGAACTACGGCAAGCCGCGATTGCAGAACGATACGCTCGCCGTCCCGAATCACGTCAGGCAATGCCCATCGGACAAGCGAGGGCGACGGTCGCAAAACAATACCCCGAATACGCAATCAACAGCGTCGAGTACAAGGCGGCAGTGGCAAATCTGATGAGAGGGGAAGAATAAGTGTCCTACGAAACAAAAATGCAAAGAAGTAAGACGGGAATTCGAACGGCAAGCTATCAAAATCCGAATCGCGGCTGTGCTCCGCTCCCGATTACGGTATTCGAGTTGCCAGCCGAATTCGTGCCAGCGAATCCAAACCTGACTTCACTTGTTCAGGCAATAGCTTTCGAGGCAGTGATTCGGGAGCGCCAAATTCAACGGCAAAGAAAGTTGGAGCAAGACCCGAAGTTTCAAAAGCCCGAAACTTTCGCTGAGAAGACCAAACAATTGAATCAGTGGCTGAATGCCGACACATTTGAAACATGGTCGCGGCTTCAGAAACATCTGGAAGAAATCGAGGCAGTTCCGAACGCAGCATAAAAAACAACGGTTCACACGAATCTACATTCAATAAAGGAAACCAAAATGAAAAAGACACGCAGAAGCCAACCAGCACCAAAGTCAGAATTCGTAGAACGCAACGGCAAGAGAGTCCAGCGTCAGGATTCTTCGAACAGTGACGATTTCAATTCGTCGCTTTCGCAGTCTGTGCCCGATGAACATGCGAAGACCACAGGCAAAGCGGAACTTTCTCGCCGCAAAGCAAATCAGTCCAGAAACAGCGCGACAAATCTAGGTCGCGGAAAATCGTCTTCCGTTGTGGTGGAGTAAACGATGACCGAACCACTCGAATCCCTACGCGCCGAAGTGAACGAATTGGAGCGACGTGTTGATGCATTGCAAGAAACGATGAGGCACGTCATCTCTGCGATTGAGGGCGGAAACTTCTCCCAGAAGAAGCCGCTCGATTTTTCTTCAATCGTGGGACACATTCAGCATTCGCGTTAGTTGGATGCCGCTTTTGCCTTGGTTCGCGGAAAACGGGGAACCCTGAATCGCGTCTTACTGTTCACCGAACCGCGATGCACTAGGGTTCTTGCGTTACAGCCGACGCAACGCAACATGAGTCTGTGATGATGTGCTGCGTTGGTGTGACGCTGCTTCGCCATTGGATGTAGTTCGGCGTGTACATCCTGTCCTTCGCAATTCGGACACTTGAAGACAAGAATGGGAGCCGCGAAGCCTGTGCCGCCAGATTCTTTGATAGTTCTTTTCATGGATTCTCCTGTGAGACGAGAAGCCTAGACCAAACCTGAGTTTGCCGCAATCGTGTTCACCGCTTCACGAAACCGCTGGCCGTAGATTTTGAATCCTCCATTCGTCTATGTCTGCCGAGTAGCGAATGGTCGGCTCCGTGCGGAATTTTCCCTTTGCCCAGAACTCTACATCCGCCCAAAACGTGACTTGTTTGGCATCCGCACCCTTAGCGCCAACAAGACCGAATAGTTCTGGAGATATTGCCTCAATCGGCATAATTGCCATCGACGCGAGCGGCTTTTGAATAAGTACTGCGTGCGCTCGGTTGGGTGTCCCGTGAGGCACGGCCAAATGGACGGTGATTTTCTCCACCCAAATTCCAACTTCGGACAGGTTGGAAATTTCCAAACGTGCTCGTTCGGCGGCTGCTTGAGCGAAACCAATCACTCGCAAGAAAATCCATGCTTGGTTTCGCTGTTCTTCGATGGTCTTTTGGAGTGCAAGTAGGTTCTTCGCCGTCTCGTCCTGCTTTTCAGCAGTCTTCAACTGACGCCATCCCGTGTAGGCGATTGCAGCGGTAAGCAGGACGGTCAGCGTATCGGTAAGCCAATGCATGGCGAAAAGCCTAATTCAAGACGAGTGCGCTCTGCAATCTCATCGGCTGCGGATGCACGAGTTGGGGCGTAAGCGTGCAAGAATTCCGAGGCCAAACGACGCGAAAAGCCCCTGTTTACTTGCATTTTTGGCCCATTTGTGCTAGAATGGTTTATACAATCGAAGCCGCGCCAATCAGTACCGCGTCTAGCATAGCTTGGTGAACGCGGACTCCCAAGGCTGATTGGACTAAGCGCACCTACGCAAAGCGGGTCTGTTCGAGACCGCAACCCACACCTGATAAGACAGGCAGGGAACTTGGAAACCGAAAGGTTTCTTGTTCCGTGCAATTCCCTGCTTCGACCAACACAAACGCCCTACCCTTGCCCGAGCATTCTTCGGGTGATAGTGTCACGTCTGCCGCCGTTTTGACGAGGAAACGAGGCAAGTGCATGACTCGTCGTAGCGGCCAGAATCCGAAGTTGGAAATCAAGAACGGGATGTACAGTTTCCGCTACCGCAAAGACATCGCGGGAGTGGAAGAACGCATGCAAGTCCGAGAAGTAATCGGGTCAGTAAAGAAGATGACGAAATCTGAGGCACAGCGGCGAATCAAGGAATTCATGGTGAATGTCGATGTAAACACGGCATCCGCCAAAATTCCCTGCGTTCTCACCTTTGCTCAGACCGTCAAAACGTATCGGGAAAAATTCGCTCCGAGAATGCTCCGAGCGTCCACGTACTCTATGGCGGACTGCCATTTGAAAAAGCATTTGGAGCCCGATTGGAACGATACCCCGATTGAGCACATTACTATCGATGCGGTGAACGAGTGGATATGGAAGAAACGGCAGACAGGTCTTTCGTGGGTCACGATTAAGAACATTCTGCGAACCATGCAGCGCGTTCTCTCGTGTAGCTCGAAAGACAAAAAGCCTCCGTTCTCCCAGCAAGGTCTCGCAATACCTGAGAAAGACAAGTTGCAAATGCAGATTCGAAGCCGACAAGTAGTTTCCTTTTCGTGGGCCGATGCCAAACGAATAGCAACCGCCGTTCGGAAGCTGGACAGTTTGGACGAGTCTCGAAAGAACAACTACGCAATGGCTTTCCTTCTTGCATCGGCAACGGGTCTCAGGTGCGGTGAGTTGTTCGCTCTGCGCGTCAATGATGTCGATTTCAAAACGCGCACCATTCGAGTGGATGAATCGGCAGACCAACGCACGTACACGGTAGGGCCGTGCAAGAACGCTGCGGCATATCGAGTCGTGCTTTTAGTTGACCGAGAAGGCAAGGAAGCCATGCGTTTGCTGAAAAAGTTTCTTAGCGGCAATCGCGCAGAGAATTCCTTCGTCTTCCATTCACGGAATAGCTCGCCGCTTCGTGAAACAAACGTGCTCGTTGACGGCTTGCACCCTGCATTGTCGGCAATCGGCTTGCCCAAAGCGGGGATGCACGCATTTCGTCACGGTTGCAATCGCAGATGGGAACTCTCTGGCGTCAATCCCGCAGTTATTCGCCAATTCATGGGTCACAGTTCGGCGGCGATGACGGCGCGATACACTGGAGAAATACCGCTGGAGGCCATCAGAACGGCATCCAAAATGCGAGTTGTGACCCAGTGTGACCCAAGGCAACTTGAGGCGGTTGCGTAAGTGGAAGGATTCGTTTAGCTTAGAAGCAGAGCGGGCGTAGTTCAATGGCAGAATAGAAGCTTCCCAAGCTTCGGACGTGGGTTCGATTCCCATCGCCCGCTCCAAAAATTCATCGGCATTCCCGCCCATTCGAAGGCCTTGCTCATTCCGGTGAAGGCCGCACGGCAACCAGACGCCAAGGGAACGGTAGATGGAATTGCCCCAAATGATGCACCGCAAGATCGAAATGATTAAAACGTAGCGCAGCGGTCTTCAGCGCGGCCGGGAGTTCGGATCCAGCGCAGATAAAATCCGCGCGCAGAGGATTCTCAAGCATACGTAGAGCGCGCGCCCGTGTTACGGTCGTGCCGCTCGCGTGTGATGCGCTCCAAATAGCCGCTCTCGCGAAATGCCTGTATCGGCTCCTCGGGCAGCCCGCGCGCGCGGCGCCATTCACGAATCATCGGGCGGACGTCGATCCAGAACGCCCCACGCAAACATTCCTCCGCGTCCACGACGGCACAGCCTTCCTGGAGCTTTGTGAGCCGCTCGTGGTCAACGAGTGCCGCCTTCGCATAGAGTTCCTGAGCCGCGCAAATCGTCTGGATGGCTGCCTCGATTTTTCCCTTCAGGTTGTGGCTCTGATCGATCATGAAAGCGACATCGGCGGCCTTACCCTTCTCTGCGCGATAGGCGTGAAGCTCGTGAAAAATGCGGAATGCCTGGTACGGGTCGATGGAGCCCAGCGTCAAATCGTCATCCGCGTATTTGCGATCGTTGAAGTGAAATCCGCCGATCATCCCCTGGTGGAGCAGCCACGCAACAACCTGCTCGATATTTTGGGCGGCGTAATGATGGCCCGTGTCAACGAGCACGGTCGCTTGCGGTCCCGCGGCTTTCGCGAGCAGCAGCGCCATGCCCCAGTCGGCGATGTCCGTGTGATAGAACGCGGGCTCGAACGGCTTGTATTCCACCAGCATGCGCTGGCCTGGAAGCAAACACGAATGCGCCTGCCTTAACGCTTCTTCGAAATATTCGATGCGCTTGCGAATGCTCTGGGAGCCCGGATAATTCGAACCGTCGGCGAACCAGAGCGAGATGTCACGTGATCCGAGGGCGGCCGCGATGGCAATGGACTCCTTGATGTGATCGAGCGCCTTGTTCCGGATGTCGGCATCCGGATTCCCGAGCGATCCGTATTTGTATTCCTGATCCTGAAAGACGTTCGGATTGATCGCGCCGGCACGGATGCCGTATTTCTGCTCGATTTTTTTCACGGCTGCCGCGTCAGCCAGCCCCTTCGGCACATCCCACAGGACATGCAACGCGAGCGTAGGGCACGCACCCGTAACAGCGTGCACTTGGGCGGCATCGCTGAATTTCTCCTCGATGGAAGTGGCTGCGCCGGCCTGTATGAATTTGCCGAATCGCGTGCCGGTGTTTGCAAAACCCCAGGAAGGAAGTTCGATCTGCAGTTGATCGAGAACCTTGCTGACTATCTCTGTTTGCTGGTCGTTCATTTCGCCCCCTTCAGCGGAGGCATTCTAATCCAAACTCTGGCTTATTCGCTGACTTTCGAACTCAGGGAGCTGGCGAACGAATTTGCGGCGAGCGCGTCCGCATACTTGGCCACCGCAGTGGACTTCGCGCCTACCGCAGCATTATATTCACCGGCCAATGCCGCGAGCTGGACGGCAAAGTTGCCCACCGTTGAACTCTCCGCTGACCCGACAACGACTTCGAGCCCCGTGCGTTCGGCCGTGAGCCGGTTCAAAAGGTCATTCCTGGCACCCCCGCCCACGATGTACAGGCGGCGAATTCTCTTCTTCGTGATCGTAGCCACGTCCGCCAGGACTTGAGCATATCGCGCGGCCAAGCTGTGGAGCACAATATTCGCCATGCGGACGATGCTTTCCCGGCCGTTGGAAAGGGCGCCATAACCGGCCTGCGCCCGCCGCGCATTGACCACTCCCGGCAAGTTCCCCGGCAACAGAAATCCCGGATCGTCCACGTCTATCAAGTGGTCGGGCGCAGGCTGCGCAGCACATGCCGCAATCAAGTCTTCGATCGCGATTTCATGCCCCTGTTTCTTCCAATGCTCCAGGCACTGCCGCAGCAGCCACATGCCATTCACATTTTTCAGGAAGCACGTCTTCCCGCCGACGCCGCCGAGGTTCGTGAAATTCTTCTCCCGCGCTTCCCCAGTCGCACAAGGCCGATCGAGCAGTGTCCCCACCAGCGACCACGTCCCCGAGCTGATAAAGGCCCAATCGTCGCCATCGGCCGGAATCCCTGCGATTGCCGAAGCCGTGTCATGGCACGCCGGCACGGTCAACTGCGCGTCGCGCAGCGCCGGCAGCCGCGACAATTCTGCTTTCAGCCCTCCTACCGCCGTCCCAGGCCGCACAATTCTGTGCGCTGCTGCCCGATCGATTCCAGTGGCACAAAAAATCTCATCGCACCAATCGTGCGTCTTCAGCCCGACGAGCTCCGAATGCGTCACATTCGTAAATTCGCACACGGGTTCGCCGCCCAACCGGTGCGTCACATACTCGGAAATCTGCAGCCACGGCAGGCTTTCGTCGATTCCGTCCGCACGATCTGCGAAAAGCTGGTAAATCGTATTGATTCGATGGAACTGAATACCGGTCAGATCGTAGAGCCGTTCGCGGGAAATAATCTTGTGGACTTGCTTCTCTGACTCGACTGTCCGTTCATCGCGATAGCAAAAAGGCCTACCCTGCGGGTGTCCGTTTGGCTTCATGCGGACATAATCCACTCCCCATCCATCGACGCCAATCGAGGCAATCCCTTCGCTCGCGGCCTCGGCGCAAAACCGAATGCCCTGCTCGACTCCGGCGCAAACATGATCGATATCCCAAAAAAGGCGGCGCCCCTCCGCGACAGGCCCGTTGGAAAAGCGGTGTACCAGTTGCATCAAGGGCGCTTTGCCATTTCGCCGCACGAGCGAGACACGGCAGCTCTCGCCTCCCAGGTCCACAGCAACTAGCGCCTTTTCTGTCACGCCCTCTTTCGCCCCTGGTCCCGTTTCGACCTCTTTATTCGTGCAATTCGCACCTTAGCTCCCGGCGTCACCGCAAAAACGCGTCGCTCAACCCACCATCGACGGGGATGATGTGCCCGGTCGTGCACCGCGTGTACGGGCCGGCCAAGAACAGCAGCGCCTGCGCGCAATCGTCCGGATCGATTGGCGTGTGCGTCAGCGTCCGCTTTGCGTAAAAATCGGCCAGCTGATTACGCAATTGATCGTCCGTCGCCTGCGGATCGAAATTGATTCCATATTTATTGAGAGACGTGATCACACGATCGCGTGGGAACATCGTCGACCCTTTGACCACCGTGGCCGGACTGATCCCATTCACGCGAATTTTCGGCGAAAACGCGATCGCCAGTTCGCGCACCAGGTGGCTCAGGGCGGCCTTGCTCACGTCGTAAGCCTCGCTGCCCCGCTTCGCGACTACGGCATTCGCTGAACTTGTCAACACGATCGACGCATCGAGATCTTGTTCCTTAAGGACTTTTGCCGCCTCGTCCGTCAGCCGGTGATTCGCGGTTACGTTGATATCCAGCGTGAGGTCCCATTGCGCGTCGCTGATTTTTCCGTCCGCTGAAGACGGGAAAATCGCGGCCGTGTTAATGATAATGTCCACGCCGCCGTAGGCGCCGATCACTTCGCGCAGCGCCTGCTTGATCGCGCCGCGATCGCGAATGTCGATCGACGCGCCGACCGATGCCTCCTTGCCCACGATTTTCTGCGCCTCCTCCGAAGCTTTCTTTGCCTCAGCGGCGTCGCGGTCAGCTACGACCACGTGCGCTCCCTGGCGTGCCGCCAGCTGCGCGGCCGCGCGCCCGATCCCGTTCGCGCCACCCACGATCACGGCAATCCGACGGCTCAATTCCTTCTCCGGCGGACGACGCCGAATTTTGGCCTCCTCCAGGGCCCAATACTCGATGCGAAACGCTTCCGAAGGGGGCAGCGCCACGTAATTCTCGTAAACCGTGAACGCATCCGTCTTAGCCGCGCGTCCAGCCTGAGGTAGTTCCTTCGGCGGGGCGCCGCTTGAAAGAGCGGTCGCCCCCTCCATCACATGAATCGCATTTGTGTAAAATTCACCTGTGATCCGGGCCTCGGTCTTGTCTTTTGCAAAGCTGAACATGCCGATCCCCGGCACCAAGACGACCGTCGGATTCGGATCGCGCATCGCCGGTGAATCCGGCTGCGCAAAGCTCTTGTAATACTCCGCGTATTCCGCCCGATAAACCTGCAGGGCCGACCCGATCTTCTCGCGCAACCCCTCCAGACCCTGCGAAGGCGTCCAATCCACGAAAAGAGGCCGGATTTTTGTGCGAATGAAGTGATCCGGGCAGCTCGTGCCCAGGTGCGCCAGCTTTTTTGCGTCCGCCGAATTCACGAACCGCTGCACTTCGGGCAGGTCGTTAAAATGTCCGATCAGCCGCGTCTGTACAGAAACGCGTCCGCGGATGAACGGGAAAATATCCACGGCGAGCTCGCGATGATTCGCAAGCTGGTTGCGGACTTGGCCACCGAAAACCTTATCGCCCTTCTTTTCCACATGATCCATCACGAATTGACCTAGTTGATCGATGATCGTGATCGTGTTCACATAGCAATCGCGCTGCGTATCGCCCCACGTGAAGAGCCCGTGCCCGCCCAGCACAATGCCGTCGCAACCGGGATTCTCCTGCACAGCCTTGCGCAACATCATCCCTAGTTCAAATCCTGGCCGTTGCCAAGGCAACCATACGAGCTTGTGCCCGAAAAGCCTGTTAAAGTCCTCCATTTTTTCACGTCCGTTGGCTGCAGCCGCGAGAGCGATTCCCCAATCGGGATGCAAATGGTCAATATGCGCAAACGGCAAAAATCCGTGCAGCGACGTATCGATCGAGGCCGCGACGGGGTTCTCGCCGAACGTGCACATCGGGTACATCCCCACAATTTCGTCTTCGAACTCGACCCCGCGATAGCGCCGCTCGAGCGAGTGCAGCTTATCCATATAAAGGGTCGCAAAACCGCTGCGCTTGATCGTGCCGATGTCGCCGCCGCTGCCCTTTACCCATAACACGCTCGTGTCCGCGCCCGTGATCGGGTCTTTGCACATAATCTTGGAGCTCGTGTTGCCACCCCCGAAGTTGGTGATCCGCAGATCGGAACCGAGCAGGTTCGAGCGGTACCGGAGCTGGTCAGGCCCATCCAGCTTTTGGGCAGCCTGTTCATCCCAGCGGTCTTCTAGGTAGCGAAGCTTCTCAAGCGTTTTCATGCTATCCCTCTCGGATATGATGGCTTCCTGCGCGTTAAGTGCCCGGTTCCCCGGACACTTAATTTCCCCCGAGCTTCGAGCAGAGGCAACCGGGAAAGGCGCCTCCCATCGTGTGCCAAGCCATTTAGAATCAGATGCTTCGCCCGCGATTCGCCGCTGACGGGCTGAAGTTCCGGTCAAAACGCAGACTCTTCGCTCTGCATTCGGGAGAATTACTCTCGGCGGCTGCGCAAAAACATTACTGCACGGAAGCCCTAAATTGCAATAGCGCAATTATTCCAAATAGGAAACGGAACCGATCCGAGGCCTTCCAGTCCTCTGTGACATGGCGGGTACGGTCTAACCTTCCCTCAGAACAGCGCCGAAGTCGGCTCTCCGACGGAACCGGGCACAACGAATTATGCGTCGTCCATACGAAAATCCCACGTGCGGATTTGGGCAAACAATCAATACGATGCCTCCCTCGATTCGGACTTATTTTTGCTTTCGGAATTTCTATACGAAAGCCTGGGTGCGTCCATTCCGTCGAATTTATTACTATGCGTTAACTAGCGCTAAAATATCCGCCGTCGGCGATTGCCGCGCCTCATATTGAGACAGCCCTACGCATAATTACCTAGCATTGCGAAATAACACCGTCCCAATCCACGAAACCAGCCTCCACAATCTAGGCTCTTAGCTCTGGCTGTGACGCCTCCGCCTATACACAATGACAGTGAATCCTTTGAAAAAGGTGCTTGAAAGCCTATGTTCTCGCGATGGGAAGCGAACAACCGGCAGCTGCCCGGGATCCGGCAGGTCGAACGCGGCGAATGGTCGCTCTCATGGACCGCGATCTCGGTCACTCTCTTGCTGACGGGTGGAATCGCCTCGTTTGCGTGGGAGATGCTGCGTTTCGCCGATTTCCAGGGTGCGCAGTTCGGCCTGATTGTGCGCGGCCTCGTCGGCGCCGTCCTGCTCTTCGATGTCTACGTCATCTATCAGCAGCATCAACTCCAAAAGATTCGCCGCAGGCTCACTGAACGGGAGGAATTCTTTCAGTTAATCAGCGAAAACGTTGCGGACATGATCGCCGTCGTCGACGCGAGCGGCAAGCGCCTCTATAACAGCCCTTCGTATCACAGGGTGCTGGGCTATACGCAGGAGGAGCTAAAGAGCATCGCATCGCTCGAGCAAATTCACCCCGACGATCAGCAACTCGTCTCGGACGTGATCGCCGAGACGCGCCGCACTGGCATTGGGCGACGGATCGAATTCCGCATGCGCCATAAGCACGGCCACTGGGTGCATCTCGAGTCCACGGCCAGCGTGGTCCCCGATGCCAGCGGTCACGTCGATCGCCTTATCGTAGTGAATCGCGAGATCAGCGAGCGACGCCGTCTCGAAGAGCAGCTTCGGCAGTCGCAAAAAATGGAGGCAATCGGACGGCTTTCGGGCGGTGTGGCGCACGATTTCAACAACCTGCTCGGCGTGATCATTGGTTACGGAGAGATTCTCGAAGAGCGGATCGACAGCGCGAACCCGCTTCGCGCTTCAGTCGACCAGATTCTGAAAGCCGGCCGTCGCGCCGCTTCTCTCACCCGGCAACTCCTTGCCTTTAGCCGCCAGCAAGTCCTCGAGCCGAAGGTTCTGCGGCTCAACGCCGTCGTCGCCGATATGGAAAAAATGCTCCGCCGCATGATCGGCGAAGACGTCGAACTGACGATCAGTCTGGGACCGAGCTTGGGCCGAATTCGCGCCGACCAGGGCCAGATCGAACAGGTGATCATGAACCTGGCTGTTAATTCGCGTGACGCGATGCCCAATGGCGGCAAGCTCGTCATCGAAACGATGAATTTCGAAATCGACCGCGCTTTCGCGGCGCGATATGCCTATCCCGTGTTGGCTGGACCATACATTCTGCTCACTGTGGCGGATAGCGGCACTGGTATGGACGCCGCCACACAGCAGCGGATTTTCGAGCCTTTTTTCACCACCAAGGAAAAAGGCAAGGGAACCGGTCTCGGCCTCTCGACCGTTTATGGCGTCGTAAAGCAAAGCAGCGGCTACATCGACGTCTACAGCACCCTGGGCAAAGGAACCACTTTCAACATATATCTGCCGCGCACGGACAGCAGTGAAGGCGACGACGGCCATGACGCGGGCCCGGCCACCGCCACGCGCGGCACTGAGACCATTCTTCTCGTCGAAGACGAAGACACGCTTCGTGCCCTCACCAAGAATTTGCTTGAACTGAATGGCTACACTGTTCTTGAAGCCGCCAACGGCGCTGCGGCCCTCGAAATCAGCGACCGCGCTCCCGGCGAAATTCACCTCCTGCTCACCGACGTAGTAATGCCGGGCATCAACGGCCGCGTGCTCGCCGATCAGCTCAAATCAAAACGTCCCGGGATCAAGACGATGTTCATGTCCGGCTATACCGGACAGAGAGTGGGGGAGGAGACTATTTTCAGGCCGGGCACCATTTTTTTGCAAAAGCCGTTTTCGCGCGAGCAACTCGCGCGCAAAGTGCGCGACGCATTGGAGGTTAATGCAGCAACGCACGCACCACAAGCCGTCTAAACGGAAAAGACCAATTCATATTTCGGAGCGAACATGCCACAGAAGAAAATCCTGATCGTGGATGACGATGACGACGTGCGCAATCTCCACAGCCTGCGCCTCGGCGACAGCTATGAAACCGTAATGACGGGCGACCCCGAGGAAGCGCTCGCGCTCGCACTGGAACACAAGCCCGCGGCGATCCTGCTCGACCTGATGATGCCGAAGCTCTCGGGCTTCGAACTCTGCCAGACGCTGCACAGCTTGAGCTATACGTCGCTGATTCCCATCTTCATGATTACTGGCGAATCGAGCGCGAAATACAAAGACCATTGCGAATCGCTCGGCGCCAAGGCCTATTTCGAAAAGCCGGTGAACTACGCCGCACTGAAAGCCGCGCTTGCCGCCGAACTCGAATCACAACGCGCCGAGCGTCGCGCGCACGTCCGCCTGAACATGCGAGTGGTCGTGAAGTTGCGCGGCAAAGACGCCACCGGAAAAGACGTGGAAATCTCCACGGTGACCGAAAATGCGAGCCCGGCCGGATTCCTAGCCGCGTGCCCGCTCACGCTCAAGCAGGGCGGTATTTTTGACGTATTCGTTGTCGCGTCAGGCGAACGCTTCGCCGGCCGCGCCAAGCCCGTTCGCATCGAGTCGCGGGGCGCGCCGTGGCAGCGCTACGGCTTCCAATTCACGGAAGTAACAAACGACTGGATTTTACGCGCCACATAGGCCAGCGCCGCCTAAATCAAGGGGACAATCCGACTCCGCGCTGACATATCGACTCGCTCAAAGCGTGCTCATCCCGCCATCGATAATCAGTTCTGCGCCAACGGTAAATGCCGACTCGTCCGACGCGAAAAACACCGCCGCGGCCGCGACTTCTGCGGGTTTACCCATGCGATGCAAGGGGATCTCGCCCTCCAGCCCCTGCAGCGCCGCGTCATTCATGCCGAGCTTGCCGTAAAGCGGGGTTGCGATCGGCCCTCCGCTGATCGCGTTCACGCGAATGCCCCGCGGGACAAGCTCGCCTGAAAGCGTTTTCGCAAGGGAAAGCAGCGCCGCTTTCGACGCCCCGTAAACGCTCGTCGTCGGCATGCCGAGGTGGGAATTGATCGACGTCATGAGCACGATCGACGCCGGATTCGCGAAAATCGGCAAAAGCGCGCGGATCAGGAAAAAGGGTCCCTTCACGTTGATCGCAAATGCCCGGTCGAACCCGGCTTCGTCCCATTTCTCCACAGGACGCATGTCCGCAATGCCTGCATTCGCAAATAGCACATCAAGCTGGCCGAAGGCGTCGCGGATCTTTTCGGCAAGAGCTTGCTGGCCCGCAACGTCCGCAGCGTCCGACGCAAGCACGAGCGCGCCGCTCCCAAGCTCTTTGCGTGCGGCATCCAGCGTGGCGGGATTCTTTCCCGTCACCGCAACCCGCGCGCCTTCATCAAGAAAGCGTTTTGCCGTTTCGAAGCCGATCCCCGTCGTGCCTCCCGTAATGAGTGCGCGTTTCCCGGCAAGTCGGTTCATGAGCGGAATCTCCTTGAGCAAGATCGGTAATGGGCGAGTCCACAGTGGCACTTTCGCCGCAGGAGTCAAAGCGGATTTTGCGGACCACGCGGCCCGGCCGATTTCCGTACCAGCGGCCCCAAAAATCCGAAACCTGGGCCGCATTCGACGAATCAGATTCCGTTGCGCTGCAATGCGGGCGTTCCAGAGGGAGGATGCGATGGCGAAGATGCGTGCGATTCAGGTGCCCAAGGCCAAAGGCGAATTTGAGTTCGTTGAGCGCGAGATTCCCACCGCCGGCCCCGGCGAAGTACGAATCAAGGTCCAGGCCTGTGGTGTCTGTCACAGCGATTCCGTCACGAAGGAGGGCCTCTTCCCGAACATTGAATATCCTCGCGTTCCCGGTCACGAAGTGGTCGGCGTAATCGATGCGCTTGGCCCCAATGTCGTCGGCCGCAAGGTCGGCGAGCGCATTGGCGTCGGCTGGCACGGTGGTAATTGCGGCTATTGCGATTCTTGCCGCACTGGTGACGCCTTCGCTTGCGAAAACATGACGGTTGTCACCGGCCTCACCAGGGACGGCGGCTATGCCGAATACATGCTCGCCCGCGCCGAAGCATTGGCGCTGGTGCCCGAGGACTTGAACGCGACCGATGCAGCTCCCCTCATGTGCGCCGGCGTCACTACCTTCAACGCCCTTCGCAACAGCGGTGCGCGCCCCGGCGATTTAGTGGCGGTCTTCGGACTTGGAGGACTTGGCCATCTCGGTGTCCAATATGCCGCAAAGCTTGGTTTCCGTACCGTAGGCATCGCGCGCGGCAAGGACAAAGAGCCGCTCGCGAAACAATTGGGCGCGAACCACTACATCGATAACGCCGCTGAAGATGCCGCCGGAGCCCTGATGAAACTCGGCGGCGCGAAAGTCATTCTCGCCACGGTTACTGACGCCCAGGCGATGGCCTCCGTCATCGGCGGCCTCGGCACGAGGGGCACATTGCTCGTCATAGGCGCCGTTCGCCCGATGGAAATCAACCCGATCCACCTCCTCCTGGGTTCGCGGTCTATTAAGGGCTGGTACTCCGGCACATCAATCGATTCACAACAAACCATGCAATTCAGCGAGCTCGAGGGTGTGAAATCGATGAACGAGATCTTTCCCTTTGAACGCGCCCCCGAAGCCTACGAACGCATGATGAGCGGCAAAGCCCGGTTCCGCGCCGTCATCACCATGGCCAGTTCGTAGAACGGCAACGATAAACCACCTATCCCTCAGTGGGCCTGCCAACTCGGTCGCGGCACTTGTAAAGCTAGAGCGTCGGTTGGTACTAGCAGGCGTTCCGGTGCGCTATCATAGGGCTATGCCTGAAAGAAACTCTGTGTTCGCAACGGTGGACGAGGCTGTTGCCGAGATTCGGCAAGGCCGGATGATTGTCCTCGTGGACGATGAAGACCGCGAAAACGAGGGCGACCTCACAATGGCCGCGGAGAAGATCACGCCGGAAGCCATTAACTTCATGGCGAAATTCGGGCGCGGGCTGATCTGCCTTGCCCTTACCGAACAGCGTTGCGACGTGCTCGACCTGAAACCGATCTCGCCGCGCAATACATCGATGTTCGGCACGCCCTTTTGCGAACCTATCGATGCGCTTCGCGGCACCACCACCGGCACAAGCGCCTCCGATCGCGCAACCACGATTCTCACCGCGACCGACCCGAAGACGCGCCCGGAAGATTTGGCGCGGCCCGGCCACGTTTACACGCTGCGCGCGCGCCCGGGAGGCGTGCTGGTTCGCGCCGGCCAAACCGAAGCTTCCGTCGACCTGGCGCGCATCGGCGGTCTCGACCCTTCGGGCGTCGTCTGCGAAGTGATGAACGATGACGGCACGATGGCTCGCGTTCCGCAGTTAGTGGAATTCTGTAGGCAGCACGGTCTGAAGATGCTCACTGTGGCGGATCTGATCCGCTACCGCATGCACCACGAACGTTACGTGCGCCGCATCGCCGAATCGACCCTACCCACGCCCTACGGCGATTTCCGCATGATCGCGTATTCGAGCGACGTCGACCATGAAGTGCATGTCGCGCTCGTCCGCGGCAATGTGGATGCATCAGCTGGACAAGGTGTCGCGCCGCCTCTGGTTCGCGTGCATTCGCACTGCCTCACAGGTGATGTCTTCGCGTCCACTGCGTGCGATTGTCGCGCCACGATTGAGCAATCGCTCGCCGCAATAGCCAAGGAAGATCGCGGGGTCTTCGTATATCTCCACCAGACCGGCCGCGGCTTCAAACTCGATTCGCAAGCCGCAGAGGGCGCAATGCTTCCGGCGATTCGTTTCCATACGCGCGAGTCTCGCGACCAGGATTTTCGCGCGCAGCGCACCGTTCAACGCCAAAGCGGCATCGGCGCGCAAATATTGATCGATCTGGGGCTACGCCGAATTCGCGTGCTGACGAACCATCCGCGGCGCGTGGTCGCGCTCGAAGGCTATGGGCTGGAAATCACCGAACAAGTGCCGCTGGCGATTGCCCGTGCACAGAAAACGCACCAAGAGCTTTGAGGCCCGGCCGTTAGTCAAACTTCACGACGGCGAGCTTTTTTTCTTAGGCGGAGATTTTCGCGCAGATTGCGCCGACGCGGGTTTCGTTGCGGCGGGCGATGGGCCAACCACCAGATAGGGCCGCATCTTCTTCAACTTGGCTTCAGAAATTCCGCGAATCACGAGCAAGTCCTCCACACGTTTAAAGCGGCCGCTTTTTTCGCGGAAATCGATAATAGCCTTGGCGGTCGTCGGCCCGACTCCAGGCAATTCTTCGAGTTCTTTTTCGTTCGCCGCGTTCAAGTCGATGGGATGGTCGGGCGCTTTCTTTTTGCCCGCGCTCAAGGGAGGCGCGAGCAAAAGTACGCAACAAAAAATCACAGAAAAATAGACGGGTGCAAAGCGCAGGCGCGGAAACGCAGTTTTCATAGACAGTTGGTAGTGCTTTTTTATAAGACCGCCAGTTGCGCAATGGAATATACGCCTTTTTCGAGCATTCCGCGAAGTTCAGTTGCGAAAAGCTCCTCGCGATCCTAATCTTTGCCTTTCCACGTATTGCGCTCAATCTCCTCGGGATCGCGCCTCCACTGCGTGGCCCCTTGATCTGAGAGGTCGCCGCGCTGGCTTCCACCGGCGTTCCAGCCGGCCGCGCGCCACCGCCCGCGATCTTCAGGCGTTACGCCGGGATCGATCGTGGCCAGCGATTCCTCCGAGGTCTCGAGTGATCGGTCCGGTTCGATAAACATTTCGCACGATGGGCAGTAGTAGTCTTCTCCGGCCAAGCGCCGTTCGGGCAGGTCCCCGATGGGAGCATCCGCCGCAAGAAGTCGCCCGTGACATTGCGGGCAATGCAGGATAGCCGTTTCCATTTTTCCCTCCTCGATTTACCCTGGACTTAGCTTGGCGCGCAGAGCGCAAATCGCCATCAGGCGCTTTATGTAGGTGTATCGCGATTAAACAAATCACGCCTCGCGCCTCCCGGCGCGGTGTCGGCTACAATGTCGGGGTGAAGCGATGGGAAATCGCGCTCGCCGTCGCTGGAGCGATTCTCCTCGCGCTCGGCTCGTTTTGGATTCGGCGGGGCGAATTGCCGCGGCAAGACGTGACCTTGCAAGCCGGCGATTGCCGTTTGCCGCTCACGATCCTTAGTCCGCTGGCGGGCATCAAGCCCGCCGGATCGGTGATCGTGCTCCACGGGCTTGCCGCGAACCGGCGCATCATGTTTTATCTGGGCCAGGATTTCGCCGGCCACGGCTTTCGCGCCTATCTGCCCAACTTGCCTGGTCACGGCGATAACACGCAGCCCTTCTCGTTCGCGCGCGCCGAATACTGCGCGGAACAAGCCGTTGCAACCTTAATGCGCGCGAACCATCTCGACCCCGCCAACACGATCCTCCTCGGACACTCGATGGGCGGCGAAATCGCCGTTCGCATGGCGGACCAAATTCCGCTCGCCTCCACAATCGCCTTTTCCCCCGCGCCCATGGTGATGCCGCAGCGTATGCCTTCGAATTTGCTCGTCTTCAGCGCGCAATTTGATGCTTGGCAACTGAAAGGTCAGGCCAATGCATTGCAGAGGGCGTCTGGCGGTGACCGCACCGCTCCTGAGGACTTCGCCCAAAAGCGTGCCTTCGATTTGATCCACGTTCCGCTGGCCACGCACACCAGCATGCTTGATGACCGAGCCGTAGTGCATCGCGCCGAGTTATGGGCGATGCAGGTTCTCTATCCACGCGCCGATCAAAAAACTCTTGCGCTCGATCTCGATCTAAGCACGTACGGCACATTCGGGCGCGGACGCCTACGGCTAACTGGCGCACTGATAGGGCTGATTGGAATTTTCTTAATCTTGCCGTTAGCAATTTCCATCACTGCAAAAGCTGGAGGAAAAGCAGCTGAAACGCAAGCCATGCCGCCCCTTCGCCATTGGCTTATACTGGCGGAAGGAGCGGTCGGTGCCATGGTCGCCGTCTTGTTGCTCCTCTTCGGCACACCCCTGCGGTTTATCCACCTCTACGCCGGCGATTATCTCGCTTCCGAAGCGGTCATCATGGCCATTGTGATTTTGCTTTTCAACCGCAAGGCTGCGCACGGGATCTTCTCGTTTCACTCCCGTCAATTGTTCTGCGTGGCCGTGCTCGCCGTGGTGGTTTTCCTCGCGCTTGGAAAATGGTTCGATTGGGAGATCAGCAGTCTCTGGCTCAATGCGCCCCGATGGATTCGTTTCGCGGAGCTGCTGCCGTTCGCGTGGCTCTTCTGCTATGCGGAGCAGGCCGTTCTCGGCGCCCTCGGGGCGGGCAAATCGAGGGTCGCTCGATTTGGAGTTTTTCTTGGGCTGCGCTTTGAAATCTGGCTCGCGTGCGTTATCGGACTGTTTCTGCTCGCCAGCGGACAAATCCTTTTGCCCATTCTCGTCATGCAATTCGGCGCGTTTTCTATCGCGCAGGGTGTTGCATCCGATGCGTTACTCCGCCGTACTGGCTCCGCGACGGCTGCAGCCCTCTTTGGTGCTATACTCGCCGCCTGGTTTGTAGCGGCAGTTTTCCCGATCACTTGAAACGGCCCGTGCAACGGATCGCAATCATTGGAGGAGGTCCTGCCGGCGCTCTCTGCGGAGAGCGCCTCGCAGCGGCTGGCTTCCGCGTTACTATTTTTGACGAGCGGCTGGCATGGGAAAAGCCATGTGGTGGCGGCCTCACGCACAAGGCGATTCAGGCCTATCCTTTCCTGCTGGATGCGCCGCATCCGAAAAAAATCGTCCGCACCGCGGAGTTGATTTCCAGCCGCGGCCATCGCGCTCTTTTTCAGATGAGCCATCCCATCGTCATCTACTCGCGCAAAGTGTTGAATGGTTTGCTGCTTGACCGCGCCGTAGCCGCCGGCTGCACGGCGGTTGCTTCGCGGGTGACGCATGTCGATACGGACCGGCCGGGCGTCCGCCTCACAGTCGGCGGCGAACAGCACGAAGCCGACTTCGCCGTGCTCGCGGCCGGCGCGCGCAACCAGCTTTTTCCGGAAACCACGCCTCTTCGGGCGCGCGACCTGGAAGTGACCCAGGGCTATTTCATTCCGGCCGAAGACCATCGGATCAAAATCAAATTTCTCAAGCAATTCGAAGGCTATCTCTGGTCTTTTCCGCGCGCCGATCATTTGTCCGTTGGGATCTGCGCAAAAATGGGACAAGCCTCCGGCCAGCTGCTCCGCTCCCACCTTGATGAATTCGTGCGCGAAGAAAAAATTCCGATGGATGGCGCCCGTTTCTATAGCCACGTGTTGCCGTCGCCCGAAGCCCAAACGATCCGCGCGCGTCGTATCTGCGGCGAGAATTGGGCAATGGCCGGTGACGCCGCCGCATGCGTCGATCCGGTCACCGGCGAAGGTTTGTATTACGCGCTTCGTTCCGGCGATCTGCTCGCGCAGGCTCTCGCCGAAGGCCAGTTGCAGACGTACCCTGAGCGCCTTCGCGCCGCCTTCTCCGCCGATCTTGAGTTCGCCGCACACCTCGCGTGCAAACTCTTCCGCGGCAATTTTCTCGGCGGCGCAATCACCACGCGCCTCGTGCAGTTCGTCAACTACTCACCCGCATTTCGCGCATTGATTCGTGACGTGTTCAGCGGTTCGCAGGAATATCGCACTCTCAAGCGCCGCCTTTGGAATCAGCTCGGCATCACGCTCGCCGAATTTACGCGCGGCTTTCTCGATCCGCGCCGCCTGTCCGCGTCCAGCGCCAATCGCGAATTCTAGCCATGAAACGCGCCCGCAAAGCCCCCAAGTCCGCCCCAGCGAAAAAGTCGTCGGTGCACGCGCAAGCACGGGTTGAAGGCGCCAAACCCGCAACCTCGGCCGCTCCTGCCGATTCGGACTCGCCGCGTCCCCGGATCGGTTCGGAATATACGGTCGAAGCCATCGTGCCCCATGATTGGACGATCCAAGCCATAGACGGCCAGCTTCCCCCGGTCCTTTCCACTCCTCGCATGATTCAGATGATGGAGCACGCGTCCACACGCGCCATCCTCGATCAATTGCCACCGGGAGCGATCAGCGTCGGAACGAGGATCGAAGTGGATCACTTGAAAGCCGTGCCCGACGGCGCCACTGTGCGAGCGCATGCAAAGCTCGTTGGCTATCAGGGAAGATTCCTGGTTTTCGATGTGGAAGCGAAATCCGGGGATCTGGTCATCGGCCGTGGCAAAGTATTTCGTGCAATCGTCGAATCAGGCCGGCACGCCCAAAAAGCTCGATCCCGCGTCTCCGGCCCCGGGGGCGGAACGGCCTAATCTCGACTCACCGGGCTACTCGACGATAAACGGAGCGGTTACGCTGATGAGCCCCCATTCCACCGTAAGCCTTCCTCCCATAGAGGTCGGCTGAATCGTGATTGTTTCTTCCTCAACGGGTTTTGTAGCCCGTTCGAGGATCATCGGCACGCGGCCGATTTCCAGCTGCGGCTGGTATGGAATTCCCCATTGGCCGGGCTGGCTTAATTTTCCCAGTATGAGGTCCCAGTGATCGGGATTCGGCATCGTGTTGATCGTGTAGGTTGTGTTTGCGGCAAGGGTGATTTTTCGGAACTTCAGCGGCCTCGTTGACGTGATCACTGTCGCCTCATCTGCGCCCGTTCTCCAGACTTCGCCGTAGGGGACCACGTCTTTGCCGATCGTGCGACCCTTCAAATACGGCCGCCCGTACTCAATCGTGATGTGTGCGCCGTGAACGTCCCACTCGCCGCGAAAGTGCGGGCTGCCGCCGTCCCCAATGCCAGTCTGCACGCTCTTTTCCTGCGCCGAAATCGCGACGGAAAATACCACCGCAAAAGTTGCCAGCAGCGCCACGCAAATCGCTTTACGCACAATTCCCTCCTGAGGTCATTTCCACCGAGTTCCTGTCCCGATCGTGTAGCTAAATCTACCCTTGATCACTCGCCCGTACAATCCCGCCAATGTAGGCACGCCGAGCCGCTGCCGTGCTTAGACGCAACGCAACCCGAAACGCCGCACCATTCCTCTATCCCGGCTTGTGATAGGATGACCCCGGGGGATTTTGAACGACTCTTGAGCGCGCATTCACTTTGGGCAATACCCCTTGGCGGGCTAGGTGAATTCGGCAAAAACATGCTGGCCCTGCGTTACGCCGACGACATCATCGTCATCGACGCCGGCCTCATGTTCCCCGAACAAGAGCTGCTCGGCGTCGATATCGTCATCCCTGACATTACCTACCTCAAACAGAACCGCCAGATGGTGCGCGCGATCATCCTGACGCACGCGCACGAAGATCACATTGGCGCCGTTCCTTACATTCTGGGCGACCTCAACGTGCCCGTTTACGGCACGCAGTTCACACTCGCCCTTGTGCGCAAAAAACTCGAAGAGCATGCGCTGCTCGATAAAGCCGACTTACGCGAGATTGCGCCCGGACAAACGACGTCAATCGGGCCGTTCAGTATCGAATATCTACACGTTACGCACAGCACGATCGACTGCGTCGCCTTAGCAGTGCGCACGCCGATCGGCGTGATTATCCATACGGGCGATTTCAAGATCGATCCCACGCCCGTCGACGGCCGGCCGTTCGATCTGCACGCTTTCGCGCGCTATGGGCAGCAGGGCGTGCTCGCGCTGTTCAGTGATAGCACCAACGTCGAGCGTCCGGGATTCACGCCATCTGAGCGCGCGGTCGTCGTCCGCCTCGAAGAGCTATTCCGTGCCGCGCCGCGCCGCGTCGTCCTCTCCTGCTTCTCCAGTTCGATTCATCGCATTCAGCAGGCGATCGACGTCGCCCGCGCCACGGGACGCAAGATCGGCTTCGTAGGCCGTAGCATGGTCGACAACGTCGAGATCGCGCACGGCCTGGACAAACTACACATTCCCGACGGCAGCGTTGTGCGCCCGCAGGATATTCGCTCCTTTGATCCGAATAAGCTCGTGGTTCTCGCCAGCGGCACGCAGGCCGAACCGATGTCCGCTCTTTCGCGCATGGCCGTGGACAATCATCGCGCGATGACGCTCGCCGAGGGCGATACCGTAATCCTCTCTGCTCGCATCATCCCTGGAAACGAAAAGGCGATTTTCCGTATGATCGATCACCTTTTCCGTCGCCACGTGCTCGTCTATTACGAGGGCGGCCGCTCTGCACCGATTCACGTCTCGGGCCACGCCAGCCAGGAGGAGCAGAAAATTCTGCTGCAGCTTGTCCGGCCGAAATATTTCATTCCCATCCACGGAGAATATCGGCAGCTCTTCCAGCACGCTGCCCTGGCCGAGCAAGTGGGCGCGGTGAGCGGCGAAGTCCTGCTGCTCGATAGCGGCCAGCCGATCGAGTTCACGCCTGAGGGAGGTGTCTATAAGCGCGAGCCCGTGCCTGCGGGGCGTGTCTGCGTCGATTCGGGTTCACTCGAGGAAATCGAAGAGATCGTCATTCGCGACCGGCAGCACCTATCCGAGGACGGCGTCGTCGTCCCGATCATCGCGATCGACAAAAATACGGGCCTGATGGGGACGGCGCCGGAGATCGTTACGCGCGGTTTCCTGCCGAGCGACGACGGCCAGGAAATCATCGGCAAAGCGCGCGAAGTGATCGTTCGCACCATCGATCAGTCCACGCCGGAAGAAAAAACGGACTGGAGCGTAATCAAAGAGAAAATCCGCGTTGACCTGAAGCGCTACCTGAACAAGCAAACCTCAAAGCGCCCGCTGATTTTGCCTGTTATTCTCGAAGTCTAATACCCGTTGTTATTCCCGGCGCGTCATTGGCTCCCGCCGAAGGCCGTTACGAATCCTCCGCCATAACGGCACTCGCGCTTCCGCGCTGGGCTACGGCCCGGCTGCAGACGAGCAGATGTAGGGCGACGCCACACAGTGGGTCCGCCAACTGACGGGCGAGTTGCCGCCCTACCGAGTGAAACTTCTCCTTGAAACGGCGTCCGGCTATGTCGTGAAATAGCTGAAATGCTAATTCACGGCAAGGAGTCGCACGGCATGAGATTGATCCCGGTTTTCGTCGCCGCACTCGCGTTAATAGCTCTGGCAGGCAGCGCCGGACGCGCGCAAACAGTCGCGCCCGCCCGCTCACCGGAAAATGTGTCCGCGACGCGGCAACTTCGCGCGTTTCTGGCGGCCGATTGGAAATACTGGGTCGAGCAGTATCCCGAAGACGCCACAGAGTTCGGCTATCAGGGCGAAAACGATCGCTGGACCGATTATTCGCCTGCCGCTATCGCCAGCCGCAACCAACGTCTGCGCCAAAGCATGGGCGAACTCGAAGCCATTGCCCGCAACGACCTGCCTCCATCAGAGCGGCTGAATTACGACCTCTATCGCGAGCAACTCCAGTTGACGCTCGAAGGCCTCGCCTACCATGGCGACGCCTTCCCACTGCAGAACGAATTCCCCACTATTTTGTACATGCCCGTCAACCAAATGGGCGGGGTCCAGCAATATGTTCCGGACATCATCGCGCAAATGTCCATGGAAAAAGAATCCGATTATCGCGACCTGGTCGCGCGGCTCAACGGCGTTCCCGCCGTCGTCGATCAAACGATCGCCCTGATGAAGCTCGGGATGGCGCAGGGATGGACATCGCCCAAGATCACGATGCGCGACGTGCCAAAGCAAGTTGAGTCACAAATTTTTACCGATCCGATGGCCAGCCCGCTGCTCGCCGCTTTCAAGAACTTCCCGGCGTCAATTCCAGACCCGGAACGCCGGCAGCTAACCGATCAGGCGAAAACGGCTTACACGCAAAACGTGGTTCCTGCGTTTACGAAATTGCGCGATTTTCTTGTGAATACCTATATTCCGGCCTGCCGCGATACCGTTTCCGCCAGCGCCCTCCCCGACGGCGCAAACTATTACAAATATCTCGTCCGTTGGGAGACCACCACGTCGATGACGCCCGAGCAGATCCACCAGGTGGGCCTCGATCAGGTGAAACAGATTCGCGGCGAGATGAACGACGTGATCGACTCCACTGGCTTCAAAGGCGATTTCAACGATTTCGTCAAGTTCATGAATACGGATAAGCAGTTCGTCTATCCCAGCGCAGCGGACATGCTGCTTCACTATCGCGCTCTTGCGAAAGAGGCTGACCCGCAGCTCGCGCACCTCTTCGGCCTGCTGCCGCGCCTCCCTTACGGTGTGAAGGAAGTGCCGGCCGCTTCCGCGCCATCTCAAACCGCGGCGTATTACGAACCCGGTTCGCCCATCGCCGGCCGCCCCGGCTATCTCTTCATCAATACTTACGACCTCCCGTCGCGCCCCTCGTGGGACGCCGAAGATTTGATCCTGCACGAAGGCGTTCCGGGCCATCACCTGCAAATCTCGCTCGCGCAAGAAATGACTGATATGCCAGAGTTTCGCAAGCAGCTCGGCTACACCGCTTACGTGGAAGGCTGGGCGCTTTACGCCGAAAGCCTGGGCCGCGAAATCGGTTTCTACACTGATCCCTATTCGAAATTCGGTTACTTGAGCGCGCAAATGTGGCGCGCGGTGCGGCTCGTGGTCGATACGGGAATTCATTCCGAAGGCTGGACGCGCGAGCAGGCGATTCAGTATTTCGAGGAAAATACGGGCCAGCCGCACTTGAATGCCGTCGTCGAAATCGACCGCTATCTCGTGTGGCCCGGCCAGGCGCTCGGCTACAAGATTGGCCAACTCAAGATTTTGGAGTTGCGGCATGACGCGGAACAAAGGCTCGGCAACCGCTTCGACATCCGCAAGTTCCATGACGCGGTCCTCGATCAGGGCGCCCTCCCGCTCGATATTCTGCAAAAGCAAGTCGATGCCTGGGTGGCAACACAAAACGCCGGTTCATCCGGCAACTGAACGACGCATTAGAGCCCGCGCGCGACGAGAGACGCGATCAAACCGGCGCCGTGTCCGCGATCTCCTCGCCGCTCAGCACGGCGGAAGCCCATTCCATTGATCGCACATACAAATCCGAAACCAGCTCCGTTCGAAGCTCGATGCGCGCCGCAGTTTCTTCAAATTCCCGCCACGCAGCTCTTTCATAATGCAGCGCCACGTCGTAGACCCCTCGCAGTTCGTTTTGGCCGCCGAGAAGCGCCTCTCGAATCTCCGACCGGATCGTAATTTCCTTCAGTACGTCTTCCATCCTCATATCGAGAACGGCGTCGATCGCGGAAAGCAGCCCGAGCAGAAAAAGATCGCTTGCGGCAGATTCGAGGCCAGCAAGAGGAGCGAGCAATTCGCACAAGCGCGCGCGCATCAGAGGCAGCAACAGTAATTCCTGCGGCTTGTCGTCGCCCATGCAGGCAATCGCCACCAGCGAAACCCATCGCCTTATGCCGCGCTCCCCGAGCAGCATCAGCGCGTGAGGAATCGACCGCACCTCCGCCACCAGGAAAAATGCCGGCGAGTTCAGATATCGCAGCAGCCGGTAGCTTAGCGATGCTTCCGTCTTGATCAACTCCACGATTTCGCCTTGGTCCAGTTCATGTCGATTGGCAGCTTGCAGCACGCGAAGATAATTCAGTTTGTAGGCGGGCACATCGTGTCGCGTCAGAATCTCCGGCCTGCTGAAAAAATAGCCCTGAAAAAGCGTGTAGCCGTATTCGCGGGCGCGGTCAAAGTCTGCGTACGTTTCCACTTTTTCCGCCAGCATACGAATATTGCGGCGCCCGTATTCCCGGCAAAACTCGAATTGCGATTCCGCCGGCGCGCCAAGAAAATCCACCTTTATGCAGTCCGCGAGATCGACAAGCTGTCCCCAATGGGCCGCTTCCACGAAGTCATCCAGCGCGATCATGTAGCCTGCTTTTTTCATACGTCTGCACGCCGCGAGCACATCGGCATCGACCTCGGTATTTTCCAGGACCTCGATCACGACCCGGTCGCGCGGCAGAAGCGCCGCATAATCGCGTACAAGAAATTCGCGGGAGCAGTTGACGAACGCGCGCCGTCCGCGCGTTAGCCGTTCGATGCCAAATAGAAACAAATTGTCAGCGGTAGACGCGCACGCAAGATCGACGTGCACATTGGGGAAGAAATTGCCGGTGCCTGACCGAAACAGCAGCTCGTATCCGTAGACCCCGCGTTGCGCATCGAAGACCGGTTGCCGCGCTATGAATTTTTCCACAATTTCCCCTTCCTGCCCCGATGGAATAGGTTGCAGAGATATGCCTCAGCAGAGCACTGGGCTGAATCCGCCCGGCGCGCGCCTTCAGCGCGCCCAATTGTGGAAGGGGAGAAGTTCCAGTTCAGGATGGGCTGGACATCGAAGCCAAGAATTCGGCGTTCGTTTTGTTTTTCGAGAGGCGGCCCAGCAGCAATTCCATCGCTTCGACGGTCGAAAGCGGGCTCAGCACCTTGCGCAGCACCCAAACCCGATTCAGCTCGTCTGGCGGAAGCAGCAGTTCGTCTTTGCGGGTGCCCGAGCGGTTGATGTCAATCGTCGGAAAGACGCGCTTATCCACCAGCCTGCGATCCAAGTTGATTTCCATATTGCCGGTGCCCTTGAACTCCTCGAAAATCACGTCGTCCATGCGGCTACCGGTATCGATCAGGGCCGTCGCAATGATGGTCAGCGAACCGCCCTCTTCGATATTTCGCGCGGCGGCGAAAAAGCGCCGCGGCCGCTGCAATGCGTTCGCATCGATACCGCCGGAGAGCACCTTGCCCGATGGCGGCGTCACCGCATTGTAGGCGCGGCCAAGGCGCGTGAGCGAATCGAGCAGGATCACAACGTCCCGCTTGTGCTCCACGAGCCGCTTCGCCTTTTCCAGCACCATTTCCGCCACCTGAATGTGCCGTTGCGGCGGCTCGTCGAAGGTCGAGCTGATCACCTCGCCCTTCACCGTGCGCTGCATATCCGTCACTTCTTCCGGCCGCTCGTCAATGAGCAGGACGATCAGATTGATTTCCGGATGATTCGTCGTTATCGAATTCGCCAGCGACTGCAGCATCATCGTCTTGCCGGTGCGCGGCGGCGCCACGATCAACCCGCGCTGCCCCTTGCCGATGGGACAAAGCATGTCCAGCACCCGCCCCGTAAGGTTTTCCTTCGTCGTTTCCAGCCGAATGCGTCCCTGCGGATACAGCGGCGTCAGGTTGTCGAAGAAAATCTTGTTCCGGGTGACTTCGGGATCCTCGAAGTTGACCGCCTCCACCTTGATCAGCGCGAAGTAGCGCTCGCCGTCTTTCGGCGGCCGCACCTGCCCAGAGACGGTGTCGCCCGTGCGCAGGTCGAATTTGCGGATCTGCGACGGCGAGACGTAGATATCGTCCGGTCCCGGCAGATAGTTGTACTCCGGCGCCCGCAGGAATCCGAAGCCATCAGGCAGGCACTCAAGCACGCCCTCGGAGAAGATCAGCCCATTCTTCTCGGTTTGCGCCCGGAGGATCTGAAAGATCAGCTCCTGCTTACGCATCCCCGAGGAGCCGGGAATATTCAGCTCCTTGGCGATCTTCGCTAGATCGGTGATGTTCTTATCCTTGAGTTCAGCAAGACTGATGCTCATTGCATTCTTTCCTTCTTTTACTTGTGTGTTCATGTTTATGCCGTTCTCGTGGACCGCTCCGCGGCCCGTGGTGATCTCAATCTCTCAGGCTCCAAAAGGGATAGCGTACGGACTTTCCTTACACTTCGGTCGCGGGCCATGACGTTTGACGTAATGTGGAGTGACCGAAGAGCGTCAGTTGGTCAATTCGTTGTCCTGCGCGACATCCGGGCCAAACTTCGTTTCCACTTCGACCGGGGATTCCCCGGGAACCGGTAGCGGGCGCTCCAGCGCAAACTGCAGGACCGCGTCCATCGATTCCACCAAATGAATGGACATTTGTGCCTGGATCTCCGGCGGAATGTCCGCCAGATCCTTCTCGTTATCTTTGGGAAGAATAATGTTGTGCAAACCCAGGCGATGCGCTGCGAGCAGCTTTTCCTTCACGCCTCCGATCGGCAGCACTTTGCCGCGAAGCGTGATCTCGCCCGTCATCGCGATATCGCAGCGTACCGGCACGCGCGTAAGCGCGCTCACGATCGACGTGCAAATCGTGATTCCAGCCGAAGGGCCGTCCTTCGGTATCGCGCCTTCCGGAACGTGCACGTGAATATCGATGTGCCGATAGAAATCTTTCGGCAGCCCGAAAAGATGGCTGCGCGACCGCACGTAGCTCATGCCCGCCTGCGCCGATTCCTGCATCACGTCGCCCAGCTTCCCGGTCAACGTGAGCCGCCCGCGCCCCTGCATTAGCGTCGCCTCGGTGGTGAGCACCTGCCCGCCCACTTCGGTCCAGGCCAACCCGGTCGTCAAGCCGATATCGTTTTTCTTTTCGGCGAAGAAGTCCCGGAACTTGATGATACCAAGATAGTCGCTCACGTTCGCGGGCGTAAGCTCCACCGCAACGTTCTTGCCCTCGGACACAACCTTACGCGCCACTTTGCGGCAGATATTGGCGATTTCGCGGTCCAGGTTGCGCACGCCAGCTTCGTGCGTGTAGTGCCGGATAACGTGCGTCAGCGCCCCGTCGGTCACTTGCAGATTCGCCTTCGTCAAGCCGGTCGCCTCAAGCTGGCGCGGCACCAGGAACCGTTGCGCGATCTGGTGCTTTTCCTGCTCCGTGTAACCCGGAATGCGAAGCACTTCCATGCGGTCCTGCAAAGGCTGCGGGATCGTGTGCAGCACGTTGGCCGTGCAGATGAACATGACCTTCGAAAGATCGTACTCTACATCCAGATAATGATCCGTGAACGCGTGATTCAGCTCGGGATCGAGCACTTCCATCAAGGCGGCCGACGGATCGCCTCGGAAATCCGTGGACATCTTGTCCACTTCGTCGAGCACAAACACCGGGTTCATCGTGCCGGCCTTGCGCATCATCTGGATGATCTGGCCCGGCAGCGCTCCGATGTATGTGCGGCGGTGCCCGCGAATCTCCGCCTCGTCGCGCACGCCTCCCAGCGAGACGCGCACGAATTTCCGGCCCGTCGCCTTCCCGATGGACATTGCTAGCGAAGTCTTGCCTACACCCGGAGGCCCGACGAAGCAGAGGATCGACCCCTTGGGGTTCTTCACCAACTGGCGAACGGCGAGGTATTCGAGGATCCTGTCCTTGATCTTCTCAAGCCCGTAGTGGTCTTCCGAAAGGATCGTTTCGGCCTTCTTGATGTCGCGAATTTCCTTCGAACGCTTCTTCCATGGCACCGCAAGCAGCCAATCCAGGTAATTTCGCGAAACCGTCGACTCAGCGGACATCGGCGGCATCATTTCCAGCCGCTTTAGCTCCTGCATGGCCTTTTCCTGTGGCCCTTCAGGCATGCCGGAACTTTCGATCTTCTTTTTTAGCTGCTCGATTTCGCTCGCTTCGCCCCGCCCAAGCTCCTTTTGGATCGCCTTAAGCTTTTCGTTGAGGTAATACTCTTTCTGCGCGCGCTCCATCTGCCGCTTCACGCGCGTGTTGATCGAACGGTCCACATTGAGTTTTTCGATCTCCGCGTCGAGTATATCGGCAATGCGCTGCAGCCGCTCCGGTGGGTCGAAAATCTCGAGCAACTCCTGCTTTTCCTCGACGGGGATCTGCAAGTTCGCGGCAATCGCATCGGCGAGTTTCCCGGGATCGTCCACGCGAACCGCGGCAATCATCGTGTCGTAATTCAGCGTCTGGGAGAGCTTCACGTACTGCTCGAAAAGGCTCGTAACCCGGTTCTGCGCCTGCCCGAGCTGTTCGGAAGACTCCACTCGCGCCGGGGACAGCCTCACTGTAGCGCGGAAAAAGCCTTCTTCGCTGCTCACAGATACGATCCGGGCGCGCTCAGTTCCCTCGACCAGCACGCGAATGTTCCCATCCGGCAGCTTCACGCTCTGCACGATATTAGCCAGCGTCCCGACCTGATAAATTTCCTCCGGTTTCGGGTCATCCACGGAGGCATCGTGCTGGGTAACGAGAAAAATCTTCTTGTCTCCCGCCAGCGCCTCTTCCAGCGCTCGCACCGAAGCCTCGCGGCCCACGATGAACGGGTGCATCATCTCCGGAAAGATGACCATGTCCCGCACCGGCATCATCGGGACCTTCTTTATTTCGAGTTTTTCCCTGCCGAGCATTCTTTACTTATTCCTGAAAGGTACAGAAGTTATTCGCTTATGTAAGTTTGATGCGAATTCAAAACTCTACGGTTCACTGAGCGAGCTGAACGGTCTCACGCGGCCCAAGTCGGGAGGTCAAACCCGTCATCCTGCCTTCTCGAGCAGACTCCAATTGATTTCGCGACCCTTCACCATGTCCGCCGTCACGACGAAGTCACGCAGCTTCCTCTGAGCGGGCAGGTTGTACATCATTTCCAACATTAAATCTTCAAGGATCATTCGCAGGCCGCGAGCGCCCACTTTGCGCTGCAGCGCCAGGTCAGCCACCGTCTCGAGAGCGTCGTCGGTAAAACGCAGGCGTACGTTTTCAAATTCGAAGAGCCTCTGATATTGACGTACCAGGGCGTTTTTCGGTTCCGTCAGAATCCGGACCAGCGCCGTGCGGTCCAGATCGTTCAGCACGCCCATCACCGGCAAGCGTCCCACAAACTCAGGGATCAGGCCATAGCGAATCAGGTCCGTCGGCTGCGACTGCTCCAGCATCTCGATATTCCGCCGGGTTGAGGTTGTCGGCTGCACGTCCACGTGGAATCCCATCGCCTTTTGGCCCACGCGCCGCTCGATGATCTTTTCCAGGCCCACAAACGCCCCGCCGCAAATAAACAGAATGTTCGTTGTATCGACCGCGGTGAACTCCTGGTGCGGGTGCTTCCGGCCGCCCTGCGGGGGAACGTTGGCAATCGTCCCTTCCAGTATCTTCAGCAGTGCTTGCTGCACGCCCTCGCCCGAAACGTCGCGCGTGATCGAGGGGTTCTCGTCCTTTTTCGAAATTTTATCGATTTCGTCTATATATATGATGCCTTGCTGAGCTTTTTGGACGTCCCCATCCGCCGCCTGCAGAAGTTTCAGGATGATGTTTTCCACATCCTCGCCCACATAACCGGCCTCAGTCAGCGTCGTCGCATCCACAATCGCAAACGGCACGTCCAGCATGCGCGATAGGGTCTGCGCCAGGAGCGTCTTGCCCGTGCCCGTCGGGCCGATCAGTAGAATATTTGACTTGGCAAGCTCCACATCGCCCGGCTGCCGGTTCAAGAACACGCGCTTATAGTGGTTATAGACCGCAACGGCCAGCTTCTTCTTCGTCTTCTCCTGGCCGATCACGTATCCATCGAGGAACGTCTTGATCTCCGGCGGCCGCGGCAGCCGCTTGTTTGCGGGGCTCGCCTGCTCGCGCTTTTCATCCTCGAGAATCTGCTGGCAGACGCCCACGCACTCATTGCAAATGTACGAGCGCGGGTATTCCGAAGGAGAGCTGATGAGCTTCTCGACTTGCTCTTGCGTTTTGTGGCAAAACGAGCAGCGTAATGGCTCTTCTGGAGTGAACCGCTTCACCAGGATTGCCCCCTCTCGCCGGAATCTGCGGCGATCACGACGAAACTTTCCCCATTCTAGGACGGAAGGGCGATGAAGGGAAACGTTTCTTCGCTTTCACTACTAACCCTTTGGAACCCAGCCGCCAAACCTCAGCGATGCTTCGTGATGATTTCATCCACGATGCCGTACGCCTTCGCTTGCTCGGCCGTCATGATGAAATCCCGCTCCACGTCGCGTTCGATCTTTTCCAGAGGCTGGCCCGTATGTGAGGCGAGCAATTTATTCAACGCCTCGCGCGTCCGTATGATTTCCTTCGCATGAATATCGATGTCCGTGGCCTGGCCAGAGAGGCCGGACATCCAGGGTTGGTGGATGAGAACTCGTGAATTCGGCAGCGCGTATCGCTTCTTCGGCGTCCCCGCCGCAAGCAGCACCGCCGCAATCGATGCGGATTGCCCGATGCAATATGTCACCACGTCCGGCCGCACGAACTGCATCGTGTCGTAAATCGCCATCCCGGCCGAAATCGAGCCGCCGGGCGAATTGATGTAAACCGAAATGTCCTTCTCGGGGTCCTCCGACGCAAGGAAAAGAAGCTGCGCCGTCACGAGATTGGCCACGTGATCGTCGATCGGAGTCCCGATGAAAATAATGTGATCTTTCAGCAGGCGCGAATAAATATCGTAGGCCCGCTCGCCCCGGTTAGTCTGTTCCACCACCATCGGAACCAGGGTCGTTGCACGCGGCAGTGCGTAGTCGTCGCTATGTCTCATGTGGAAAGTGTATGTGCCCTGTGGGGGACCCGGTCTCACGCGCTCTTTGCTTCGACTCGGGCGGAGCGGTAAAGAAAATCAATCGTCTTATCGCTTCGCAACTTCGATTTCATCCTATCGAGCGCTCCCTGCTTTGTCAAGCGAGCGCGCAACGCCGGCGTCGACTCTCCGCTGTGCTGGGCCAGGTGCGCAATCTCTTTTTCCAAATCTTCCTCGCTCGGATCAATCTTTTCTTCGGTGGCGATCCGATCCAAAATGATTTCCGCCTTCACGTCGTCTACGGCGCGATCGTGCTGCCGGCGCCGCATGGCTACCCAATCCACGTTTACCGCGCGCGGATCGACTCCTTGCGCCGCCAGCGTCCTCACGGCCCGCTCGAGCCGCACGTCCATTTGCCCTTCCACCAGCGATTCGGGCACCGGAAACTCATTGCGCTCGATCAGCATTTCCAGAATCTTTTCGCGCGCCTGCGCCGTCTGCCGCTGCTCTTTCGCAGCTTCGAGATCGGTCCGGATTTTCTTCTTCAACTCGTCGAGCGTCGTAATCCCGGCGCCCTCGCCCGCCGCATCCTTCGCGAACTCGTCATTCAACTCCGGCAGCTTTTTCTCTTTGATCCCTTCGACTTCGATCTTGTACGTATATGTTTTGCCCTTCAGATTCTCGTCGGGATAGTCATCCGGATAGGTCGCCTCAAACTGCTTCGTATCGCCCACCGAGGCGCCCCGCAAATTCTCCGTGAAGCTCGCGAGGGTCTCTTCCGAGCCGACGTGGCACAAAATATTATCGGCCTCCACCGGATCGCCTCCGCCGTGCGGAGTGCCATGCAGCTTGATCTGCGCGTAGTCGCCGTCTTGTATTGCACGCCCCTCGACGGGAACAAAAGTCGCCGCTCGCTCGCGCAACTCCTCGATCGTCTTGTTCACCTGCTCGTCGTTCACTTCGACGGAATCGACTTGCACTTCCAGGTTTTTGTAATCCGCCAGCGTAAATTCCGGCAGCACCTCGAAGATGGCGTGAAACTTAAGCGGCTCGCCTTCCTTGAACTCCACTTTGTCGACCTGCGGATCGGTGACCGGCAAAATCTTTTTCTCGTCCAGGGCCTTGCGCAAAAATTCAGGTACAAGCGACTGCACCACCTCGCCTTCAATGTCGCTCGCAAATCGCCGCCGGATCAGCGTCGCCGGCGCCTTCCCCGGACGAAATCCTGGTATACGCGCCACGCGCGCGATGTCCCGCGTAATCTTGTCCGCGGCCTTTTGTACATTGTCCGCCGGAATTTCCAGCTCAATTTCTCGCTTGCAAGTAGCAGCCGTAGCTTCTGTCATGAGTTAGTCTCAGCCTCTGTGGCGCCCCGCCCTTGTGGGGGCTAGCTAGTATACCAAGTACGGAGGAATTTTCAGTTCACCCCCTTTTGTGACCGCGATTAGAATTTTTTTCGCCGATTGTTTTCAGCGATTTGCGCCGACTTCTCATTATTTTCATTTGCGATTAGAAAGGCTGTGAACGGTGAGAGGCGACTGGTGAACCGCTCGCCCTTCGATTCTGGTGGGCCGATGTTTCCCGTTTTGGGAGTCAGCGACACCGGCTTCGCCTTTTTTGCGCTTTTGCACCTCCAAAACAGCTAATTTACTATCGATTAGAAATTTGGATCTGTTGCAAATACTGGAGTTGCGGCGTTTTCTAATCGCAGCAATATCGATTAGAATCGGCCACTTTGGGGGCGTTTTGGGGTGGCCCCGGACGGGCAGGCTGGTGCCTGCTGCTGCAGGATTGGCGACCGCGGCCACGGTTTTCATGTTGAAATTTGAAGGCAACAGTTTACCACAGGCATACGTCTCGTGTCAATGCAAAAATGTGAGGAACTGCGGAGGTATAGGAAGCAGAGGGCGTAGAGGAAGCGGAGGAGAAAATCAAAGGCGCCAGTACGGAGCCTGATAGCACTCCTGGCGGTTAAAGGCGCGGTATTGGCAGGCTAAAAGGGCCTTATTTCGGCTTAAATGTGGCGTTTTGCACGCTAAATGCGGCTTATTTGCACGCGTTCGCAGCAAGCCGCATGTCGCTTTCCTGGGTTTGCGTTCCGGCAGGCCGGAGGAGCGCACCTTCCGGTCTTACAGTGGGCGTTCGTTACGGTGGCGAAACGGTGTCATGGTTGGAGGACCGGCTTTTCCATGTTAAGCCTCTAGCCGATTTCAGGTGTTTGGCGTGGACCTGGACGAACGCACTGCCGAACGAACGATTTCGTGGGGGTGATTATGCTTAACAGACTGCGGAGGGTATCCGGGAAGACGGTAATGGTTGCGGCTCTCGGCCTAATGACGCTGCTGGTGGGGCGACTGCGTGCGCAGGTGACGATCGCGATTCCTGGCGATCCGATCAGGATCGACGCGGGCCTCGTCTCCGGCACGATGAGTCCCGGGAGCGTAGAGGCGTATTTCGGGATTCCTTTTGCCGCGCCTCCGCTCCGGGAAAACCGGTGGCGCGCGCCGCAGCCCGTGACGCCATGGAAGGGCGTGCTGACAGCAGACCGAAAGCCGGCGGAATGCGTGCAGGGATTGCGTTCGCCGACGATCAATCACTACTTCGGTGACGAATTGGCGGGAGAAGACTGCCTTTATCTGAATATCTGGGCACCCGCGAGCTCAAGGCGCACGGACCGGCGGCCTGTGCTGGTATGGATTTATGGCGGCGGTTTCACGGGAGGATCGGCGTCGATGCCGATCTATGGAGGCAGCGAGCTGGCGAAGAAAGGAGTGATCTACGTTGCACCGAACTACCGGCTGGGAGTGTTCGGATTTCTGGCGCACCCGGATGCCACGAAAGAATCAGGTCACGATGCAAGCGGCGACTGGGGATTACTGGACCAAGTGGCGGCACTGAAGTGGGTGCAGAGGAATATCGCGGCATTCGGAGGCGATCCGAAGAACGTTACGCTGCTGGGGCAATCGGCGGGGTCGATGTCAATCAACGACCTGCAGGCGAGCCCGCTAGCCAAAGGGCTGTTCGAGCGGGCCATCGGCATGAGCGGAGCGACGGTTCACGGAGGCATCACATCGGAGAGCCGTCTGGCTGATGCCGAGGCGCAGGGGCTGAAGCTGCAACAAGCGTTGAAGGCAAACAGTCTGGACGAGATGCGGGGTTTCTCGTCGGACAAGGTGGTGGCTGCGGCGCAAGCGGCGGGTGTGCGGACCGGTCCAATCGTGGACGGATATTTTCTGCCGGATACGGTGGACAACATCTTCAGCGAGGGCAAACAGAACGACGTCGCCGTGCTGACCGGCTCGACGGCGAAAGATATCGGGACGACGCCGCCGATTCGATCGGCGAAGACTCTTGCCGAATACACGGCGCTGGCGGCGCAAGAATACGGGGATAAAGCGAGCGAATTTCTTGAAGTTTACCCGGCGCATGACGATGACGAAGCCGTGAGGCAGGCGGAAGAAGTGGGGGAAAACAGCGGCTTCGCACTTGGCGCTCGGGCGTGGGCCAGAGCGCAAACACGAACCGGCAAAGAGCCGGCATATCTCTATATCTTCAGCCACGTTCAGCCGTATACGCCCGGCGTGACCTTCTCTGACTTCAACCCCGCAACCGCGGGCGCCTATCACATGAGCGATGTGCCTTATTGGCTTGGCACGTATGAGGCATTCAACCTGTTCCGGCGGACGCGGGATTGGACAGCGTGGGACCGCGAACTCTCCGATGACATGCAGGACGTGATCATCGCGTTTGCGAAAACGGGCAATCCTTCGACTGGGGTGGTGCACTTCACGCGATACGATCCAGCGAACGAGATGCGTGTCGATTTTGGGGACAAGATCACTGACGAGAAGCTCTATACGAAAGGCATGGATTTTCTCGAAGCAAATCCCGTGGCTCCGGGTCGCGGGGGACGCGGACGCGGCGCGCGTGGAGGCGGACCGAATCGTGGCGCTCAGGGCTCGCCGAGCGCGGCGCCTCCCAGCCCTGAATATTAGAGGCGGGATCGCAACGACGGCGTCGAAAAAATCGGGGCCTTTGCCGGCGGGCCCGGGGCGAGGCTGTGCGCGGTGGGGGCGCGGCCACTCAGCTCGTTGCGAGGCGAATTTTTGAAAATTCCTCATCGGCACCGGCGGAAAATTGGTGCACGGCGGGGGTTCCAATCCGACTGCCGCGTTGCGAAGGAGCTTTTGGCCTTGCAGCGCCCTCCACCGGATTTCCCCACAGATCCGTGACTCGAACGGAAACGACGAATTTTGCTTTTTCGAGCCGTCACACAAAACGGCCGTTTTGCTTTTTCGGTCCTCGCGAGACTCGCGTCGTCACAAATCATTCTTTCGCGTCAGCCTATTTGGATGCCCGGCGCGATTGCCACAAGGAAGGCAAGCGTCTAAACTGCACGGCAATCATTCAGAACAAGTGCGCGAAGGGGGAGGGGGAGATCGTCGCCTGGTTAAAAACGCGCGGGAGGCTGGCGCTGCCGGCGTTTGCGATCGTGCTCGTGTGCATTTTTCCTCCGGCGCTGCACGCGCAGGGGCAACAGTCCGAATTGCGCGGGCAGATCGTCGATGAAGATGGACAACCGGTTTCGCGCGTCGAAGTGACAGCCCACTGGGGCGTCAATTCGTCGGCGGTGGCTTACACGGACGACGCAGGGAAATTCGGAATCCCGCGGATCACCGACATTCACGTATCGCTTGATTTTTCCAAACCAGGCTTTTTCAGGGTTGAGAACCGCGTCGTGGCGCTACAGCCGGGCGCAAACGAAGCCACCTTCACGATGAACCACGAGACCGAGATGCGGCAGCAAGTGCAGGTCGCTTCCAAGCCGACGCAAATCGATCCCGATACGACGAGCCATCAGGAAACACTCGTTCAGCACGAAATCGTGAACATTCCGGTTCCATCCAGCCACAATTTGCAATCGAGCCTCGTGACCATGCCCGGAGTGCTGCAGGATTCGGCTGGAAACCTTCACGTGGCAGGAGCGCGCCAATCGCAAACGGAAATTCTGCTGGACGGCTTCGAAATCAACGATCCAGCCAGCGGCACTTTTACGTCGCGTGTGGATATCGATACGGTCGAGGCTTCGACAGTGGACACCGGGGGATATGGCGCGCAATACGCGCATGCATCGGCAGCCGTGCTTTCGCTGGACACGACGAACGGCGACGATAAGTGGCGCTTCGGAACGACCAATTTTTTCCCTGGTGTGAGCTTCAAACAGGGCGTCCGCTTCGGCAATTGGTTCCCGCGTCTTAGCTTCTCAGGCCCGATCGTCAAGAAACGGGCATGGTTTTCGGAAGCTCTCAGCTTGCAACACGACCTGACGTTTATTTCGGGGTTGCCGCCGGGACAGGGTTTTGGGAGCCAATGGGCCGGAGACAGCTTGCTGCGCGGCCAAGTGATGTTGAGCCCGCGTCAGATCGTCCAGACAAGCTTTCTTTACAACCGTTTGAGCAGTCCGCAAATGGGACTGGGTCCGTTCACGCCACCTTCGACCACGACCGACGACGAATCGCGGCGATATTTCACGTCGCTCAAAGATTTAATTTGGGTGGGGAGCACTCTTTTTCAGATTGGCGGGGCGGTAGACACAGGCGACGGCAATGACACGCCGGCGGGGACCGCGCCCTATGTTGTCTCGCCTTCGGCCGCTTCAGGCAATTATTTCCAGAAATTGAAGCAGCAATCGCGGCGGCTTCAGTTGATCGGCAGCGTCACGAGCGGACCGCTCAATTTCTTTGGCAAGCACACGCTTTCGGCTGGTTGGAACTGGGATTGGATCGACTCTTCTCAGCAAGGCAGCCGTAGCGCAATTGACTTCGTTCGCGCCGATGGGACGCTTGCCGATCAGGCCACGTTCAGCGGGCCTGCGGAGTTTCGCCTTGCGAATACGCAAGCCGGCGGTTTCGCGCAAGACCAGTGGCAGCCGGTGAAGAGCGTGGTGGTTTCGGCGGGCGTCAGAGCCGACTGGGACCGCTTGATCGGGCAGACGATCGCGCAACCGAGGCTGGCGGTCAACTGGGTTCCCGGTAAAAGCGGGCGCACGAAAGTGACGGTTGCGTGGGGCGAACACTATCAGCCGGTGAATCTAAATATTATCGGCCAAGCATCGGATCAGCAGCGGACCGATGCGTTTTATGACAGCACGGGGACGGTGTTGGTGGGCAGTCCCGTGGTGAGCACGTTTGTGATACCGCGCGCCGGCTTCTCGCAGCCGCGCTCTTACAACACAGATTTCGAGTGGAATCAGGAGACGTACCACAACACGTTCATCGGAGCGGCTTATATCGCGCGCGAGGCACGCGACGGCCTGGCTTGGATGCCGCAGCCTTCCGGCGAGTTTCTGCTGCAGGGAGTTCGCGACGACCGGTTTGTTTCCGGCGAGGCGTGGATACATCACACGTTTGGCGACCGCGCCGACGTGATGATCGATTACATGCGGTCTCGATCGAAAACCAACACCGTTTTGGATCCTTCCCTTTCTTCGCTGATCTTCGGCCCACAGCAACCCGGCCCTCTGGCATGGGATGCGCCGAACCGGCTGCTTTCTCGCGGGTGGACGTCGCTTCCGTGGTGGAATCTGCTATTCAGCTATTTTTTGGAATATCGATCAGGGTTCCCGTTTAGCGCGATAAACGATGATCAGCAGCTCGTCGGAGCGGCGAACAGCCTCCGGTATCCGGCTTACGTGAGCCTGAACATCGGGCTCGAGAAGCGGTTTCACTTCCACAATCATGAATGGGCGATTCGGATCTCGAGCATTAACGTGACGGATCACGCGAACCCGATTGCGGTGGTAAACAACGTCCAAGCGCCAAATTTCCGGACGTTTTCCGGCGGCGAAGGACGCGGGCTTACGGCGCGTTTGCGGCTCGTGGCTCAGCACTGAGCGCGGGCTACGCGAACGCTGCGAGACCTTCTGTATGTGATTCACTACGTTGAGGTGAAATTGGTGGACGGCAGGGGATTCGAACCCCCGACCCCCGCGTTGCGAACGCGGTGCTCTCCCAACTGAGCTAGCCGCCCTCCGGCGACGCATTGGGAACTGCGCGGAACCAATCAATCTTACTTGGTGTGACAGCTCTTTTCAATTATGTAGCGTTGGAGTGATCGGCTATTCACCGCCGATTCGTCATCAGTCTATGGGCGCCGGTTTGGGGGCGGCCGAGGCAACCGTCTTTCGCGATGGAGACTGACGCAGATGGCGGACGGAAGACCGACCGAAGGCGACTGAGTGGAGCGCGGAAGACCTCGGCGAGTTAGGTGTTTGCGGTATTGAATTAGTTCTTAATCAGGAAAATGCTGTCTCTACCGGCTTTTGGGGCTTGGGAAGGGCAAGCATGACCGATCAATGGAGAATTATCGTTGTCACTTCGGATCGAATCACATGGGAAGGACTGTCGGAGATTCTATCGCGGCTGGGTTTCGGTGCCACGCGGGCGGCGACGGTGGAGGAGTGCAGTCATGTCTTCCGGCGCGACACGATCGACATGGTCTTTTGCGATGAGCGCGTGGCGGACGGCGATTATTGGGACGTCTACGGAGCGATTACGCGCGGACTGATCCGAAAGCCGAAGGTGGTGCTCATGGCTCAGTTTGCGGACGCGACCGAGTGCCAGCAGGCGAAGGCCTGCGGCATCTTTGCCGTGATTGACGCGCCCTGCCGGCCTGCATCCGTGGAATGGGCGATTCAGCTGGCGAAGAAAAGCGTGGAGAACGCAGCGAAACCGCGGCCGGCGGAATCCGTGCAGAAGTTCGACATCTTTGCAGGCGCTCCGGATCGAGACGCGATGTGGGTGTGCACGGTCCGCGGGCTTGCGAACGCGAAAGAACGGATGGACCAGATCGCGGTGGAGTGTCCGGGGCGCTACTTCATCTTCTATTCGCCGGACCGAAGCATCCTGGCGGAGATCGAAACCTTCACAAAACCGCGATTCCGGCGAGTGCCAAACGAGCGCGTTTAGGCCCATTCATAAGCGACATTTCGAGGGATCAGCGTGCGAGCGACGAACGAGGGCTCTTGACGGCCGAGTGCAGGCCGATGCCACCCAAAATGAAAGAGCGAGCCTTGACGCGTTCATAGCCGGCATCGGCAAGCATGCGCGAAAACTTATCTACGGAGACGAAGCTGCGAAGCGAATCAGGAATGTAGGTATAGGTTCTGGGCCGGCCATGCAGCAGCAATCCCCAAAAGGCTCCTTGAGCGAATAGATAGGCGAGATAGCACCGGCGGAAGACAGGATTCGCCGGGAGAAAGAAGTCCAGGCTGACGATTCGGCCGCCGGGCCGCGTGACGCGCTCGATTTCGCAGAGGGCGCGATCCAGATGGGGAAAATTGCGCAAGCCGTAGCCGACGAAAACGCAGTCGAAGGATGCGTCCGCGAAGGGCAAAGCCCCGGCGTCGCCGCAGACGGCTTCGGGAACGCCGCGTGCGCGCGCGACACGGAGCATCGGCTCGGTGAGATCGACGGCGACCGAGCGCGCCCCAGGCAGGCGCCGCAGCACGAGCGCGGAGAAGTCGCCGGTGCCGGCGGCAAGGTCAAGAACGACGGCATTTTCCGGGAGAGTCACTTCGTCGACGCCAGCGCGTTTCCAGCGGCGGTCCATGCCGTAGGAAAAAATGCGGGTGACGAAGTCGTATCGGGGCGCGATGGCGCCAAACATCGCGCGCATCTCGCGCGGGTCTTGCTTCTCAACCGGGGTAGCCATGAGGACCGGGCATTTTACCACCCGGGCCTGGAATTGGGGCGGATTAGCGAGTGTTCGTGGGCTTGTAGGGGCTTTCGTCCATTTGCTCGATGGCGTCGGTAACAGCGAACGCAGTGACCGCGCCGCCGATGAGCCACATGGCGATCTTGCGGCGACGGCGCTTGCGCTGCACTTCCGGCGGGTTAGTGGAGGTCGGGCTTACGTCGGCCTCTTGCTCGACGGCGACGCGATAGGTCTGGCCAGCATTGATGGGGTGAAGCTCACCGTCATTATCGAGGACGAGCCCTTGATCGAAGGCGGAAATGACGAGATCATGCGCATCGGTTATGACGACCATTCCGGAGGCTGGCTGGCCCTCTACGCCGTGAACTGTGCCGGCAGGCGTATCTATGAGCAGAAAGGCACCGGCCGGGCACGAATACCGGGCGCTTCCCTGTATCACGAGCAAATGATCCGGCGTCTCACCGGGCAAGAAGCGGGCATCTGTGTTTTCGCCGAGGTCGATGCGGCAATGGTGGACTCGGAGCTGCATCCAGCCTTGCGCGTAGGTGACGAACTCTTCCCCACCGTAAAAGTCTGATCCAGCTACGGCGGCGGTCCCGTCAAGATTGCCGTTTTGCGAGCTGACGACCACGCCAATCGGCTGGTCATCGGCGTGTGCCAGTCGAAGGGCGGGACCGGCGCAAATCATGGCCGCGAGGCAAAAATAGCCGAAGACGCGCATCAATGGTTCTCCCGAGGAAGGTAGTACTAGGACTATGTTCGCCCGGATCGGGTTAGGCGTAAAGCGCCTCGACCGGGAGGGTTTTCAGGGCAGCAATAGCCTGATCGCGCGGGGATTGGGCGTGCGCGGGCTCAGGATTGGGGGATGGCTGAGTTCAGGACGCGAAATCGTTGGAGGGGATCATCAAGGGTGCGTTGGGTCCGAATTCGGCATAATCGTGGTGGCGCTTGGCGAAATGTCGATGGGCACGGCGACCCCAGCCGCGGACGAAGTAATAGTTAAGCGTGCCGGCAATGCCTGCGCTAAGCATGGGCACGAGCCGCCCCACCCATTTTTCGGCAAATTCCGTGCCGGCCTTGGCGGCGACTTGATCGATCAGCTTCGGGACGAGCTTCTCAGCGGTCTGCTTTTCCAGGAACTCGCGGCCACAATCGAGGCCGGCGGCGCTCGCGGCAGCGATCCATAGGCCTGCCAATTCGTCGCCTGTGGAATATTCGAAGCCGTGGATGAGGCTGAGCTTTTGCAGCATGCGGACGGTGATCGCGGCAAGAATACCCATGTCCGGGACGGTCCCGAGGATTCCGCTAAGGCCGAGACCCGCCCCTTCGAGGGCGGCCGTTCTGGAGGAGGACATCACGATGTGCTGAGCGGCAGGTGCGATCACGCTCTGGTCAAGTGCATGGACGTCCTGCCACTTTTGAATGGGAAGCCGATATTTCTGGCGCGCGCGATCCAGATATTTCTCCGGGTCGACGCGCACCTGTTGGTAAGCGCGGCGAAACGCGCCTCTCGCCGATTCCTGAAGGATTTGAGCCACTTGCTCTACGCTGGCCATGTTAAGGATTGGATGCTCGGAGCGGCAGAAACGTAGCGCGAGGTTCCGTCCATGCCCGGATGATTGCCGGGGATGTGGTCGGTACCCGCGGCAGTCGATGCGGTGCAGGGCGGATCATGGATCCGCCCTTACGGCGTTGATCACCCTAACTGGAGAGGTGGAAAGAGACGGTGACTTCCATCGCCAGTTTCACAGGCTTGCCATTTAGAAAAGTGGGTTGATATTTCCACTGCTGAACAGCGCTCAAAGCGGCGGGCACAAGCAAGCCGGGTCCGCTGAGCGCGCGTTCGCTTATGACGTTGCCGGTCGTATCGATCACCGCGTCAATCACAACCGTTCCCTGCACGTGGGCGGCTCTGGCAATCTCCGGATACTCCGGTTGAATCTGCTGCAGGAGTTCGGGGGGCCTCACACTACCGCCGACGCGGACGATGCCTGGCGTGTTGGCCGGCACCGGAGGACCGATTGTGCCCGTGCCGCCGAGCAATCCGCCGAGAACGCCGCCTGGCACTCCGCCGGGGACGCCGCCGAGATCACCCGCGTTCAAATCAGGTGCCGGCGCCGAAATCGTCGCGGCGGGGGAGGAAACGATCTTCGGTATTGCTCGCGGCGCGACGAACGTTTGCTGCATGACAGCAGCCGGCGAGTGAGCCGTAGTCTGCGACGCCCGCGCTGCGGCAGGCGGCGGAGGGGGCGCGGCCACGGGCGGCAGCGTAAAGACATACGTTGGCGCCAGCTTCTGAAGTTGAAGCGTATTGCTGGCAAAGTAGACGGGAATAACGAGTAGAGCGGCGATCAATAAGGCATGGACGAGGACCGAAACCGCCATCTTCGCCGGTCTGCGCGAATCATGGACATCGGTTGTCGGCATTTCCAGTAGTGCGTTGAGAAATGGATCAAAACCGGCCCCGCGGGAAGCCATTTGAACGGGGACTTCACCAGCGCCGGAAAGGACTGCTCCATCTGGAACCAACATTCTATGAGTGCTCACCTTGGTACCTCCAAATAATGTCCTACAAACGTTATGACGGATGGCGAAAGCGCAGGTTACAGACCTAACAAAGGCCCGTACGCTGCTAGGTACTAGGGCGCGCAAAACCGTCGTTTGGAGAAATCGGTACCATCCCTTCATGGCCGGCCACGAAGCAGTTTGATGAAATTTTCAGGTCCCGACTTAGCCGCACGCGGGCTGTAAGTCATTGTCGGCTTGCCGCTTTGGGCAAGACTGGCAGGATTGCGCTTGTCAGCGCCAGAATGCGACAGGGACAATGAACCATCGGCCCGGGTCTGCCCGGGCGCAAAGTCCTTACAACCGAATGGCGCAAGCCAGATAGGCCACTGAATGTACGACCACGGAACCAGGAAGTATGAGCGCGACGATTTGAAAAACCAGCCGAAGGCGACAAAAGAGGCTGAGCGCCGCGGGGGCGATCGCCATTTGGTGATTGCGTCCGCTGAAGTGGTCGAGTTGAGTTCCGGCGCGCGATTTTCCACGCGCACGACGGACCTTGGGCCGGGCGGCTGCTTCGTCGATACGCTTACGCCGTTTCCGGTGGGCTCGAAAGTTCGCGTGACGGTCTACAAAACCAATTCGCGCTTTGAAAGCCGCGGCGTTGTGGTTTATTCGCAAGCCGGCCTGGGAATGGGTGTGGCGTTCGATGCGCTTGAGCCGAAGCAGCGCGCGGCGTTGGACGCTTGGCTGGCGGACCTGACGCAGGGACGCGTGCCCATCCCGGAGAGCAAGCGGCCGACCCAGGCGCTGAAGGATCTTGCATCGGACCGGACGGCATTGATTCGTCTGGTGCAACTGATGATCAGTAAGGGAATTTTGAGCGAGGCGGAAGGCAGCTCGGTATTTCATGATCCATTGATTTGAACCGGATGTCCGGGTCCTTCAAAGGCGAACGATCGGGCATGAGAAAGAAACGCTTGGGCGAGGTTCTTCGTGAGCGCGGCCACATATCACCGGCCGAGCTGACCAAGGCCATCGAAGAACAACAAGGCAAGCTCATTCATTTGGGCGAGCTGATGCTGCAGAGCGGAGCCGTCGCAAAGAAGGATTTGGGCGCCGCACTCACGGAAGTCACGCGGGTTCCCTACGTTGACTGCGACAACGTCGAGCCCGACCCGGAAGTCTTGAAGCTCCTACCCCACGCGGTGGCCAAGCGATGCTCCGTGCTTCCGCTTCATTGCCAGGGCAAAAAACTCGTGGTGGTGATGGCCGAACCGCAGAACCTCGCGACCCTCGATGAGCTGCGTTTCACTACCGGGATGGACATTGTGACGCGGCTGGCCTTCCGCAGCGAGATCCAGGCGTCGGTGGATAAATGGTACGGTGCGGCGGAACAGGCGGAAGCGACGGTCGCCGAAGCTATCGCCCCACCGGCCAATTCAGACCCAGGCATGGAGTTCATTTCGTCGAGTTCCCTGCAGCGGAATATTGACGCGATGCAGGAAATGCAGGCGGAGTTGATGCAGAAGAGCACGCCGGCGGTGCGGCTGGTCGCTTCGACGATTACTGCCGCGGCCGCCAAAATGGCGAGCGACATTCATATCGAGCCGCAATCAACGGATACGATCGTGCGGTTGCGCGTCGATGGCATGCTGAGAGATTTTCAGCGGATTCCGCGCTCGATTCAGAATTCGCTCGTCTCGCGAATCAAAATTCTGGCGGATATGGATATCGCTGAGCGCCGCGCGCCTCAGGACGGCCGTTTCCTGGTAAAAATCGCCGGCCGCCGCGTGGATTTACGCGTTTCCACGTTGCCCACTCAATACGGCGAAAAAGTCGTGATGCGGTTGCTCGAATCGGACGCGCCCGCGGCCGACTTTTCCACGCTGGGTATCCCCGCCGAGATTCGGGAATCGCTTTCGCGCGTCCTCTGCCAACCGCAAGGAATGCTGCTGGTAACCGGTCCCACCGGATCGGGCAAGAGCACCACGCTCTACTCGTCACTCAATCGCCTGCGCAAGCCGAGCGTCAATATCATCACGGTCGAGGATCCGGTCGAATACGCTGTCCCGGGGCTCAATCAAGTTCAGGTGAATACAAAGGCCGGGCTCACGTTTGCCAACTGCCTCCGGTCGATCCTTCGCCAAGACCCCAATGTAATCATGATCGGGGAAATCCGCGACAAGGAAACCGCCGAGATCGCAATCAAAGCAGCGCAGACGGGGCACCTGGTGCTTTCGACGCTGCATACGAACGACAGCATCGCCGCCGTGACGCGCCTGCTCGACCTCGGGGTGCCCGGTTTCCAGATTGCCACGTCCGTAACCGGCATCATCGCCCAACGCCTGGTTCGCAGGCTTTGCTCGTGCCATGACGAGATCCCCCCCACTGCCGAATACATTTCGCGCCTGCGCGAAGCCGGGATCACTGAGCCGCCCAAAATGCAGGCGATTCCGGTAGGCTGCGATGTATGCGATCTCACCGGCTATAAAGGCCGCGTCGGCATCTACGAGATGCTCGCTCTTAATGAGGAATTGCGCTCGGCTGTACGCAACGGCAGCCGAAACGACGAAGTCCGTACCCTTGCGCGGCAAAATGGCATGAAATTGATGCAGGAATATGCCCTGGCTCGCGTCTCCGAGGGCCTAACCACCCTCGACGAAGCAATGCGTGTAGTACCTTTTGAACCGCTGCGCGCCGTGGCGTGTCCCGCCTGCCATAGAGAGCTTTCTCCCGCGTTTCTCTTTTGCCCATACTGCGGCAACAAAGCTGCAAGTCTCGAAGCCGGTCACCAACATACTCTGGTCGAACAAGGGAGCAGCGCGCGATGACCACCCGCACGAACGGCAAGAATAACGGGGCGGGCACGCACGCCTGGGGCTCGGCACGCGCGGCCAAGCGCTTTTCAAGCCTTCGCGACCTCTCGGTGACGTATGAGGGCCATAGCGAGGACATTGTCACCCGTCCGCCGGACATCAGCACTCGCGGCATGTTCATCAACACCACGCGCATTTTTCCGGAGGGTGCCGTTCTCAACGTTCGCTTCCGCCTGGCGCTTTCCGGGCACGAGGTTCAGTCTCGTGCGGAGGTTCGCTATTGTCTACCTGGGGTGGGGGTTGGGGTGGAATTCGTCGACATCTCCAGGGAGTCCGTGCGGGCCATCGAAAAAGAGATCGAAATCCGCGCTGAAACCGCACAAAAGTAGGGGGTTAAAGGCTGGCTTGGACGCCGGGCTCTCTGTCGGATATCCCCCTTTGAGTACTAGGACGAATTTTTACCAGTCTGCAACAATTTCCCGCATCAGGAAAAAACTCCCTACCCTTCGCCGACTTTTTCCTACCTGATGTTGGGGTAAATGCTGTATTTTCAGCGTCTGCTGATTAGAGCACGCTGGCCCCGGCCTTGCACGAGCGGCATATAGGGGGAGTTATGGGTGAACGCCGTAAAGCACGTCGGTACGAGGTGTATCTTCCGCTCCAAGTCTGCATGTCCCGCAAGAAGCCGGCTGAATTTCACACGGCCCAGCTGCGGGATATTTCCCGGACGGGCATCTATTTCCACTCGAACGTCGCGATCGAAAGTGGTGCGGGCATCGAACTGACCTTTGCCCTGCCCACCGAGAAGGAACGCAGCAGTTCGGTGCTGGTGCGAGCCAGTGCGAAAGCTCTGCGGGTCTCGAAGGTCGAGGACGAAGTAGCACCCGTATATGGCGTCGCGGCCACCATCGACCGGATCGATTTCGTCCGGCCGGTGATGACCAACGCCGCGTAATTGAGGCTCCGGCCCTCTCCCGGAGTCGGCTCTTTCCCCGGTTTCTCTGCGGTTTGTCTTTTCACAAGATTTGATTTTTCTTATTTTCCCGGCGCGAAAAAGGCGGGAGTGGATTAGCCTTCCCTTTTGGCCACACTCCATGAGTGAAAATTCACGAAGCGCAGCCGAACTGGCGATTCTGCGCGCACTTATTTCGCTCGCCGAGTGCGGCCCCGCGGGCTTCGCCCATGGCCGGATGAGGTCCGCCCTCGCTACTTTGGCGCGCCACAAATGGGACGACGAAGAAAGGCGCGTCGTCTACGAGTGCCTAAACGGCGCCAGCCGCAAGGGCGTGGGACGCCTCCGTGAGGAAATGGCTGCCGAAGCTGTGCGCATGGGGCACCCGGACGTCGACTGGGATGCCTATTTCCGTCCTCTGTCCGGAGGATTCGATTTGCTCGAAGCCGTTCGCAGCCTCGACAACACACCCTGAAAATTCCGCGCAAAACCTTTACACTGCTTATTCGCCATGAAACATACGATCACGTTGATCCCGGGAGACGGAATCGGGCCCGAAGTTTCCCACGCAGTGGAAGAGATCCTCGCAGCGGCCGGGGTGGACATCGCATGGGAGGAAACCGCTGCGCGCGCCGAACTCGAGCGCCGCGGCATCGACTTCATGCAATCGGGCGTGATCGATTCGATCCGCAAGAACCGCGTCGCGCTCAAAGGACCGCTCGCCACGGCCGTCGCCACAGGCGCGCCAAGCATCAACGTGGGCCTTCGCAAGGCGCTCGATCTGTATGCGAACTTGCGTCCGGTGAAGAACCTCGAAGGTGTGCAATCGCGCTTTCAGAACGTCGATCTCGTGATCGTTCGCGAGAATACCGAAGACCTGTACGCGGGCCTCGAACACACCGTGGTGCCAGGCGTGGTGGAAAGCCTGAAAATCATCACGGAGAAGGCTTCGACGCGCATCGCGCGCTTTGCTTTCGAATATGCCGTGAAGCACGGACGGAAGAAAATCCACTCGATCCACAAAGCGAACATCATGAAACTCTCGGACGGCCTCTTCCTCACCTGCATCCGCAAAGTCGCCGCTGAATTTCCCTCGATTGAGTACAAAGAACTGATTATCGACAACGCGTGCATGCAGATGGTCCTCGACCCGCAGCAATTTGACGTCTTGCTGCTGACGAATCTCTATGGCGACATTATGAGCGACCTGGCCGCAGGTCTTGTGGGCGGCCTCGGCGTCGTGCCCAGCGGCAATATCGGGGTGGACGCCGCGATTTTTGAGGCGGTTCACGGCACGGCGCCCGATATTGCGGGAAAAGGCATCGCGAATCCGACGGCGTTGCTGATGAGCGCCATTATGATGCTCGATCACATCGGCGAAGGCGAGGCTGCGCGCCGCATCGAAACGGCACTCCATACCATTTACCGCGAAGGCAAAACGCTCACGCGCGACGTCGGCGGCACAGCCACCACCGCGCAATTTACCGCTGCGGTGATCGCCAAGTTAGTTTAGCTCGCGCCTCCTTTCCTCTTTGGAACTCCACGGCGGGAATCCGCTTTTGGGCATCTGACATATCTGCGAGCATCAGCTAGACCAGCGAAAATCGTGTCGTCATGCCGAAAGTAATCGCCGATCCCGAGCCCGCCATCGCATCCGCCACGCCAGCGCCGAGCGCCGAGCCAACCGTGCGCCTCATCGTCTGGATCGCTGTCGCGCTCGCCGTGGTCACGTTCGCGGTCTATTTCCGCACGCTTCGCAACGGCTACATCAGCTACGACGACTACGATTACATCACGAGCAATCCGCTTGTGCGCGAGGGCCTTACGTGGCACGGCATCGCGCGGGCCTTTACCACCTTCGACCAATCCAACTGGTTCCCGATGGAGTGGATTTCGCTCATGGCCACATCGCAATTCTTCGGCTTGAGCCCCGCCGCCTATCACCTGACGAATCTCGTGTTGCACATCGCGGACGTGATCCTGCTCTTTCTGCTGTTGCAGAAAGCAACCGGCCGCATCGCTCGTTCCGGCATCGTCGCCGCACTCTTCGCGGTCTTCCCGCTCAATGTCGAAGCCGTCGCCTGGGCCACCGAACGCAAATCTGTGCTTTCCGTGTTTTTTCTCCTACTCGCGCTCGCCGCTTACGGCTGGTACCTGAAGCGCCCCGGCGTCGCGCGTTACGTCGCGATCGCAATTCCCTTCGCGCTCGGCCTGATGACGAAGGCCTGGCTCGTCACATTTCCCTTCGCGCTGTTGCTGCTCGATTACTGGCCGCTTTACCGCTTCGGCAAGCGCGGCTCGCAGGACGCGCCCGAACCAGCGCGGCGTGCTATCTTCGGCGAACTTATCGTCGAAAAAATTCCGCTCTTCTTTATGTCGTTCGTCACGATATTCATCGGCATTCGCGCCGCGCGCGCCGGCGACGCGCTCGCGATTTCCGCTGCACATGCTCCCTTTTCGCTGCGGTTTGAAAACGCGCTGTGGTCCTACCTCGCCTACGTCGTCAAAGGAATCTGGCCCGCGCGCCTCGCGATTATCTATCCATTCCCTCAGCACTCTTACGCTGAATGGCAAATGGCCGGCGCCGCGGTTTTTCTCGTCGGCGTCACAGCTCTCGTGTGGCGCGCCCGCGAAAAGCGCTACCTGCTCGTCGGCTGGCTGTGGTATCTCGGCGTACTGTTTCCCGTAATCGGGCTTATCCAAACCGGCACACAATCGATGGCCGACCGCTGGGCTTACATTTCTTTCTGGGGACTGTTTGCCGCGGCGGTGTGGGCCTTCGCTGATTTGGCGGCGAAGGTGCACATTCCGCGCGCCGTCACGGCTACATTTGCCTGCGCAGTCCTCGTCGCGTATGGGTGCGTTTCATTTGTGCAGACCGGCTACTGGCGCGACGGCGTCACGCTGTACACGCACGCGCTCTCCGTCACACAGAACAACGGCCCGGTCCATGTGAATCTCGGCGTCGAATACGAACGCATGGGCCGGTTTGATCTCGCCTTGCAGCAATATCAGCTAGCCGTCGACGCAACGCCCGATCTTGGCGTGGCTCACTTCAATCTGGCGCGGCTGCTCGCCGCCCAGCACAAATTCATCGAAGCCGCCGCCGAATACGAACTTGCGATCAAGAATACCGGCGTTCCACACGAGATCGACGAGGCTTACGTCGGCCTGGGCAGCGTCTACGAGGAAATGAATCTGCCCTCGCGCGCCATACAGGATTTCAGTACGGCGCTGGCCGCAAACCCGGATGATGTCTATGCGCTTCTCGACCGCGGCATGATCGAATACCGCCTGGGAGATCTCGGCGGCGCGCGGAAAGACTTCCAGCGCTCGGTCGAGATCACGCCCACTCCGATGACCTGGTACGTGCTGGGCACTATCCTCGAGCAACAAAAGGACTTACCTGCCGCCATGGGAGCCTATCAATCCGCGCTGCGTATGGCCCCGGGCCTCGCTCAGGCACAGCAGCGGCTCAGCGCCCTGCGGCAGCAGCAATGAAGCCAGGCTAGACGACCACCCGCCGCCCCTCTTCTCGTGCAACCACTTTCGCCTTTTGTGCGCTTTTCGCGGCTGAAGGGGTACTGTTTTACTATCGATTAGAAATTTCCATGTTGCTGAAAAGGCTTGCGTTACGGCGATTTCTAATCGTTTTTACTATCGATTAGAATTTGCCTCCTTTTCGAGCTCTGCACGGCAGGCGCAGTGCCGGGCTCTTCTGAAGGCCGGGGTACGGCAGCCACGGCCGGCGTCGCATAAATTTCATGAAGTAGTTTACCACAGGTTAAGGGTAATTGCAAGGAAATAAAGGAGTAATGGGAGTTTTAGTACGCGCATGTGCGTTCCAGGAAACGGATGGCGTCACTTTTTGTTACAAGAAGCGACGGCGGGCGGCCGCCCTGGGGGCGGAGGCGCGTCTGCGAGTTGGCGCCTTAAAATGGGCTTATTGCGCGCTAATTTGGGGATTTTGCAGGCTAAATGCGCTTAATTTGCGGCTATTTTCCGTGATCGAAACTGGGGCGCCCTGAGCCCGGGTCGACCGCCAAACTGCCAGAGTGGCTCCCCTGCTTTCGGCCTAGGCCTGTTTGGTTGCGCGGGAGCCGGCGATCAGAATATCGACCAAGCGGCGGGTGCTACGCTCCCAATCGGGGATCGCCGCCACGTGGGCGGCTCCCACAAGGGCGCGAAACAGATCGCTCGCGTCAATATCCTTCCTGATATCGCCTGCTTTCACGCCGCGTTTCACGAGCCCGTGAATCGCCTGCTGGATTTGAGCGTGGGAAGATTCGAAGACCTTCTTGGGATCTCCCACGAGTGCATTGAGCGCCGGGGCGATCAGTTGCTTCATCGCAATGGCATCGACGAAAAGCAGCATCCAAGCGCGCAACGCTTCCACAGGCGGCATGGTTTCGCCGAATCTTTCCGCGGCGGCAGCCAATTTTTCCATTTCGGCGCGATACACCGCCTTGAGCAACTCTTCGCGCGTAGGAAAGTGGCGATAGAGAGTTCCCGGCCCGACATTTGCCTGCCTGGCGATGTCGTCGAGGCTGGCATCCGCCCCGGACCGCGCAAATGCCTGCTTGGCCACTTCGAGGATGCGGTCGCGGTTGCGCTGGGCGTCCGCGCGAGGCTTTCGTCGAGCACGCTGTGAGAGTTTCGTGGGCATGGGCAAAAGATTGTTGCAACCGGAGACAGTCTCCGCTAATCTCATTATGCGGAGACACTCTCCACTTTATCGAAGCAGATGCGGCGCGTCAAGCAGCGGGGAGAAATCGAAAATGACAATGCTTTCAGCAGAACAAGCAGCGGCGGCAATCAGCGGGGCCACGACGAATAAGGACAAGCCAGGCGGGACGTTCCGATTTCCCGGCAATGCGAATGTTGTACACCGAATGGGCTACGGCGCCATGCAACTTGCGGGGCCGCAGGTGTGGGGGCCCCCGCGGGATGTGGACGCAGCGATCGCGGTGTTGCGCGAAGCGGTAGCCGCCGGCGTGGATCACATCGACACAAGCGACTTTTACGGCCCGCACGTGACGAACCAGATCATCAAGAAGGCTTTGCATCCCTACCCTGCCGGCCTGGTGATTGTTACCAAACTTGGAGCGCGGCGCGGCGAAGATAAATCGCGGCTCCACGCGCTTTCGCGCAAGGAGTTGGCCGAGGGGGTCCGCGACAATCTTCGGAATCTCGGCGTGGACCAACTGGACGTGGTGAATCTGCGCGTGGGCAGCGTGATGGCGCCCGCGGAGGGTTCAATTGAGGAGCCTTTGACGGTGCTCGCTGAACTGAAAAGCCGAGGGCTGATTCGCCACATTGGAGTGAGCAACGCCACTCCCCGGCAATTCCGCGAGGCTCAGAGAATCACGGAGATCGTTTGCGTGCAGAACTTCTACAACGTGGCGCAACGGGCTGACGATGACTTCGTCGACGCGCTCGCGCGGGAAGGCGTGGCGTATGTGCCATTTTTCCCGCTGGGAGGATTCACGCCGCTGCAGTCATCCGTGCTCGACCGAGTCGCGGAGTCGCTGGACGCAAGCCCTATGCAGGTGGCGCTGGCATGGCTTCTTCAGCGCTCGCCGAACATTCTGCTCATACCGGGCACGTCTTCCGTGGGCCATCTTCGCGAGAATCTGGCTGCAGCAGCATTGCAGCTCCCCGCAACCGCAATCGTCGAACTGAACGCAATCGCCGCAAATGCAGCGTTGGCGGCTCAATCGCCGCACTGAGTGAAGATTTCGATGCTTGGAAACGAGGGGAAACGAAAGGAGGCAGCCGTGCCGGATAAACCTGTGGCGCTGGTCACTGGGGCCAACAAAGGAATCGGCCTTCAAATCGCAAAGGATCTCGCGGGGCAGGGGTTCAGCGTGCTCATCGGTTCGCGCAACCTCAAGAACGGCGAGGAGGCGGCGAAGAGCGCTGGAGCGGAGGCCCATGCGATCCAACTGGACGTTACAAATCAGGCCTCCATAACCGCGGCGGCGGAGCGCATCCGAAAAGAGTTCGGCCGCCTTGACGTGCTCGTGAATAACGCGGGCATCTCGCATACGGGAAAGCCGGGCAGGCCGCTCGCGGAGATGGTGAAGTCGGGCCGACCGAGCGTGGCGTCTATCGACGAGGTGCGCGCCATCTTCGAGACGAATGTGTTCAGCGTGGTCGCGGTGACGCAAGCGATGTTGCCACTTCTTCGCGAGGCGCCGGCAGGACGCATCGTCAACGTCTCGAGCTCTACCGGGTCACTGGCGCTGAACTCTGATCCGACCAACCCGCGCCGGGCGATGTTCGGCGCGTACTCCTGGTCGAAGACGGCGCTAAACGCGGTCACAATTGCCTTCGCCGCCGAGCTCGAGCCTACCGGCATCAAGGTGAACGCCGCGTGTCCCGGCTTCACTGCAACGGACCTAAACAACTTCGAGGGCACGCGCACGGTTGAACAGGCGGCTCGTGAGCCGGTGCGGCTCGCGCTGCTAGATGGGAACGCACCCACGGGGACGTACACGAACGACGACGGAACGATTCCGTGGTGATCCGGGTAGAGATCCTGGAGCCCGGCACGTCCGGCTCGCGGGTTGCGGCATAAGTGCCAACCGAGTTCGAAAAGTGAATTAGAGGAGGAAGGAGAATATGCGAGTTTTTGTTACGGGCGCCACAGGATTCATCGGTTCGGAAGTTGTGAAGGAGTTGATCGGGTCAGGGCATCACGCGATCGGCCTCGCGCGGAGCGACGCCGGAGCCAAATTACTGGCAGCCGCGGGCGCGCAGGTGCATCGAGGTGATTTGAGCGATCTGGAAAGCCTGCGGAGCGGAGCGGCCGGGGCGGACGCAGTGATTCACACCGCATTTATCCATGATTTCTCGAAATTCGCCGAGAACTGCGCAATCGATAAGCAAGCGATCGAAGCCCTCGGCTCGGCGCTCGAAGGCTCCGACCGGCCGCTGCTGGTCACGTCCGGCATTGCAACGACGGCAGAGGGGCGCCCGTCCACGGAAGAAGACGATCCACCTCCGGAATTTCCGCGGGTTTCGGAAACTACGGCCGAAAAGCTGGTGGAACGGGGAGTGCGCGCGGCAACGGTGCGGCTTCCTCAAGTGCACGACACACGGAAGCAAGGCCTGATCAGCTATGCAATGGCCGTGGCACGCGAGAAGGGCGTCGCGGCATACGTGGGCGAGGGACGCAACCGATGGGCGGCCGTACACGTTCTCGACGCGGCACGCCTTTACCGGCTGGCGCTCGAGAGGCAGGAAGCAGGCGCGAGGTATCACGCGGTGGCGGAAGAGGGTGTCTCGGCGCGGGAAATCGCCGAGGCGATCGGGCGAGGGCTGAGAGTGCCCGTCGTGTCGATTTCCCCAGAAGAGGCGGCAGGGCATTTTGGCTGGCTGGCAATGTTCGCGGGCCGCGATCTTACCGGATCGAGCGTGCTGACGCAGCAACGGCTCGGATGGCGCCCGACGCGGCCGGGGCTGATTGCCGATCTCGATGGGATGCAATATTTCGCGGCTAAACAAACGGCCTAGCCACATTCGTGCCGGAAGGGTTTGGGCGACCCTTCCGGGCTTACATGAACGTTCGAGGAGATCGAAAATATGAATCAAGTCGCTTTTAGTGAGCCAGTGGAGGGCCGACGGCTTGCTTGCGCCGACGTGATGAAAGCGGCCGAGCGAGAGCTCGCGTCATTTTTCTCCGCGGTAAAGGAATTATTCGGCCCGGAGCAAGCAGAACTCGCAGCAAGAGACTGGGTGCAGGAGTTGCAGGCGACCGACGTCCCTGCTGCGACAACGGATTGGCGTCAACTTACGATCAATGCGGCGAAGCGGCTCGCACTTCGGGTAAATCACTGACGGTGCGCCGCCGCTTCCACTAACAGCCTTTGAGCACCGCCGCCGAAGATCAAAAATTCAGCATCCCTTACCTATTCGGCGCTTCGATTTCGATCCTGATGATGATCTGTTGCGTGATTTTCCCCATATTCCCGCTGTAACTGCGAAGACCTCTGCTCGGGTGCCAAATGGGATGGCAAAGCGACTATAATCGCTGCGCTTTTGACCTCCAGAGAGAGATCAGAGAGTGGAGGAAACCATGCAAGTGAACCGGCGCAAATTCGTATCTTCTTTGGGTGCGGCGGGAGCGTGCGCCCTTTTCGACCCATCCGCCCAAGCGAGTGCATCCGCGAGGGCCCGCGTCGATCAGGCGACGCGCGGCGTGCCCACACCAAAGATCAAAGACATCAGCGTGATCGAAGTGCAGATTGGCACGCGGCTATCGGTGGTCAAAATCACCACGGATCAGCCCGGGCTTTACGGGTACGGCTGCGCCACGTTCACGCAGCGCGCGGACCTGATCAAGCCGGCCGTGGAACTCTATTTGAAGCCGCTGCTGCTCGGCTGGAACACGGATCGCATCGAAGATATCTGGCAGACGTGCTGGAACAGTTCGTATTGGCGAAGCGGGCCCGTCCTTAACAATGCGATCAGCGGCGTCGACGAAGCGCTGTGGGACATTAAAGGCCGCCAGGTCGGCCTGCCCGTTTACCAGCTCGTCGGCGGCAAGGTGCGCGAAGCAGCCGAAGTGTATCGGCATGCGGGGGGCGCGACGCCGGAAGCGCTGGTCGATTCGATCCGCAAACTCGCCGCGACCGGGGCGCGCAATGTCCACATCGCAATCGGCGGAGGGACGCCTTCGAACGCTGCAACTTCGCCCGATCCCTTCGGCTACCAGATCAAATCGCTCGACACCACTTCGCCGCCATACGATCCCGACGCTCACACCCGGCAAATCCTCGACGCGTTCGCTTACGTCCGCAAAGAACTCGGCGGTGACATCGGGCTCGGTTTTGACGCGCATGAGCGCCTCGCGTCTCCGCGCGCAGCCGTGCAGTTTTGCAAAGACGTGGAGCAATATCGCCCCTACATGATTGAGGATCCTCTTGCGCCCGAAGACGAAGATTACTTCCGCGAAATTCGCGCGCAATGCAGCACTCCGATTTCGATGGGGGAGCTTTTCATTCATCCGCGCGATTGGGAATTCCTGCTGGAGAATCGCCTGATTGATTACATCCGCTGCCACGTTTCTGAAGTCGGAGGCTTCAGCGCGGCGCGCAAGATCGCCGTCCTGGCCGAAATGTATCAGGTACGAACCTGCTGGCATAATCCGGGCGACATCTCACCCGTCGGCATCATGGCGAATCTTACGCTCGACGTGACGAGCAACGCTTTCGGTTTGCAGGAATTCGGCGGCAATCCGAGCGAACAGATCGCCGAAGTTTTCCAGGGCGCGCCGCAATATAAGGATGGTTACGCGTGGGTGAGCGATCTGCCCGGCTGGGGCGTCGAGCTGGACGAAAAGGCCGCCGCCAAGTATCCGTTCGAGAGCGCGCAGCCGCTCAACGGCAGCTGGGGCGCGGTGCGGCTGCCGGATGGATCGATCATCCACCAGTAGAATGTCTGACGCAAGTTTTTGATACTGGAAAAAGCAGAATGTGCGCGCCTCGAGACGGCGGAAGCGCCGCTCGCGCCGTCTAACATGTGCGTCATCTCTTCGCGGCTGGAAAGCTGCAGGCGCTGCGGTCTGGGATAGACTAAGTACCGTACGCTTCCCTTCTCCGACATCGCGCGATGAACGATCCCGCACAAACCCGCACGGCATCCGAAGAGCCTCGCGAAGAACCCGCGCCTGCCCCCGAACACACGGATGCGCATCCGGAACTCCCGATCCCGCGCAGTTGGCGGCGCGGATTCTGGAGCCTGATCTTCACTCAATTTCAGTCCGGCTTTAACGACAACGGCCTGAAGTTCCTGGTCATCTACCTCGCCGTGTCTATGAACCTGCCTCGCGAGCACGAAGAGGCGCTCGCGTCGCTGATCGGCCTGATGTTCGCCCTGCCTTTTATACTTTTCTCTCTCACCGGCGGTTTTTTCGCGGATCGCTTCAGCAAGCGCAACGTTACCATTGGAACGAAATGCGCCGAGCTGGGCATCATGTCGTTTTTTGTGGCGGCGCTCGCGCTGCGCAGCCTGCCGCTGGAATGCGCCGGCGTTTTTCTGATCAGCACCGAAGACGCGATCTTCGGGCCATCCAAATATGGACTTCTTCCCGAATTGCTTCCCGAATCGAAGCTTTCCTGGGGCAACGGCATCATCGAGTTCGGCACGTTTCTTTCGGCGATCGCGGGAGTTGCCGCAGCCGGTTTTCTGGCGCAGCACTTTGCCGGGCAAGAAGCCGTCTCGGGTTTCATCCTGCTCGGCTGCTCCGTCGTTGGGCTGCTCACCAGCCTCGGTATTTCGCACTTGCCGCCCGCCAATCCATCGAGGCCCTTTCGCAAGAATCCGTTCGGCGATTTCCTCGACCAGTGGAAGGTTGTTCGCTCCGACCGCACGCTGGAATGGGCGGTCTGGGGCTATACGTATCTATTCTTTCTGGCAGCGCTGCTCCAACTCGTCATCGTGTTTTATGGTCAGCGCGTTCTGCACGCTGACGATCAACACATCAGCTACCTCCAGGCCGCGATTGCTATCGGAATAGGGGTCGGCAGCATCGCCGCGGGCTATCTCTCCGGCGGCAAAATCGAACTAAGCCTGGTTCCTGTGGGCGCGCTCGGCATGACGGCCTTCAGCGCCGCTCTCTACCTGGCAAGCACGTCCCTGTGGGTTGCGGGCCTGCTTCTTGCGGCCCTGGGTGTGTTTGGAGGCTTGCTCGCCGTTCCCCTGAGTGCGGTCATTCAGCATCGCCCGCGCCCCGAACACAAGGGAGGCGTGATCGCGGTCGCGAACCTCGTTTCGTGGATCGGAATCGCGTTTTCTTCAGGGGCGTTTTACTTATTTAGCCGTTGGCTGCATCAGTCGTCGCGCCAGATGTTTCTCGATGGCGCTGTACTGACGTTGCTCATCACGGTTTGCTCGATTTACTTGCTGCGAGATTCCGTGGTGCGCCTGATCCTCTGGAGCTTCACGCATGCTCTGTATCGCGTTCACGCGGAAGGACGCGAAAACATACCGAAAAAAGACGGCGCGCTGCTCGTATCCAATCACATGTCGTTCATCGATGCGCTCTTCCTGATTGCGTCGAGCGATCGGCCCATCCGCTTTCTGATTTTCAAGGACATTTACGAGCTTCCCTTCATCAAGCCTTTTGCCAGCGTGGTGCGCCCGATTCCGATCTCTTCCGAACAACGGCCGCGGGAAATGCTGTGGTCGCTGCATCAAGCCTCAGCTGCAATCCGCGCTGGCGAGCTTGTTTGTATTTTTGCCGAAGGCCAGATCACGCGCATCGGACAAATGCTTCCCTTCCAACGCGGCATGCAGCGCATCATGAAAAACGTCCACGCGCCCATCGTGCCGGTCAATCTCGACGGCGTCTGGGGGAGCGTCTTTAGCTTCGAAGGCGGCAAATTCCTCTGGAAACTCCCGCGGGCATTTCGCCAGCCGGTGACGGTCAGCTTCGGCGAGCCGATGCCCTCAAATTCCACGCCATTCCAGGTGCGCGAAGCCGTGCAAAATCTCCAAACGGACGCCTTCCATTTTCGGCGCGCGCGCATGCAGACGCTGCAGGGCTCGCTCATCCACACGGCGCATCGTCACCCGTTTCTATTCGCGATGGGCGATAAGCGGCGCCCGCGCATGAAATGGGGAAGCGTCCTGCTGAGCGCCATTTTTCTGGCGCGGCGCCTGCGAGAATCGTGGGAGGGCCAGGAAATGGTGGGGATCCTGCTTCCGCCGTCAATTCCGGCGGCGCTGGTCAACTATGCCGCGATGCTCGCCGGGAAAATCCCGGTGAATCTGAATTACACCGCGTCGAACGAGTCGTTAGCGGCGTGCGCAGCCCAATGCAACATTCAAACGGTGATCACCACGAAGCCGCTTCTTGAACGCATTCCGCTGCTGATTCCCGGCAGAGCGATCCTGATTGAAGAAGCCGCCGCAAGATCGAGTCTGCGCGAACGCCTCGCCGCGCTGATGCTCTGGTTCCTTCCAGGCTCGGCCATTGAACGCCGGATCACCGGTAAAACAAAATCGCTCGATGATATCGCGACTATCATTTTTTCGAGCGGCAGCACCGGCGAGCCCAAGGGAGTCGTCCTCTCGCACTACAACATCGTTTCCAATATCCAGCAGTCGGGCCAGACGTTCATGTTCAGCGAGAAAGATCGCGTGCTGGGCATTCTTCCGTTCTTTCATTCCTTCGGATTCACGGTCACGCTCTGGCTCCCGGCGGTCTATGCGGCGGGCGCAGCTTTTCATCCCAGCCCGGTTGATTTCGGCGCGGTCGGCGAACTCGTTCGCGATTACGACGTGACGTTTCTGATCACCACGCCCACGTTCCTCGAAAAATACACGCGCCGCTGCTCGCCTGAAGATTTCGCCAGCCTGAAAAATGTGGTTGTCGGCGCCGAGAAACTGCCACAGCGCATCGCTAAATCATTCGAGGCTCGATTCGGCATTCCTCCGCTCGAGGGTTATGGCTGCACGGAATGTTCGCCCGTAGTAGCCGTCAACACCCGCGATTTTTTGGCTCCCGGGGTACATCAGGTCGGAGGCAAGCCCGGTCATATTGGGCGCCCGCTGCCCGGCATTAGCGTAAAAATTGTCGATCCCGAAACGCGCGCGGAACTCCCTCCCGATACGCCGGGTCTTCTACTCGTTCGCGGCCCGAATGTGATGCAGGGCTATCTCGGCAAGCCCGAACTCACCGCCGAGGCGATGCAGGACGGCTGGTACATCACTGGCGACATCGCCGCCGAAGATGAAGACGGCTTTCTCACGATCACCGATCGCCTGAGCCGTTTCAGCAAGATCGGCGGCGAAATGGTGCCGCACATAAAAATCGAAGAGAGCCTCCATGAAGCAATCGGCGCATCCGAACAGCGCCTCATCGTCACGGCCGTGCCCGATGAGAAGAAAGGTGAGCGCCTCGTCGTCCTTCACACGCTGAACCAAGACGAACTTCGCGCTGTAATCGAAAAGCTGGCGGCGATCGACTTGCCAAATTTGTGGCTCCCGCGCGCCAACCAGTTTTTCTTCGTCGAAGAATTGCCGCTCCTGGGCACGGGCAAAATCGACCTGCGCCGCGTGCACGAAGTCGCGCGCGAGCTCTCCTCGAGACCGGCGGGATAGCGCGGGCTGCGGTTTTCGCTTGCTGCCGAACGACCGCCATTGACTGGGCCGTTTGGGAACAATGGCACGACGGACTATAATGAACAATTCACAACTTCGCGGCCGCCGGCTCTGAGGGCGCCGACGAAAGAGGCCACTCATGAATTTCCACGTTTCTTCCGCCGCAGCAAAACGCACTCTTTGGCTCGCCGCTGCCGTTCTGGCCTTGAGCCCGGTCGCTGGAACGCAAGCCCAGACGCAAACGCCACCCGAATCGCAGGCCGCAGCGTTTGGCCCTTCGAACCCCTTCTACGGGCCGAGCACGCTGCCCTTCCACGCGCCTCTATTCAATAAGATCAAAGATTCGGACTACCAGCCCGCGATCGACGCCGGCATCGCCGAAAATCTGCGCCAGATCAACACCATCGCCGACGAATCCGCGTCACCCACTTTTGCGAACACGCTCGTCGCCCTCGAAAAAAGTGGCCAGCTTCTCGACCGTGTTGAAGAAGTCTTCAACGGCGTCACCTCAGCCGATACCGACCCCACCCTGCAAAAAGTGCAGGAAACCGAAGCGCCCAAGCTCGCGGCGCTGAGCGACGACGAGTTTCTCAACCCAAAGCTCTTCGCGCGTGTTTCGGCCATCTACAACCAGCGCGACTCACTTCACCTCGATCCGGATTCCATGAGGCTCGTCGTGCGCACGTACGATAATTTCGTCCACGCCGGCGCGAATCTCTCCGACGCAGATAAAAAACGCCTGAAAGAGATCAACGAGCAGCTTGCGAGCCTCTCCGCCGTCTTCGTGCAGAAGCTTCTCGCCGCGGATAAAGACGCTTCGTTCCACACAACGGACAAGTCCGCGCTCGCCGGCCTTTCAGCCGAACAACTCGCCGCCGATCAGGCCGCTGCGAAGGCGGTCGAAGAACCCGGCTACGTGGTTCCGATGCAAAACACGACGCAGCAACCCGCGCTCACGTACCTGAGCAATCGCGAAACGCGCCAGCAAATCTTCGACGATAGTTGGAACCGCGCTGAACGCGGCGGCGACGACGATACCCGCTCCACGATTGCGCAAATGGCGAAGCTTCGCGCCGAGAAAGGCAAGCTCCTCGGCTACCCCGATTTCGCGGCGTGGCAAATCTCGGACCAGATGGCGAAGACGCCCGACGCGGTCCTCCACTTTCTCGATTCCCTGGTTCCCGCGGCTACAGCCAAGGCAAACGCGGAAGCCAAGGAAATCCAGGCCGTGATCGACGCGCAGCACGGTGGCTTCACTCTCCAGCCTTACGACTGGAATTTCTACGCCGAGCAGGTTCGCCAGCAAAAATACGGCATCGATGAAGCGGCAGTTCGCCCGTATTTCGAACTGAATACGGTGCTTCAGGACGGCGTCTTTTACGCCGCGAACAAACTCTACGGCGTCACGTTCAAGGAGCGCCACGATCTTCCGGTCTATAATCCCGACGTTCGCGTTTTCGAAGTCTACGACGCGGACGGCAAGCCGCTCGCGCTTTTCTATTGCGATTATTTCAAGCGTGATAACAAGCAAGGCGGCGCGTGGACGGACAGCTTCGTCACTCCGTCAAAACTTCTCGATAAGCTTCCTGTCGTTTACAACGTCTGCAACTTCTCCAAGCCCGCGCCCGGGCAGCCCGCGCTGATCACCTATGATGACGTGGATACCATGTTCCATGAATTTGGCCATGCGCTGAATGGCATGTTCTACAACGGCGAATATCCCGATCTTTATTCGCTCGGCGGCGACATTCCGCGCGATTTCGTCGAGTTCCCATCCCAATTCAACGAGCACTGGCGCAACGATCCCGAGGTCTTCGCTCATTATGCGCGCAATTACAAGACCGGCGAGCCAATGCCTGCCGAACTCGCAGCCAAGCTGCAAAACGCCGAAAAATTCAATCAGGGCTACGCGCTCACCGAACTTCTCGCCGCCGCCGAGCTCGACATGCAGTGGCATCTTCTCCCCGCCGACGCGCCCTTGCAGAATCCCGACACGTTTGAAAAGGGCGCGCTGGAAAAGACAAATCTCTGGCTCAACGACGTGCCGCCGCGCTATCGCTCTTCGTATTTCCTCCACATCTGGGCCAACGGTTATGAAGCCGGTTATTACGCCTATCTCTGGAGCGAAATGCTCGACGATGACGCGTACGCCTGGTTCACGCAGCACGGCGGCCTCACGCGCGCCAACGGCGACCGCTTCCGCCAAATGGTTCTTTCGCAAGGCCGCACGCAAGACATGGAAGCGCTCTACGATAAATGGCGGGGCGGTCCGCCTTCGGTTGACGCGTTGCTCCACGACCGCGGCCTTAAATAGCGCGCTTCACTTTGCGCCAGGCTTCCATTTTTCCAGAAACGCGACGACGTCCGCGGGACCGATTTTCACGCTGGATTCGAATTCGCCGTGCTCCTGGCTATAGACCAGCGAGCCGTTTGCGTCCAGCACCGCGAGCGCCGGGACGCCCTTGTTGATCGGCACCTGGTATTTCTGCGCGATGTCGAGATTCGTATCCATATTGCCAATGTTGATGTGAACGACGTGATAGTTCGCGTTCACGAGCGGCGCGATCTTCGGCGAATGAAACGCAGCGTTGAGCACGTGGCAGTCATAGCACCAGTTACCTCCGAAAACGAGCAGCACGCGCTTGTGATCCCGCTTGGCCGCAGCCAGAGCGCTCTGAATTTCGGCCGAGGCTTCTGCGGGCGGCGGATACAAATCCACATCGGGCGTCGCCGGTTCGGGCAGGCGTTCCGTCACTCGCGCCGCAAGATCGCTCCGGTTCGTCATCGCGATCTTCCACTCTGAGCCTTCCTTCACCCAAACCTGCGCCGCGTCCACGACGAAAGGCTCGCGCACGCCCCGATTCTCGAGCGTGAACTCGATTCGCAGCACGAGCGAAACCTCCATCGGGTTCGGCCGCTCGATCTCGAGAACCTTTGCGTTCACGTTGCCGATCCCGTGCGAGGCGATGGCCGACCAGAAGACGGGCTCGATCGAAGCATCTTCGCTCGTACCGGTCGGCGTCTTGGTTTGCGTGGGCGGATTCACGGAATAAAAACGCGCGATCGCGGCGCGGTCGCCCGAAATTATCGCCGCCTTCCACTCATTCAGCGGAGCGAAACTCGCCTGGCCCCGCGCGGCGGAATTCTGACCTGCCGAAGCGACGAAGCCCATCGCGGCAAACGGCACCATGGTTAACGCGAATGCGCGCCAAAATCGCATCTGCTCCTCCCAACACTTTCTCTTATGGAGCCATTCTACAATGCAGGACGCAATCTTGCTTGGCGCGGCTGGCGTTGCCCGGCATTCGCTGCTTTCGATTCGTTTTTGTGTTTTCAATTACCGCTTTACGCGACGATTAGAAATTGACTTTTCATTGAGAGCGAGGGAGTTAGAGCGACAGGACCCGAAGGCGTGCGGTGAGCTGGTCTCGGCCTTAAGCTGGTAGCCGCTGGATTGAGTTTCGAGCATTTGGGAGGCGAGGGCGAGGATGCGGCGAGCTGCGTCCCCGGGGCTCAGGCCGCGGGCATGGATGTTTGAGACGAGATTGCGGTTGGCGTCGGTGTGGGATTTATCCGGTTGGTAGGACATGTACGCCGAGAGGCTTTCGGCGGTGGCAAGGCCGGGGCGTTCGCCGATGAGAAGAATGACCACGCGGGGCGCGAGGAGTTCGCCGATTTCGTTGAGAATTCCGACGCGGCAATGGCGAACAACGAACGACCGGCCGAATTCCCAGGAGCGTTCTTTTGCGCCTGCTGCGAGAAGAGGAAACAGCGCAGGAACTTGCGCGGCGACGGCGGAAACCGACAGGCCGTCGCCCATGGCGAGCTGCAGATCGCACTCGCGCGGGCAACGGCTTGCGATTTGCGATTTCGAGGCGTCGTCAAAGTGGCGGCCAAGATCGGGACGCAGCAAGTATTCGTCTTTGGTGCGAGCTTTTGTTTGGACTTCGAAAAGGCTCCACTCGCGAACGAAGGAGTCACCGAACATTTGCGAGAGATTCAATTCACTGCGGACGGCGTCTTTCGCAGCGGCGAAGGATTGCCGCAGCTCGATTTGCGTGCCGGTACGATAGGCAGCGCCTGCACGGCCAACAAGCAGGCGCGCGGGCGTTCGCGCACGGACTTTGCGCACGATCTCGGGCAGATCGGAATCCGAAGGCGTGATTTCGCGACCGTCCGACATCAGGCGATTCCTTCGAGTGAGGCTTCGAGGCTCTGCAGCAATTTTCGGCGCCCGGCAGGCTCATCGAGCAGCGCGGGCTCGCCGTCACGATAGATGCCGCTTTGTTGGAGCCAGGCGAGAAATTCCGGCGCTGGCCGCAAGCGGAAGAGCTTTCTGACGGCGAGCGCGTCATGATAGCTGGTGGATTGATAGTTGAGCATCACGTCGTCACCGCAAGGCACGCCCATGAAGTAATTGCATCCCGCAGCCCCCAGCAATAGAAGCAGATTATCGGCGGAGTTCTGATCGGCAGCGGCGTGAAGCGTGTAACAAACATCACAGCCCATCGGCAGTCCCAAGAGCTTGCCCATGAAATGGTCTTCGAGGCCGGCGCGGATGATCTGGCGCTCATCGTAAAGATATTCGGGTCCGATGAATCCGACGACGCTATTGACCAGAAACGGCTGGAACACGCGCGCGACGCCATAAGCGCGAGCTTCGAGGGTGAGTTGATCGACGCCGTGATGAGCTTCGGCGGAAAGCGCGCTTCCCTGGCCCGTTTCGAAATACATTGCGTTCGCGCCTGTCCATCGCACGTCGCGGCTACGGTGATGATCGAAGATGCGATCGCGCCCCTCGCGCAGCGTGGCGAGTGAAATGCCGAAACTGCGATTTGCCGCTTCGGTTCCGGCAATCGACTGAAAGAGCAGATCGACGGGCGCGCCGCGCTCCATCGCCGCAAGTTGCGTGCTGATGTGGGCGAGGCAACAGGCCTGCGTCGGCACGCCGTAAATCTGAATCAGGCGATCGAGCGCGCGAAGGATCGCCGCGACAGTCTCGACCGAATCCGTGGCGGGGTTGACGCCGATTACCGCGTCGCCGCAGCCATAGAGCAGGCCCTCGAAAGCGGCAAACAAGATGCCGCCGATATCGTCGACCGGGTGATTGGGCTGGACGCGAATGCCGAGGACGCCGCGTTCGCCCATGGTGTTTCGGCAGCGCGTGACGTTGCGGATTTTGGACGCCGCGAGAATCAGGTCCTTATTGCCCATGATTTTCGCAGCCGCGGCCGCGATTTCAGGAGTGATCGCGTGCTGGACGCGCTTGATCGACTCTTCGCTTGTGGCCTCGTCGAGCAGAAACTCGCGGAGCTCGCCCACCGTGAGGCTCTTGATGGACTGGAAAGCTTCCTGGTCGAAGGTTTCGAGGATCACGCGGGTGACTTCGTCATGATCGGGATCGATCAGCGGCTGCTGCACGATTTCGGCGAGGGCCAGATCGGCGAGGCGGCGTTTTGCGGCAACGCGTTCTTTTTCCGAACGCGCGGCTATGCCCGCGAGCTGATCGCCGGATTTTTCCTCGTTGGCCTTGGCAAACAGCTCTCGCAAGCCGGAAAAGACGAAATGTTCAGGCATGGGGCTTCGTGGCCGATGCAGCTTCGGCTCAAAAGCGAAAGTAGCATCAATACTGTGAACAGGGAAGCACTCGGGCCAGCGGCGCTGGGGAAGTGCGAAACGCGGCCACTTATGGTGTAATGCCAGCCCGCGCGAACGCGGCGCGAGCGACAGGATGCAGGAAGCCCCAAAGCAAGAGGCGCCAACGGTGAAGGCGCACCACGTGGCAGCCGTGGTTGCGGGAAACGCGCTCGAATTCTACGATTTCGTCACCTACTCGTATTTCGCGGTGTACATCGGCCGCGCTTTTTTCCCCTCGAGCAACCCGATGACCAGCCTGCTTGCGTCGCTCGCCGCTTTTGGGGCGGGATTCGTGACGCGGCCGATCGGAAGCGTGGTGATCGGCAGGATGGGCGATCGGGCCGGCCGCAAGCCGGCGATGGTGCTTTCGTTCGCGATGATGGGCATTGCGATTGTGGGACTCGCGCTGGTGCCGTCGTACGCGCGCATCGGGGTGGCCGCGCCGGTGCTGGCGATTTTCTTTCGCGTGGTGCAAGGATTCGCGCTGGGCGGCGAGGTGGGGCCGACGACGGCTGTGCTGCTGGAAGCCGCGCCGATCGAGCGCCGCGGGCTCTACACTTCACTGCAATCGAATTCGCAGAATCTTTCGACGCTGGCAGGCGGACTCGTCGGCTTTGCGCTTTCCAACATGCTTTCCGAGCAGCAATTGCAGTCTTTCGGCTGGCGCGTGGCTTTTTTGCTGGGCGCGTTGACGGTGCCTTTTGCGGTGGTGATTCGCAGAAACATGCCGGAAACATTTCGGGCATCTGAGACGGAGAACCGCGAAAGCGGGGCGGCGAGCGGCTATCTGATCGTCGCGTTGCTCGGCATTTTCATGCTGGCGAACGGGACTATCGGGACGTACGTTCGCGGCTATCTGACCACGTATGCGTTCACGACGCTGCACATGAAAGCGAATGTGGCGTTTGCGGCCACGGTGGTGAACGGCCTGGTCGGCATCGTCTTTGGGCTGTGGAGCGGCGTGGTTTCGGATCGCGTGGGACGCAAACCGCCGATGGTGATTGGGAGCGCGCTGCTGCTGGTGCTGATCTTCCCCGCGTTTTATGTGATGGCACATTTTCGGTCGGCGGCCACGCTGCTCGGCGCGACCGCGGTGCTCTCGGCGCTTTCCTCGTTTTCGATCATTCCGATGATTACGTGGCTGACGGAATCGCTACCGGCACAAATTCGTTCGGGCGGTGTGGCGATCACTTATGCGCTCTCGATCACGATTTTTGGGGGGACGACGCAATATGCCGTCGCGTGGCTGATCAAAGAGACGGGGAGCGCGTTGGCACCGGCGTGGTATTGGACCGTGGCGGCGGTGGTGGGATTGATTGCCGTGATCGCTGCGCGGGAATCGGCGCCCGGAAAAACTTCTTAGCTCGAGGCTCCGGTGTCCGGGCCTGGCCTATTCGCATTACAATGCGAACGATTCAGACAAATTTGGAACGTCTGTGGTCCGGCGGGCAGGGGAGCTCGTTTGGCATGAAGATCGTCGATATCCGAGAGGCTACGAGGCCGATCAAATCCGAAATTCGCAACGCCTATATCGATCTTACGAAATCGTCGTCACAAAATGGGAACGCGAATTCGATCAAAAGCGCGCGATCAACGTGCTCAACCCGCGAATCGACGGCGAACAGGCCTAGGAACAAGGAACGCAACGGATAGCTGACTAACGCGCGCTCGAATCCGCGTGATGAAATTAATCTGACGCTGCTTCCTCCATGGCAGGGGTGGCCGCAGCCTTTTGCGCGCGAGCCGTGGTGATGAGCAGCACGCTGACGAGGACGAGCGCAGTACCAAGGATTGTGCGGAGGCCGAGAGCTTCGCCGGCGAAGAAATAGCCGAGCAGAACGGCAATCACCGGGTTCACGTACGCATACGTGCCAACTTTCGTGGGCGATTCGTGATGAATGAGCCAGAGGTAGCGGTGAATCCGATGATCGAACCGAAGACGACGAGATAGGCCAGGGCGAACCACGCTTCGCGTGAAACGGCGCCGGGATGAAAGCCGCGGTATTCGCCCAGCGCGAGGGAGGCGACCGCGAGCAGGACTCCGCCTGCGAGCATCTGCGCGCCGGCGCTCATCGGCTTGGACGCGGGAAGGGGCAGAATGCGCGTGAGGATCGATGCGACGGACCAACTGAGCGCGGCAATAATCAGAGCGGCGGCGCCTGCTGTCGCAATCGGCGCGCCGCCCAAAAGCAAGGAATGGCTCACCAGCACGGCGACACCTGCGATTCCCACCAGCAGCGCTAACGCCAGGCGCATCGTGAGCCGCTGCGTGCGCAGGATGAGGATTTCGGAAAGCGCCATGAAGGCGGGAATCGTCGCCAACATAACGGCGGCGATTCCGGAGGGCACGCGGCGTTCAGCCCAGAAGAGTAGCCCGTAGTCGAACACGAAAATCAAGACCGCGAGCAAAATCGCCGAGAGCCATTCACGCCAGCGCGGCGAAGGCTCTCCGCGCGCCATGAGCCAACCGTAAAGCAGGCAGCCCGCAAGCAGAAAGCGCATGGCGGCGAGCAAAAACGGCGGGACTTCGCGGACACCAACGCGAATCGCAAGGTACGTGGAGCCCCAGACGAAATAGATGATCGCGAAGGCGAGAATCTTCTTCCAAGCGGCAGGAGGCACACCGGTTTGCGAACCAGCGGCAGCGGGCATGATGTTTCCTGCCAGAACTGTATCAACTCCCGCGCGGAACGCTGCATGCAATATTTGTGCGACGCGGCTGGCGGCACGACAAATTGGCCCATACGCCAATCAGACGGGCACATCGGAAACTATGTTCCCAAGCGGAGCAAACCGGCTGCCAAATTGCTTTTCCTGCTAAGCCTGGATTCGACTCGAGAAAAAAGCGGACGCGTTACGATCGCGAGTTCGGAGTCAGGGCAAGTTTCCAGAGGCTCCTTTGTGACGGGCTGGCGGAAGCGCCACTCTTTCTTTTCTATAACTTAGGGGGAAATCAGTCTGACATCGAGTGACGGGCTGATCTTCGCTTTTTCTTCACCAGCGCAGACCTGAGCAGGGCAAGTCGGCCCCCCCTGTATCAATTCGGCTGCGGAACATACGTATACGAGATTCAGCGCGCAATTGCCTCTCAGGCAGCCAATTCGCCCGCTTTCGGCTTAGTATGCGCTAGGCGGCTTTCGAAAGGTCAAGCACCACGCGCCCGTTGACCTTACCGCGCTTCAGGCGTTCGAAGACAGCGTTGATGCATTCGAGCGGCTGCGTCTCAATGGTGGCCTTCACTTTTCCGGCTGCCGCAAAATCCAACGCCTCTTGCAAATCCTTTCGCGTGCCGACGATCGACCCGCGCAGTGTGTAACGATTCAAAACCAGATCGAAGACCGAGACGGGAAATTCTCCCGGCGGCAACCCATTGAGCACGCAGGTGCCACCTCGCCGCAGCATACCCAACGCCTGTTTGAAGGCGCCCAACGAAACAGCAGTAACGAGCACGCCGTGCGCTCCACCGATTCGCTTCTGGACCACGGCAGCGGGATCGTCGGTAGCCGCGTCGATGGTCAGGTCGGCACCGAGCTTCTGCGCGAGCTTCATTTTGTCAGGACCAAGATCTACAGCCACCACGTTCAGCCCCATCGCTTTTGCGTACTGCACCGCGACGTGGCCCAAGCCGCCCACGCCCGAAATGACGACCCATTCGCCGGGCCGCGCTTCGGTTTCTTTCAGCCCTTTATACGTGGTGACGCCGGCACAAAGAATTGGCGCGATATCGATGAAGGACACATTTCCAGGCAAATGGCCGACGTAATCGGCATGGCCGATCGCGTATTGGGCGAACGAACCGTTGACCGTGTAGCCGGACATATCCTGGCCGAGGCACAACGTCTCCCAACCTGTGAGGCAAAAATCGCAGTGCCCACAAGCACTGTGCAGCCAGGCGATGCCGACGCGGTCGCCTTCCTTGACGTGCTTCACGCCTCCGCCGACTGCCGCGACAAAACCCGCGCCTTCGTGTCCGGGCACAAAGGGCGGCTTCGGCTTTACCGGCCAATCGCCATCTGCAGCGTGCAAGTCCGTGTGGCACACGCCGCTGGCCTCAATCTTCACCAGCACCTCCATCTCTTTGGGTTCCGGCACCGCGACCTCATCAATCGTTAACGGCTGGCCGAATTTGTGCACGACTCCGGCTTTCATCTTCTTCATATGATCTGCCCTCCGCAGGCGCAATATGCGCACCGAGAAATTTGAACCCAAGCCGCAGGTTCCTGACTGTGATCGGAATCACTTCAGGGAGGGGGAAAGACAGAAGTGAGGCGAGAATCTTAATTCAATGAAGCGATATTCGTCCAATTTTCCAATGCCGATGTGGGCGAAAACCACACCTCCAGCGAACCGGCCGCGCGGAAACGGCAGCCGGCGTTCCCGCCGCTATTTCTGCGATGGTTTCTCCATGCGGAAGGAATGGACGACGAGCGAACCGCTGTCTTCCGGCGCCACGCCGGGCGCGCCGGGATGGTTTGCGGCTGCCGAGACGGATCGGCTGGCTGCGGCTTTTCCCGCGGTCTCGGACATGTAATGGCGTAACGCTTCGCGAATCAGTTCGCTCATGGTGCGATGCTCGCGCGCAGCGGTTTTCTGCGCCTTCTTCAATAACCCGGGCGGCAGCGTGATACAGACGGTTTTTGCGATTCGCATGAGCATATTGTAAAGCATTGTAAAACAATATTCACTAATAGACGCGCCTTGCAAAATCGCGGCCGATCACGCATGATCCCTTAGCGCGCAGGCATTTTTGCCGAACCGCGCCGAGATGACAAACGGAGGAATTTGAATGCGCAGGCCAGTAAGCATAGCGCCGCCGAAGGGAAAGTTAGGAATATTGACGCCCGGGATGGGCGCCGTGAGCACGACGCTGATGGCGGGAGTCGAGCTGGTTCGCCAAGGGCAGGCCGTGCCAGTGGGGTCGCTGACGCAGATGGGCACGATTCGGCTTGGCAAGCGCACGGAGTCGCGCGTGCCAAAGATCAAAGACTTCATTGATCTGGCGAAGCTTGACGACGTGGTTTTCGGCGGGTGGGATCCTTTCCCGGATAATGCTTATGAAGCCGCGGCGAAGGCGGGTGTGCTCGATGCGAAACATCTGGACAAGGCGGCGAAGTTCCTGAAAACGATCAAGCCGATGCCGGCGGTATTTGACCGGGCCTTCGTAAAGAATCTGGACGGCACGCATGTGAAAAAGGGCAAGACGAAGTTCGATCTGGCCGAGCAACTTCGGGAAGACATACGCAATTTCAAAAAGAAGAACAAGCTGGAGCGGCTGGTGATGGTGTGGTGCGGGTCGACGGAAGTATTTCTCAAGCCTGACAGCGTGCACAAGGACATGGCGTCTTTCGAAAAGGCGATGAAGGCGAATCATCCTGCGATTGCGCCCTCGATGCTTTACGCGTATGCCGCGATCAGCGAAGGGGTGCCCTTCGCCAACGGCGCGCCGAATCTTACCATCGACTTCCCTGCCCTGACGGCGTACGCGAAAGCGAAAAATGTTCCGCTCTGCGGGAAGGATTTCAAGACCGGGCAGACGATGATGAAGACGATTCTCTCTCCGGGTTTCAAGGCGCGGATGCTGGGGCTGGAGGGGTGGTTCTCGACGAATATTCTCGGCAATCGCGATGGCGAAGTGCTCGACGATCCCGGCTCGTTCAAAACCAAAGAAGAATCGAAGCTTGGGGCGCTGGAATACATCCTGCAACCAAAGGTTTATCCGGAGCTTTACGGAAAATTTACGCACAAAGTCCGGATCAACTACTATCCGCCGCGCGGCGACAACAAAGAGGGCTGGGACAACATCGATATTTTCGGCTGGCTCGGCTATCCGATGCAGATCAAAGTGGATTTTTTGTGCCGCGATTCGATCCTTGCCGCGCCGATCGTGCTCGACCTCGCGCTCTTCATGGACCTTGCGCAGCGCGCCGGGATGCACGGCATCCAGGAATGGCTGAGCTTCTATTTCAAGTCTCCGATGTGTGCGCCGGAACTCTATCCCGAGCACGACCTCTTCATTCAGCTGATGAAGCTGAAAAACACGCTGCGCTGGATGATGGGCGAAGACCTGATCACGCATTTGGGCGCGGAGTATTATGACTGATACGCACGAGCTGGCGCTGCGAAATCGTCTGGGCTAAAGCGGCTGGTCCGGGCGGATGATGCTGCGCCACATATGGGCGACGGGGCTGCCGTCATTGCCGAGGCCTTCTTTCGGCTGCTTGAAGTGGCGGCCGATGATATCGAGAAACGGCTCGAGCGTAACAATGGTGCGGGGATCGAACGAATAAAGATCGTTGAGCGCTACGAGGCGCGGCTCCATGTACCAGCGATGCTTGCGCACCATCCGATAGGTCTCTTCGATATAGGCGGGCGGAACGTAGTCGACGCCGAAGAGCTCCTTATAAAGTTCGGGATATTCGTAGCCGACTGAAGGATCGGGATAGTAGCGCAACGCCTGATGATAGCGAATGGCGAAGGAAACCTTTTCGGGCACGTACGGCTCGAAGAGCTGGGCTCCCCACCAACCGTGGTCGGTGCGAATCAATTCCTGGACTACGTCGTGAAGCAGGCAGGCGAGAACAATTTCCTCGGACATGCCGTTTTTCATGGCGAGATTCGCGCTTTGCAGCACGTGATTGGCGGTCGACATGAAGCGCAAGTTGAAAAAATCGATAAGGGTCGGATTCGGGGGCATCGACGGGAGTAAGTTCACATTTTCGCCGGTTCGCGTGACCATCATGAAGCCTGCGCCGGCACGATAGGGCCGAGTTTCGATCTGGGCGGCGACTTCGGCAGCGGTGGGATATTTCTTCAGCTCGGCGACGGGCGTTCCTTGAGAATTTTGTTTATTTTCGATCGCCGCGTTCAAATCGTGGAGCATCTGGTGCTCGATCGCGTCGGCCCGCGACTCAGAATCCATTTTCTTGACGGCGTCTTCGCCTCCCAACCCCTCAATGAAGGTTTTGCGATCGATGGGCATTGAAGCACCTCCCGCGGCAAAGCTAGAAAACGTGCACGAAGCAACTTGCTGCTATTATTTTAGATCATAAGCTCCGAGTTGCTGGTTGCCGGGGGAGTTTTGCTCCCGCCGGGCACGGACAATTTGGCCGCTTGCCCGCTGAGCTTTTGGGGACACGCAATTTGTGCCGGGAAAGGTCTTTTCGGAAGATGAAGAAAGCGAACGCCGTAATGACTGTGGCGATGTTTCTCTTGTTTTGCGGTCCTGCAGTTGCGCTCGCCGCGAACATGCCGGATTTTTCCGGCTCATACACGTTGAAATCGGTGAAGGGCGAAGACAGCCCAGGCCCGGGCGACGCGCTCTCTTTGCAGATCGCGCAGACCGACGCGGAGATCAAGATCACGACGGTGACGGACGGAGTGCCGACAACTGCGACCTTTTCGCTGAAAAATAACGGAGAATGCAGCGGGTCCAACAGCGGCGACTCGAAATGCAGCGCACAGTGGAACGGCAAATCGCTCGATCTCGAAACCGTCTACACAGCCCACCCGACCGAGAATGGACCGGACGTGGAGATGCATACCCGCGAGCGATTGCAGCTCTCATCGGACAAAAACACACTGACAATCAAAACGGAAACGAAGGCGCCGCAATATCCCGCGCTCGAAATGGCCCCGGCGACCACAGAGGTTTACACGCGCTACTGATTTCAGCGAACAGGAAGGGCCTGCCCTGGATGCACCTCAACCGGTCCCCAATCAGGCGTATTGGCCGGCCGAAAAAGCGAGGGGCTCCCACGGCAACACGGCTTTGATCGTGGTGCCTTTCTCGCTGGAATGAATTTCCATCTTGCCGCCAAGTTGCGCAATGCGTTCGCGAATTCCGCGCAGACCGACGCCGATGCGGCCGTGAGCCCTGATCTCGTCCTGGCGATTCTTCGGAATCCCTACTCCCCGGTCGCTGATCTCCAGATTCGCGCGGCCATCTTTCACCAATAGGCGCACAGCAGCGGTCGGGCTCGCCGAGTGGCGATGGACATTCCCAAGACATTCCTGAACGACGCGAAAAATAGCCGTTTCCAAATCGCTGGAGGCTCTTTCCAATGTTTCCGGACACTCCAACCGGACGTTGATGCCGCTGCGCTTGCTGAATTCCTCGACATACCACTGGAGCGCCACGGGCAGCCCGACTTCATCCAAAAGCGGCGGATGGAGCAAATGGGAAATGGTGCGAATGCCCTGATGCAGCTCTTGCAGCATGACTTCGTTCTGCTGCAACGCCGTGATCGCGGCGGGGCTCAATGCCAAGGATTCTCTGGCAATGGCCGCGTTGTTGATTTTAATCGCGATGACGAGCTGGCCCACTCCGTCATGAAGCTCGCGCGCAATGCGGCGCTGCTCATCGTCGCGCGCCTGCAGCAAACGCGCTGAGAGCTCGCGCAGGCTATCGTTTGCCGCGTTCAGCTCCGAAGTGCGCTCCCTGATTCGGTCTTCAAGTGTGGCATTCAATTGTGCCAGCTCCGCGCGCGCGCTTTCAGCCACTTCAGCCTGGCGGCGGGCTTCGGATTCGGCATTCTTCAAGCGAAGAAGAGCGGCGACCGTCGCAACCAGTTCCGAGCGGTCGATTGGCTCGGCCAGATAAGCGTCAGCGCCTCCCTGCAAGCCGTGAACGCGCGATTCGGCGTCGGTAAAAGTGGAAGAGACGTGGAGAATCGGGATGTGCGCGGTCTCAGCCGAACCTTTCAGGCGCCGGCAGACCTGGAAACCGTCGATATCCGGCAAATTCACGTCAAGCGTGATCAAACCAGGCATTGCCTTGGCGCGCTCGATTGCTTCCGCGCCGGTGCGCGCCTCGACCACGTTGTAGCCGGCCTCTTGCAGAGCGCGGCGGATCGAATAGCGAAGCGCGTCGTTGTCGTCCACGACGAGAATGGTCACCGCGCTCGCGTCAACCGGCTTGATCTCCGGCCTCTCTCGTTCGAGCTTCTTTTTCATGGATGTTACATCATTCATGATTGGGCCTCTTTTACGGGCGCGATCTCGATGGGAAAACCCGCGCTCTGGAACGCATTCGCCAGGTTTTCGAGCAGATGCTCGCGAGAGGCGCTCTCTTTTGAAACAATCGCGACGGCGGGGGCCAGCAGCTCGCGTTCGCGATCGTCCAGGACTTTCGACGTGTGAATAATTACCGGAATTTGAGAGGTGCCAGGATTCTCCTTTAATTTGGCGAGAACTTCGAAGCCGGACAAATCCGGCATGCTTAAATCCAGAATCACCACGTCGGGATTTTCGTCGTGGACCTTGCGAAGTCCCTCCTGACCGCCGGTGGCTTCGGAGATTCTAAAATCGGCGCGCCCGAGAGCGGATTTGAGCACGTAGCGCGAGGCCTCATCGTCGTCAATGAGCAGAAGCCGGCGATGCTCCAGGCGCGAGGCGACCTGGTTCAATCGATCGAGCAGCCACTGGCGATCGACGGGCTTCGAATGAAAGGCGTCCGCGCCCAGCGCAAGGGCCTTTTCGCGATTATCCACAATGGTAACGACCAGAACGGGAATATTGGCGGTGGCCGCGTCGCGCTTCAATTCCTGCAGCAATTCCCACGAGTGCTCGCCGCGAAGCAGGACATCGAGAACGATCGCCACGGGACGAACGCCGCGCAGAGCCCTCCTCGCTTCTTTCAGAGTGCGGGCGGGGAAGATCTGGAATCGCGAGCCCTTCAAAATTCGTTCATAAATAAAGAGCTCTTCGCGATTGTCTTCGATAACGATCACGGGAAGGCTCGCGGCGCCAGGCGACGTCTCGGGCTCGAAGGCGTAATAGGTTTCGGTTTCGCCCGAGAAAACAATCGGGATGCTGGCGAAAAACGTAGAGCCTTCGCCCAGCCGGCTCCTCACGTAGACATCGCCGCCCAGCATTTGCGCGAACCTTCGCGAAAGGGGCAGGCCAAGGCCGCTTCCCTTGACGGCGTGCTGCCTCTTGCCTTCGACCTGGGCCCATTCCTGAAAGATGCGTTCCTGGTCTTCTTCCGCGATGCCGAAGCCAGTGTCCTGCACCGCAAACACAACGGTTTCGCCGTGCCCTCGCGATATGGAAACGCGCACCTCGCCGCGGTCTGTAAACTTCAGCGCGTTGCTGATGAAATTCCTGAGGATCTGCGAAACCTTCGCCTCATCGCTGTATAGCTCGGGGATTCCTTCCGGCTCCTCGAATACGAGATTGATCGAGGAATTTTGCATCAGCAGAGGGCGGAGCATGCCGCGCAGCGCGGCAAACAAGCTCTCGACGGTAAAGCTCGAGGGATGGATATTCACCTTCCCGGCCTCGACCTTGGCCAAATCGAGCAGATCGTTGACCAGCTCCACCAGCCCCTGCGCCGAGTTGCGGATGAATTTCACCTGCTTTTCCTGCTCGGAGGTGAGCTCGCCATCGAGGTGGTCAAGCAGAATCTGGCTGAGACCGATGATCGAGTTCAACGGCGTTCTGAACTCGTGACTCATGTTGGAAAGAAAGTGGCTTTTCAGTTCGGAAGCCCGCTGCAGAAAATCGGCTTTTTCGTTCAATTCCGCGTAAAGCGCGACGACGCCCCGGTTCGTCTCGTCCAACTCGCGATTCAGCTGCGCCAACTCTTCCTGGCGCAGACGCAGCTCCTGCATCGCCGTGAGCAATTCCTTGTTTTGCTGCTTCAGTTCGTCATAGGGTCCGACGCGCTCGATCTTTGCCAGCGCTTGATTCAATTCGCGCCCATCGATGCGAACGAAGCGCCGCGGAATCTTCTTCCCCAGCGTGACTGTGGTTCCGCGGGCCGGGTACGTATCGATGCGGAAAATGTCCATCAGGCGCTTTGCGCCGATCATGCCCTGGCCCATTCCGGTGTGCGAGACGTACTTGCCATTGAGGATCTCGTCGAGGTTCGCTATACCCTTGCCCTGGTCGCGGAGCGTGATGACGAGGATTTTTTCCGGTTCGTCATCGATGCGGAATTCGACGCTGCCGCCGCCGCCGTATTGAAAGGTGTTTCGCGCGATTTCCGAGACGGCGGTGGCGATCCGGGTCTGGTCCTGCTGATCGAAATTCAGAGCGGAGGCAATAGCGCGGGCTTTTTGGCGCGCCAGCACCACATCGTTTTCGAGGCGGATATCGATAGTGGAAAGATTGGGCGACATCGCGTCCTCAGGGTGCGGGCGCCGCTTTTGCGACGAGCACGGTGACATCGTCGCGTCCGCGAGTGAAATCCCGATAAAGAAGAGCGGCGATCACGCTCGCGGGCTTGGTCGAAACTCCGGGATAGCGTGCTAAATCCCATCGGCCCATGAGGCCATCGGAATGCATTATGAGGATGCTCTCCGGCGTCCAAGGATAGGCGAATTCCTGGACGCGCTCCATTGTCTGGCCCAAAGTGCCATTGTGCGACGCCAATCCCCTCGAGAGATCCCCGACAATGATTGATGCGCCGATGTTGCCGACGCCGGCGAACTGCAGAGTTCCCTTTTCGACGTCGATCCTCGCAAGAGCCACCGCTGCGCCCCGCGTCTTTCTCAACGCATCGTGCACCTGCTGGAGAATGCCGGCCAGAGAGGCCTCTTTGGACAGGGAAAAAACGCGCTCGGCTTCGCGCGCAGCCTCCGAGGCCAAAAGACCATGCCCCAGGCCGTCAGCCACCATCAACAAGGCGCCAGTGGGATGCGAACGGACCGACCAACCATCGCCGCAAACCTCTTCGCCGTGAATCGGCTCGGAGACAACACCCACCTGAATCGGCGCACTCGGACCGCCCGGCGCTTTGGAACACCAGAATTCGGCGCTGATGACGGTTCCCAATCCTGGAACAGAATAGAGGTCGAACGAATCGGGTACTCGCCTGATGGTTCCCAGACCGCTGCCGAGAGAGCCCGCGGCAAGCGGGCCGTCCGAAAGCGCGCGCGCAACGTCCGCGATACCGGGCCCCTTATCGATGCTCATCACGCGCATTCCGGCGTTCGGCTCTTTACCCAGCGTTTGAAACAGGATGTGGCCGCGGCCCGCGTGCTTGAGAAGGTTCGTCGCCATCTCGGTGGTAACTAACGCAATTTCGCTACGCTGCGTTTCATCCAGACGCAGCTCCTCCGCCAACTGGGTCGCCTTGCGGCGCGCCTCCCCGGCCTGACTTGCCTCCGAAACTTCGATCAGCATGGATTTCATTTCCACCGTGTGGCGACGATGGTCGTCCCTTCGCCTACGCGCGACCTGATTTCGAATTCGCTCACGAGCCGTTTTGCCCCGCCCAGTCCGAGGCCGAGCCCCGACCCAGTGGTAAACCCATCGCGCAAAGCCAAATCGATATCCGGAATGCCCGGTCCTTTATCTTCGAAAATCAGCCGCAGCCCGGTTCGCGGGCCGTTGAGGGTCTCGATCTGCATCACTCCTCCGCCTCCGTGGATGATCGTGTTCCGCGCAAGTTCGCTCGCTGCTGTGACGACTTTCGTCTGGTCCACGAGGCTGAAACCGAGGCGCGCGGAAACTTCGCGCACGCGGCGGCGAACGCCCACTACGTCCGGCTCCGTCTGCACGGGGATCGTTTCAGCGGAGACGATTGTCATGCGGCTCACCATTGCCGTTCAAAGAGGCCCGCAACAATGCCATTCCCGCATCGACGTTCAAGGCGGTGCGGACGCCCCTGAGCGAAAGCCCCAATTCCACCAGTGTGATCGCCACGGCCGGCTGCATACCCACTACGACCGTTTCGGCATCGAGCACGCGAGACATGGCCGCGATGTTGGCCAGCATGCGGCCGATGAAGGAATCGACGATCTCGAGGCTGGAGATATCGATCAGCACACCGCGCGCCTCAGTTGCGCTGATCGCGTTGGTCAGATCGTCCTGCAATGCCATTGCCAGGCGGTCATGCATATCGACCTGAATCGTGACCAGAAGAAAGTTGTCCATCTTCAGAATCGGAATTTTTTCCACGAAGGCCCCCTAGGCTTTCGCCGCCGCGCTGAACGTGATTCCCAGTTTTTGAAGCGCAACCAGGAAAGCCGCCGCGAGCGTTGCTTTCGTCGTCACATCGAGCAAGCTGATTCCGAGGTGCACAATTGTCTGCGCAATCTGCGGACGCACGCCGCTGATGATGCAGTCGGCGCCCATCAAGCGCGCGGCGGTGACCGTCTTCAGCAGGTGCTGCGCCACAACGGTGTCCACGGTCGGCACGCCCGTGATGTCGATGATGGCGATACGGGAGTTCGTCTTTACAATTGCATCCAGCAAGGACTCCATCACGACTTGCGTGCGGGCGCTATCGAGCGTTCCGATGATCGGCAGCGCGAGGACGCCGTCCCACAATTTCACGACAGGCGTCGAAAGCTCGAGCAGCTCTTCCTGCTGGCGCCGGATCACATCCTCGCGCGATTTCTGGTAGACCTCGGTGGTGTAAATACCCATCGCATCGAGCAGTTCCGTCGCGGCCCACATCAGGCTCGCGAGCATCTCGCTATTACCTTCGTTCTCTTCGCGAATCTGGGTGAACAAGGGACGCTTCGCTGAAAACACGAACGACGCCGTCTCGCTGGGCGTGAAGCCCTGAATGGCGCGGCTGCGCGAAATATTGGCGAGAATCTCGCGAACGCCGTCCCATGCCGGAGACTGAAACTGGACGTCGCCGTTCGAGGCCTGGAGAGCGCCCTTCATCAGCCGCAACATCGCGGCGCACTCCGACTGGAGGTCGGTTTCCTTCAGAAGATCGCCCCGCCGCACCGTGGCACTCATCTCCCGGATCCATTCGGCCAAGATCACGTCTTGTTTGCGATCAAGGATTGACGCGAGGTCGGCCGACCGGACGTTTAGAGGCGTTGTGCTCATTTTTTCAGTCTCCTTAGAAAGAATCCGGCGCTCGCTGCCGTGCTTCCTTATCGTCTCAGTCTTTGGCGTCTCAGCCGCAGTCGCGTCACAACCCGAAGACACGTCTTTCGCGCCTGTTTCAACGACCCGTACTCTTTCCCGCAATTCTGAGATTTATAAGACAGACGTGTGACCGATAGACGAATTTGCCGACTCGGCGACCCGACGAACCAATTCTCTACCGTCCGAGGCTTTGGACAATACCCGTTTCTCTGTAGGTGGTCGAGAGACAACTTGTTCGAAATCAGTGGCAAAACGGGCTGAAACTAGGCCAACGCGCGCGGAATCGCCTCTTTCCACCGGCCTTGTGCTTTTAAAATCAGCTCGACCACTTCCCGGGCAGCGCCGCGTCCTCCGCCGGCCTGGGTAACGTAATGGGCCGCACGCTTCACCTCGGGCGCGGCATCGCCAACCGCGACGGCCAAGCCGGCCAACTCGAGAAGAGGCAAATCGGGCAGGTCGTCTCCCAAATAGGCCACTTCGTCAGCTGCCACCCCGGTCTTCGCGACAATATCTTTGTAGGCTTCCGTCTTTCGCGCCTGCCCTTGCACCACAAATTCCATTGCCATTTCGCGTGCGCGCTGCGCGACGGCCGGCGTATTCCGTCCCGTAATCACTCCCGTGCGGATGCCCATTATGCTGGCCAGCTTCAGTCCGGCGCCGTCTTGCGCGTTGAAAATCTTCATTTCGGCGACGCTCCCATCCGGGAAAGCCTGGAGGCAAACCGTTCCAGGCGTCAGCGTGCCATCCACATCCATCAGAAAGACGCGAATCTTTCGAGCGCGCCGCATCACCGGCGCAGGAAATTTCATATCGCGAATGGGCAAGGTAGAGACTCCGTAAGTGGATCAGAATAGCTGCAGGGTCCAGAGATCGTGGATATGCAAGACGCCTTCGAGGCGCCCTTCACCATCCACCACCAAAACCGCGGTGATCTTTTTTTCTTCCATCATGCGCAAAGCCGTCGCTGCCAGTTCGGCCGCGCCCACGGTAATCGGGTTTCGCGTCATGCAATCGACGGCGCAAAGATCGAGCACGTTTTCCCTTCGTCGCTGCATCACGCGGCGCAGGTCGCCATCCGTGATAATCCCCAGCAGCTTGCGGTCCGGTTCGGCGACGGCCGCGAGCCCGAGTCCCTTGCGGCTCATCTCATAGATCACGTCGGGCATTTTCGCGGCGGGTCCCACGCGCGGCAGCGCATCGCCGGTATGCATCAGCGCGCCCACGCGGCGAAGCTTCGTTCCCAAGCGCCCGCCCGGATGCAGGGCTGCGAAATCCTCTTCTTTGAACCCGCGCCGTTCGAGCAGCGCAATCGCGAGCGCATCGCCCATGGCCAGCGCCGCCGCAGTCGATGCCGTCGGCGCAAGATTCAGCGAGCACGCCTCTTCTTTCACGGCGATATCGAGCACCGCGTCGCTCGCAAGCGCCAGGGTCGAACGCGGCTTTCCCGTGAGCGTGACCAGCTTGATGCCCAATCGCTTGATCGCTTCCAATAGCTCGATGAGCTCTTCGGTTTCGCCGCTGGAAGAAATGGCCAGAAGCACATCGGACGAGGTAAGCACGCCGAGGTCGCCGTGCAGCGCCTCACTGGCGTGGAGAAAATAGGCAGGGGTGCCAGTGCTGCAGAACGTGGCCGCAATTTTTCGCCCGATCAGCCCCGATTTCCCCATCCCGGTGACGGCTACTCTTCCCTTGCACGCGAAAAGCAACTCGAGCGCCTGATGGAACCGGCCATCAAGCCGCTCGATCAACCCGGAGATCGCATCGGACTCTATGCGAAGCACGCGCTTTGCGGTTTCCAGACTCATCGCAGAGACGGTAATGGGTCCAGGCGCGTTCGTCAATTTGTGTCTCGTGGAAAGCCTTGAAAGAAGCTGAATGCGGCTGCGTCTCTAAAACGGGCTACATCTTATAGCGGCCAAGATCCTCGTCGCTGAGGTTCTCGAGCCACTTGCGCATCTCTTCGCTGGAACTTTTCTCGTTGAGGACGCTGGCCATCTTCGAATTTTTCAGCACTTCGTCGCTCACAAAAATGGGGCAGTCGAGCCGCAAAGCCAGCGCCAGAGCGTCGCTCGGCCGCGAATCGAGGGAAATCATTTGGCCTTCGCGCTCCATCCAGATCAGAGCGTAAAACGTGTCGTCTTTGAGATCGCAAACCACCACTCTTTGTACGTGAACGTTGAGGCCCATCAGCACGTTCTTCAGCAGATCGTGCGTCATCGGGCGCGGGGTCTGCACTTTTTCGATTTCCAGCGCGATTGCGTTCGCTTCGTAGATTCCCACCCAGATCGGCAGTACTCCGGTGCCCTGCGTTTCCTTGAGCACCACCACCGGCATATTCGTGACCGGGTCCATCATCAATCCACGGATTTTCACCTCTAGTTCCATGGCGGCCTCCCGGTCCCTATGAAATTTGTTCGCCCACCAGGCTGTTTGGCCCTGCGCGCGTCACGCTCACTTCCACGTACTCTCCAAGAAGATTCTCTCGCTGCGAAACAAAATTTACAACCCGGTTGCTTGCGGTTCTTCCGGCCCATTGTCCGCGGGCGGCGTGATGGGAATCGACAAGCACTTCAAACCTGCGGCCGAGCAATGTTTCGTTTCGGGCCAGTTGTATCTGCCGCTGCCGTTCCTGCAATATTGCGAGCCGCTTTTTCTTTTCCTCTTCGGCAATCGCGCCGTGCAGTTCGCTCGCCGAAGTGTTTGGACGCGGTGAATACATGAAGGAGAAAACTCCGTCATATCCGACCGTTTCCAAGAGCGTAATCGTCTCTTCGAAATCCTTCGCGGTTTCGCCGGGGAAGCCGACGATCACGTCCGTCGTGAGGCTGAACTCTTTTTTCGCACCGCGGAGCCACGAAATTTTCTCGAGATACTCGTCTCGCGTATATGTGCGCCTCATCGCGCGCAAAATCGGCGTGGAACCGGACTGCACCGGCAGATGGATGTGTTCGCACAATTCCGGCGTGCTGTCGATGGTCTCCACGATTTCACGTGTAAAGTCGTTCGGATGGGAGGTGGTGAAACGAACACGGCGAATTCCGTGAACGGCAGCGACTTCGCGCAGCAGGGCCGCGAAATTCAGAGCGCGCGGCGAAGGGTCGCGATATGAGTTCACGGTCTGCCCCAGCAGCTGAATTTCGGTGTAGCCCGCTTCGGCGAGCCGCCGCGCTTCGGAGAGAACCGCATCGCTGCGGCGGCTGCGCTCCGGACCGCGCGTGTGGGGCACCACGCAATACGAACAGGCGTAGTCGCATCCTTCGATAATCGTCAGGTAAGCGCGAATGGGATTGTCGCGCCGAGTGATTTCCGTCTCGAATGTCTCGTCGGTATCGAGATCGAGCCCCATTACGCGCCGGCCGCCCTGCTCGAGTTGCTCTACCAATTCGGGCAGCTTGCGATAGCTGGCCGAGCCGCAAACCAGGCTGACCCACGGCGCACGCTCGAAGATTTCCTCGCCCTCCTGCTGAGCCACGCAGCCGAGGACGCCAATCACTTTCCCCTTGGGCGCGTACCGATACTCGCCGAGCCGCGAAAAGACTTTCTGGGCCGCTTTTTCGCGAATGCTGCAGGTGTTGTAAAGCATCAGATCGGCATCCGCAGCGGTGGGAGCGGCGCGATAACCCCGGGCCAGCAGCACGCCGGCCACTTTTTCGGAGTCGTGCACGTTCATCTGGCAGCCGAAGGTCTCGATATAGAAACTCTTCGCGCTGCCAGCGGGATCGTTCTGGGATACGGACGCGGGAAGGACGGCTGGGGCGATGGGAGCCTCAACTTGCGCGGGCGCACTCGGGCGCGCCAGTGAGTCGATTCCGATATCGAACGACTTCCCCATTGTTATGCGATTTTAGCACAGCGCCCTGATGGTGATCCGGCGCGTCGATTCATCCACGTGTTCGAGATGAATACGCATGATCGGCCATTCGGTGCGCACGGCCATGCGCTCGGGCCATTCGACAAGCACGATGGCGTTCTCCGAGAACACGTCTTCCAGGCCGAGCGTCTCGAAGTCGTGGGCGTCGCCGATCCGGTAAAGATCGACGTGGTAGACGCGCGCCTCGCCCTCATATCTGTGCACGAGAGTAAAGGTGGGGCTCGTCACGTCCTCTTCCTTAGCTGCGTGCAATCCGCTGGCGATGCCCTTCGTCAAGGTAGTCTTCCCTGCGCCGAGGTCGCCGGAAAGCAGCACGAGGGCCGGTGGTTTCAATTCAGCCGCGATTTGGCGCCCAAGAGCAATCGTTTCGTCGGTGGAATGGGTAAGGAATTCGCGGTCAGGCACGATCGAGCTCGCTCCGGAATTGCGCGAAAGCCCGCGGAATCGCTCGAATTAAATCGGTAGCCATCAAAGGCGCTTCAGCCGTTTGCGCGAACGCCACATCGCCGGCAAGCCCGTGAAGGTAAACGCCGAAGCAGAGCGTCTGGAACCAATCGATGGCGGCAAACTCAGCCGTCAGCCCTGCCAGCATACCGGTGAGAACATCTCCTGTTCCGCCCGTAGCCATTCCCGGATTGCCCGTGGAATTGATCGCGGTGCGACCGTCGGGAGCGGCAATGACGGTCTGTTGTCCCTTCAAAATTACGAAAAGGTTCCACGCAGCCGCGGCTTTTCTCGCGATGGCGATCCGATTCAGCTGCACTTCCGGCACGGAGCCACCCACGAGCCTCGCCATTTCGCCGGGATGTGGTGTAATCGCCAGCGGTTTATCGTGCTTTAGTTCACCTGCCCGGCCTGCAAACGCGTTCAGGCCGTCCGCGTCCAGAATGATCCGCGGGCCGTCGCGCATCTTCACCGCGGCGCGAATGAAGTCCTGAGTCTCCTTTTGAGTGGTGAGGCCGGGGCCGATCGCAAGCGCGCGTTTGCGATCGATCAATGACTGGAAATAGCCGTTCTCGAAGCTGCGCATGGAAATCGTGCCGGCAGCCGTCGGCGAGAGCGGCTCGGTCATAATCTCCGGGGTATAAGCCGCGATGATCGCGAGCGCCGGCTCGGGCGTGGCGACCGTGACCAATCCCGCGCCCGCGCGCAGCGCCGCCCACGAGGCCATCACCGCCGCGCCTGTCTTCCCCAGCGATCCGGCCACGATCAACGCGTGCCCGTAATCGCCTTTGTTTCCGGCAGCCTTGCGCGGCGTGGCAAACGCCTCGAATTCGCGCGCCTCGAGCCACCGAAGATCGCTTTTCCCGATTTCTTCGATCAACTCAGGCGGCGAACCAATCCCGCACACAATCAGGTTGCCCACGCAGGCAGGAGCATCCCGCAGCAGCATTCCAATTTTGGGCGCTGTAAAGGTGACCGTGTCGTCGGCCGTGACCGTCTCGCCTGGCCGCTCGCCGGTATCCGCAATCAACCCCGACGGAATGTCCACTGCAACAACCGTCGTTCGCCCTGCGCGTCGCGCATTCACATCGTGAATGACGTGCGCGAAGAGGCCCGTCACCGGACCGCGCGTGCCCGTCCCCAGCAGCGCGTCAACGATAATCTCGCCGCCACTAAACGAGACCGCAGCTCTTTCCCACGCCGTCTCGCTGGTGATGATGCGGAGTTCGCCGGGAAAGCTCTGCCACCTCTTCAGATTTTCCGCCGCGTCGCCGCGAATCCCCTCGGGCTCCGCGCAAAGAATCACTTCCGGCTTCGCTCCCATTTGCTTCAAATGCCGCGCCACGACGAAACCGTCGCCGCCGTTGTTGCCTTTACCGCAGATCACCACGATTCGCCTGCGCGCCAGGCCGCCGTGGCGGCTCTGTATGAACCCGGCCACACACCGTCCGGCATTCTCCATCAATTCGAGGCTGGGAATCCCAGCACGCTCGGTCGAGAGCCGGTCGACTTCCCTCATTTCATCAGCAGTCAGAATTTTCATCGATTTCGGGCCATGCAGATGGAATCGCCGACGGGCTAGTATATCAGCCGACTAGCGCAGCCATAACACAGCAGTACGATTTAGGAGGGTTCGATCAAAGACGAGATCAAGGAGGTGTGGTCGGTTCAGGGGCTTCGCCGCGCGTCCAACGGAGGACTTTCGGATCGGCGCGCTGTCCATTGTTCCTGCCTGCGGTCAATTGCACTTCCGAGCAAAAACCACCATAGGGATCCAACAACAAAGATCCACAGAGCAGCTAACGCACTGTGTTCCCAAGCAAGAGCATAGGCCACGACTGAGACCGGCAAATCCACGATCAATACGAATTCACCGATAATGCCCAGGTTCTGTAGGGCGGGTATAACGACTCCAGACAAGCTTACTCCGTAAACGCAGAGATGAAGCGCCGCAAGAAAATACGCCCACCGCCGTCGGTTTGCGCGGGACGAAAGTATCGTCGGCTCGTTTACAGCTTCGCCCGAAGGCAGCCGATCAATTCCGGCGACAGATTGGTGATCCGAATCCCCTCAGAGACCATGAACTGGCAGGTCTGAATGGACCGGGGCTGATCGTCATCGGGAAGCTGGCAATCGGCCTTGCAATACTGGCAGTCCTGGCTCCAGCAGAACTTGCCGTAGGGTATCGTCTCCGGGCTGATGTATTGAAAAGCGCGCAGCACCGAATTTCGTTCGGGCACAAGAAACGGCTTGCCCATGATCGTAATCTCAACGAGCTTCTCGAATGGCCGGAATACTCCGGACATTACCGCGACTCCGCTTTCTGCGTCTGCCATTGGATGGTCCCCCGTGGCAATGAAGCTAAATCAGGCGCGGGCGCAGAGCAACCTCCGCGACGGCCGAAGTGCCCAATACTTAAATGGCCGGTTACTGGGCGCTCGTTGTGGGGCTCTGGTTGCGGGGCGATAGATATAGCAGATGTCGAACGGAAGAAGACCGTCGGCGAAATTCGGGCGTCGAGCGCCGTGACCCGTGACTATTGAAGGCGGCTTCGGCTCTGTCCGATTTTCGCGCGGAATCCTACCGGCTGCCCTGCGGAACGAGAGGGATCACAATATGGGATTGCGTCCGTGGCCGCTCGGGAACCGCCGCCGTGCGAGCCATTAGCGCCACAATCGTGTACACGCCGAGGATGACCCCGAAAGGCAGGTCCGGCAGCGCCAGGAGCGCCGCAATCACAGTATCGACGCGCCCCGGCGTCCAATTGCGCATCAATGCTATTCCAGCCACAAAACTGAAAAAGGCCGAGACGATGCACCACGCCGCGGCCAAAACCAATCCCACATGGAACGCGGTCATCCACAGCAACGGGCTGGGCACGCGATCCAGCAGCGCGCCCCACATGAGCGCAAACGTCCCGCTAAACACCACGATCACAGCAACTTCGGCGATCCGAAGACAACCATACGCCAGCCACAAAATTCCTAACGTGCGAAAATCACGTTTTTCCGGCTTCATTGTCGCGCTCCCTTCAAATCATTGAACGCGTGGAAGCGGTTTTGCACGATCAGGTAAACGGCTGAGCTTGGAACGGAGATTCGTGTACGGGAATTGCGCGTCAGGCGAAAAACTGCCCCATCGTCCGAAACTTCTTATACCGCGCGTCGACCAGCTCTTGTGGAGACTGTCGCGAGAGCTCGTCGAGTAACCGCACCAGAACCGGATCGAGCAGCCGGGCTGTCGCAGCATGATCCGTATGCGCGCCGCCCTCCGGCTCCGGCACAATCTCGTCGATGAGCTTTAGTTCCAACAGGTCGGCCGCTGTGATTTTCAGCGCCTCGGCCGCAAGTTCGGCTTTGCTGGAATCGCGCCAGATAATTGAAGCGCAACCTTCCGGCGTGATCACCGAATATACCGAGTTCTCAAGCATCAGCACGCGGTCGCCCACGGCAATCGCCAGCGCGCCGCCCGATCCGCCCTCGCCGGTGACCGTAACAATGATGGGAACCGGCAGCCGCGACATTTCACGCAGATTGTGCGCGATCGCCTCGGCCTGGCCGCGCTCCTCGGCATCGACGCCGGGATATGCGCCCTGCGTATCGACGAAGACGAATATCGGGCGCTTGAACTTCGCGGCCAGTTGCATGGCACGCAGCGCCTTGCGATACCCCTCCGGCTTCGCCTGGCCGAAATTTCTCTGCACGCGCTGCTTCAGATCGCGCCCTTTTTGGCTGCCCACAACGAGCACCGGCTTACCGTGAAACCGCGCCATGCCCGTAACGATCGCGGCATCATCCGCAAAACTCCGGTCGCCGTGTATCTCGCTGAAATTCTCGAAAAGCAGCTTGATGAAGTCTTCCGTATAAGGCCGCTGCGGATGCCGCGCGAGCTGAACGCGAGGCCAGGCGCTTAGGTGCGCGTAAAACTCCTTCTTCAGCTCGTCGATTTCCCGACGAAGCCGATCGAGGTCTTCGCTCTTTTCGGCAAACCCGCCCATCTCCGCCACGTCGCGCTCGAGCGAATCGATCTGCTTCTGCCGCTCCGTGTGCGCGTCCATCGGATTCGGCTGCGAACCCGCGAGCTTCTCCTCTTCCAACCGGCGCTTTCGCGCGCGCTCCTGCCAGCGCCGCAGGCGTTCGCGCGCGGCTTTGCGCTTCACCGCATCGAAGGGCGGGCGATTGCCCTTCCGACCGCCGCTTCCCGTCCCGCTCGCTTTTGGGCTCATTGCACCATCACCGAATCCGCCCCGCAGATTTCGCGCACGCGCTCGATCAGCTCCTGATCGGCTTTGACGGCCTTGGCGGTTTGTTGCGTAGCCGCCGCGCCGTCACCCAGCACCAACTCGAATTCCACACGGCATCGTCCCGGCCGGCTCGCAAACAACTTGTCCAGCCGCTCCATCGTGCCCGCACCGAGGCTGGCGACCGGGACGCGCACGCGCAACAAACTGGGCGGGCGGTCAAGCATCTGATCGAGCAGCCTCGCGTCAGCCACCGCGATGCGCGTCCCCACGTCCTCGACCTGAACGCGCCCTTTGATCAGCAGCGGCGTTGCCGGCTTTAGTATGGGCTCGAGCTTCGAAAACGCCTCCGGAAATACGAGCGTCTCGCACACGCCCGTGCGATCCTGCAGCATCAATATCGCCCAGCGCTGCCCTCGCCGCGAACGCATCGGGCGCGACTGCACGATGATCCCCGCGACTACGATCTCCTCGCCGTTGCGCCGGGTTTCGATTGTAGCCAATTCGACCGCGTTGAGATCGTTCAATCGGCCCGCATACTTGTCCAGCGGATGCCCCGAAATATAGAAGCCGAGCGTGGCATATTCAGCGGAAAGCAACTCGTGTTCCGGCCATTCTTCCGCATCCGGCAAAATCTCGGGCGGCGGAGCAACCGCAGCCGCGGCCCCGCCGAAGAGCCCATGCTGACCGCTCTCTTTCGCGCGCTGCAATTTCTGCGCGCGTTCCATCGCGCGGTCGATCGCGGCAAACATTTGCGCGCGATGCGCACCCAACCCATCGAGCGCGCCAGCGCGAACCAGGCTTTCCATCACGCGCTTATTCAAAAGCCGCGCATCCATCGACTCGACAAATTCATAGAACGACGTGAATTTCCGCAATGACTCCCGCGCTGCAAGAATTCCCTTCACCGTGTTCTCGCCCACGTTCTTGATTGCGGCGAGCCCGAAGCGAATATTGTCACCCCTGGGCGTAAAATTCATGTCGCTCGAGTTCACGTCCGGCGGCAATACCGTGATCCCCATTCCCCGCGCTTCGTTGATGTACTTCACCACCTTCTCGGTACTGCCCGTTTCCGCGGTAAGCATCGCGGCCATGAACTCCACGGGGTAATGCGTCTTCAGCCAGGCCGTCTGATATGCAAGATACGCATACGCGCAGGAATGGCTTTTATTGAACCCGTAGCCCGCGAACTCCTCCATCAGATCGAAAATCTTCTCGGCCTTTTTCTGCGGCACTTTGTGCGCGGCGCATCCCGCAAGGAACTTTTCCCGCTGCGCGGCCATTTCTTCCGGCTTCTTTTTGCCCATGGCGCGCCGCAGAATGTCCGCATCGCCCAACGAAAAACCGGCGAGCCGGTTCGCGATCTGCATCACCTGTTCCTGATACAGAATTACGCCCCAAGTTTCCGACAGGATCTCCTTCAGCTCCGGCAGGTCGTATTTCACTTCTTTTTTGCCGTGCTTGCGCGCGATGAAATCGGGAATCATGCCTCCCTGGATCGGGCCGGGCCGATAAAGCGCGTTGAGCGCGGTCAAGTCCTCCAACCGCGACGGCTGATACTGCTTCAGAATGTCGCGCATGCCATGCGATTCAAACTGGAACACGCCCGTAACGTCGGCGCGCGAAAAAAGCGCGTATGTCGCCGCGTCATCGAGCGGCAGCGAATTCAAATCCACGGTAACGCCGCGATTTTGCTGGATCATTCGCACCGCATCGTCCAGCACGGTGAGCGTCGTCAGGCCCAGAAAGTCCATCTTGAGCAGGCCGATTCGCTCGAGCGCGTTCATGTCGTACTGCGTCGTGATTTCTTCTTTGTTTGACTTATAAAGCGGAACAATCTCGGTAAGCGGCTGCGGCGAAATCACCACGCCGGCCGCGTGGGTCGAAGCGTGCCTCGCCAGGCCCTCGAGCCGCAGAGCCACTTCGACCAGTTCCTTCACGCGCGGGTCGGACTTGCGCAGCTCTTCGAGCTGCGGCACCTGTTTCAAGGCGTCTTCCAGCTCGATATTCAGCGTGGCCGGCACCATCTTTGCGATCTTATCCACGTCGCCGTAAGGCATATCGAGCGCACGGCCCGCGTCTTTCAACACGGCTTTCGCGGCCATCGTTCCAAACGTGATGATCTGCGCCACGCTATCCGCGCCGTATTTTTCCCGGACGTACTCGATCACTTCGCCGCGCCGGCGCATGCAAAAATCGATATCGATGTCAGGCATCGAGATGCGCTCGGGATTCAGGAAGCGCTCGAAAAGCAGGTCGTATTGCAACGGATCGACGTCCGTGATGCTGAGCGCATAACTCGCCAGGCTACCCGCCGCCGAACCACGCCCCGGCCCCACCGGCACGCCTTGCGACCGCGCGTAACGAATGAAATCCCATACGATCAGGAAGTACCCAGCGAAACGCATCTTCTTGATCGTTTCGATCTCGCGCGAAAGCCGCGTCTCATATTCGGAAATCGGGTGTCGCAGCAGCCCGTCTTTCGCCAGCCGCTCCAGCGTCGGCATGCGCTGCGCAAATCCCTGGCGCACTACTCGCTCGAAATAGGAATCCGTGTCTTCGCCCTCGGGCACGCGAAATTCCGGGAATGGGTTCGCCACGCGCTGAATCTTCACACTGCAGCGCGCGGCAATGGCCATCGTGCGTTCCAGCGCATCGGGCAGTTCGCGGAAAACTTCCGCCATCTCCTCCGCCGTCTTGAAATAAAACTGGTCCGTGGCAAACTTCATCCGCGCCGAATCGCTCATCGTCTTGCCGGTCTGGATGCACATCAGCACTTCTTGCGCGTGCGCATCCGAGCGCGTGAGATAATGGCAATCGTTTGTAGCTACCAGCGGAATCCCGGACTCTTTTGAGAGCCGCACAAGATCGCGATTCACGCGAATATCCGCTTCCAGCCCTTGGTCCTGCACTTCCAGAAAGAAATTCCCTTTGCCGAAAATGTCGCGCAGACGATAGGCGTTTGTGCGCGCCTGGTCGTATTTGTCCGAAAGCAGCGCATCGGCCACTTCCCCGCGCAGGCACGCCGAAAGCGCGATCAGGCCCTTGCTGTGTTTGGAAAGCAGATCATGATCGATGCGCGGCTTGTAATAAAACCCTTCGAGAAAGCCGGTGGAAACCAGCTTGATCAGGTTGCGGTAGCCTTCGTCATTTTCACAGAGCAGGACGAGATGGTTCGACCGTTCCGCGTCCGCGCCGCGGTTTTTGTGGCTGTCCGGAGCGACATAAACCTCACAGCCGATGATCGGCTTCACGCCATGCGTATTCGCGGCCTTGAAGAAATTCGCGGCAGCAAACAGGTTTCCGTGATCCGTCACGGCCACCGCCGGCATCTTCTGGCGCGCCGCTTCGGCCGTCAGCTCGTCAATCTGGCAAGCGCCGTCTAAAAGGGAGTAATCCGTGTGAACATGCAGATGTACAAAATTGTGCGCCGAACCATTCTGTGATGACATTCCTATTCATTTTATCTCACCGCGCAAGCCCCCGCGCAATTTCCAAGCAAGGATTAAACGTCCCGCTGCGGCCTAACGCCCAATCGTCCAGAATTCCATTCCGGGTTAGCAGCAGCTGCGCCTTCTCGATGCAGCCCCATCTTCGTACCTGCTCGCGAGTACTAAGGCGGAAAAATCTCCGGTACTAAATCGCGGAAATCGCCCGTACCAATCGAATGAACCCGTCGCCCCATCGCCCGCATCGAGGCGCGCCCGTAATCTTTCACTGTCGAAGGCAATCACAATCCGCTCCGCAGCGGATCGACACTGAGGGATTTCGAAATGTTCAGGCATCAACTCCGCAGTTTCATTTTCGGCTTCGCACTAATCATCTCAATCACCTTCGCTGCGCCGTCTTTACTCGCTCAAGAGGCTCCTCTTGCTACGCCCGGCACAGCGGCCTTTGACGCGCTTCCGGCGGCCCTTTCGCCTTCACTATCTTCGGCATCGGCTGTCACCGTAACGTACCGCACGCAGTCGTTCGAGGCGATCACCATACCGGCCGAACAATCCGCCAAGGCGGTTCGCAACGTCGCCGTGGAATCTTTCCCCTCCCGCCGTAACTGGCTAATCCTTTCGTTCGTTTCCAGCGGCGCCGCCGAGTTTGACGCCTATTCTACCCGCCGGTCGATTGGCGCCGGCAATGTGGAAGCCGATCCCACGATGCGCCCCTTCGTGAATTCGCCTGTGATCTATGGGGCGATTCAAGCAAGCCCGCTGGTTATGGACTATGTTGCGTTCAAAATGCAGCGCAGCCACAATCCTTTCCTTCGACACTTGTGGTGGCTCCCGCAAACGACCGGCACAGCAGTCTCGCTGTTCGCCGGGGCCCACAATCTGAGCATCGCGCACTAAGAAAAAGCTCGCGCTTTCAGCGAGGGCCTTGAACGAAAGGTTCTCGGTTGATGGCTCCTCAGGCCGAACACTTTGCTACCAGTACCATCGCTCACCAGTCCGGAGTCGCGCCGTCCAATCTCCTGGCCGTTCTAGCACTCACAGACGCATCATAGGCAAAGGTCCGGCGAAAGCAGTCCGGTTTTAGCCGCAACCGTAAGCCTTGCTAGGGTATAGCCTGTACCAAGGCGAATCAGAGGCGAACAAAATTTCCTTGACTTTGGCGAACCCTTTGTTGATACTACGCATCAGATAGACTGCTATGGCTAAGATCACAACACGCACACGCACCGGTTCTGGAGTTTTAGTACCCACCCGTCCTACGGGTGTTCGGTACCGGGTTAAGTTCGGGTTCGAAGTTATCGAGGGCGAGAACCTTCACGGGCGCAGCGTCCGCCCCTCCCGGTGGACGGCCTGCAAGGTTCGGTCTGAGACTGCTCATCGCATCCCGGACGGCGAGTACTTCCTGCATGCGGATGAGGGCGGAGTTTTCCAAGTCAAGGTTAACGGGAACTCCTGGCAGTATCTCGCAGCCGCTTAAGAAACCCGCAAAATTAGCTGCATGAATCGGGCCAGACACAGCGGGATGGGTGCGCCTGGCGCGCCTTGTAATCCTTTGTCGAAAAAACAAAACTCTCCTTTCACTTGGCCTCCGTCAATTTGCGGCGTTAATATCGGCCCGAAAGTTCCGCGCCGTGCAAGTACACGGTTGTCTTAAGAGGGATTGGGGAGATTATGACTCGCAAGCTTTTCTTCGCGTCCGCGCTGCTTTTCGCGGGCTTTGGTGCGGTGGCCGCAACCCGGGGCAGCAACGGTCAGCTTCTGGTCGCTGATAAGGGCGAAGCCGTTCTCGGCATCGTCAACCCCAAAACCGATCAGCAAATCGCAACGATTCCGGAAGAAGGCTACACCGCCCATGAACTTGCCGCCTCCGCTGATGGCCGCCTCGCTTTCGTTCCGATCTACGGCAGCGCCGGCGTGGGCCAGCCAGGCACGAACGGCCAGATCATCGACGTAATGGATCTCGCCAGCCGCAAAATCATATCGAAAATCGATTTCGGGCACGGTGTTCGCCCGCATTGCGCAGTGTTGAATCGTGCAGACGGCTTGCTTTATGTGACTACGGAGCTCGATCAGCAGGTTGCTGTTATCGACCCCAGAACTTTCAAAATCGTTGGTGACGTTCCCACCGGCCAACCCGAGTCGCACATGCTGGCGATCAGCCCAGACGGCAAACGCGGATATACAGCAAACGTCGGACCTGGCACAGTTTCCGTTCTTGACCTGCCCAACCGGAAACTCATCACCATCATTCACGTCGTGCCGCAAAACGTGCAGAGAATCGCCGTGAGTACAGGCGGGAAATGGGTGTTCACTTCCGATCAAACGCAACCTCGTCTTGCCGTGATCGATACGGCTCATAATACGGTCGCGAATTGGGTCGAGCTTCCCGACGTAGCATACGGTACGGCCGTTACGCCCGATGGAAAGTGGCTCCTGCTCACGCAGCCAAAAACGTCGAAAGTCGCCGTCCTTGATCTCGCCTCGATGAAAATCACGAAGACCTTCGATGTGCCGAAGAGCCCGCAGGAAATCGTGGTTCAACCTGATGGCCGGCGTGCCTACATCTCGTGCAGCAGTAGCGGCAAGGTGGCAGTGCTCGACCTGGACACCTGGCAGATGGTTGCGCCGATCGATGCCGGCAAAGGCGTAGATGGCATGGTCTGGGCGCAATAGCGCGACCGGCGAAATCAGATCAACTTCTTCTTCGAATCCTTGTTCGAAGCACCCGTGGGCTTACTGTGTTGTCTTGCGGCAGACCGGCACGCGGCATTCCCTCCGAAAACAGCTTCGGCGTCCACGATCCGGCCGTGCCGGAAGCGCCAAAATGAAACAGCGAAAACGAATCGCAGCGAAGGAGCGCTCGCCTCGGGAGATACATATTTCTCATTAGAGCAATCACCCGATTCCCCCTCGCTCTGGTGCGTGCTGTGATTGTCTATGTAGGGTCAGGCTCTCTCACACCTGCATGCGCTGAGAATCGCGTTCCCGCACATTCCCCAGGGCCCGACGCAGAATCGAATATTCCCGTTAACGTCTGAGCTGGAGAGGAGAATAGCAATGAGATTTTCGAAGTATGGGGCAGTTGCGCTATGCATCGCGCTTCTTGCCGGGATCATGGCGCCGTGCACACGCGCGGACGCGTTCAATCATAAGACGTTCGTCACGTTCAGCGGTCCGGTGGAAATTCCCGGATTCCACGGGCCGAAGGTGCTGCCCGCCGGAACCTACGTTTTTAGACTCCTGGACACGCAGGCCGATCGGAACATCGTTCAGGTCTTCAACAAGAATGAGACCCACCTCTATTCCACGATTATTGCCGTGCCGGACTATCGCATGCGACCATCGGGAAAAACAGTGATCCGATTTGCGGAGCGCGCTACGGGGAGCCCGTTAGCGTTGAGAGCCTGGTTCTATCCCGGCGACAATTACGGCCAGCAATTCGTCTATCCGAAAGCGAGGGCAATGGAACTCGCTAAGGCGAATCACGAGCCGGTGCTATCGATGTCCAACGAGGAGGCTACAGACATGAACCAGCCGATCAAGTCAGCTACGGATTCCTCCGCGGAGTCGCTCGAAAAGACCAATCTGACGGCGGAGCAGCCGAACGGGCAAGAAGTGCAGGCGTCATCAGTGGTGCAAAGCAAGCCTTCACAGAATGCCCAGGGGCATAGCTGAAAAACTGCGCTCGCGATCGACCGTGTGAGTCATACTTAGACTGTGCATCGAATTTCTGGGGCGGCAAGCAAACTTTGATTCGCGATCTGGCGAGCGCAAGGATTCATGAGCTTGGGTAAGGAGCTACAACACGGTCGGGTCTGGAGAGCCCTCGCAAAACATTTGAAGATTGGATCGGCGATTGTCGGGCTGGTTTTCGGCTCGTGGTTGCCGGCGGGGGCCTCCAATCCGTCGCGTTTGCAGACAAACCCCGCGAGCGGCGGGCAAGCGCCCGGGGCAAACGGCTCAGATGTGATTCGGTCCGAAGCCGACATGGTCGTTTTGCCGGTTTCGGTGACGGATCATCATGGCCACTTCGTCGCGGGACTGACAAAAAACGACTTCACCGTATATGACGACGGCCGGCCGGAAAGCATCGACCTTTTCATGCATGATGACGCTCCGGTTACGGTGGGGCTGATCATTGATTGCAGCGGCAGTATGCGTCCCAACCGAGAGGAAGTAGCGGAAGCTGCGAAGGACTTTCTTCGGTCCAGCAATCCGCAAGATCAGATTTTTGTTGTGAACTTCAACGAGACGGCCTCCCTTGGTCTGCCTGCGAATATGCCATTTACCAGCAACGTTTCGGATCTTGTCGCGGCAGTTGAAACGGGGCCTTCCGAGGGAATGACCGCGCTTTACGATGCCATTGATTTGGGGCTGAAGCATCTCGCTCTCGGCACCAACCGCAAAAAGGCGCTTGTGATCATCAGCGACGGCGGCGACAACGCCAGCCAGGAAACCCTGAAGCAAACCCTCGCCGCGGTCCAGCACAGCAGCGCGATCACCTATACCATCGGCATTATCGCCGCCGATCAGGCAGATGTGAATCCGCGAGTGCTTCGCAAACTTGCGAAAGACACCGGCGGCGAATCCTATTTCCCGACCTCGGCCGAACAGCTTCCCGGCATCTGCCAGCAGGTCGCCCACGATCTTCGCGAACAATATACTCTCGCCTACCTGCCGACGACCGGCCAATCGGCGGGGTATCGCACGATACGAGTCGTGGTTCATGCGCCGGGACATCACGGATTAAAGGTGCGAACCCGCGCGGGTTATCTTGCAACCGCTGATGCATCGCCTGCGAACAAGAGCGGCACGGGAACCTCTTAGCAGCAGAAATCGGCGGCAGCAAAGATTTCTAGCTTTCCTGCGACCGGTGTAAACCCCACGAAATCAAATCCGCAGCCTTGGTTAGCGTTCAATGAATCGGCTTCTTCGCCATGGAGCAAGAATTGAGACGCTCTTAGGCGCAAGACCCGAAGCGAAATACATCGTGCAGGGCATGTCACTCGATTCCGAGCCGTGCGACAAAGGAGGCTGAAGCCGCGGACCCGGTTTCGGCGAACCACCGAAGCGTTCTCATCGTGGACGTGTGCGAACGCACGGGTTCAAAACGAGCGGCCTTCCAGAATCCGGCGTCGCCGGTCCGCCCGGACTGACTGAGGAGCAACAAAATGAAAGTAAAGAGTCTGCGAGAATTGTTCGAACTGGAGCTGCGGTACGCCTACGATTGCGAGCAGAAACTGGTCAAGAAGGGTTTGCCTTCCATGATCGAGGCGGCCAATTCGCCCGAACTGCGCAATGCCCTTCAACAGCACCTGCAGGAAACACAAAACCACGTCACGCGGCTTGAGCGCATCTTTTCGGCGCTTCGAGCCACTCCGGACACCAAGAACAACAGCATCCTCGATGAAATGACCAAGGCTGCCAAGGACTCCGTCTCTAACATCGAAGACCCTGTGCTTCGCGACGCCGCGCTTATTGTGAACGGCAACTATGTGGAGCACTACGAGATCGCGATGTACGGCTCGCTCGTCGAGTTCGCGCGCGACCTCGGCTTGCAGCAGGCGGTGAGCCCGCTCGAGGAAACGCTAGCGGAGGAAAAAGCAGCCGACGCCAAGCTCACTCAAATCGGACGTGCCATCAGTCCGCGAGCCGCTCAGCACGTCGCTGCATAAGATCCTCTTATCTGCCCAGCCCCACTCCCGCCTTTCGCTTGTGACGAGCGTCACATGTACATGTGACGCGCGCCACAGTCATCGTCGCTCGCGGCGCCGAAAATCGTTTGCGTGATGACGAGGAATCAGGAAGAAGCCAGAGAGCAGGTCGTTCAAGAATTGCATAAACTGGTCGAAGATCAGCTGCAGACGCTCCGCGGAGAGCTGGGCCCTGTAGAAGTCGTTTCGTACGCAACCCGCAAGAAGCGAATCGACGAGTTGATCGAGCTCCTAAGCCGGCCAATACGCTAAATAGGCTTTTCTGGGTCAGGCAAGGATCAAATTTGCTTGTTCGCCGAAGTTAGTTTATAAAGCAAGCGATCTTCGGGAGGCACATTTGGTCCAGCCCAAGCACCCCCGAGCGCGCCGCTATCCTTTCGTGGCCGCCGTGGAGTTGACGGCCGTGGAATCGACCGGCCAGTTGAAAGAGAAAACGACGGACCTGAGCCTATATGGCTGCCATGTGGCCACGAAGACCCCTTGGGCTGCCGGAACGAAGGTTCGCATCCGAATATCCCATATGGGCGCGTCATTCGCGGCACTTGCGACGGTGGCTCACACCCAGCCGGGGATCGGGATGGGCATCGCCTTCACTCGCATCGGCCCCAATGAACAGGCTCTTCTAGATAGTTGGATAGCGGCTCTGCGGGACCATTGAGCGCCGCAGCTCGAATCGTTTTCGCAGACCTCGCGAAGTCGGGGTATTTGTCTTGAGTCAACGCTACACGTGATCCGCCGACCCTTCCCGTCGAAATTCCCTTCTCGGTTACATATTGATCCTTCCCTTTCTTGAAGGAACCGGCCCATACCCGCCCCGCGCGCAGATATGTACGATAGCGGGGATGGGCGAGTGTGATGTCCATTTTCGCCGGAGGAGGGGCCACGCAAAACTGGTCAGCGCGGTGACTTGCCTTTTGGCCTGCGCGCGCGCTGGGATTGGCCGGATGAGCCGAGATCCTCGGAAGAGTCTGCCGTCGAATAATTGTTAGCGAGACCAAGCGGACCGATCGGGGCTTCATTGGGGGCCAGAAGTTCATCGAGGCCCGCAATGAATGTGTCGAAACGGTCGGTTTTCGAAACGACCCTGCTTATGCCAACTTTTTTGGCTTCGCGATCGAGTTGGGAGCTTTTGTGCATCGTGTATAGGACGATCGGAGTATCGGGCAGCGATTTGGAGATTTCCGCCGCAGCGGCGAGACCGTTCATCAGCGGCATGAGGAAATCGAGAATGATCAGGTCGGGCTTAAGCTCGAGGGCGAGGGAGACGGCGGAACGGCCGTTCGTCGCTTCGCCACAGATGGACCAGCCATCGCGAACGGAAAGGATATCCCTCAGCGCTTTACGCAGTGATTCATTATCATCCGCGATAAGGATTTTCTGCATCAAACTAGAAGGCGCCACCCCTGCTCGGACGCGGAATCTCCAGTGAAATCCTTATGTCGGAAATCCAACACAAGGACGTGCAACAAACACAATATATATAACGTCCAGCCAAGAAAATACATAGTTTAAAGTAGGCGGCCCCGCCGGATGCACGGGCGCGATGTGGCGCATCCTACACAAACTTGCAATGGGCCCCGAATGCCGCTAAATACTTTGCCTGCTTCTGCTTACGTAGAGGTACGGAAAGGACTGGTACCCAGATCAGATCGTGACAAGACTAGCCGCCCTAACCACCAACAACGTTCAGCCGGGCGAACGCACGGGCCCGGAAGGCAAGGCAATCACAAATCGAATCCTGCTCTCCTTCAGCGATCGCGAGTTTCGAGCGATCCGCCATCGGCTCGAATTCACCGGGCTGGCTCACCACAGCATTCTTCATGAAAGTCACCGCAAGGCACGGAATATTTACTTTTTGAATGAAGGCCTGATCTCGATGGTGGTCGTGATGTCCAACGGCAAAACCGCTGAGGCCGGGGTGGTGGGGAATGAGGGCGTGGTCGGGTTGGAAGCGCTGTTCGGCATGAAGAGAAGCCCTCTGCGTGAGGTAGTGCAAATTGCAGGCACAGCGCACCGAATCTTGGGTGGAAATCTTCAGGGACTGCTGCGGGCGTTTCCGAATCTTATGATGCGTTTCAGCCGCTTCGCGATTATCAATCGCATGCAGATATCCCAAACTGCCGCCTGCAACCGGCTGCACGATGTGGATAAACGGCTTGCAAGGTGGCTCCTCCTCACCCAGGACCGTGTGCAATCCGGCTTCATTCCGATGACTCACGACTTCCTGGCGACGATGCTTGGCACCGACCGCGGCAGCGTGACGGAAGCAGCAGGCGCCCTGCAGAAACACCGCGTTATCGAGTACACGCGCGGGTCGGTTCGCGTGCTGAACCGCAAAGCGCTCGAAGCCGCATCCTGCGAATGTTACGAGCTGATCCGCGAATACAACGCCGAATTGTTTCGCTGAAACGTGTACGAACCGGGATCGGACTCGCAATTCCCGGACGAGGTCTGCACAAGCGGGCCCCAGATCCTTCAACGACTCATGTTTTTCCGCCGAACTTAGGGAAAGTCCTGGCTACAGTTCTACCTGCTTGACCGTAAGCACCCTACAGAAATCACTGTAGAGCCAGGCATCCGCAGCTCATGCTAAATGGTGGGAGCTATCCTGACCGATAATCGAGTGGAGATGATTCCGTCGCGTCTTTTCACGCAGGTGATGCAGAGTGGCCACGCGGCGGTCCAGAAAGCTTAGATGAAAACTCAAGAAAAAACCGCAAATGGTCACCACGAGACGAAGGATTCGGCCGGTAATCTCAGCCTGATCCTGGCAAGCCTGCGCACGATGCGCGACGGCGACTTCACGGTCAGGCTGCCCAGCTCGTGGGTTGGGCTCGAAGGCAAAATCGCGGACACATTCAACGAGATCGTCGCCGCGAACGAGCAAATGGCGCGGGAACTACAACGCGTCTGCCAGGTGGTGGGCAAAGACGGCAGGACGCGGGAGCGGGCGCGTTTTCACGAGTCGCGCGGGGCCTGGGGCGGGATCGAAGTCTACGTGAACGAGCTGGTGGACGACCTGCTGCGGCCGACCACGGAAATGACGCGCGCGATCGCGGCCGTGGCGCAAGGTAATTTGACGCAGACAGTGCGGCTCGACGTGGACGGGCGTCCGTTGCAAGGTGAATTTTTGCGGTCGGCGAGCATCGTGAACACGATGATTCAGCAGCTGGGTGTGTTCACCTCAGAAGTCACGCGTGTTGCACGCGAGGTGGGCAGCGAAGGCCGCCTCGGCGGCCAGGCAAATGTGCCGGGCGTGGCGGGCACGTGGAAGGACCTGACCGAGTCAGTGAACGCGATGGCAGGCAACCTCACCGCGCAGGTGAGGAACATCGCAGAAGTGACGACCGCCGTGGCAAGTGGCGACCTCTCGCGCAAAATTACGGTCGATGTGCGCGGCGAGATTTTGCAGCTAAAGGAAGCCATCAACACGATGGTGGATCAGCTGCGGTCGTTTGCCTCGGAAGTGACGCGCGTGGCGCGCGAAGTCGGCACCGACGGCAAACTGGGCGGCCAGGCCGTTGTGCCCGGCGTGGCCGGCACGTGGAAAGATTTGACGGACTCGGTCAACGCCATGGCCAGCAACTTGACCGCGCAGGTGCGCAACATCGCCGAAGTGACCACGGCCGTCGCGCGCGGCGACCTATCGCGCAAAATCACTGTCGATGTGAAGGGCGAAATTCTCGAGCTGAAAGACACCATCAACACCATGGTCGACCAGCTCAACGCGTTCGCCGGCGAAGTGACACGCGTGGCACGCGAAGTCGGCACCGAGGGCCGGCTCGGCGGTCAGGCTAACGTGCCTGGCGTCGCCGGTACGTGGAAGGACCTCACCGACAACGTAAACTTCATGGCCAGCAACCTTACCGGCCAGGTCCGCAACATTGCGGAAGTCGCGACCGCCATTGCCAATGGCGACCTCTCGAAGAAAATCACGGTCGATGTCCGCGGCGAAATCCTGCAGCTGAAAGAAACCCTCAACACAATGTTGGACCAGCTCAACCGGTTCGCGGGCGAGGTGACGCGAGTGGCGCGCGAAGTCGGTACCGACGGGAAGCTGGGAGGCCAGGCGCAAGTTCCTGGCGTCGCCGGCACGTGGAAGGACCTCACGGAATCCGTGAACTCCATGGCCGGCAACCTCACGGGCCAAGTGCGCAACATCGCTGAGGTTGCCACAGCCGTGGCGCGCGGCGACCTCTCGCGCAAGATCACCGTCGACGTGAAGGGCGAAATCCTCGAGCTGAAAGATACGCTGAACACGATGGTGGACCAGCTCAATGCGTTTGCGGGCGAAGTAACACGCGTGGCGCGCGAGGTCGGCACCGAAGGCAAGCTCGGCGGGCAGGCGCAAGTGCCAGGCGTCGCCGGCACGTGGAAGGACCTCACGGACAACGTGAACTTCATGGCCAGCAACCTCACCGGCCAGGTGCGCAACATCGCGGAAGTGACCACGGCCGTGGCGCGCGGCGACCTCTCGCGCAAAATCACCGTCGATGTGAAGGGCGAAATTCTGGAGCTGAAAGACACTATCAATACTATGGTGGACCAGTTGCGCGCGTTCGCATCGGAAGTCACGCGTGTGGCGCGCGAAGTCGGCACCGACGGCAAACTCGGTGGACAAGCCATCGTCCCGGGCGTGGCGGGCACGTGGAAAGACCTCACGGACTCGGTCAACTCGATGGCGAGTAACCTGACCGCGCAGGTGCGCAACATCGCGGACGTTTCCACTGCAATCGCGAGCGGCGACCTTTCGAAAAAAATCACGGTCAACGTCAGCGGCGAAATTCTGCTGCTGAAAGACACCATCAACACGATGGTCGATCAATTGCGCTCGTTCGCGTCGGAAGTAACGCGCGTGGCGCGCGAAGTCGGCACTGAAGGACGTCTTGGCGGCCAAGCGAACGTGCCAGGCGTCGCCGGCACATGGAAAGACCTCACCGATTCCGTCAACTCCATGGCCGGTAACCTCACGGCCCAGGTGAGAAACATCGCGGAAGTCACCACGGCCGTCGCGCTGGGCGACCTTTCGCGCAAAATCACCGTCGACGTGAAGGGCGAGATCCTCGAGCTGAAAAACACTATCAACACCATGGTGGACCAGCTCAACGCGTTCGCCGGCGAAGTCACCCGCGTGGCGCGCGAAGTCGGCACCGAAGGAAAACTCGGCGGCCAGGCGCAAGTTCCCGGCGTCGCCGGCACCTGGAAAGACCTCACGGACAACGTCAACTTTATGGCCGGCAACCTCACGGCGCAGGTCCGCAACATTGCCGAAGTGGCCACCGCGATTGCGACGGGCGATCTTTCGAAAAAAATCACGGTCGATGTACGCGGGGAAATTCTGCAGCTTAAAGAGACGCTCAACACGATGGTCGAGCAGTTGCGTTCGTTCGCTGCCGAAGTGACGCGCGTCGCCCGCGAGGTCGGTTCCGAAGGACGGCTTGGCGGCCAAGCGAATGTTCCCGGCGTCGCCGGCACCTGGAAAGACCTCACCGACTCGGTCAACGCCATGGCCGGTAACCTCACCGGCCAGGTCCGCAACATCGCGGAAGTGACCACGGCCGTGGCGCGCGGCGACCTTTCCCGCAAAATTACCGTCGACGTGAAGGGCGAAATTCTCGAACTGAAGAACACTATTAACACCATGGTGGACCAGCTGAACGCCTTCGCGGCCGAAGTTACCCGCGTGGCACGCGAAGTCGGCACCGAAGGGAAGCTTGGCGGCCAAGCTCAGGTGCCGGGAGTCGCCGGTACGTGGGGAGATTTGACTGACAACGTCAACGTCATGGCCGCAAACCTCACCGAGCAGGTGCGCGGCATCGTGAAAGTCGTTACGGCGGTCGCCAACGGTGAACTGACGCAGAAACTGACGGTGAACGCGAAGGGCGAAGTGGCGGCGCTGGCGGAAACTATTAACAACATGACGGATACGCTGGCGACATTCGCCGATCAAGTGACGACCGTTGCCCGGGAAGTCGGCGTCGAAGGACGGCTTGGCGGGCAGGCGAACGTTCCCGGCGCGGCCGGCACCTGGAAGGACCTGACCGGCAACGTCAACCTCCTCGCGGACAACCTCACGAATCAGGTGCGCGCAATCGCCGAAGTGGCAACCGCAGTGACCAAGGGCGACCTGACGCGATCCATTCAGGTCGAAGCGAGCGGAGAGGTCGCCGAGCTGAAGGACAACATCAACACGATGATTGACAACCTTCGCCTCACCACCGATCGCAACAAGGAGCAAGACTGGCTCAAGACTAACCTCGCCCGCTTCACCGGCATGTTGCAGGGCCAGCGCGACCTCACCACAGTGGGCCGCATGCTTCTCTCGGAACTGGCTCCGCTGGTGAATGCGCAGCAGGGCGTGATTTATCAGATGGAAGCGGATGAATCGGCCGAATTGGCCTTGCTTTCCGCGTTCGCTGACAACAACGAAAACGGCCACGCGAAGCGTCTGCAGATTGGCGAAGGCCTCGTGGGCCAATGCGCCGCGGAAAAGCGCCGCATGCTGATCGGCGATCTGCCTCAGAATACGGTGCCGATCCGCTCTGGCCTCTTTACAGCCGTGCCGCAGAACGTGATCGTCCTGCCTGTGCTCTTCGAAGATCGCGTCAAGGCCGTGATCGAACTCGCGTCGCTGAACGCGTTCACCACCTCGCATCTTGCGTTTCTTGAGCAGCTCACTGCGAGCATCGGCATCGTGCTCAACTCGATCGAAGCTACGATGCAGACCGAAAGCTTGCTGAAGCAGTCCCAACAGCTGGCCGGCGAACTCACAACGCAACAGAAAGAGTTGCAGCAGAAGAATGAACAGCTCGCCCTCAAAGCGCAGCAGCTTGCCGAACAGAACGCCGAAGTCGAGCGCAAAAACCAGGAAATTGAACAAGCTCGCCGGGCTTTGGAAGAAAAGGCCAAGGAGCTCGCCCTCACCTCGAAATACAAGTCAGACTTCCTCGCCAACATGTCTCACGAACTGCGCACGCCCCTCAACAGTATTCTTGTCCTCGGCCAGCAGCTCGGCGAAAATCTCGATGGCAACCTCACGCCAAAACAGGTCGAATTTGCGCGCACCATCCACGGCGCTGGAACCGACCTGCTCAACCTGATCAGCGATATCCTCGATCTATCAAAAATTGAGTCGGGGACGGTTTCCGTGCAGGCCGAGGAAGTGTTCTTCGCCAGCCTGCTCGAAATGGCGGCTCGACCCTTCCGTCACGAGGCGGAAAATCGCCGGCTCAGCTTTGAGGTTCAGACGGATCCGCATCTGCCGCGCGGTTTTGTCACAGACTCGAAGCGCTTGCAGCAAGTGCTCAAAAACCTGCTTTCGAATGCCTTCAAGTTCACGGAGCAGGGCGGTGTGCGGCTCTCGGTGAAATATGTAACGAACGGGTGGTCGCCGGACCATCTGGTGCTGGGATCGGCTACTTCAGTAATCGCCTTCTCCGTGTCAGACACCGGCATCGGAATTCCGCAGGAAAAGCAGCGCATCATCTTCGAAGCCTTTCAGCAGGCCGATGCCGGCACGAGCCGCAAATACGGCGGGACGGGCCTCGGACTTGCCATCAGCCGCGAACTCGCAAGCCTGCTCGGGGGCGAAATTCAGCTGCGGAGCGTGCCAGGCGAAGGCAGCACATTCACGCTCTACCTGCCTCAGACGTACGTTCCGCCGCCGGTGACCGCCAAGCTGATGCCGCCGGAAATTGCCGCGGCCTCGCACATACCGCCGTCGGGGGCCGCTATCGCTGAAATCACGGCCGACCAGATTGCGGACGACCGCAACGACCTTTCGCCCGATGACACGGTGTTGCTCGTGGTCGAAGACGATGTGCATTACGCGCACGTTCTTCGCGATCTTGCGCGCGAAAGGGGATTCAAAGTGCTGCTCGCGTCTCGCGGGTCAGACGCGCTGACGCTGGCGCACGAGTTCAACCCTGCCGCCATCTCGCTGGACGTTTACTTGCCCGATATGCTCGGCTGGACCGTGCTCAACCACTTGAAGCGCGACCCGGCCACGCGACACATCCCTGTCCAGATGTTGACGCTCGACGAGGACCGCCATCATGGGCTGGCTCGCGGGGCCTTCGCCTTTGTCAACAAGCCGGCCACGCGCGAAGCCCTCGACGCAGCTCTGACGCGTATGAAGGACTACGCAAAGCCGCGCCGCAAGCAATTGCTGATCGTGGAGGATAATCCGGGCGAACAGCTCAGCATTCGCGAGCTTTTGCTGTATGACGACATCGATGCCACGGTCGTCTCGACCGGTAAAGACGCCCTCGACGTCATTCGGGACGGCTCGTTCGATTGCATGGTGCTCGATTTGCGTTTGCCGGATATGAGCGGATTCGACGTGCTCGAGCGTATCAGCGAAAAGCCGGCTTCGCCGGATTTGCCCGTGGTCGTTTTCACGGGCAAGGAGCTCTCGCCGGATGAAGATACGCGCTTGCACGCCCTGGCTCGCAGCGTCGTCGTCAAGGGAGTGGAATCGCCCGAGCGCTTGCTGGATGAGACGGCGCTTTTCCTCCATCGCGACATCACCAAGCTGCCGGCTGCCAAGCAGAAGATGCTGGACCGCCTGCATCACTCAGATGAGGCTCTCGTCGGCAAGAAAGTTCTGGTTGTGGACGATGACGTCCGCAACATTTTCGCGCTCAGCAGCGTCCTCGAACGCCGCGGAATGGTCGTCCTCGCGGCAGGCACGGGCGCCGAAGCGATCAGCATCCTCGAATGCACCCCCAACGTAGCCATTGTGCTCATGGACATCATGATGCCGCAGATGGATGGTTACGAAACGATGCAGGTGATCCGCGAAAAGCCTTTGTTCCATCGCCTCCCGATCATCGCCTTAACGGCAAAAGCCATGAAGGGGGACCGCGAGCGGTGTCTCGAAGCCGGAGCTTCCGAATATCTGGCAAAGCCGGTGAACACGGACCAATTGCTATCGACGCTCAGAATGTGGCTGCACAGATAGACGCCGGAGAAACGATTACCGGTGCGAAGGCGCCGACAAAAAATAGAGAGGACCACAGGAATTTCGCGTGACAGATAAGGTCAACATCCTCATGGTTGACGACCAGCCCAGCAAGCTGCTCAGCTACGAGGCCATACTCGCCGAGCTCGGCGAAAATCTCATTAAAGCCAATTCGGCCCGAGAGGCTCTCGAATTCCTCCTACGGAATGATATTGCCGTCGTCTTGATGGACGTCAGTATGCCGGACATGGACGGCTTCGAATTGGCCGACACCATCCGCCAGCATCCCCGTTTTCAGAAAACGGCCATTATCTTCGTCTCCGCCGTCCACATGACGGACATCGACCGGCTAAAAGGCTATGCGCGGGGTGCGGTCGATTACATTTCCGTCCCAGTCGTTCCTGAGCTGCTGCGCGCGAAGGTAAGCGTCTTCGCGGAATTGCACCGCAAGGCGCACCAGACGGAAGTTCTGAACCTCGAGCTGCGCAGGCTCTCCAGCATCTTGATTTCCACCCAGGACGAAGAGCGCCGCCGCATTGCGCGCGATCTGCACGACGGCCTCGGCCAGGACTTGACGGCTGCGAAAATCATGCTCGAGGGAGTTTTGCAAGGTGCACAAATCCTGGAAGCAAATAAGCAGACAGCCACCGACCTGCGCGCCCTGATCGACCGCATGATTCAGGAGGTCCGCAACATCTCTCACCTCCTGCACCCTCCCATGCTCGACGAAATCGGGCTCAGCTTCGCCCTGGCCTGGTATCTCGATGGATTCGCGAAGCGCAGCGGCATCAGCGCTTCACTGGACGCCACGCCCACGGATTTCCCCCGCCTTCCCTCTGAACTTGAAACGGCAATATTCCGCGTTGTCCAGGAAGCACTCACCAATATATTCCGCCACGCGCAGGCTCGGCATGCATGGGTGCAGCTCAGCAAGCGGGAAAACGAAATCCTGCTGCGCGTGCGCGACGACGGCAAAGGCGTCTCGGAAGACACGATCGGCCTGCGTCCCGGCAGCGTCGGCGTAGGCATCGCGGGCATGAAGCAACGCGTCAAGGAGCTCGGTGGTGACCTTCGGCTGCGCCAAGCGCATCCGGGCACGATCCTCGAAGTCACGATCCCGATACAGGCTAGAGCCCCGTTGCAGGCCGCTCCTGCAAGCGTAAGCTGAGCCACCCGCACCTGCTCATTCCCTGGAGCCACACCGCCCAAAACTCAAAAATTTCTGCTTTCAATTGCAAGCATGAGAACCTCGATGCAAACGTACTAGAACTTCTTCGCTATTCTCCCTTCATTCTTCCCCTTAGGACTCATCCGAAATATTCCGATGAAACCACGAGGAACAAAATTCGATATTTTCTCCGGAGAAATTCACAAAGACGCTATGTGGCTAGAGGCTGTCACAGGATTCAACGAGGCATACGCACGAATGGAGCAGATCGCCGCCGAGCGCCCCGGCCGCTATTTCGTCTACTGCTCGGAAACCAGCTCCGTCGTCGCTCACATCGAGCGGCCTCCGAAAGCTGCGCTTCGCCGCAAATCCAAGGGTTCATCAGCTTGAGAGAGTTTGGTGTACAGCCGGCTCCGGCGCGGAGGCGCGACGCGATGCATCCGCGTCGAGCCCTGCGTACAAACATTGAAATATGGCACCGCGTGTGATATTTCCCTCCGGCAGCGGTTTGCTCAGGAGGGAGTCTCATGAGAAGAGCGGCAATCGTAGGTTGCATAGTGGCAGTGCTAGCAGCAGGCGGGATCGTTTTCTGGACGACCGGCGCGCGAGCCCAAACCCCGGCGCAGACTCAAGCCCCTCCCCCGGCTGCAATTCCTGGCCCTCCCGGCGGAATCACACCGCTTCCTCTCGTCGATCCCGCGACGCCGAAAAAGAACGTGCTCGTCCTCGGATTCACCAATGGATGGCATCACGGCTCGACGACAGATGGCGAAGTAATGTTTTGGGAACTCGGCAAAGAGACCGGCTTGTGGGATACCGAAATTCGTACCGATACGAAGTGGATCACCAAGGGCTACACCGGCGCCGGAGACAATCGCAACTTGAACTGGTTTGACGCAATTGTCGCCGTCAACACCACGGGGACATGGCAGCTCACTGATCAGCAGAAGAAGGATTTCATCTCAGCCATTCACGACGACGGCAAAGGGTTCGTGGGCGTGCATGCCGCTCTCGATGCGAATCACAATGGCGTCTGGCCCGAATACACGGAGATGATCGGAGGCGAGTTTGCGAACCATCCGTGGCTCACGTTTGCCGCGCCTGTGATCATCGAAGATCCCGCGTTCCCTGCCATGCGCCACTTCGCGTCCACTCACATCGTTCTGTGTGACGAAATGTACGTCCCGCGTTCGAGCACCTGGTCGCGAGACAAGGTGAACGTCCTGATGCGTCTGGATGAAACCAAGCTTCCGGCGAAAACCGGCTCGCAGGAACCGTTTGCGTCTCAAGGACCGGTCGCCGCGCAAGCCGCAGGTGATGTGACGGCCGCACAGGTAGAAGCCTATCACCAGGCGCAGCAGGCCGCCGCTTCCGCGAATGCAGGGCGGGGACGCGGCCCCGGCCGCGGCAACTTTGATAACGGGATTCACGCCGATCAGGATTACGCGATCACCTGGGCCAAAATGTACGGAAACGGCCGCGTTTTCTATTCCAGCCTGGGCCACAACCGGGAGGAGTACGAGAATCCGGACGTGCGAAAAATGTACCTCGAGGCAGTGAAATGGGCCCTGAAGCTTGAGGATGGCAGCACCGAATCGCATCCCAAGCGCAACTGACGGCGCTGAGCCTTCCCTCGCCTCGCCGGATCGATGAGAGCGGGCCCGATCGACTCGAGTGCTCAGACGATTCTGCTGGTAAACCGAGCCTCCCGGTCAGTTCGCCCTCATGGTTGCGCTTCGCAATGCGGCAACCCGCTTATCTACCACGTCGGCATCGGAGGCGCGTCCGAGTTTGCGGAGCGCCGCCGATTCCGCCACGAGCACGGAAATAATTTTGGGGCTGTTCACGCCGAACTGCTTTTCCACGGACCGGACATAATGTTCGTAGCACGGCTCGGCCTTGTCCGGTTTGTTCCATTGGTCGTACATCCAGCAGAGGCTGGCCAGGGGATACTCGACGGGACCGCTGTCCTCGCCGTATGTGGATTCTTCAATGTGTTCAGCTCGCAGCAGATAAGGCTCTGCCTTGTCGAATTGCTTCTGTACGAGAAGTGGCCGCGTTGCGCTCACAAGCTTCATCGCAACCTGGTCGTTGCTTTCACCATAGGCTCTTGAGGTGAGATCCACGACCTCAAAGTAGTATTTTTCTGCCGCGGCATAATTCTTCTGGATCATGGCGCTGTTTCCGAGCGACTCGAGAGGCAGATCGAGATTCGGCGAGTTCGGGCCGTAAAGTTCGGTATCGACTTTTAGCTCCTCTTCGAAGCTGGTATCGGCGGATGCAAAATCGTGCGCCATATAGCCGTTGCCCAGATAATCCAGGGCGGCAGCGAGACGCGCGTCGTGGGGCTGCATCTGGCGCGCGATATCCACGGCTTGCTTGAAATCCTGGAATCCTTCCTCGAACTTTCGCTGTTGATAGGCCTGCACCCCGGCCTGCATCAGCGCGTTGAGCTGATCCGAAAGGCCTTTCGATTTCTGCATGTTGGCAATCTGCGCTTCGAGCGCCGTCGCCTGCGCCGCATTGCCGGACGCCTTCAAGGAAGCGATGTAGTCATTGAATCGGCCCTGCGCGCCCTCATATTCCTTCTCGGGATCGAACTCCGAGCCGCGCCACCGCTGCATCCGAATGTCGATTCCAGCTTGCTGTAACGCAGTCTTATGATATTCGGCCATCGCGTCAGCCCAGTCGCCCGTCTGTTCATAAGCGTGTGCCAGGTGAATTGCAGCGGGAACCATCGTGGGGTCGAGCAGCGACGCCTGTTTGAACTCCTGTATAGCATCCGTCGTCTTACCTTCGTTGAGAAGCGCCTGCCCATATTGATCGTGGACTGACGCGTCGCTCGGCTTCAGATCCTCGGCCTGTTTGAACTCTGCCGCAGCTTTTGCGAAGTCGCTTTCGGCGAGAAGCACCATGCCAGCCCCGTTGTGTGCGTCAAACGAGTTGGCATCGAGCTGCTCGGCGATCTGATCTTCCTTCAGAGCCTCGTCATACCGCTTTTGCTGCAGGCGAATGCGGGCGATATAGACGTGAGGGTCAGGGTCGCTGGGATCGAGTTGGATCGCCTTGCGAAACTCGGCTTCCGCGCCATCCATGTCACCGCTCCAGAGAACAGCGATGCCCGTGCAGAAGTGGCAAACGGCCGAATCGGGAAATATCTTTTCCATTTCGCGGTATTCGGCCACCGAATCGGCGTAGTCCCCTGTTTGCTCCAGCGAAGCGGCCAGATTTTGACGGGGGTTGAACCAAGTCGGATCAGCTGCGACGGCTTGGCGATAGAACGAGATAGCGGATGGCAAGTCGCCCTTCTGATCGTACGCGTAACCTAAGTCGTAGAGATTGAGCGCGTCACCGGGCTCGAGGGCAAGAGCCTTCTTCATTTCGGCGATCGTGTCGTCGAGCTTCCCCTCGTCTTCGTAAATGATCCCCAAATCGAGGTGCGCGTTCGGATAATTCGGGAAAAGCCGGAGTGCTTCGAGGCATTCAGCCGCAGCCGCCTCGTATTCCTTTAGCCCTTCCATCGCGAGGCAGGCATCTTTATGGCCTTCCGCGTCGTCGGCATACTCTGCCAGCGCCTGCTTGGCTTGCCGCAGACCCGATTCGTCATCTTCCAGCTTGATCTCGATGTAGCTTAGCTTCGCGTGCGCCCCCGGATAATTCGAGTCGCGAGCTAACACAGCGCCATACGTCGCCGCCGACTCGTAAAATTCGTTTTCAAGCCGAAACACCTCGCCCAGCACAAATCCCGGGTCGACAACGTCGAAGCTGCTTTTCACCACCTCACCCAGTTCATCCGATGCGCCTTGATAATCCTTGGCCTTCATCTTGTGCGCAGCATTGACGTAATGCTGAAGCACCTCCCGGTGCGCTGAATCCAGGGATTCAGCCTCGGGTCCAAGCTTTGCCGCATTCACTGCGGCGATAATCGATGCATCCGCGCCAATGTCGTTCAACTGCGCTTTGAAGGCGTCGTCCGGTCGAAATGAAATCCCGTCCTGCGAGACTTTATGCACGATGTCCTGTGGCAGCGCGTTGCCGGCGATCAATGCCAGTAACTCGTCGGCGCTGACGGGCTTGGGATTCTCTGCGCTCACGATTCGCTGCGCGAGGAAACCTGCACTGGCGACGAATATAACGACGAGCACAATCGCCAAAATTCGAGCCTTAGACACGGCGAGCCTCCCTGTGATTACGACCAAAGCATCGGCACAAGTGATTGCGACAAGGTAACAGGATGCAGCGACACGGCCACGTCGTTCGAGGGCGAGTACTCCCACAAAAGCTAACTATTTACTGCGCGGCTATATCTGTCCGTAGGTACAGGCACGCCGAAGCCAACTGCGATTACTCTATGATGAGAGTTTTTCCCATGAGCGCTTCCTGGACAGCTTATGTCGTTGGGCCGTTCTACACGCTTCTGCCAAAGCGGTGGCGTGAACGCGAGCACGCGGGCGCGGGAAAATACCTCGCGCGAGCCGCCATGGCTTCCGGGCTCGCCGAGGCGTTCATCGCGCTCGTGGTTTTATGGTTTTGGTTTATCTACTACGTTGGAACTCTCGGCGACCACTACCCCGCGTTTAGCCTTACGTCGGGGCAGTTCGCATTCCGCTCGCTCGAGCTATCGGGCGAAACCGCGTTTCTCACTTTCATGGTCAACCCGGCAACCTGGGTGGTCTGCTACTTTGGCTTGGAAGGAATCGTGCGCACCTTTGGGGCGTTGACTACTGGCGAAGTGGTCGGCACTCTTCCCCTCTACATCGCCGATTCCGCCTGGCGTTTCACGCAGCGCAAGCGCGCCGCAGCCGAACTGCCTCTGGTTGCTGACGAAATCACTCCCGGCGGCAAAATCTGCGACATCCAGATCGCTTCGTGCCGGCGACGCGAGGGCTGGAAATATCCGTTTACGTTGCGTTATGCGGGCGTCTATTTCCAAGTGATCGCCGAGAAATGCATTACCGTCGGCCCCCGGCCTTACGTCTATTCGCTGCGCCGCTTGCCCGCCGGCGAAATCGCGAGTGGCCTGCACAATTACGATCCCTCGGATGTTCTTCGCCCGGTCCACAAAATCCAGCCGATTTGATATCGGTCAGGCGAGCGGCCAATTCGCCTCGGCATTCAACTGCAAATTCTCGCGCTCCCCAGCCAGAAACCGCGGATATCCGGCGGCGGCAATCATCGCGGCATTGTCGGTGGAAAGCGCCCGGCTCGGAAAATAACCGTGAAGGCCGCGCCGCTCGCCCTCCGCCTCGAAGGCCTTTCGTAGGGCGCCGTTCGCCGCCACGCCGCCCGAAACAAACACGGTGCGCACCGCGTACTGCTCCGCGGCGTCGAGAGTTCGCGAGACCAGGTCTTCCACCACTGCATGCTGGAAGCTTGCCACCAGGTCGAGTGTGTCCGCGGTACAAAGCGGCAAAAGAACCGCCGCGCCGCGCTCACCTCGACTCAATGCCGCCTGGCGCGCCTCAATCTCCGGCTGCATTTGCGGATTCCGCCGCAAATGATAAAGGACTGCCGTCTTGATCCCGCTGAAGCTGAAATCGAACGGATTGCCCTTCATTTTCGGTCCGCCGAAGTGCACTTTTTTCGCGTCGCCGTGCGTTGCAAGCTGATCGATCACCGGGCCGCCCGGATATCCCAGCGCCAGCATCTTCGCCACTTTGTCGTACGCTTCGCCCGCCGCATCGTCGCGAGTGCCGCCGATCCGTGCGTAGGAAAAGCGCGTCGCGCCGTTCGCATCTCCGCTTGCCGTCACGTGATAAAGAATGGTGTGCCCGCCCGAAACAATCAGACAAACTGCGGGCAATTGCGGCTCCCTGCCTGCGATGTGCGCCTCGAGCAAGACCGCATGGACATGCCCCTCGAGATGGTTTACGGCAATCAATGGCTTGCCCAGCGCGTACGAGAGCACTTTCCCGTAGGTAACGCCCACAAGCAGCGCACCAATCAGCCCCGGGCCCCGCGTCACGGCGATCGCGCTCACGTCTCGCAAGCCGATACCAGCCTGTTCAACCGCTTCACGCACCACCGGCACGATCTGGCGCAGATGCTCCCGCGAAGCCAGCTCCGGCACCACGCCGCCGTACTTCCTGTGAATCGGTACCTGCGACGCCACTACGCTCGACAGGATTCGCCGCCCGCCCGCGACCACAGCCGCGGCCGTCTCGTCGCATGACGACTCAATGCCTAGAATCAGTTCATCGCCCATCTTTCAACCGCGCTCTCCAAAACATATATTTGGCTTTCAGAACATCCATTATCAACCCGACGAATCCCGCAAAACCGCTATGGTAGCATATGGTTTTGGGCCAACCGGCCTGCGTCAGGCAGGCGCGCTCGAACCGCTTCGCGATCCGAGGATCCTCTCAGGCGAAAACACAGGAACAATCACATGAACGAAAAGCCCAAGCGCGTCAGGAAAGCTGTGCTCCCCACGGCGGGTCTCGGCACCCGCTTTCTCCCGGCAACGAAAGCCATGCCCAAGGAAATGCTGCCGGTCGTCGATAAGCCCGTCATTCAATACGCGGTTGAAGAATGCCTCGCTTCCGGCATCGAGGATGTCATCTTCGTCACCGGCCGCGGCAAAAGCGCCATCGAAGACCATTTCGACTTCTCGCCCGAACTCGAGGCCTTTCTCGAGGCGCGCGGCAAGACTAGTCAGGCGCAACTGGTCCGCGAAATCGGCGGTGGCCTGAAATTCAGCTATACCCGCCAGAGCGAAGCACTCGGCCTCGGGCATGCCGTGCTCTGTGCCGCTGAACTCGTGGGCGATGAACCATTCGCCGTGCTGCTGCCGGACATGATCATGCACAGCACGATTCCGTCTACGCGATCGATCAAGGAAATCTACGAAGCGACCGGCCTCGGCACGATTCTCGTGGAGCAAGTGCCGCACGAAAAAGTCAGCTCATACGGCGTGATCGATCCAGCGCCGGGCGATTTTCCCAAATGGGGCAAGCAGCTTCTGCGCATCAAGGATCTCGTCGAAAAGCCCGCGCCCGAAAAAGCGCCATCGGACTTCATCATCTCCGGCCGCTACCTTCTGCCTCCGGAAATTTTCCATTACCTGCGCAACGTGAAGCCCGGCGCGATCGGCGAGATTCAACTCACCGACGCCATGCGCACGCTGACGCAAGAGAAAGGTATGCTCGGATTCCTCTATGACGGCAAGACTTACGACGCAGGAGATAAGCTCGGCTTCCTGATCGCCAACGTGGAACTCGGCCTGAAAAACCCTAAACTCGGTCAGGATTTCCGCAACTACCTGAAATCTCTGAAACTCTAGCGAGACGCGCGCGTCTCGATGTCCGGTCTGCTTATTTCTTGCGCTTCTTCGATCCTTCGTTCCCCGAGGACTTCGTCTCCGCCGATTTCGCTTCGCCGGATTTGCTGTCCTCGGACTTCTTGCTTTCCGCTGACGATCCGTCCGCAGCCTCGCCGCTGTTTTTCGCCGCGTTCTTACCTGCGTAATCGGTCACGTACCAGCCGGTCCCCTTGAACTGGATCGCAGGCGCCGCGAGCAAACGCTCCGCCGTGCTCCCGCATTTCGGGCACTTCTTCGTCGTCGAAGCATTCATGCTCTCGATCTTTTCAAACCGGTGCCCACATTTCCGGCACTTATATTCGTAGAGCGGCAAAGTTACGCTCCTCCTTCACCTATTCCCGAGGAAATCCCGCAGCCGTAAAAATCATATCATGCCCGCATCTTCATCACGACCCCTGCCCCGCGCCGCCGGCCGAAAGTGCAATCTCAACCTTCTCTTCTCGCCCTCGCCGCGTCTGCGGTATCCTTCTTTTTCGTTTTCGCGGAGCGTGTCACTTGCCCACAACAATTGCTCCTATGCTCGCAGTGCGCGGCGGCTATGAGGCGATCGCGTTTTACAAAGCCGCGTTCGGCGCCAAGGTTCTCTGGCGGCTAGGCGACAAGCACATCGTCGCCGGTCTCTCCATCGAGGGCGCTCCGTTCTTCCTCGCCGAAGAGGCGCCATCCTTCGGCACTCGCGTCCCGTCTGACGCCGGCTTCACCACGGTGAGGATCGAACTTTTCGTCAAGGATCCTCACGCCGTGCACAAAAAAGCTTTGGCTGCCGGCGCGCGCGAACACAGCCCGGTGAATCATCACGAGCACAAAACCGTCGGCCCAGCGCCCATTCGCCACATGCTCCAGGGCGCCGTCATCGACCCTTTCGGCCACATGTGGCTCATCGGCAAATTCCTCGATGCGCAGCGCAAACCCGCCCGGCGCAAGAAACGCAAATGAAGCCTTGACCGCGACAGACCAAAAATGACGACGATCAAAACCTCTCGCGCACCTGACACCTCCTCCCCGGCGGATGCACCCGCCGGCAGCGGCTGCCACGGCTGCCTGCATGTGGTCGCCACGCCCATCGGCAACCTCCAAGACATTTCCCTGCGCGCGCTCCGCATCCTCAAGGAATCAGACTTGATCGCTTGCGAGGACACGCGCCAGACGATGAAGCTCCTTTCGCATTTCGATATTCACACCAAACTCGTCAGCTACCACGAGCACAACGAGCTCACGCGCGCGCCCGAAATCGTCATCGACCTCGAGCAGGGCGCCAGCGTCGCACTCGTTACGGACGCCGGCACGCCCGCCATTTCCGATCCGGGCCAGCGGCTCGTCGCGCTCTGCCTTCGTCACGGCATCAAGGTGATACCCATTCCCGGCCCGTCTGCCTTCGTTTCCGCGCTGGCTGCGTCGGGTCTGCCCGCGGACGAATTCACCTTCATCGGTTTTCTTCCCTCTCGCGCCACTGAACGCCGCAAAGCTCTTCGCGCGCTCGCCGCTGAATCGCGCACCCTCGCCTTTTACGAAGCGCCGCATCGCGTGCTCGATTCGCTCGAAGACATTCTCGAAATCTTCGGCAATCGCCCTTGCGTGATCGCCCGCGAAATCTCCAAGCTGCACGAAGAGTTTCTCCACGGCCATCTCGAAGAACTCGTATCCTCCGTGCGCAAAAAACCGCTGCGCGGCGAAATTACCCTGCTCGTCGGCGCCGGCGACGGCGCGCCCGGGCAGCCCCGACTCGGTGAATCCGCTCCCAACGTCACCAACATCGTCCCGCTCGCCAAGCGCGTCGAGCAGCTGATGCGCGAACAAAGCCTCGACCGCAAAGCCGCATTAAAACAAGCTGCCCGTGAGCGCGGCCTCACCCGCCGCGAAGCCTATAAGCAATTGCTCGTCACCCGCGACGAATAATCCCGCCTTTTCCTTGCACCGGCCGCCTTTGCCTTTGATTTACACCCTCCTTACTGCGCCGTTGACGCGGGCGCGCGCTCTAGTGTTACATCGACATATACCCGATCGCGCCGGGCAGGGACTCGTTGACCGACCTCAATCCACAAGCCAAACAAATGGCGGACGAATCGATGGTCCGCAATCTCGCTGCGCAAGCCAGCGCCATCTGGCCGCAGGAGATGCCCCTTTTCAGCCGCTACTCGCTGCCGGAAAAGCCCCGCATCCTCGACGCAGGCTGCGGCACCGGCGAAGGAGCTTCCCGCCTCGCCGAACTGTTCCCGAAAGCTCAGGTTCTGGGCATCGACATCGTGGATCATCATCTCGAACTGGCTCGTAAGCGCCACGCCAAGTTCGCACCGCGGCTTCGCTTCGAGCATCAGAGCATCTTCGAACTTAACCTTCCCCACGGCGCCTTCGACCTCACCGTGTGCCGCCACGTGATGCACTCGATTCCATACCCCGACCGGGTCGCCACCGAACTGGTCCGCGTGACGCGCGCGGGCGGCTATCTGCACCTGATTCCCGAGGATTACGGGATGCTCCATTTCCAGCAGGGCACGCCCGACCCGAGCGAGTTCTGGCGCGTCGCGCCGGCGGCGATGGCCAAATCCACGGGGACCGATCTCTTCGTTGGCCGCAATATCGTCCCTATTTTGAATGATTTAAAGCTCGAGCAAATCACGATGGACTACATCGTGGTCGATACGCTTCGCGTCCCGCGCGAAACCTTCGCCGCCATCATCGAAGCCTGGCGCGACGGCTACGTGGAAATCATTGGCGAAAAAACGCCCATATCGCGCGAAAACGCCGCCGCCTATTTCGACCGGATGATCGCCAATATCCGCGATCCCGGCGGCTACGCCGTCTGGATGGTCCCCGTAGTCAGCGCCCGCCTTCCTCGCCACTAAGCTTGGCGGCGCCTGATTTTGAAGCCGATCGAAAAACAGCCTGGCTGTATCGATTAGAATTTTTGATCTTATTGATTGCATGAGACTTATGACGATTTCTAATCATTTTGTGTATCGATTAAGATTTCGGTTGACCCGGCCAGAGGCGAAAGTTCAAAGAGGGGGTTTACGCGTCGATTAGAAACGCGTCTTTTGTTGGAGTCATTGGGGTTACGGTGATTTCTAATCGACCAGTGTCGATTAGAAAACAGGGTTGGACTTTCGCCTTTTGCGGTGGTCCGGGGCAGGCTTTGCGACGCCGGGCGTATGGTCGAGTTCGTCATAAATTTAGGAGACAAGTTTACCATACATTGACAGCAATTGCAAGCAAATAATCGGGTTACAGGCGTTCTAGTACGAGCCACAGAATTGCGCCAGAACCGGGAAGCGGCGATCAGCTCGAGGACTGGTGGCTTAAAATGGGCTTATTTCCGGCTGATTGGCGCGATTTTGCGCCTTAAACGATCCACCTTTTCGCGCGAAGGCCAGCCGTCTTTGCTGAAATGGTGTCTAAGGCGATAGAACAAATGTCCAAACCGGTGCGCATCCTAACCGCGACGGCCTTCCTGATGGTTCTCTTCATTGTCGCGGCTTTGTCGGCTGCATGGCCGTCCCCGCCGTCCGACCGTGCAATCCTGGCCGAAGCCGTGCGGGAATACGAGAAAGCGGCTCCTCCAAAGGACCGGCTGGTGCCATGGGACATCTTTTGCCAGCAAGCCGCGCAAGGCTACTACGACGACGCGTTGGCCAGCGTCCGCCTCTCAACGCACGACGATGACACACAATATTCGCTGATTGCCCTCGCTAGAATCCGAGCCAGAAATGGGGACGCTGCCGGGGCTCTCGCGGTGGCCCGGACTTATGCCAAAGCCGCTACCCGAGCAAAGGCGATCGAGCAGGTAGCCATAGCCCGGGCCTGGCGCGGCGATATTAAGGGGGCTCTGGGAACTGCCGGGGAACTCACAAACTCTAGTGACGCATTGCAACAGATCGCCGTGGTTGAGGCCAATCGAGGGCATTTGCAAGCGGCCAGGATCATCGTGGCGGGGATTGCCTCGCCAGATGATGCGCTGCAGGCCATCGCGGAGTACCAAATAAAGTCTGGCGATTTTGCGGCTGCGCTGGGAACAGCAGAGCAAATGGACCCGAGTTCCACAGGCAATCTCCTGGGCGACGCAGCAGACGAGCTGAAGAAGCGCGGCGAATTGGGTCGGGCGCGCAATCTGGCAGCCGGACTGAAGAGTCGGGACTTGGCGGCCTCGTTCTTGTGGAACGCCAGATACGCCGAATCAGCCGATAGGGACATCCCAGTTTTGCGAGCGGACCCATGCGAGGAGGCTTACTTCGCCGCGGCACAGCCGGGTGGATTCATACAGGCGGCAGCTACGATCGTTCGGCAGAACTGCGATCACTCGTATCCCGCGATCGAGGAATTCGGCTTCGATCCGACGGCTGCGGAAAAACTGCTCTTCTCCGCTCCAAAACAGTGGGACCTCTGCTTTGGCCTCACCGAATTTGCGAAGCTCTCTGCGGCCAAGAAGGACATAGCAAACGCGGTTCGGTACATCAGCAAAGCGCAGAGCGCGTGTTATGGCCACCCTTACAGATCGGCGGGCATTCGCGAGGTAGCTAGAGCGTGGACGATCCAATCGGGGCCGAAACCTGCACTCGCGTGGTCTCGAGCACTGCCCACTCCCGCCGAGCGGGAAGTCGCGCTGCTTGGGGTCGCGGAAGCAATGGGACGCCCGCATCCATAATGCGAGGCATAGTGGCGGAAAGATGCGCAACCTGGAGAATTTCTCACTTTGCGTGCATCCCTCGTGGCAATCGGAATGAGGCGAGGCGGCGATTCCCAGGTCGACGGCGTTGAGGCTTTGCTTCTCTCTGATCTTCCTCTTGCTTGTGTTCGCGATCGGAACGGCGCCGTTCTACAAAGTGTGTGCCGCCCGGCACGGCCTGAAAAACCGTTTTGCCCTAAGGCCAATATAATCAATGCCCGGCTGTTGGCCGGCTTCATGCGACGGTCCCTCTAGGGCGAGCAAGGTGCCAGACGGAACCTCCAGGAGCTGCGAACGCTTGCGGATAGCAAGAAGGGCCGCTATCAGGATACTCATTGCCACAGTATTCGGCGTCGTGCTCAGCCCGCTCGCATCGACCTGGAGCGCGCTCGACGCTCAAACAGGGCCGGTGTGCTCCGGCGGTATGGCGCGGTTCAAGCTGATCTCGGCCGGGGTGGGCTGGTATATGGATTGCCCTGCCTTTCGTTTCTTTTGGACAAAGGATAACGGCAGGAACTGGACGCAAATTAGGTCGCTCGACGATAGGGACATCAGCGTGGAAGATTTATTTTTCGTAGACCGCCAGAACGGTTGGCTGCTCGCGACGGACCGCGGCTCTGGTCCGGGTGACCAACATTTCAAGCTTCTCCATACGAGAAATGGAGGCGCGACGTGGCGCATAACGCGGCTGCGCAATCCCTTGCTTGACTTGGAGGGCGCGGCGCCCTCCCGGCCGACACAAATATTCTTTTTCGACGCGAATCATGGCTGGATTTTGTGGCGCTGGGCGTTAATGAATTCAAGTAAAGACGCGCTAATGGCTACATCCGACGGCGGAAACACATGGCATCGACTGCCCGATCCTCCGGGTCCGGGCCCTCTACAGTTTATTTCGCCAAGCACGGGATGGATGATTGGCGAACGGCCAGACGTCGAAGACCCTCCCGTTCAGGGCAACGCGCAACTGTGGAGCACGACTGATGGAGGCCGAACGTGGACGCCGATCAGCGTGTCGCTTCCGAAGGACACGGAAGACGAAGGAACATACCTCGTCGGGTTAAAATTTCGCGATTCGAAGCAGGGGATGCTGGCCGCCGGCCTGGAAGACACAGAGGGCGGCGCGACCCTTCCTTATGTGAGTGGCGTCACGAAAGACGGCGGCAAAACGTGGCGCTTTTCGCGGTTCAGCGCTATGAGCGCGGAGCCGTCTTTTGGCCGCGATCACATCTTCTGGTCCGCTTACCTCGACCCGTCTTTCAAAACGGTTTTTTACATGGATGCAAAACCAATCTCGATTGTGCCGCCGTCGACCGTGTTACCTGAGGGCCGCTTTATCGATATGGACTTTTTTGACGACACAAACGCGTGGCTGATGTACAGCAGTTGGCAAGGTCTGGCGCTTCTTGCAACGGCCGACAGCGGAACGACTTTCACTGTGATTACCCCGCCCATATCTTCGGGACAGACACCGATGCCGCGAACGATTTACCGTCCGTTGGGCCCTCTTCTTCACTAGCCGGATAACACGAGTTGGTTCCAGTCGCATAGAACTCTGGGCGAGGGCTCGCCACCCTGGCAGCGTCGGTTCGAATGATGCCTGGGGGTCTACCTTCACATCTACGTTTGGCACAAACCGGGATTGTAAGCCGCGGCGCGGCGTGTTAGGCTCTGAGCGAACAAAAGGCGAAGCGCGGGACGCGGCCGGTGCCTTGCCCGGCTGCGACTCTCGAACGCAGGCGGGCGATGCGAGGAGAGATGGCGGCGACTTCACAAGCTAACTCCAATGCGTTGGCAGCGAATTTGAATGGGCTGGCGCCACGCGGCCAGAGCGCGCTGGATGCGGTGCAGGACGCGCTGGCGACGCTGGCCGGACGGTATCGCGCGGACGAGGTACTGACCGCGGTGAAGCACATTCCGGCGCGCGAAGCGCAGCATCGGGCGATGCCGGAATGGGTGCACCCGGCGCTGGCGGCGGCGTATCGCGCGAAAGGCATCGAGCGGCTTTATTCGCATCAGGCGACGGCTGCGGAGTTGGCGCGCGCGGGCAAGAGTTTCGTGGTGGTGACGCCGACGGCTTCGGGCAAGACGCTTTGCTACAACTTGCCGGTGCTGAACGCGGTGCTCGAAGACCGCGACACGCGGGCGCTTTACCTCTTCCCTACCAAGGCGCTGGCGCAGGATCAGCTTGCGGAACTGCATGATCTTGCGACGCGGCTCAACGACGAGTTCGGAGTCTTCACGTATGACGGCGATACGCCAGCCGACGCGCGCAAGTCGATCCGCGAGCGCGGGCACGTGGTGCTTTCAAATCCGGACATGCTGCACTCCGGCATTTTGCCGCACCACACGAAATGGACGCGGCTTTTCGAGAATTTGCGTTATATCGTGCTGGACGAGCTGCACATCTATCGCGGCGTTTTCGGCAGCCATCTAGCGAACGTGCTGCGGCGGCTGGCGCGGATCGCAAAATTCTATGGCTCGGCGCCGCAATTCATTTGCTGTTCGGCGACGATTGCGAATCCGGGCGAACTGGCTGCGCAACTGACGGAATCGGCGATGGAGGTGGTGGAGGAAGACGGCGCGCCCGCGGCGGAGAAGCTGTTTGTGTTTTACAACCCGCCGATGGTGAACCGCAATTTGGGCATTCGGCGCAGCTATATCAACGAGACGACGCGTGTGGCGAAAGAGTTTCTCGCGCGGAAGTTGCAGACGATCGTCTTCGCGAACAGCCGTTTGCATACGGAAGTGATGCTCACATATCTGCGGCAGGCGAATCCTGCGCCGGTCGGAAGGCCGGAGCCGATTCGCGGCTATCGCGGCGGATATTTGCCGGGCGAGCGGCGCGAGATCGAGCGCGGGTTGCGCGAAGGGCGCGTGCGGGGCGTGGTGGCGACGAACGCGCTGGAGCTGGGGATCGACATCGGATCGCTCGACGCGTGCATCATGGCTGGCTATGCGGGGTCGATTGCGTCCACGTGGCAGCGCGCGGGACGCGCGGGGCGGCGGAGCGGGACTTCGTGCGCGGTGCTGGTGGCCTCGTCAGCGCCGCTCGATCAGTTTATCGTGCAGCATCCGGACTATTTTTTCGGGCGGTCGCCCGAACACGCGCACGTCCAGCCGGATAATCTGGAAATTCTGGTGAATCATTTGAAATGCGCGGCGTTTGAGCTGCCGCTTTCGCCGAGCGAGCGGTTCGGGAGCGTGGATTTGCCGGCGCTTTGCGAGCGGATGGCTGAGGCGGGTTTTCTGCATCGCAGCGGCGAGCACTGGCACTGGGTGCAGGAGGCGTATCCGGCAGATACGGTGAGCCTGCGCGCGGTGACCGCGGAGAATTTTGTGATCGTTGATACGAGCGGACAAGAGAACGGCGAGGAGGATGGCGCGGCCGAGGTGATTGGGGAGACGGATTTTTCTTCGGCGCTGACGACGCTGCATCCGAGCGCGATTTATATCCATCAGGGGCAGCAGTATCACGTCGACAAGCTGGATTTCGATAGGCGCAAGGCTTACGTGCATCCGGTGAACGTGGACTACTACACAGATGCGATTCGCTATACGCAAGTGCGCGTGCTGGAAATCGCGGACGAGGAGCGGATCGCGGGACCAGCTTCGCGCGCACATGGCGATGTGCTGGTGCGTTCGCAGGTGATCGGCTTCAAGAAAATCAAATTTTTCACAAATGAAAATGTGGGCGACGGCAAGCTCGAGCTTCCCGAAAACGAAATGCACACGACGGCTTTCTGGATCACGTTGGCGCGACCGCTGCTGGCGAGCCTGCCGTTTGCAATTTCAGAACGGCAATCGGGAATTTTTGGGTTGCTGTATGCGCTGGAATCGATGGCTGCGCTGCTGCTGATGTGCGACCGGCGCGATTTGGGAACGGCGGTTGGCGAGCGGCCGGCTTCGCCGGGAATCGATGACGAACGCCTGGAGTGGGAGGCGGGGCCCTCGGGGCGCGAGCTGCGCGATCCGGCGGCAATGAAGGAATTTTTCGAGCCGAATCTTTATTTGTATGACGCGTATCCGGGCGGGATCGGGTTTAGCGAGCCGCTGCGGCGCGTTTGCGATTTGCTGCTGCGGCGGACGCGGGAGTTGATCAGCGCATGCCCTTGCGAAACGGGGTGCCCTTCGTGCGTGGGACCTTCGGGCGAAAAAAGCGAACGGGCGAAAGAAGCGGCTTTGGCGATTTTGGATCGGCTGTGCGGGTGAAGAAAGGCCTAGCCACGGAGACACTGAGCCACAGGGAAATCCCGGCGGCTGCTTGGGAGATTGCGTGAGTGCGTTGAATGATCGATTTGCGCGGCTGGCGGCGCTGAAACCCGCGCGACGGACGCTGGCGCCGCTTGCGGAGGAAGCGCGGCGAGGCGTTTCGGTCGATTTGCCTGCGGGGTCGGAGCGGCTGGCGCAGTTGCTGGGCGCGGTGCCGCAGCAGACGCGATTTGGCGAGCATCTTGGTTTGCGGCGGTGGTTTTCGGAATCGATCGGGCCGGAGGCGCCGGATGGGCCGCTCGATTTGGAGGCGCTGCGGCTGGTTGCGCCGGGTGCGCCGGCGGTGGTGGCCGATCCGCAGCAATGGCTTTTTCTCGATACGGAAACGACGGGAATCGTGGGCGGAACGGGCACGGTGGCGTTTTTGGTGGGGATCGCGTGGTGGGACGCGGGCGGGCTTGAAGTGGAGCAATTTTTTCTGCGCGAGCATAGCGAGGAGCATTCGCTGCTGACGGCGCTGGCGGAGCGATTGGCCGAGCGGCGCGTGCTGGTGACGTTTAATGGGAAGACGTTCGATTGGCCACTTCTGGAGACACGCTATCGCATGACGCGTTCGATCCGCGTGCCGGAGCCGAGGACGCATTTGGATTTTCTGCATCCATCGCGCAATCTGTGGCGGCTAAGGCTCGGTTCGGTGCGGCTGCCGGAACTCGAACGGCACGTGCTGGGGTGGAACCGCGGCGTGGATGTGATGTCCGAATACATTCCGCAAATCTATTTCGATTTTTTGCGCGGCGGCGCGCCCGATCCGCTGGTGCCGATTTTTCTGCACAACCAGATGGATCTGCGCGGGCTTGCGGGGCTGGCGGCGCGGGTGATGCAGGTGCTCTCCGATCCGGAAAAGCATGGATGCGATGCATTCGAGCTTTACGGGGCTTCGCGCATTTGCGAACGGCGTGGCGAATCGAAGCGGGCGCGCAAGCTGTATGAACGGACGATCGCGCAGGACGCGGCCGAGAGCGATGAATTGCCGGAGCAGGCGAGCCGGGTTGCGCGACGCGCACTCGCGCTGATGGCAAAGCGGGAAGGCGATCATTCCGCCGCCATTGCACATTGGGAACAACTGCTCGGCACTTCACGCGAGGGGATCGAGGCTTACGAGCAGCTCGCCATTTATCATGAGCGGCAAGCGCGCGACTTGCGGCACGCGGTCGATCTTGTGCGAGAGGCGCTGGCGGAGCTTCGTCGCGCACAGCGGGCGGGACTGATTGCGCAGCATGTTCACGCGCGGGCGCGAGCGCGTTTCGAACGGCGGCTGGCGCGATTGGAACGCAAGCTCGATCGAGAGAGTTCGTTGCGTTCGCGAGAGCTGCTTGCGCCGAATTTGCCGAGCTCCGCATTGAGCTAAAATAAAAGAGTGCGGTGAGCGCGAGGCGACAACTGACCTCGAATGACGAACTTCTGCTCGAGGAAATCGAGCATCGCGCTTTCCGATATGGAATGCTGTTATTCGGGAGGGAGAAATGCATGAGGCCAATCGACCGTGCGGAGGGCAAGCTCTGTGTTTTCAATGCACACAAATTTCGCGAGCACGAAATGTGTTTTAGCGGGCGCGCAATATATGAATTCTCGTGAACCCGCCTATGAGAAACGGGGGAAGTGGACGGCTGAGCGAATCGCTGCGCGCTATCCGAGGGTTTCGCCGGGCTTCAGCACGTGAATTTCGAGGCCGGAGATATCCTGCGTGAGATCGCGCAGCCCGTCAGGGGTGCCGGTGAGCAAAGGAAAAGTTGCGAAGTGCATCGGGATCACATGGCGGACGCCGAGCAGGCGAATCGCCATCGATGCCTCGCGCGGGCCCATGGTGAAACGGTCGCCGATGGGCAGAAGCGCGACGTCCGGCGAATAGAGTTCGCCGATGAGTTTCATGTCGCCGAAGACGGCGGTGTCACCGGCGTGGTAAACGGTGAGCCCACCGGGCAGACGAACGACGTAGCCGCTCGCTTCGCCGCCGTAAATGATCTTGTCGCCATCCTGAATGCCGCAGGAGTGGATCGCGTTCACCATGGTGACTTCTAGTTCGCCGACTTTCTGCGAGCCGCCCTTGTTCATGGGGTTCGTATTTGCGACGCCCTTGGATTGGAGCCAGACACACGTCTCATAAATCGCGACGACTTGAGGCGAATGCTTTTTGGCGATGTCGACGGCGTCGGCAATGTGGTCAAAATGCCCGTGCGAAATCAGCAGCGTATCGACGCGCTTGAACGATTTGAGCGACTCGGGACACATGGGATTCGACTGCACCCACGGATCGAGCAGGACGGTCTTTCCTGTTGCCGTGGTGATGCAAAAGGTTGCGTGGCCAAGCCATGTGAGTTTGTTGCCGTGAGTCTGAAGCATGAGTGCAAATCCTCCGAATGAATTAGCGCGTTTGCGGATGAGCCGCCGAGCCTTCTATTCGCCGATTCGCCAGTGAGGCGAAACACGATTATGCGTCCGGGTGGAATATCCGCGACAATTTTTTTACCTGACGGAGAGCAGCATTTTGAGAGTCGCGCCCGGCGCGCGCGTCATTTTTTCGAAAGCGCGCTGGCCGTGTTCGAGAGGCAGTTTTTCCGTCCAGGGGCCGAGATCGACCTCGCCCGCGATTAGCAAGGCGAGCGCACGTTGAAAATCCGCCGGCGTATAGGCGAACGACATCACCACGCGATGTTCTTTGCGAATGCTCGTGACGAAATCCACTTCGCTGCGCTGATCGGCCATGCCCAAAAGGACGACTTGTCCGCCCGGCCGGCAGAGATCGAAAGCCATTTGACGAGCGGCGGCGCTGCCGCTGGCGTCGATCACAACGTCAAAGTCCGAGAGGCCCGATGCGCGCGCTTCGCGAAGCGCAGCCGGATCGCCCGCGTTCACCGCGGCGGCGACTCCCATTTTTTTCAGCGCGTTCAAGCGCTCCTGGTTCAAATCGACGACCGAAATATCCCTTGCGCCGATCAGCCGCGCGCCCATATACGTGAGCGCGCCCATCGCGCCGGCGCCGACGATCGCGAGGCGGAAAAACGGGAGCGGCGCGGTGATGCGGAAAAGGTGAACCACGTTGGCGAGCGGCTCGGCCAAAACGGCGCGTTCCGAGGGGAGGCTGTCCGGAATTTCGTGCAACTGGCCTTCGGGTAGCGCGACAAATTCGGCAAAGGAGCCCTCGGTACGGTCGAGACCCAAAAGCCGCCAACTGTCGCAAAGATTCTGCGCGCCCGAAATGCAGCGGGCGCACTTTCCGCAGCTGATAAGAGGATTTGCCACGACACGCCGGCCGTCGCTGAGGCGGCCGACCACCTCATGACCGAGCGTCAGCGGAGGCTTGCGGCGCGGGCTGTGTCCCAAAAAGCCGGACATATCCGAGCCGCAGATCCCGCTTGTTTCGATTTCCACTTCCCTTTCACCCGCGGCCGGAGTGGGCCGTGGACGTTCCCGCATCTCAACCGATTCAGGCGCAACATAAACGAGCGCTCGCATAGCATGCACTATATCGCAGGAGCAAGCGGCGGTACTAGAGAGACAACGCGGCTTGCGGCGTGCTTGCCGGTGGCGCATGCGCGCGCAATACTCGACACAAGGGGTCTGGGCATGAATCCTGGCATGAATCGAGCCATCCTGATTGCTGCTTGCTTGGCCATGGCGTCCGCACCCGTGGGCGCGGACGACCTGAAATTGAAGGATGGCAGCAAGATCAGCGGGACGATCGTCGGCTTCGACGACAACTCATTCAAGGTGCAGACAAGCTACGGATTTGCGCTGGTGCGCAAAGACGATGTGGTGTCGATCACCGTTTCCGATTCTGCAAAACCTGAAAAGCCCGCGGCGGCTGCGGCTGCTGTGGCGAATGAAGGCTCCCAAGACCCATCGGCGGGTAAAGGTGAAAGACCTATTGCGCCGCCTGCGCTTTCGTCACCTACGCCGAAGGCGCAAACTGCCAGGGCCGCAGTTGCCGCGCCTTCGCTTCCCGCGCCGCGTGGCGCTGGTTCGGCGGCTGTAGCGACGGCGATTGCTGCCGCGCCAAGCGTTCCGCCGCAGCCAGGACCGATTCGCGAGGAAGTGGACGGAAGCACCTACGTGAACGAAACGTATGGCTTCCGCATGTACAAGCCGCCGGATTGGGAGGTGATCGCGGGCGCGCGTTCGCTGCTGCCCGGCGCGATCACGGCGATGGGCACCGATGACGAGACTACGTATTTGTTGATTGGCGCTTCTCCGGCGGGAGAATCCATTTCGAGCGATATTGACGCGACCGATCAGCGTATTCGCGGGCTAATGGATAATTTTCGCCCGCTGGGCGATTCGCACCTCAACGTCTCGGGAACGCAGGCGATCGAGCGCCGCTTTCGCGGAAGTGTCGACCAGAAGGATTGGTCCGGGACGGTCGTCTTTCTGGCGCACGACGGCGAACTCTACACGATCTTCGGCATGACGCTGGCCGAAACCGATCTGGTGCAAATTCAGGAAAACGTGATCGCACGCGCCATCTCGAGCATTCAGTTCGCGCAATAAATTCCAGGTTCAACGTTGCTTTTTTGCCGTTCCACTCTCGCGCGCGCCCATCCTTGTGCGAAAATTGCCGCTTGGATATTCGCATGCGGCGCCTCGCCTATCCGCGGCTCTTTCTTCTGGCAGGAATCATCGCGATGCTGCCCTCATTTGCGCGGCCTTCGTTCGTTCGTCCTTCTGCCCGCGCTGTTGATACGACGCCTACTTTTTATCGCAACGTGCTACCCATTCTTCAGCAACGGTGCCAATCTTGCCACCGCACGGGCGAAATCGCGCCAATGCCTTTGACGACGTACGAAGAGACGAAGGCTTTTGCCGTACCGATTGCAGCCGATGCCCGGTCGCGGACGATGCCCCCGTGGTTCGCCGATCCAAGCGTGGGCCATTTTTCCAACGATCCTTCGCTGACGACGGCACAAATCCAAACACTCGTCGCATGGACCGCAGCGGGCGCGCCAGCGGGAAAAATCGCAGACGCTCCGCCACCGCGAAAATTCGCGGAGGGCTGGAACATCTCTCAGCCGGACCTTGTGCTGCAGATGCCCAAGCCAGTCGCGATTCCGGTGACGGGCGACGTGGAATACACGTACGAAATCGTGCCGACCGGATTCACGCACGATATGTGGGTGGCGCAATGCGAGATCAGGCCGAGCAGCCGCGAGAATGTGCATCATGCCGTGGTCTATATTCGTCCGCCGGGTTCGCCCTGGCTGCGCGATGCGCCGAAGAACGTGCCATTCACGGCGTCGGATATGACCAATGAGCAGGACCGTCGCGACACGCATTTCACGACCGCAGACATTTTGCTTGTTTACGCGCCCGGAAGCTCGCCTGACAATTGGCCTGCCGGGATGGCGAAATTCATTCCGGCGGGCAGCGATCTCGTCTTTCAAATGCATTACACCACGCATGGCCGCGCAACAATGGATCAAACTTCAGTCGGATTGGTCTTCGCCAAAACGCCGCCGGCCAGGCGCGTCTTGACGTTGCAACTGACGAACAGCACATTTGTGATTCCGCCCGGCGTGCCCGATTATCGCGTGGAAGTGCACGGCTCGCTGCCGAACGACGCCCTGCTTTTGAGCTTTTTCCCGCACATGCACCTGCGCGGAAAGAAATTCGAGTACAACATTCTGCGGCCCGACGGGACCGTAGTGCCCCTATTGCGCGTGAACTACAATTTTTACTGGCAGCTTAGCTACCGCCTGGCCACTCCGATGCCGCTGAAGGCCGGGACCGTGCTGCAAGCCGTCGCCTGGTACGACAATTCCCGCGAGAATCCGCACAATCCCGATCCCGACGCGGCCGTTTACTGGGGCGATCAGACCTACGACGAAATGATGGTGGGATTTTTTGATGTGGCCGTGCCGGCTAACGTGAGCAAGACGCAATTTTTCGTCCGCTCACGAGCGCAGCGCTGAGGATAGCCGCCATCTGCTAACCCTCTTCTCCCACGGTGCGCGGCGGACCGGCTCCAGCCTCTCGAAGCACCGCCCAGCGCCGCTCGCTTCCCGCATACTGCGATCCCTTTATTTACCGATTCGCAGCCAACGCCAGCTTACTGGACCTTTGTACTATGGTCGGGGACCCCCCTATTAGCCGATCCTGAACGGCGAAGCGCGCGGAGTGGCGGCCTTCCACGGACCGCGTCCGGCGCATATTCCAGCACGGAGGGTCGAGATGAAGCGCTGCCTGATGATCGCTCTGCTGCCGGCATTACTGGCGATTCCAGCCTCGGCAAGAGAGCACTCCTACGAAAAGGGAAAAATCGTTTCCATGAATTCCGCGCCGTGCGGCACTGCGGCAAAGTCGAGCAAAACCGTGGCGGGCGAACTGCTCGGCACGGACGCCGACCATCAGAACACGCAGCAGGTGCTCTGCCAGGAGTACGTATTGCAAGGCGAACACATCCTCTATCACATTCGCCCTGAAGACACGAAACACCCGGCGTTGCTGCCCGTGGGCGAAGTCGCGGAATTCCGGATTGACAAGGACAAGATCATCCTGCGCGTCCCGGAAAGCGACGAACAGAAGGAACACAGCTACACCGTGATTTCTATGACGCAGCACGATGCGGATAAGACCGACGCACTGAATAGTTCCAATTGATCGGACAGCCCGGATGCGCGGCTCTCTGCCCGGGCGACTTTCTTCGAAGTGAACCTCAATCAAAGCAAACATAGGAGGAACCGGGCCCAAAGAGAGAAAGACCCTATTGGCAATAGTGGGCCGCTAGGGCATTTTGCCGCGCGGCCCTTTGTTTTGACTCCTGGTCTCGTTCAGACGCCTCGCTCTTGGCTTCGGCTTCGCGCGCATAGCCCGCGCGAACAAGCGAAAGCTGCCGCCCGTTTTGCTGCACCTCAGGCCAGTAGCTTTCCGCGCCGCAGCCAGCTAACCTGCTGGGCACAATACGCCGGTACCGATTTTTCCTTGGGAGGGAAAGCGTGTTCTGCGAGAGATGTGGCCAAAGTTTTTTGCCGAAGCAGTCGGTTTGCACGCGCTGTAAGGCTCCCGCGACGAGACACTTCTTTCAGTTGATGAGCCTCGCTACTCTGCTGATCGCGGTAGTTTGTAACGCGCTGGTCGGCTGGCTCGTGCTCCCGCGGATCATCGAACTGGAGGGCCGCCATTCGCATTTCGTGTTGCGCGCGTGGTTGTGGTTTGACCGCACTGCCGCTTTGTACGGATGGGTCCCGCTCGTTGCCTGTCTGCTGGCGTGGGATTTTCTGGTGTGGAAGAGCGCCCGCCCAAAAGTGAAAGGCTGGGTCACGCGCAAGCTGCTAACGTTCTCGCTGGCCGCGGGCGCGGCGCCGTTGCTGCCGGCGTGGGTTCCGGCGGGCCAACCGCCAAAAGAATTCCTCTCGATGATCGCAAAATACCCTGGCGTGCCGTCGCTGCTCGCGTGGGCCGTGGTGCTTCTCGTGGTCGTCCTGCTGTGCACCAACTCCGAATCGCGGGATTACCTGCTCGGCCACGGCAAAGCACTCAGCGTGGTCAGCATTGCGCTTCTGCTCTTAGTCGTGACGATGACTGTGGTCAGCTGGTCCTTCACATACTGATTCGTACCAGGCGGCGGAACCGCCGCAGCTCATTGAATCCAAACTGTCTTGATGTCAGTAAATTCACGGATGCCGTGGACGCCCAGCTCGCGCCCGTAGCCTGACCATTTCACGCCGCCAAACGGTAGCCGCGGATCGGACGCGACCATGCGGTTTACGAAAACCATGCCCGATTCGATCACGTCGATCAATCGATCCCGTTCGGCTTCGTCGTTGGTCCAAACGCTTGCTCCCAAGCCGAATTTCGTGTCGTTTGCGATGCGAATGGCGTCGTCAATGTCCTTCGCGCGAAAGAGACTCGCAACCGGTCCGAAGAGCTCTTCGCAATATCCGGCGGAATTTTCCGGGACATTCGTCATCACCGTGGGAGGATAGAAAAAGCCCGCGCCCTCAAACTTCTTGCCGCCTGTAAGAATGCGCGCACCGGCTTGGACCGACCGCAGTACCTGATCTTCGATATCACGCAAGCCGCCGGCCGTGGCGAGGGGGCCAAGATCGGTCTTTTCGTCAAAGGGATCGCCCACCTTGAGCCGCTGCATTCCGTCGACAAACCTTTGCTGAAACTCGTCGGCGACGGATTCCGCAATGATGAATCGTTTCGCGTTGATGCAGGATTGGCCATTATTCAGAATTCGCGCTTTCACTGCGGTTGCTACGGCCTCATCGAGCTTCGCACTGGGAAGCACGATAAAGGGGTCGCTTCCGCCGAGTTCCAGGACGACCTTTTTGACTCGCTTCGCAGCGCCGACTCCCACGCTCACCCCGGCGCCCCCGCTCCCCGTCAGCGTTGCGGCCATAACGCGCGGATCGTCGAGGATCGCGTCCACTTTTTCAGGGCCGATCAGCAGCGTTTGGAACACGCCTTCCGGAAATCCCGCGCGGCGGTAAATTTCTTCAATCAACAGCGCGCATTGCGGCACGTTCGAAGCATGCTTGAGCAAGAGTACGTTGCCCGCCATCAAGGCCGGCGCCGCTGCGCGTATCACCTGCCAGAAGGGAAAGTTCCAAGGCATGATCGCGAGTACCGGACCGAACGGCTGGTAACGGACGTAACTCCTCTTCGCGTCGGTGGCTACCGGGTCGTCGGAAAGAAATTTCTCGGCGTGCTCGGCGTAATGCCGGCAGACCCATGCGCATTTCGCCGCCTCGTCGACCGCGCTGCGAAACGTCTTGCCCATCTCAGTGGTCATGATCCTTGCAAAAGCCTCCTTCTCGTTTTGCAAGATGTCCGCGGCCTTCATCATCCAATCGGCGCGCTTCGCGAATGGCGTCTTGCGGTAATATGCGAACGCCTCGCTGGCGCGCTGGAGCTTTTCTTCCACCTGCGCGTCCGAGTAAGGTTCGAACGTCTTCAATACTTCGCCGGTGGCTGGATTAATCGTCGCGATTCCCATTCCCTTCTCCTCCAAAAACCTTATCCATACGCTGCTCTTTAGATTAAATCGCAGTTGTCTGGATTCCAGAAGCGGGGCGCGCGGGCGCTCCGGGGGACCGGTCGCATGCGTGAAACCCAGCATTTCACAGCGGTGACGTGGAGGGCGCAAAGTGAGTTGAAAAGGGGGAAGCGAATCCCTCATGCGCGCCGCGAAACGCGGCGCCAGAAGCAAAGGCACGGTGTACTGGTAGACGAGGAGCGCTACATATTCGATTGCGAGGTATTTGCGGGCTGCGATTGCATCGGCTGCACCGTAATCGTGGCCGGCTGATCGAGCTGGAAATCGAGCTTGGTTTCGGACGGAATCTTGACCTGCTTGCCCTGGGTCGCGCCTTGATAGACGCCGCCCGCTCCTGCTCCCGCAGCCGCTCCGACTGCAGCACCCTTTCCGCCGCCAAGCAGGCCGCCAAGGATCGCTCCGACGATTGCCCCGCCGCCTACTTTCTTTTCCGTGTCTTTTGTGCGCGATTGGCCGACCTCGGAATACGTGCTGCTGACGAGGGGAAACGATTGGCCTTGATATTCCAGTTTCACCAATTCAAGGCGAAGTTCGCTCTGCCCGGTCATTTTTCCGGCCGAACTCGCGCTCGTGAGGCGAACGTAGACATTGACGCCTTTTGGCACAACTACGTCATTCCCAACCACGATTGGCGCATCGAGCGACGCTTCGAAAACCTCGCCCGCCTGATTCACGGATGAATCGACCGAATCGATCATGCGAATCGACACCGTGGCGCCAGCCGGAACCACGTACTGTTTCGGCTGCGGCGGAGGCGGCGGAGGTGGTGGCGCCGGCGCTGCAGGCGGCGCGGAGTTTGCTGGCGCAGCGGCCGGCGGAGGCACAGCCTGATCGTTCGCCGGCATCGACGATGCGGGCGGCTGGCCTGCATCAGCTTGCTGCGACGGCGCTGAGTTATTCGCTAGCTCGGCGTTCTGATCGCTTTGCGCGCGATGATCACTCGACGTTTGGCGCGTGGCGCGCGGCTTGGCTTCGTCAGCTGTCTTTTCCGGCGCAGGACCAGCGGCGGGGACTGGGGCCGCGGGTGGAACTGCGTTTTGCGCGGAAGCATCAGAAGGCGGCGCGGAAGTATCCGCCGAGGCTTGTGCTGCGCCTTGGTCCTCGACCACCATCTGGTCATTCACCTTTTTTACGCCTGCCGTCTGCGTGGCGATCTTGTAGGCCTCATAACGCGCGGCGTCATTGGGCACAGTTCCCTTCAGCGTTACCTGGCCGTCGATGGAAGCGACCTGCAAATTCGCGTCTTTCAGCTGCGCGTCGGCAAACATCTGCGACTGGATACTCGTGACGAGCTGCGCGTCGTTGGGCCTGGATGAGCAGCCGGCAGCGAAAGCGATGCCGAGCAGCGCAAGGCCCGCGAGCGAAACCGTAAAGCTCTTTTGACGGTGCATGTCGTACCCCTCAGCCGATTTTAAGGCGCCCGGAACAGGTTGGAATGGTTTTTCAGTCTACTACGATGCGGCTGCGCCGCTAAATGCTGCATTTGGGGAGTACTATCGCGCAAGTCAGCGCGAAACTTTTTCAAGGCCTCTGTGTTCTATGGCCAGCAGCCGAAATCGGGGTTGCGGTTCGAAGTTTTAAGTAATTATCCATTCCTAGATAAGGAGATTCGCAATGCGGCATTCCAAAGCTATGGGTGTGTTCGTCGCGCTTCTTGCCGCTTTTGGCTTGGCAGCGTGCGGTGGCAGTTCGTATAGTTCGGGCGGCACCGGGGGCGGTTCGGATTCGGCATCTGTATTCACGATTGGCACCGATGCGCCGTTGCCCGCCGTAGTTACGTGCCCGGTGACGATCATGGGAATCACGCTCAATAACGGCACGACAAATATCCCGGTGCTGCAAAGCGGCAATACGCCCACCGTGGACTTTGCAAGATTGAGCGGCTTGCACCAATTGGTCGATCTGCAATCGGTGCCGGTCGGAACGTACTATTCGGCCACGGTCACGCTGGCCAGCGCCGAGATCGGCTACATTGATACCACGCAGACACCGCCGACCGTCACCACCATACCGGCCACGCTGACAACGATGAGCGACACGGTGACTTTCCCAACACCGTACGTGGTTCAGAACGCGGACCTGATCGGGCTGCGCATGGAATTCGACTTGGCCAAGTCGATCCAGGTGGACGCCAACGGGCAGATTACCGGCTCGATGACTCCGACGTTTAACATGCAACTGCTCAATTCAGCGAACGCCGAAGTTTCGATCGACGATTTCCATGCCACGGTGGTGAGCGTCGACAGCGCAACGCAATTCACCGTGCAAGGCCCCAAGGCCCGCGATTGGACGGTGCAGCTCGCGCCAACGACGGTGATGGACGATCCGAGCGTGCCGGAATCTTCGTTCACAACGAATACGATTGTTTCCGTCACCGGAACGCTCGATCCGGTATCGCATTACATCGATGCCACCGAGGTGCAAGTCGTCTCGAACGATAAGAACTATCTCGGCGGTCTCTTCACCTACATCAACCCGGCGACAGGTCCGGCGACCACAGCCGATGTGTTCGTTCGCGAGGAGCTGGGCAATGCCGGTGACATCGAGGACGGGACGATCGCGGATCTGACTCTGAACGGCTCCGAAGTCTACCGAATCGGAAACATCGTATTGCCGATCACCACGCTGCTTTTCAATAACTCGCTGCTCAGGCCAGGCCAGGTGGTGGACATCGCCGGAAAAATCACCACGACAAACGGCGTAAGCACGGTTACCGTGCACCGCGTTGTGCTGCGGCGACAGGGCCAGGAAGGAACATTGGCGGCTGGCACCGTGGTGATATCCAGCGGCAACGTGGGCAGCTTCGGCTTGAATGACAATTCGCAGGCCGGCATTCTGCTGCCTTCGCCGCTCACCGTGATGACGACCAATCAGACCAACTTCATCGGCGTGAGCGGTCTTTCCGGTTTGACCGGGTCGGTCCCGCTGCGCGTGGTTGGATACGTGTTAGCGAATTCGGCCACGGGCTCGACGGTCCTCGTGGCGACTTCAGTGGAAGAGCTGACGCCGAATTCGTAAGCGTCGTAAGGCTGTAGTGAAAGGCCGCTGGTCCGCTGGCTGGAGCGGGCCGGCGGCTTTTTATTTCCGCGCGGACCGATTCATGCAGCAGGAGCCTATTCGATTTTCGTGGCGAGAATTTCTTTGCCGTGCTGCACGATCTCAATCGCTAGCGGCGGGCGCACGCCCATGCCCTTCACCGGCGCGCCCCGAACCTCCGCGCTAGGAGGTCCGCCCCATTGCAGGAGATCGAACACGGCGTGATTGCACGGATCGCCCACCATCGGATGATCGGACTGGAAATCGTAGAGGCTTTGCAGCCGCGCGAGGTTCGTCACATATTCGAGCTGGCAGGTGCCGAAGGGCTCGATCAGCGAGAACCCCCAATATCCGCCCTGCGGCAGGCGCACGACCATGGCGGGCACATCCGCGTCGAGCATCTCATCGTGATACATAAAGCGCTTCGAGGACCACGGCTTAGCGAGTTCCTCTTCCGTCGCGACCACTCCCGGCGCAACAGGCAAATTCGCCGCGGGCTTGGCTGGCTCAGCTAATTCACTCGAGGGGCTCGGCACGACCGTGTCCGTGGAGTCGGCCGACGGCGCAGGCTGGTGAAGTTTCCACGCGATCACCATTCCCGCAACAAGCAAACACGCAACGAGGCACACCGCAATCGCGGTCATCTGTTGCCGCCGGTCGTGGCTCGCGATGGGCGGCAGTGCTGGTTTGGCTGCTGCAGGCGGAGCAACAGGCCGCGGCGGAGGAACAGGCGCTGCTTTCTTGCGCGCCGTCTCTGCAGCGGGAACGCCGGGAATTGCGGGTGCTTGCGGCTTAAACGGATCGTGCTTCGTGTCGGTCGGCATCCGGTCTTCTCTGCTTTTGCGAAGGACCAGATTGAATGGCCGGTAAAAAAATTGCAACGGTACGAGCGCGTATCGGTCAATAGCCGCGCGCAGCCATTCTTACGCCGGCCGAATCGTGCGAACCGGGCGGTGAGCAACGTATTCGTGGAGGTTGGCGAGAATCAGCAGCAGCTCAAGCATGCGATCGCGTTGGTCTGCGGTCCGTTGCACGGGTTCCTCGTCTAAATTGTTGACGATCGTCAGCGCATCCGCGAGAAGCCATTCAACGCCCAGCGCGTCAATCGGCTGGCCGGCGCGGCAGCAATCGAGCGCGTGGTCGGTCCGCACGAATGCCTCATCGAGAAAATGGTCCAGGCACAGCTCTTCGGCGGCAAGACTGGCGGGAATCATATTGGCGCAGGACTCTCTGCGGCAAAGTCCCGAAGCGGAAGCTCTCATAACACACCCCATAGCGTACGAGCGATCTTCCTTTTGCGTTGCTGCTGAGACTATCACAAAAACCCGGTCGCGCGAGAAAGTTGCGAGCTTAATTTTCGATGAGAGAAATTACCGGGCAGTGAACGGTCTGTTGCCGGTAGATTTTAGGCGCAGAAAAGGAGAAAGCGCCTCAGGCTTCGACGCCGTGGCACTTTTTGTATTTTTTGCCGGAGCCGCAGGGGCACGGATCGTTGCGCCCGACCTTCGCGCCCGCGCGGACAGGCTTCGGCGCCTCAACAGGCTGCGATCCCGCCTGAAACTGCAAATTCTGCTGCTGGCGCTTCTGCCGCTGCTCGATCTGCCGCGCAATTGATGATGCAGGCGCCGCATCCGCCCGAGGCGCGGTCGATCCATCCACGCTGGGCGCAGGCGCGGTGGAAGCTGCGGATCGTGGAGCTGCGGCCGCCGCCGCTTGCTGCGGCTCAGCCGGACGCACAAGAAAGAGGAAGCGCACCGATTCGTTGTCGATGCGGTCCATCAGCCCTTCGAACAAATTGAACGCTTCGCGCTTGAATTCAACCAGCGGATCTTTTTGTCCGTAGCCGCGCAGCCCGATGCCCTCTTTCAAGTGATCGAGCGTGAGCAGGTGGTCTTTCCATTGTGCGTCCACGATATCGAGCAGGATGTGCCGTTCGAGCCAGCGCAGCGTCGGCGCGCCAAACAGCGCTTCCTTCTGCCCGTAACGCTCGTGCACTTTCTCAACCATCACGGCCTGCAGCTCATCGTGATTCATGTTGAGCGGGTCGACGCCCACCGACTTCAGGTCGATGCCGTATTGGTTGAGCACTTCGTTCGCGAACTGCGTCACATTCCACTGATCGGGATGTTGCTCGCGCGGACAATATGTCTCGACGAGGCTGTCCATGATCATTTCCGCGCGCTCGATCACAAACTCTTTTTGATCGCGCCCTTCGAGGAAGCCGCGCCGCAGCGAATAGATCGTCTCGCGCTGCTTATTCATCACGTCGTCGTATTCGAGCAGGTGCTTTCTGGCCTCGAAGTGCTGCGCTTCCACGGCTTCCTGGGCGTTCTCGATGCGCTTGCTGATCAAGCGCGATTCGATCGGCACGCCTTCGGTCATTCCGAGGCGGTACATCAGCGCCTTCACTTTTTCGCCGCCGAAAATGCGCATCAGGTCGTCCTCGAGCGAGAGGAAAAATCGCGAGGAGCCCGGGTCCCCCTGGCGTCCGGCGCGCCCGCGAAGCTGGTTATCGATGCGCCGGGCTTCGTGCCGCTCCGTGCCCAGAATGTGCAATCCGCCCATGGCGATCACTTCATCGTGTTCGGTGCGGCACTGCTCCACAAAACCATCGTAGACCGGCTTCCATTGTTCGACCGGGACCTGGAAGATCTTCCCCTCTTGCTGGAACAAAACCATCGCCGGCGCCGCCGGGCTCGACCCGTTCGAACCTCCCGCGCCGTTCGCTGACGAGCTCGTACCGTTCGAACTGGCATCGTGCGCGGCATCGGCCTGCGCGGGCGTTTCCGTGCCCGCCGCGCCGCCGATCACCGAACCTGCCGGCGCATAGGGAATCGCGATCTTGTTTTTCAGAAAATACTCGCGTGTCATCGCTTCGGGATTGCCGCCCAGCAAAATGTCGGTTCCGCGGCCGGCCATGTTCGTCGAAACGGTCACCGCACCTTTGCGGCCCGCCTGCGCGATGATCTTTGCTTCGCGTTCATGCTGCTTCGCGTTGAGCACCTGGTGCGGTATGCCGTGTTTGCGCAGAAGCTCGGCGATTTTTTCAGACTTTTCGATCGAGATGCTGCCCACCAGCACGGGCTGTCCCGACTCGTAAAATTGCCGAATCCCGCCGGCCTTTGTGCCGTCTTCCTGCATGATGCCGTTCACGGCCGCTTCGTACTTTTCGCCTTCGGTGCGATAGACGACATCCGGAAACTCGATGCGAATCAGCTTTTTGTTCGTCGGGATGCAAACCACGTCGAGGCCGTAAATCTTGTTGAACTCCGGCGCTTCCGTGTCGGCCGTTCCGGTCATCCCGGAAAGCTTTTTGTACATGCGGAAATAATTCTGGAAAGTGATCGTCGCCAGCGTCTGGTTTTCGCGTTCGATCTTCACGCCTTCCTTGGCTTCCACGGCCTGGTGCAGGCCGTCTGACCAGCGCCGCCCCGGCATCTGGCGGCCGGTGAATTCATCGACGATCACAACTTCACCATCTTTAACCACGTACTCCACATCGCGCTGATACAGCGTGTGCGCGCGCAGCCCCTGGTGGACGTGATGATTCCACGCAATATTATCCGCGTCGAAGAGGTTGCCCAGCCCAAGCAGGCGTTCGGCCTTCGCGACGCCCTCTTCCGTGAGCGTAGCGGTCTTCAGCTTTTCGTCGATGGTGTAATCGATCTCCTGGATAAGCTTGGGAATGATTTTATCGACGCGGTAATACTTGTCCGTCGATTCCTCGGCGGGACCGGAAATGATCAGCGGTGTGCGCGCTTCATCGATCAGGATCGAATCCACTTCGTCGACGATCGAGAATTGGTGCCCGCGCTGGACGCACTGCGCCAGATCGTACTTCATATTGTCGCGCAGATAATCGAAGCCGAATTCGTTGTTCGTCCCGTATGTAATATCGGCGGCATAGGCCGCGCGGCGCTGGTTCTCGTCCAGATCATGGACAATCACGCCGACCGTTAGCCCGAGCATCCGGTAGATCGGCCCCATCCACTCCGCGTCCCGGCGCGCCAGGTAATCATTCACGGTGACGATGTGCACGCCTCGCCCGGCCAGAGAATTCAGGTAAGCCGGCAGCGTGGCGACGAGCGTCTTGCCTTCGCCCGTCTTCATCTCCGCGATTTTGCCTTCGTGCAACACGATGCCGCCGATCAGTTGCACGTCAAAATGCCTCATGCCCAGCGTGCGGCGTCCCGCTTCGCGAGCCGTGGCAAAGGCCGGCACGATCGCCGGTTCCAACGCCTCTTGCAGCCTCTTCCTGTAATCGGGATCGTCGCGCTCGACGCCCTCCAGCCGAGCCCCAACCTCGGCCCTCAGGGTCGCACTGCGCGCGCCAAGCTCCGCGTCCGAAAGCTTCTTCATTTCCGGCTCGAGCTCGTTGATCTGGGCCACGTAGGGCTCGATCTTCTTGATGTCGCGCTCGTGCTTCGTTCCGATAAAGCGCGATACGACGCTGTCTACGATCCTCTCAACGTCCATGTGTGTTGTTTAGGCCGATCCCCAGTCGAAGTCTGCGAGCATCTACAGCCGTAGGCTCCATTGTAGCCGCTCGCGTCCCGCCGTGCAAAAAACCTTGAAAGCGGGAAACACAAGGTCACATCGTATCCGCGGCCGCGTCGAAAGCACGCAACCATCCGCGCCGCTGCCTTTAAACCTTGAAATGCAGGGCAGGGTCATCGAGCACCTTGGTCAAATTGGGGCCATGTAGTTTGCCTGAGGGCAAATCCACGTGCCAGGATTCCGTGAAGAGGGTGGCGCCGTTCAGATCGAGGTATTCAGCGCGCATTTCGGGGCCGTCGAACCGGAGATTCGCGTGGCCGTTGAAGCCGACGTCGATATTTTCGTCGTTTCTGTACCGCCGATTGTCGTATGCGAGCCACGGCGCATCGAGATCGGGCTTGCCTCGATCGACCGGCATTCCCGCATGCCCAATGCAGCGCCCGTAGGCCGAAATTCCGTTGCGCACGCTGTAACGGTCGTAGATCGTGAGCCTGTGTTCGTGGCCCCAGAACCAGATCACCGGGCGGCGAATCACTGCCGCAAGCTGCCTCGCCGGAATCTGATACCACTCGCTGAACGCCGAGTAGCATCCGTGATGCGTCAACAGAATCAGTCCGCGCCCGTCGACTTCGGGCTGCACGACATCCGCAAGCCACCCCATCATCGGATCGGGGAAATTGCACTTCGGCTTGAAGTGAACCGATTTGCGCAGCCATTTGCTCCTGTCGAGCAGATCCACTCTGCCCCAGTCAAAAGCGGTCGAGTTATAACCCGTGTCCAGCCCGATGATTCGCCAGAATTTGTTCTCCAGGCAGAAAAAACTCGCCCGCTGGCCTGAACCCCAATACGACCCCGGCTCGCGCAAGCCCATTTTCGGCAAGATCGATTCGAAATAGCCATAGCCGCGCGCGTACATCTCGTGGTTTCCGCTCAGCGCGAAACTGCCGATCCGGCCCATCGGCCATTTCACCGGCTCGTAAGGACTCGTCTTTTCGCCAAGAAAATTCTCCTTCACTTCCCTTTTGTCCCCGACGAAATAGACGTCGCCCAGATGAATCGTATAGTCCGGCGCAAACTCCAGGATGCGCTGCGCCACCTTCTCCGCTTCGTCGGTCCCCGTGCCCCAATCGCCAGCGATGCTCAACGTGGCGTGATCGGCAATCGGAACCACACCGGTGCCTTCATCAGGCGCGCTGTACTCGCGGAATTTGTGCTTTTTGTGAAACCAGAATCGCGCGACGTGCGAAATCCACGCCGCCAGATGATCGGGGAGGAGGGCTTTAAGCGGACCGTACGTTTCCGCAGAGTATGCCGAGCCGCCGGCACGAAAATGCGCGCCGAGCCCGCTATGCGCCATGCCGGCGAAATTGCCCAGATTCTTGCGCGACATTTTCGTGACGAATTTGCCGCTCGTCAGTGCCCGGCGGACGTGCTGCGCGGCAAGGCGAACGCCACGTAAGAGCCATGAATTGGCGCTCGCGCATTGGCGTCGCTGCCCTCGGGCGCGGCGGCACACACGACCAGATACTCGCGTCCACCCGATTCATAGACCATCGGAACGCCTTGCAACGCCGCATCAAGCTGGTGCGCCCACAGCACTTTTCCGGTGTTCTCGTCGTAGGCGCGGACGAAGCGATCGCGCGTGGCCTCGAAGATCAATCCCGTCGCGGTGATCACCGGCCCTGACTTCAGAATCGACGTGCCCGTGTTGTGAATTCCCTTTGCCGCAAGCTCCGGCAAGTCGCCGAGCGGAATCTGCCATTTGATCGTGCCTTTATTCAAATCGTAGGCCGTCAAAGTCGACCACGGCGGCGAAATCGGCGGAACGCCCAGGCTCGTATACATGTAGCCGAATCCGCGCACGTAATATTGCGTCACCGGCGTGTTGGCCTGGCTCGATTGCGGTGCGGCGTCGGCGCCTGCCGGTTGGTCGGGCGGCTGCAAGTGAATCATCGTCGGAAAGTCCATCGACGCCACAACGAAAATTCCGTTCTTCGCATCTGCCGCGGAGTTTCCCCAATTGGCGCCACCCGCATTTCCCGGCATTTCCAGCGTGTCTTTCGTATCCACCGGCGTGAACATTCCATCGTTGTGAGAATTATCGAGCTCCTGCTTCCATTTTGCCGCTTCGGCAGGATCGAGATATGGGTTCAAATCCGCGGAGGTGAACGATTGCCGCGCAAACGGCGGCGGCGCTGTGGGAACCGGCTGCGTCGGGTACGTTTCCTCGCCCGGCATGTCCGATTTGGGCACGGCCTTTTCCACGATTGGCCACAGTGGTTTGCCCGTGACGCGATCGAACACGTAAACCCATCCGGTCTTGCCCGCTTCGGCGACCACATCCTCCGGCTTGCCGTTGTGCATCACGGTTAGCAGCTTCGGCGCCGACGTATTGTCGTAATCCCAGATATCGTGATGGACCATCTGAAAATACCAGAGCAGCTTTCCCGTGCGCGCGTCGAGCGCGAGCAGGCAATCGCCGAAAAGATCGGCGCCATGGCGGTCGGCGCCGTAAAAATTGTATTTCGGGCTCGCCGTAGGTATGAAAACGATCCCGCGCTTTTCGTCGACGGAAATTTCGCCCCAGCTGTTTGCCCCGCCCACCGTCTTCCACGCGTCTTTCGGCCATGTGTCGTATCCAGGTTCGCCGGGATGCGGAATCGTGTGGAATGTCCAAACCAGCTTGCCCGTGGGAATATCAAACGCGCGAATATCTCCGGGCGCCGAGCCCCATCCTTGATTTGTCGCCGAGCCTTCGATCAACAAATTGCCGAAGACGCGGCCCGGCGTCATTGATTGCACCACGGTCAATTTCGAGACGTCGCGGCCGAGTCCTTCGCGCAGGTCGATCGTGCCGTTGTTGCCGAAGGTAGTGATCGGCTTGCCGGTTTGCGCGTCGAGTTCCTGCAAGAGCTGATTGCGCGCGAAGATGAGCCGCCGGTCTTTGCCGTCCGCGCTCTCCCAATAATTGATCCCGCGATCGGTCATCGCCGTCGTTTTGTCATCGGGCTTCCATTGCCACACTTGCTCGCCGGTTTCGGCGTCGAGCGCGTTGATCGAATGCCCGGCGCCCATCACGTAAACGAGCCCGTGCGCCTGCACAGGCTCGAAGAAATAGCGCGACGTGTCGCCGATCGGAACGGTCCACGCAACTTGCAGCTGATTCACGTTCGAGCGGTTGATCTGCGTCAGCGCCGTATATTGCGCCGAATCAGGGCCGCCGCCGTAGTCGCTCCACTGCGTGTGGCTGGGCGCAGCGCTTTGGCTGACGGCGCCGGGCGACTGCGCATAGAGCAACACGCAGCCCAGGAAAAATGCGGCGAGCGTTACGCCGTGGCGCACCATTCGTGCCCGAGCTGAAATTTTCGACCGATTTGCAGACTTCCTCGCGAGCCTCATTCATCCTCCGGGAAAAACCGTGGCTGATAGCCTACACTATTCTGCGAAAAAGAAGGATCGCTTCACTTCAGGGCGAAAAATCTTTGTTCCGAGACAAAGACACGGCAGAGTACGTTGTCGAGCTATTCTTGGCCTTGAACAGCCAAATGATCGACGTCATCCGGACCATCGAGCCTAAAGTTTCGCCGGAGGAATGCAAGGCGTTCAAAAGAGGAGTGGGGTTCGTGATCTACGAAGTGTTTGACAAGATCGTCGAGCCAATTTGCAAGCAGCATCCGTCGCTGAAGCCGCCAGGAATGGACGATTAGTCCGATGCCCACGCGACGGGACATTTTAATCGGGGCTGGAATTGGAGGTGCGGCTATACTTGCGGTCCGAGTGCGATCTGCGTTTGCCGTGGCTCCGCAACCAACCACGCCCGTGAATTTCGACGTCCCGCGCGACGCTTGTGACTGCCACAACCACATTTTCGATCCGCGGCGCTTCCCGTTTTTCGCGGGCCGCACGTACACGCCCGAACCCGCCGGCATCGCCGAACTCGAAAAAGTGCATCGCGCACTGCATGTCGACCGCACGTTGATCGTGCAGCCCAGCGTCTATGGCACGGACAACTCCTGCGCGCTGGACGCGATCCGCCGGATCGGCCGCAGCGCGCGTGGCGTCGCGGTGATCGACGACAAGATCACGGACGCACAGCTCGACGCGATGCATGAAACGGGAATTCGCGGCATTCGCCTCAATCTCGAAACCGGCGGCGAAGAGAACGCGGCTGCCGCCGGTCGCCGGTTCAGAGACGCCTCCGAGCGCATGAAACGGCGCAATCACTGGCACGTCCAGATTTACACGCGGCCATCAATCATCGCCGCAATCGACGACGAAGTTGCTGCGTCGCCCGTACCCGTCGTCTTCGATCATTTCGGCGGCGCGCAAGCGGCTCTCGGGCCGAATCAGCCCGGATTCGACGCGCTGCTCAGGCTAGTTCAGTCCGGCAAGGCATACGTCAAGCTTTCGGCCGCCTATCGCGCATCGAAGCTCCCGCCGGATTATCCCGATGTCGCGCCGCTCGCGAGAGCGCTTGTTGCCGCGAATCCCGAACGCATGCTGTGGGGCACCGATTGGCCTCACCCGGATACGACCTCCGGGCGCCCTGCCGATCAGGTCACACCGCTTTACCAGATCGATGACGGGCGCCTATTCAACCTGTTCGCCACGTGGGTTCCCGACGTGGCGCTGCGTCAAACCATCCTCGTTGATAATCCTGCCCGGCTCTACGGTTTCTGAATTCGCCCGCGCCCGAACGAGATTCCCTCTACTCGTTTCGATAGCGAAACAACATTCGCTTTGAATAATGCTTCCCGACATGTATGATCCCTCCGGCCAAAATGCCCGCATCGTGTGGACGGGCGAGAGGGAAAGGCTGCGATTCTCGGGGGGAGGGGCAGCTCATGAAGAAGAAGGTGCTGTGGACGTTATGCCTTGCGATTGGGCTGTGTGCTTGCGTGTGGGCCGCGGATTGGCCTAGCACGGGCGGCAATCCGCAAAGAGACGGTTGGGCCCAGGACGAAACAATTCTCTCGAAGGAAAGCATCGCCGATAAGAAGATCGTCCTGGTCTACAAATACCAGTTCGACAACCAAGCAAAAGGCCTGAGCGATATGGGCTCGCCGATCGACCTGAGTAACATCATCGGCTACGAAGGGTTCAAGCAGCTCGTGTTCGTGGGGGGCAGCTCCAACGCTGTGTATGCGCTCGATGCCGACCTTGGGAAGCTGTTCTTCAAAACCAAGCTCGACCCGATGGGTAAGGTGGCTGTGAGTTCGTCCGCCCTTTGCTCCGGCGGGATGACTGCCAACTTGGCGATGCCCGGTGAAAGCAGGACCGGACGCGGGTTTGCTCTACCCGCAGCGGCGCGCGGCCGGGGAGCCGAAGCAGCCGGTCGTGGCAGAGGTACTGAAGCGGCTGGGCGCGGTGCAGCACCCGGTCGCGCAGCGGGGGCCGCGAGAGGCGGCCGCGGATTCGGTCGTGGTCCGGCGGTATTCTGGGCCGTCAGCAGCGACGGCTACCTGCGCACCTTGCGTCAGCAGGACGGCAACGGCACCTGGATCGCACCGGCGAAATTCCTGCCCGCGAATGCGGACGTCACCGGATTAAATGTGAGTGGCGACGTGATTTACGCCGCAACGGCGAACAGCTGCGGCGGCAATCCCAACGGCCTTTACGCCGCGCTCTACACGCCGCCTGAGCTCCCTTCCATGCCGGGCGAGCCTCTGGTCGAGCCGGCGCACTTCAATGTCGTCAGCTTCATGACCAATGGCAGCGGGTTCTCTGGCACAGGCGGTACGGTGATTCCTGCCGATGGTGACATGGTCTACGGACAAGTCGCCGAAGGCCACGGCGATGTAGCGGGGACGTACAACGATACTGTCCTCGCTATGGACCCCAAGACCCTCGAAGTGAAGGACTACTTTACGCCGAGTGAGTCGATGCCGGCGCCGAAAAAAGGCATCGCATCGCCTGGCGTGACGCCGACCACGTTCCAGTGGGACGGCAAAGATGTGATCGTCGCGGGTGGACGCGATGGCCGCATCTACATTCTGGAAGCTTCCTCTCTCGGCGGTGACGATCATCACACGCCACTCTACGTCAGCGATCCGGTCGTTGCTCCCGATTCGAATTACGGCGGCAACGGGATTTGGGGCACGTTTGCCACCTGGGAGGACGCGAAGGACAACAATACGCGTTGGATCTACGCCGCGATTCGCGGGCCGGCTGCCATGAAATTCCCCGTGTCCAACGGCTCCGCATCCACGGGGGCAATCGTCGCGTTCAAGCTGCAGGACCAGGACGGCAAGCCGACACTCAGCCCGCAATGGATTTCTGAGGACATGATTTCGCCCGCAGCTCCTGTCACGGCAAATGGTCTCGTGTTCGCGCTCTCGACAGGCATGACGCCGCGCGTCGCAAAAGAAGACGGCACGCCTTATACCGTTGCGGAAGAGGAAAAGATGGCCAAGCCCGCCGTGCTTTACATCCTGGATGGCTCCACGGGCCAGGAGCTGCTTTCCAGCGGCGACACGGCTACGAGCTTTTCGACAAGCGGAATTGCCGTCGCGAATGGCCGCGTTTTCTTTACGACCCACGACAACACTTTATATGCCTACGGCGAGCCCGTGGAACACTAGAGGGTCAGGAGACTCCATGAAAAAACCGATCATCGCTTTCTTCATAGGTTTGGCCGTCTGCTGCGGCCTCGCGTTTGGTGAAAACTGGCTCACCGACGGCGGTGATGTGCAGCGCTCCGGGTGGAACAGGGACGAGCACATCCTCACAAAAGACAACATCAAGAACCTGAAGCTCCTCTGGAAGGTCCAGACCGGCAACGATCCTCGCGCGCTCCACTCCTTCGCGACGCCCCTGGTGGTCGATTCAGTTCCCACGAGCAGCGGGCCCAAGCAGGTGATTTATCTCGAGGGCATCTCCGATAATCTTTACGCCATCGATGCCAAGACGGGCAAGATGATTTGGCAACGCCATTTCACTTATCCTGCGCCGCCTGCTCGCGGCGGCGGCTTTGGTCAGCAGCCCACTGATCCCAAACACTTGGGATTCCTTCAACCCGGCGGAAGCTCGGATACTCCTGTCATTGGCCCGCCCGATTCATCGGGCGATCGTACGCTCTATGTTGATGACGGCGGTGGCAACCTCCACTCGATCGACATCGCCAGCGGCGAAGACGAAAAGCCGGTCGCCCAAATCGGCACGAGTAAGTTCGCCTTGCAGCTTTACGACGACATGATCATCTATGGCGCCAACTACAGTTCGAATACCGGCATCGTTTCCTTCAACATTAAGGAACCGAACGCGCAGCCGGTGGGCAGCTCCGGATTTGGCCGCAGCGGCGGCCTCTGGGGACGCCGCGGTCCCGCGATCGACTCGCAAGGGACCGTTTGGACCACCACTGGCGACGGCAACGTGAATACGAGCAATCCAGATGACCTCATCATCGCGGACAGCATGGTCGGTTTCCGCATGGAAGATGGCGTCTGGAAGGCCTGGAACTGGTTTACGCCCAATAATTGGAACTGGCTCTGGCACCGCGACCTCGACCCCAACAACACGCCCACAATATTCACTTACAAAGGCCGCGAGTTGATGGCTTCGTCAGGCAAAGAGTGCCGTGTTTTCCTGCTGGACCCGCTTAATCCGGGCGGCGACGATCATCACACGCCGCTCTACAAGACGCCGCTCTTCTGCAACGCTGGCGCCGATTTCCAGAACTCCGGCAGCTGGGGCGCGCTCTCCAGTTGGGAAGACTCGACCGGCACTCGCTGGATTCTCGTTCCCTTCTGGGGTCCGCCGAATCCCGACTTCAAGTTCCCCATCACCAATACCCCCGCGGCCAAGGAAGGCGGCGAAGCGGCATTCAAGCTGGTCGATGATGGCGGCAACTTGTCGCTGCAACCGGTCTGGATTTCTCGCGACATGCACCGCGGCGAACCGCCCATCATTGCCAACGGCATGATCTTCGCCTATGGCAGCGGTGAAAACACTCAACAAGCATGGCCGGACATCGGCCTCAACTTCGATTCCACCATCCGCGCGGCGAAATCCGGCCATGCCACCATCTATGTTCTCGACGCCATGAACGGCAAAGAACTATGGTCGAGCGGCGACACAATCAGTTCCTTCAGCCATTTCTCCGGCATCACCGTCGCTAACGGCAAAGTCTATCTGGGAACCTACGACGGCGAGTTTTACTGCTTCGGACTGCCCGGCGAGGCCGCCGGCGCAGGCCAGTAATCGCCGCAAACGTTTCTTCACGCGATTCGGGGCTTCCGCAAATTTTCCGGAAGCCCCGAATCTTTTCCCCCCGGTTTCTGAGAGGTTGCCTCAGTTGGAGGTTTTCCTCAGCTCCAGCTGTTCCCTGTATTCCAGCGCCGTCAGCGTAATCACCGCCAGATCAAACACCGTGAGCGCGGCCATGGCGATCGAGTGCGTCAACGCGAATCGATAGCTCTGGTATGCCACAAACGCGCCCAGCACCGCGATCATCAGCGGATAGGCCCACAGCCGGTTCCGCAGCAATTCGATCACGAGTACCACTTTCACCAGACCGTGCGAAAGCAAATACGCGGCCGCAAAATGCCTTCCCGTCCCCGTGACCCCGGCCGCCATGTGGCGCAAGTGCATGTTGACCCAGTCGTGCCGGTTGCGGCTCAGGTCCAGCGTGCCCACACGCAGCGCAATCCCGTTCAGCAGCCTTCCCGGCACAAAAAATAGAGTCGCGCCGGTGATGGATTCAAACATTGCAAAAAGCCCCTTCAACACGATGCTGCAGCGAAACGAATTCAGCAGCACGTTGCGCGATTGGCGCGAACCGGTGGAGTCCGTAGTCGTCTCGAATTCGGCCATTGCACTCATTTCATTTTACAGAGCAGCGCATGTGTGGACCCTCCTGCGCGATGGCACTCGAGCTTGCGGCGTCCGTCGAGCAAGCTCAGCTCGCGGCGGATTCCACGCCCGTCAGCTCCGGAATTTCGATGCAAATCTGCGTGCCTTCGCCCTCGCGGCTGCGAATATCCATCTTGAACTGATCACCATAAAGCAGCCGCAGCCGCTCAAACACATTGCTGATCCCGATCCCGCCGCCATAAACCTCGCGCAGCCGCTCCGGTGGAATGCCGATCCCGTTGTCGTCGATTTCCAGATAGAGCCGTCCGCCCCGCCGTTGCGTGCGAATGCGGATCTCGCCGCCTTCCAGCCTCGGCGCCAGGCCGTGTTTGATCGCGTTCTCGATCATCGGCTGCAGCAGCATGCTTGGCACAAACGCATCCAGCGCCTCCGGATCGATCTCCTTGAAAATTTGCAGCTTGTCGCGCCCGAAGCGGATCACTTCGATATCGAGGTAATCGTCGATAAAATCCAGCTCCTCGCGCAGCGGCACAAACGTCTCATGCTTCCGCAGCAGCCGCCTCAGGATATTCGAAAGCTTCAGCACCACGCCGCGCGCCATGTCCGGATCGAACCGGATCAGCGAAGAGACCGTGTTCAGCGTGTTGAATAAAAAGTGCGGATTGATCTGGCTGGTCAGCGCGTCCATGCGCGCTTTGAGCAGCAGCTGCTGATTCTGCTCCAGGTTCATCTCGATGCGCGTGTTGTTCCAGATCTTGATTGCCATCGCCACGCACATCACAGACGACAAAATATCCAGTATCCAATACCCGATGTTCGTCGGGTGAAGCGAATAGAGCCAGCGCGCCGGCACTGCGCTTGCCAGCGCCAGCCGCCCGGCCTCGCATGCCGCACAGGCAAAGAGCGGCAGCATCGCGCGGTTCCCTTCTCCGCGCCGGATCAGCCGTGAAATCCATCGCGGTATCCCCAGAAAAAGAAACGGCCCAAAATGCCAGATATCCTCTTTGTCCGGGATCGCCTCGCGAATAAACCCCGCGAGCAACCCCACGAGCGCGGCCATCGGCGCGGACAGCCATTCATGATGGCCAAACGCGCTCAGTGCGATCAGCGACCCGCCCAGCAGCCCCACCACGCGCCCGCCGAGCAACCCCATCAGAAACGATCCCTCGAGCATCAGATCGAAATACGCGTAGCCGAAAAGAATTCGCATCATCACGCCGATCGCCAGCGGCGGCGTCATGAAAAGCAGCAGCATCACCTTCTGATCCGAATCACGCGTCTCGGTAAAGACCAGCTTCCGGAACGACGCAAACCGCACCAGCAGCGCTGCCAGCGATGCTGACCACCCCACCTTCAGCACCAGCGTCAACAAGTCCTGTGTGCTAAACGATTCCATCGCCTTGCGTGCTTCCCGCGCGGCATCGCTCACCGACGTCGCCGCTTCCTGTACGTAACTTAGCGAATGCCCGCTGCTGTGTAAAGGTAAGCAAACCGCGCCAAGAGACCGCTCCTCGCATCAGTTCTTCCTCGCTCATCCTCGATGCCCGATCATTTCTGAGCGGCTTCATGCGCTGCAGAGTACAATGCGCCCATTCGCGCTTCCAAAGGAGCTGCCATGTCTTCTCTCGCTCGCTTCTTCTTTCGCCCCGCAAAAGGCAACGCAAGCATCGCGCTCATTCGCCTCGCCGTCGGCCTGATCTTTTTCACGCAGGGTATTTTGAAATTCACTGACCCCGCGATGGGCGTCAACCGCTTCACCCGGATCGGCTTTCCGCACCCGGGTTTTACGGCGCATTTTGTGGGCGTGTTCGAAATCGTCTGCGGCCTGCTCGTTCTCGTCGGCCTGTGGACAAAGGCGGCTGCCGTGCCGCTTCTGGTCGTTATCCTTACGGCGATCACGACTACGAAAATCCCGGAGCTTTCGCGCCCCAATCAGGGCTTCTGGTTCATGGTCAGCGACGCCCGCACGGATTTCGCCATGCTCTGCTCGCTCCTCTTCCTGATCGCAATGGGCGCCGGCTCGCTCTCGCTGGACGCGCGCCGCGCTCCCGGCGAACCCTAAAGGCAATCCTGCCCCATATCGCGTGCTATGATTCCCTGCCTCATTTCTTTCGCAGAATTTAGGAGATATTCGCGTGGCCATTCATGCGGAGGGTGAATTCACTCTGGGCGACCTCTGGAGCGGCAGCATGCTCCATGCTCGGACCACCGTGATGATCTTTGCCGCTCTCGGCATCGCCATGCTCTTCGTCGCTACGGCGGGCGTCTTTATGCGGATCAAGGCTATCGGCAGCACGCGCGACGAAATCGCCCTCGTGATCGTCGGTGCGTTTTGGATCTTGTATTACCCGCTGATGATTTACTTTCGCTGTGCGCGCAATCTGAAGAATCCCGCCTTGCAAGGCCTCGTCCGCTGCGATTTCAATCCTAATGGCTACAGCCGCGAAACCCCCGGCGCCCGCAGCGAAATCAAGTGGAACCAGATCGTGAAATGGCGCGACGGCAAAACATCCTTTTTGCTTTATCCCAGCCCGCGCAGCTTTATCGTCATCCCCAAGCGCTTCTTCCAGAATTCCGCGGACGTCGACAGCCTCCGAGACATCCTGAAATCCAAAATCGCCCGCACATAGCTGCGCCCTTCCGTTTTTCCCGGGAGCGCCATTCTCCCCGACGGTTTTTCCCGCGGGTTCCACGCACACGTCAGCTCGCGCGAAAACCGTCGTCACTCACGTTTCAACTTGCAACCGTCCGCGAACTCTTAATTCGCGCTGACGCCCGCCAGCGCCGTCACATCCACGTGCTCCGGCTCGCTCACCGCCATCGCACTCGTCCGCCCGCGATCGATCTCAATCCGCCCCTTGCAAAACGCGCCATCCTCGATGCTGATCCGCGTCGCCTTGATGTCGCCGATCACCGAAGCATCCTTCCTGATCTCCACTCGGTCCTGCGCGTTCAGATTCCCCGTCACGTCCCCATGCACGATCACGTCGCGCGCCGAAATCTCCGAACTCACCTTCCCCGTCTGCCCGATCGTCAGCTTCTGGCCCTGTAACGAGATCGGCCCGTCCACTTTCCCATCGATCTGCAAATCTTCTGTCCCGCTTACCGTCCCCTTGATCACGATCCCCGCTCCCAGGCACGACAAATTGCGCGCCGTCGGCATCATAATCGGCCGCGCTGCCGCTGGCGTCATCGACGGATTCGACCCCAGACCGCTCGGCTGCACCGGCGCAGGCCGCAGACTAGGCGTTTCAACTTCTGGCTGCTTGTTCCACATGGCGTCTCCTTCGTTTGAGAGGTTTGATTTGCCCGGTAGGTAAAAACTCGGCCGCAACCGCAAGCCGTGCAAATTCAAGCCACTCTAGGCTTCGCCGCGAAGCCGCCGCAATCACCCATCCGTGCAAATTCGTCCAGTCCCCGAAACCTGCCCCAAAGTACAGGAACTCGCGGCCGCCCCGCCTCTTCTGCCATTTGTCTCTTGAAATCCGCTAGGCGCGGACAGCTTGCGCCGCAGCTCGCAGCGGCATCAATCGTGTCCGTTCGAGATCGTCCCGATAAAACAGATTGTAAGTATCAAACGGAATCAGCCGCCCATCCGGATGCACGATATGAATGCAGGTCTTCTTCACCGACCGCACGTCAAACGCATGCGCATCCAGAAACTGCACAATCAGCACTCGAAAGATATTTCGATAACTGAGACTCAAGGGCGCGTCGATCCGAGGCAGGCAGCAAAGCAAGTCGCGGAGCGAAGCCGCTCCCGACTCGGGAGAGTGGTTCGTCGAAAATAACTTGAAGAGGCAGTCGCGCACGCTCGCTTCCGCCTCGTAAACAATCGTATTGCGCGCTCCCTCGATCAGCACCTGCGGATCGATCATCCCAGTGAGCGGTACCACCTTGCCATCAACCTTCAGCGCGTAAGCCATCGCCAGGGCATCCGGGTGGCACGGTACTGGAATCACATCCTCCGCGCGAAACGCGCTCGTCTGCTCCAGAACTCGTCGCCGAACCTCCGTCAATGTTAGCCGGTCCCTGACTGGGTCGAATCGCTCCAGCCGCCCTGCGTCTTGAATCGGTTGCAGGGTCACGCCACGAACGCATGGCTGCGTCAGCGCGAAATCGATCGTCTTTCCAATCTCTCCGTCGTTCAGCCCTTTTCGCAACGTCATCACGAGCGTCGTCGAAATGTCGTGTTTGTTCAGCCGTTCGAGCGCCGCCTCACGCACACCCCGCAAATCGCCCCCGCGCAAATCCAACAGCGCCTCTCGTTCAAACGAATCGAACTGCAGATATATCTCCAGGTCCGGCATTTCGTCCGCGATGCGCGTCACGAAGTCTTCGTCTTTCGCAATGCGGAGTCCGTTCGTGTTCACCATCACGTGCCGGATGGGGCGTGCTCTCGCCATTTTCAGAATTCTGAAAAAGTCCGGATGTAGCGTCGGCTCGCCTCCGGAAATCTGCACCACATCCGGGTGGCCTTCGTTTCGCACCACTGCATCCATCATCTTTTCAATCAGGGCCAGCGGCCGATGTTCGGTTCGTTCCGGTCCGCTTCCCGCATAGCACACGGGACATCGCAAATTGCAAGAATCCGTCACTTCCACCAGCGACAGGCAGGAATGCTGCTCGTGGTCCGTGCACAAGCCGCAATCGTAAGGACATCCCCATTTGACCGGCGTGTTGTAAACCACTGGCATCTCCGGGGGTTTGATAAACACTTCGCGGCAGCGGCGGTAATAGTCCACATCATCTGCGATCAACACCCGTTCCGCCCCGTGCTCCGGGCATCGCTTGAGCAAGAGCACCTTGCCCTCCTCAAATACGATCTTGCCCTCAAGCTTGCGGAAACACGTCGAGCAGATCGTCAGTGCGA
>DATJOL010000130.1:0-3485 GCA_035507075.1 Candidatus Aquilonibacter sp. | reverse complement strand
TACCGGCTCGCACGGCGGCTGAAGGGGTGATCTTGCTGGTTATTGGCGCAATTTCCGCGCTGCTGGGAATCCTTTATGCGACTACGGAAAGCGATCTGAAGGCGCTTCTTGCGCACAGTTCCATTGAAAATATCGGAATCGTCACGCTCGGCTTGGGCGCGGGAATCATTTTCACGGCATATGGACGTCCGGTGCTGGCGGGCATGGCGTTGATCGCCGGCTTTTACCACATGATGAATCATTCGCTTTATAAATCGCTGCTGTTCCTGGGGGCAGGAGCGGTTGACGAACGCGCCGGGACACGCGACTTGGATCGACTGGGTGGTCTGCTTCGGGTAATGCCATACACCGCGAGCGCATTCCTGATCGGCTCACTGGCAATTTCGGGGCTGCCGCCATTCAATGGTTTTGTCAGCGAATGGCTCACTCTGCAAACGCTTCTTCGCAGCGCCGAGCTTCCCTCGACAGTGATGCGCGTGGTGTTCGCACTGTGCGGCGCTGGATTGGCATTGACCGGCGCGCTTGCCGTGACCTGTTTCGTGAAGGCGTTTGCGATGGGATTTCTCGGAACGTCACGTTCGAAGGTGCGGCCCGCCAAAGAGGCGAGCGGTTCCGAGATTGTTCCGATGGCGTTGCTCGCCATGCTGTGCCTCTTGCTCGGTGTCCTGCCGACCTACGTGATTCCGATGTTGAACCAGACACTGGCATCGGTTATCGACCCAGCGACGACGGCGGCGCTTGTTCCTCCATTCTTTTCGTCGAACTTGGCGCACGACGAGTTGCCGGCCGCGTTCGTCGCGGATTTTCACAATCTGGGCGCGCAAGTCGGGCAAACCGTCTTGCCGGGACGGGGGTTGGTGCTCCTGCATCGGGGAAAAACGGAAAACCCGGTCGTCTTTGCGATGTCACCGAGCTACGCATGTATCGCAGTCGCGGGGTTTCTTGTATTGGCGTGGATTGTGTTCGGCCGAAGCACCGCGACGCGGAGCGCGATCCGAAAGGAGTTGTGGGCCGGGGGGATTCCGCGGCTCCTGCCGGAAATGACTTACACGGCGACGGGATTTTCGAATCCAGTGCGAGTCGTTTTTCAGGCGATCTTCCGTCCCGGGATTATCGAGGATACACGACAGACCGTGGGAGTTCACTTCCGTACAGCGATTCACCGCCAGCGCCGGAATACATATCCGGCCGACAGCCTGGTTTTCTATCCCTTGGGTGATGCCGTCATTTGGGTCGCAAAAAGATTCGCCGGCATGCACCACGGTCGGCTGAATGCTTATGTAGCGTATTCGTTAGGATTTTTGCTGATCGTTCTCATATTGTCCCGAGTGTCTTGAGGGTGCAATGAAGACTGGAGGATCTTTATTGATATGACGATTCTGGCGGGCGGGGCGCTTCTGTTGTTCTTCCTTTTATGTGTAATTGCGCTGGTTCTGTCACCGTTTGTCAGCGATCGCGCGGCGGCCATTCTCATCGGATGGCTAGGAGTGCTCTGTTCGATTCTTCTGATGCTGGCGGGTGCGGCACGGCTCGCGACCGGTCAGGACTTCTATCAGCCTCTGTGGAGCATTCATGGCGTCGGCCAGCTATCGCTACACATTGACGCTTTGTCCGCTGTCTTTTTGTTTGCGGCCGGATTGGTGTACGTCTCGTGCTGTTTGTTCGCTGTCGGTCACATCATGCACAGCCGAAACCGATACCCGACGAAGCGCTACTCGGCACTGCATTTCGCGCTTATGATTTTCGTAGCCCTCATCTTCACGGCCGGCGATGCGCTTACATTTCTCATCAGTTGGGAATGCATGTCGATTTTGACGTACCTGCTGGTCAACCATGGGCAAGAGCGCCAAAACGATCCACACGCTGGCTATATCATGCTGGCGATGAGTGAGGCTGGATTCTTAGCCGTTGTGATCGCCTTCCTCATGGTCGCCAGCGGCGCGTCGGAGCTTTCCTTCTCCGCTCTGCGGCAATCCGCGACGCATCTTTCTGCCGGAGCCGAGTGGGGCGTGTTTGTCCTCGCGCTGTTTGGATTTGGAGTCAAATGCGGACTGGTCCCCGTCAATTTCTGGTTGCCGCGATGTTACAGTGCTTCGCCCGCTGTTTTCGTGCCAGTATTGGCAGGGGTGACACTCAACCTTGGATTTTACGGAATTTTGCGTATGAATGGTGATCTGGTTCCATTACACGGGATCGGCCCTGGACTCTTCGCCCTGATCACGGGCAGCATTACCGCTCTCGTCGGCATCCTTTACGCAACCACCGAAAACGATTTGAAGACGATGCTGGCGCACAGCTCGATTGAAAACGCGGGAATCATTGTCGCCGGGATTGGCGCTTTCTTCGCGTTCCGGAGCTCAGCGATTGCGGTTCCCGCGGCGATTGCGCTCGCGGCGGCTCTTTACCACACCGTGAATCACTCGCTTTATAAGACGCTTTTGTTTGAGGGCGCAGGGGAGATCGAGTCCGCCCTAGGCACTCGCGATATGGACCGGATGGGCGGTTTGATTCGCACTCTGCCGGGGCTCTCCGTCGTTTTTCTGGCAGGCTGCCTGGCGATTTCCGCTTCTCCGCCGTTTAACGGGTTCGTGAGCGAGTGGCTGACGCTGCAAACATTTCTGCGGAGCGCGCTACTGTCCTCGGCGCTGGTGAAAGTGGTGTTCGCATTGTGCGGAGCGATCCTGGCGCTGACGGCGGCACTTGCCGTCACCTGTTTCGTTCGAACGTACGCCATGAGCTTCCTTGGAATTCAGCGCGGCGAGGGACGCTTCAGCGTCGTCGGTCTTTCGCGTCGCGCGCGTGCTTCGATGATTTTGCTTGCCGTCGCTTGCCTGCTGTTAGGAATCCTTCCGACTTACGTGATTGGCGTACTCGACCGCGCAGTAGAACCGCTCGCCGGCGCCAGCGCAACGGCCGCTATTGTGCCGCCATTTTTCACTGCTACGGAATCGAACGGGCAACTCCCTTCTGCATTTTTCAACGATTTTCATAATTTGGGGGCGCAGACCGGTGCGCACGTTCTCCCCGGACGCGGACTCGTGCTCTTGCTCCGCGGCTCGGAGCAGAACCCAGTGGTGTTCGCGATGTCGCCCTCCTATGGGGTCGCGGCGGTGGCTCTTTTCGTGCTCGTTGCGTACTTGATTGTGGGCTGGTCGACGCGCCAGCGCGCGGCAGCGAAACATGAGGTCTGGGCTGGAGGCATACCAAAGCTGTTACCCGAGATGACCTACACAGCCACGGGCTTTTCCAATCCTGTACGCGTCGTATTTCAGGCCATCTTTCGGCCGAACATCGTGGAGGACGCTCCGGAAACCGTGGCCGTGCACTTCCGAGCCGCGATCCGTCGCAGACGCGACGAGACCCATCTGGTGGATCGTGTCGTCTTCCACCCGATTGGAGATGCCTTCGGCCGCATAGCGAAACTCCTTGCGGGGATGCACCACGGGGTCTTGAGCGCTTACGTTAGTTACGCCCTCGTATTTCTA
>DATJOL010000129.1:0-82116 GCA_035507075.1 Candidatus Aquilonibacter sp. | reverse complement strand
GAGTGATTTCAATTCGCGTTCCTCATCTGCAGTCAATTTCAGCGTCGCCTTCGGTCGTCCCGTGCGCATGCTCCCTCCTTATAGAGCAATACGCACAGCCCGCGCTATTTCTTTCACTTATTTCAGTTACATAACACTAGCGGGCGCTGTAAGAATTTGCCTTCAGAGAAGTCAGTGCGATGCGTTCATTGCGACGGCGCTCCCGCCTGCAGGAGTCGAAGGCATCTGCTCCAACGCGCTATCCCGAGCGGCTGCAAACGCCGCCCAATCCTTTTTCGAAATGGGATTCGCTGTCGGCAACCTCAAGCGCTCGAAATTGAGGAATTGACCGTGGAGTTCGATCCGGAAATCAAGATGCGGCCCCGTCGCCAGCCCTGTCATCCCAACGAGCCCGATGCGGTCGCCTTGCGCCACGTGCTGCCCGACGTGCACAAGAATCCGAGAAAGGTGCATATAGTACGTGAAATATCCATTCGTGTGCTGGATCTTCACCAGATTCCCATCCTCGCCTTTGCGTCCCGCGAAAACTACGCGCCCGTCGCCGATCGTTTGCACCGGTGTTCCCTCCGGCGCTCCATAGTCGGTGCCCAAGTGCGGCCTGTAGACTTTCAGAATCGGATGATACCGGCTCAGGCTAAAATGCGAAGTGATCGGCGCGGCGAATTTCAGCGGGGAATGAAGAAACGCGCGCTTCATCGCCTGCCCGTTGGGCTGAAAATAAGCCGGATCTCCGGCGTCGTCGTGAAACAGGATCGCTTCGTAGGAATGTCCCGCGTTCACGTATTGCGCTGCAAGTACGCGTCCATAAGAGACCGCTTCTCCATCCGACAGCACCTTCTTCTCCACTACGACGCGAAGTGTATCCCCCTGCCGGGGATCGGTGTAGAAATCGAGATCGAACGCGAAAATGTCAGCTATTCGCATCGCCAGTTCAGGTTTTTCGCCCGCGTCGATCACGGATTGAAATAGCGAATCGTGGATCTCGCAGGCCACTGCAACCGTCTCAGTCTGCGACGAAATCGTTTCGATTTTCGATTGGAAAGCGTCTCCGCTAGGCGCGATAGAAAGCAAATGATCTCCGTCGATTCGATAACGCACTTCGCGCAATTCGCCGAGTACCGATCTTCCGATTGCGAGCTCATTGCCCGCACGAAGGTGCCGCAAGTCAAATACAGGTTGCACCGAAGCGATCAGCCTTGCGGCCCTATCGCCTTCGATCCCGAAGTTTTCCAATATCGTCGCGAAAGGAAGCCCTGCAGGGACGGGATGCGATTTGAAGAGAATCACGGTCCGCTGGATGTCCTCGGCCTCAGCCTGCGCCTGCGTCGCTTCGGTTTTCAGCCGGTTCTCCGCTTGGAATCGCTTGTGGTAGGAAATTCCCACGCACGTTCCCGCTGCCGCCAGAAACAGCGTCCAGAAAGTCACTCTAACCCAGAGCAATTCGCCCCCAAGAAAAATATTGTACAGGCCCAGGCGAGAATAACGCAGTCCGAACCAGCTCGAAAAGGGAATTTGATCAGTCCGGGTGCGCGCTACGGATTCAGTTGGACGCGTCGGCTGACGATCGTCAAGTCTCCCTCGCCCGAAGGCACCGCGGTCAGTGGTCGCGCGTTGGTCAGGAACTGCCCCGCATCCGGCAGTCCGTAGGAGTGGTCGATTACCACAACCGTGACCGGTTTGCCCATCGGCAGTAGAAAGCTTAATTCCACTCCGCGCGCCGGCATCGAAGGCGAGGCGTACACATACCACCCGTTAAAATAATTCCTCACCCGCGCCGTCTCCGGCGGCACCGCCACGTCCTCCATATGGACAGCTTCGACTCCCGAGTCAGGCGGAAACATCACCGCCGCCGCAGGCGCCCCACGCTCAGAACGTAACAGCGCGTCGAACTGTCGTTTGTTTCCGATCACAGCTGAATCGAGCACGGTAAACGAAGGCGCGCTAAGATCCTGCGCAGGCGCGTTCGAAAGATATGCAGGGCTTTTGTCCCAGGGTATTTCATCGCCTCGTCCCATCCGGAAAGAAGCTGCCAGGCTGATTGGCACCGGCAACTTTCCGGACTCCGGCTCAACCACCCACTGCGCCTTCCCGGAATCCGCATCTTGCCAAAATTGCAGATTCACTCGTTCAGGCGCCTGCGCGGAATAGGCGGGCACCACTACAGCTGCAAACATCGCCAGCCCCGTTACAATAATTGGCACTCCTGGAATCGACACAGCCAGCAATCCATCCGCGTCACCCAAGTCCACGCAGAGCGGAACCAGTGGAGTAAGCACGAGCGCGACAAAAATCGCGATCAATGCGAGCGCCGGCACTCCCAGCGCGGAGTACAGCAAAATCAGAGGCGTGAACCCCACAATCGCAGCCGCCGCCATGGGAATGATTCCCGCCAGCCACTGCCCAAACGCCGAGTCCTTTCGAAAAGCCACAATTGGTAGTCCCACAATCATCGCCACGCAAACCGGCACTTGCAATATGTAGCTCATTCCCGGCTCGAACAGCGCCAGCACCACGCCTCCCAGCGCCCACCATGTCCAAACGCCGGCCCAGAGGCCCCAGAATCTCGCTCGCTTCGCGAACGCTATTCCGTGAATCACCACTACGGCGAGCGCGAAAACCCAGAATGCAATTCGCGAAGGGGCTGGATGCGCCACCCAATTCACGGGAATCGCGCCCGTCAGTCTCAGCACACGGTATAGGATCAGCGCGAGCGCGCCCGTCGATATCAAGGCCATAATCAATGCGGCGAGGCCCGAGAGAAACTCACGCCAAGCCATGCGCTTCATCCAGAAAAGCACCGCGATCTGAACAGCCAGCAAGAGTGAGGCCGCGATTCCGATCTTCAGCGATCGAGTTTCCGGCCACTCGAATAGGTGCCTGCCGAATACGTCGAAATAAACCGCATCCTTCTCCGGAGGCTTCGTGAGCTCTGCACTGTTTGCCAGAGCAAGCGTCATCGCCAGGGCATTTTCGCCTTGGTGTTGAACGCTTGCCCCATTCACGTTCGCAAAATTGTCGAGGGGCGTATGGTATTGCGGTTCATTTCCGATGTACGCGAAGTTCGCGCCTTGCATCTCCACGGACTTGAACACCGTCATGTCCGTGTCGTTAGGCAATCTTCGATACACGTTGTAAAAGATCGAACTGGTCACCGGCCGCGGCGCCGACTCCTTGAAAAGCCGAATCACCCACTGATTGGCGGTGCCGGTTTCAAACAGTAAACTCGCGCCGGAAGTTCCCCGCGCGTCCAAATTCACCACTGCGCGCACTTCCTTCGCCCAGGGATGCCAGTCGACGAAGGCTCGCGCGCCGAGCAGTCCCGCTTCCTCGCCTTCGTCAATCAGAAAAATGATGGAATGCCGCGGCCGCGGGAGCGACCTCAAGTCATTCGCAACCTCGAGGATCGCGGCGACGCTGGCTCCATCGTCGGAGGCGCCTGGCCCCGCCGGCACCGAATCGTAGTGGGCCGCAAGCAACACCGCGCCGCTGCCCGGGGAAGTCTCGGTCCCGTCGAGCCGCGCCAGCACATTGTTCACCACGGCACAGTTGCCGTAATCGTTGCAGTCAAACGCGCTCTGCACCTGGGGATCGTAACCGAGCCGGACCAGTTCGACGAGAATCCGGCTCCGCACTGCGTCGTCTGCCACGCTGCCCACCGGGTGCGGCGTGTCACCGTCGAGCAACCTTCCCAGCACATTGATTGCGCGTTCCGCGGAAAACTGATTGGCGGGAGCATTCGCAGGTTTCGCTGCCGGCGGCCGTACTCCAAGATAACAAAGGAGGAAAATCGCGCCGAGAATCAGCACGCTGGAGGCCGCTCTTCGGATGCCCGGTGAACGCTCGGGTGTCAAAACGGGGTCGTCCTCCGTCGCGTCATGCTAGGCGTAGAACAGGCCTAAGTCAATGCTACCCGCATACTTATGTGCGCTAACACACTCGCGGCCGTCGCCATTTCTTTCGAGCTGCTAAGGAGATTTCGCCCGCCCAATCAAGGCCATGCTGTAGCTCCTCTACGAATCGCAAAGCATAGAATGATCGTGGGTGGCAGCTCGCCTAAAAGACAGAGTCGCTAGCTTGCGGACGCTAAATTCGATTTCGCTGCTGTTCTCAAGTGAGTTTCTGAATTGGTTCCATCGCCTCGGAGGTCCCGGCCCTATTCTGCTCGGGATCGTCGATAATTCCCTCATCCCGGTGCCGGGAAGCATGGATGCCGCCGTGATTCTGCTCACGGCCTATCATCGCACCCTGTGGCCTTATTACTCCTTCATGGCGACGGTCGGAGCCGTCGGCGGCGGCTTTCTGACTTTCCGCCTGGGAGAAAAAGGCGGAGAAGAAACACTCGAAAGAAAAATTGGCAAGAAGCGCGCTGAAAAAGTGTATGCTCGCTTTCGCGAGCACCATCGCAATCAGCGCGATACTACCTCCACCTTTCCCAATGGCGCCCATGCTGATCGCGGCGGGCGTGATGCATTACCCTCTCAAGAAATTCTTTGCGTCCCTCTCTCTTGGACGAGGAGTTCGTTTCTTGGCCGTCGCGTATTTGGGCCACGTCTACGGCCCGGCGATCATTTCCGCGCTTTCTCAATACTATAAGCCTCTTCTTTACGCGCTGCTCGGGCTCGCAGCGCTCGGCGGAATCGCCGCTCTTCTCTATTTCAAGTGGTATAGGCCTAAGAGGCAGCGTGAAGAGCGGGAGCGCGGCGAGCCGGTCGAGCAGTTCCCGATTCCTCATCACAAAGGCCGCGGCCCAGACCAAGCAGAGCCTCACCACAAATGGTAGTGCCCATTATGACGGCTGATTTCAACGTCCATGCCAAACAGCTCGGAGAGTCTATCGGCGCAGAGCACCTCCCGCTTTGGTCCGTCCGCCATGATCCGGCCCTCGCGCATCAGCACCACGCGTTCGATTTCCGGAATGATGTCCGTCACGTGATGCGTCACCAGCACGATTCCAACACCGGACCGTGCCAGCTCCCGCATCGTTTCGCGCAGTTCGCGCTGCGCCAGCACATCAAGGCTGTTTGTCGGTTCATCAAACACCAGCGCCTTCGGCTCGTGCACCAGCGCCCGCGCAATCAAAACTCTCTGTGCCTCGCCCGACGACATTTCTTCCATCGGGCGTTCCGCTAAATGCAACACTCCCAGCCGCTCTAGCGTGCCAGATGCTCGGCGCTCCTGTTCCGTCGAAACGCGATGATTCCGAAACACGCGCTGGCTGCTGAAAAACCCGGAAAGCACTACTTCCAATCCCGGCGTATCGGACTTGCACCAGGCAAGCAGATCGTTCGAAACAATTCCCAGCAGCGACCGCAGCTCGAAAACGTTCCATCGCTCGCGTCCCAGAATGGTCATCCACGAATTCTCCCGCGCAACCGGATAACACTCGCGCGTAATCGTTTTGATCAGCGTCGACTTTCCGCATCCATTCGGCCCCAGAATCGCCACGTGCTCGGCCAGCGCGATCCTCAGCGAAAAGTCATCTAGTGCGGCCTTCTCGCCCCGCATGACTCGGACGTTCCTTAATTCGATCAGTGCCGCGTCGTCCAATTCCATTCCTCGGTGCTCCATCCTACCAGTGCGCTCGCTTATTCCACCCAACATGACGCACGAAGTCGCCTAATATTCATTTCCAATCCCGCGAAGTTCCCATTACCCTAGCAACCTGTTCTTTCCAGCCTATCCTGTGAGGTTACATGTCCTTTCTGGATATCTTGCTCGGCAAGCCCGTGGCCACATCCGATGAACGGGCCGAGCAAATCGGACCCTCCGCCGGAATCCCGATTTTTGGCCTCGATGCGCTCAGTTCGGCCGCGTATGGACCCGAAGCCGCGCTCACTCTCTTGATCGGCCTGGGTGCCGCGGGCGTCCACTACATCGTTCCCGTAAGCCTCTGCATTATCGCCCTCCTTACCATTGTCTTTTTCTCGTACCGGCAAACGATTGCCGCCTACCCCGGCGGTGGTGGTTCATACACCGTCGCGTCGGAAAACCTTGGAGCGTTTCCCGGACTTCTGGCGGGCGCGGCGCTCATGATTGACTACGTTCTGGTCGTCGCAGTCGGAATTTCCGCTGGAGTGGGAGCCCTAGTGTCAGCACTGCCGCGGCTCCAGACTCATACCCTCGGCATCTGCCTCGGGATTCTGGTTGTCATTACCATCGTGAATCTGCGCGGCGTCCGCGAAGCGGGCGTTGTTTTCATGCTGCCCACATACCTTTTCGTTGGCACTCTACTGATAACCATCGTAATCGGCGCCGTCAAGACCGTCCTTGCACACGGGCACCCGATCGCCGTCATCGCACCGCCTCAGGCCCCGCCTGCGCTCCTCACGGTAGCCAGCACATGGCTACTGCTTCAAGTTTTTTCGAATGGTTGCACAGCTATGACCGGAGTCGAAGCCGTCAGCAACGGCGTCCGTGCTTTCCGCGAACCGACCGTGCGCAACGCGCAGCGCACTCTGACCGTAATCATCGGTCTGCTGATTGTACTGCTGGCAGGCATAGCTTGGCTCGTCCGTGCCTACGCCATCGTCGCAACCGATCCCGGCCGACCGGGCTATCAAAGCGTGATATCGATGCTTGTGGCGGCCGTGCTTGGCCGCGGCTGGTTCTATTACCTCACGATCGGCTCGGTCCTTGTGATCCTATCGCTCTCCGCGAACACAGCGTTCGCCGACTTTCCTCGTCTGTGCAAAGCAGTGGCGCATGACAGCTTTTTGCCGCATGTATTTGCTCTTCGCGGCCGACGCCTGGTCTATACGCAAGGAATCGTCGTCCTTGCGATCCTCGCTGCGATCCTCCTCACGCTATTCGGCGGAGTCACCGACCGTCTGATCCCGCTGTTCGCAATCGGCGCGTTTCTAGCGTTTACATTTTCCCAAGCCGGCATGGTTGCACACTGGCGAAGAGTCGGCGGTCCTGGGTCGATCCGCAGCATGCTCATCAACGGCCTCGGCGCTCTCGCCACAGGCGCTACTCTGCTCGTCGTCCTCGTTGCCAAATTCAAGTCAGGCGCGTGGGTAAGCGCCCTGCTCGTCGTCGGCCTCGTCTCCACAATGCTGTGGGTTCGCCGGCATTATCGGGCTGTGGCCCGGGAAATCCGCAGCAATTCTCCTCTTGAGCTCGATCCAATCTCTCCGCCGATCGTCGTCGTTCCTATTCACGATTGGGGAAAAGTCGCGCAACGCGCCCTGCAGTTCGCCCTTACTCTTTCTCCCGATATTCGTGCGGTTCACGTTGCCACCGAGGACGAAACCGACGCGCTCCGCAAACAATGGGGTCCTCTCGTCGAAACTCCCGTAAGGCGCGCCGGTGGGACTCCTCCGAAGCTCATCACTCTTCCCTCGCCTTACCGCCTGGTTTTGAAGCCGATTCTCGATTACGTCAACGAGATCAAAACGGCTCATCCCCATCGCCAGATCGCCATTATTGTCCCCGAGCTTGTCGAGAAACACTGGTACCACTACCCCCTTCACAACCAGCGCGCCGAGTTGCTAAAAGCCTTCCTCCTGTATTATGGCTGCCAGCAGATCGTCTTGATCAACGTCCCGTGGTATATCGATGCCTAGATGCCGCAATATTTGGTGTCCCCATTGCAAAACCGCGCTTTACAAGCCTAAGCCGCCATGTTAGTTTGGTCTCCCGTAACCGCCGGATCGTAGCGCCAGGCGGAAGGGCTACCCGATTAGGAACCCTCCGAACGTTTCTGTCTCGAACGTCCTCTGTAAGAAATTGAATAGGCATCCTTTTCTGCCAAGAGTGCGAGGAGTTGCGTGCTAAAACTGCGCAAAGTCGAATTGGTAGGTTTTAAGTCCTTCTGCGAGAAGACGCCGATCACCTTCAGTGGCAGCGGGATCACGTGCATCGTCGGACCCAATGGCTGCGGCAAGTCCAATGTGGTCGATGCTATTTCGTGGGTACTTGGCGAACAAAGCCACAAGATGCTCCGCGCCGAGCGCATGTCTGACTGCATCTTCAACGGCACGGCAAAGCGCCCGGCCCTCGGCATCGCCGAAGTCACCCTAACCCTCGTCGATCCAGAGCTTTCCGAGGCAGTCGCCAAAGTCATCGATGCTCAGGACACACCGCAAGACCACTTGCCTGCTGAACTTCCAGAGGTTGCGGCAGTTTCGGACGCGGAGGGATCGATCAAAGAAGCGCCCGTAACACCCGTAACGGAGGATCGCAGGCCCGGCAAGCGCCGAGGCCACAAGGCTGCCGTGACGCGCCCGGGCGAGGTCGTTGTTGGCCGCCGCCTCTACCGCTCCGGGCAAAGCGAATATTTGCTCAACGGCCGCGTCGCTCGTCTCCGCGACGTGCAGGAAGTCTTCATGGGCATCGGTCTCGGCCCCGACAGCTACGCCATCATCGAACAGGGCCGCATCGGCCAGATCCTCAATTCAAAACCCATGGACCGCCGCGCCATCATCGAAGAGGCCGCGGGAATCACCATGTATAAAACCAAGCGCCGTCTCTCCGAGGCGAAGCTCGAAGCCTCAAAGATCAACCTCTCCCGGGTTAACGACATTCTTGTTGAGGTCGAAAAGCAACTCGCATCCCTTAAGCGCCAGGCATCCAAGGCTCGCCGTTACGCTGAATTGCGCGAACAAATGCGCGGCCTGCTCCGCAGCGTTCTCGCCAGCAAGGCCGAGCATCTCGATATCGAAGCCGCGCGCCTCGAGAATCTGCTGCGTGAAATGCGCGCTGCCGAGGAACGCGATGCTGTGACTCTTCATTCTCTCGAATCTGAACAGGAGCGCCTGAGCAATCGCACTTACGAACTCGATGCAGAGCTGCGCCAGGTCCACAACCTTCTCAATCAGGCCGCCATCGAACTCGACCGCGCTGAGAATCGCATCACATTCAATCGCGAACAAGCCGCCCAAATCGAATCGCGTGCAACTCGCCTGACGTTCGAGATCGAGGACGCATCGCGTCAGGTCGAGACGCTGTCTTCTCGCGTCCTTGCCCAGAACGAATCCATCGATTCGCTTCGCTCCCAAACCGCCGCGCTCGAAACGGCGCTTCGCTCCTCGATGGAGCAAGTTTCCGGCAGCACCTCGGAACAGGAACAACTCGAACGCCGCACCGAAGAACTCCGACTCCTGGCCGCGCGCTACGTGGAAGAATCGTCTCGCCAGCAAGCCGAATCGCAACGAGCGGAAGAGGCGGCCACACGTCTCAGCGAGGCCGACCAGCAGCGTTCCGCCTCTCTCGCCGGACTCGAACAACAATTCGCCACTCTCGAATCGCAAGTTCAGCTCGCGAGCGCGGCCTATGACGCCGCTGATCGCAAAACGCGCGAGCTCGCCGCAGCCGTCCGCGAAGCCCAGGCTGCGCTTGCCACGTCGCGCCATTCACAACAGGAAACCTCGCAGCAGCTCGAAAGCACCCGCCAGGAACTTTCCGCTGCGCGCGCCCGCCAGTCTTCGATCGAACAGATTCTTCGTGAACGTGCCTACACGGCCGATGCTGTCCAGAAGCTCTTCAATGTCGGCGGCTCTTCCGGCTCGAGCAATTTCTACGCCGTCGGACTTCTGGCGGATTACGCCGAAGTTCCCGAGCGATACGAGTCCGCGATCGAACAGTTCCTTCGCGACGAACTCGAATACATCGTCGTCGAATCGTTCGATCACGCCCGCGCCGGGGTGGCGCTGCTTCGCGACGAAATGGGCGGCCGCGCCACCTTCTTCGTCGATTCCCTGCGCAATCTGAACATCGATACGAAGGAAGCCGATGCAAATCTCCCGCTTCCCGAAGGCGTAATCGCCCGCCTCGATCGCCTTGTTGAATTCCGCGATCCTCTCGGTCCGGCGACCAAGCATTTTCTCACCAAGCTCCGCACGGCCTATCTCGTCGAAAGCGGCTTCGTCGCTGAACAGATCGCGCGCGAAAATCCGCACAGTTATTACCTCACTCTGGATGGAACCTGCTATCACGGCCGCATGGTCACCGGAGGCCGCGCCGGCGACGCGGGCCCACTGGCCCTCAAGCGTGAGCTTCGTCTCCACGAGAGCGAAGTCGCGCGCCTGAATCACCTGGCCGAAGAGCGCCAATCCGATCTCGCCCGAATCGCGCAGCAGGTGGCTGACAGTGAGACCCAGATCGCTTCTGCCACAAGCCAGCAGATGGAGGCCGAAAAAGCCCTTGTCGCTGCCGCCCACCAGCGCGATCAGGCGTACAACGACCTGGCTCGCGTGGAACAGCAACTCGACTCCGAGCGCTCCGAAATTGCGCGTCTCCGTGCCGAAGCTGGCGTAGCTCGCGTTCGCGCTGAAGAAGCTCGCAATCAACACGCCGAAGCAGCACGCTTCCGTGCCGCCGCCGAAGCTGAAGCGGTCGAATCCACGCGCAAGCTGGCAGCGCTTCGCTCCGCATTCCAATCCTTGCAGGAGGGCGTGGTCGCTCGTCGCGAAGAGCTCGCAGCCATGTCCGAACGGTTGGCCAGCGCCGAATCCTCCGCCAGGCGCCTTGCCGAAGAGCACGCTCAAGCGGAGCAGCGAGTCGCAGGTGTCCGCCGACAGCATGAATCGCTCGCGGCCGAAAAGGCCTCGCTCGAATCCGCCTGCGAGCTACTGATTTCGCAGGTCGCTGCTCTCCGCCAGGACAAGCTACGCTTCGAAGAAAGCAAAGCCGCGCTCGAGTCCGAATGGCAACAGTCGCGCGCTCGCACCGCCGAACTCGAGGAATCCGTCCGCTCCAGGCGCCAGGCTCTCGAAGATCTGCGCGCCCAGCGCAACGATCGTCAGATCGAGAAAGCGCGCAACGGCGCCGATCGCGATTATCTCCGGCAGACCTGCGTCGCCGAATTGAACGCACAGCCCGAAGAGTTGATGGCTCAGGAAGCGCAGCTCCTTATCGGCGAGGCGCTCATCGCTGCCGAAACCAATTACAACGAGATGAAGGCTCGCGTCGAAGCGATAGGCCCGGTGAACATGATGGCGCTCGAAGAATTTCAGGAATGCGAGCAGCGCGACGAATTCCTTCGCCGCGAGCGCGACGACCTCGTTCAGTCAATCCAGAATACGCAGCTCACAATCAACGAACTCGATCAGGTCTCACGGCAAAAGTTCGAAGAGGCGTTCAATTTCATCAACGCGCATTTCGCCATCGCCTTCCAATCTCTCTTTGGCGGCGGTCACGGCGAGATGCGTCTCGCGGAACCCGATAGCTCCGGCGAGGCTGGCATTGACATCGTTGCCCAGCCTCCCGGCAAGCGCCTGCAAAGCATCATGCTTCTTTCCGGCGGCGAAAAGGCGCTCACGGCTCTCGCCCTCTTGATAGCGGTCTTCCGTTATTCGCCGAGCCCCTTTTGCATCCTTGACGAAGTCGACGCCCCGCTCGACGAAGCCAACGTCGGACGCTTCAACAAAATGCTGGCCGATATGTGCGGCCAGACGCAATTCATTGTCGTCACGCACAACCGCCGCACGATGGAAATGGGTTCCGTTCTCTACGGCGTCACGATGCAGGAGCCGGGCGTCTCAAAGCTCGTCTCGGTGAAGTGGGAAGACTCGGACGCAGCTGCCGAACCTCGCGGCGCCGCGACAAGCAACGCCGCCTGAAGTATCATTGCGAACTTGGCACCGAGCTATCTGAGTTCGATCCGGCAATCGTCTTCAAGTCTGTGACGATTGCAGCCTCTCCCGCCGCGAAATTCTTTTCTGCAGTCGATATCCGAAAGGCACCTTCGATGTGTTCCGTAATCGTCCAAAGCACAATGTTCACTTTGGGATCGATTATCCTCAACTGAAAACGTGGATCATATGTATCCAGACTTGTTTGCGTCGCAAAGAGCGGGCACTCGAAACGTATTTCAAACACTAAGTCCGATGCCTCCGGGCTCGCGGCGAGATCGTAATGCCCCCAGGCCTTCATGTCCGCATAAAACTCGTTGTATGCGACATCTGGTCCTTGCCCCAGCTTCCTCGCGACGACGCAACTGTCGCCGGCGTTGGAAATGAAAATCCTCCGCGATGAGGCGATTGCCGCCGGCACAGGCGCGGCCGGCGTCCTGTTTGTCTGCGCGGCGCAGGAAGCCGCCGCGAGAGCGCTCGTCGCAAAAATTATCGCCAAGCTCATCAAATACTTCCAGAATTCCCCACTTGGCATGTCTCCTCCGCTGTCGTACCTGATGCGCATTCTATCTCAAGCATTTTCGCTTCGCCTTCTTCTCGATTGACTTCCGCCTTCCACGCGATAGAATAAGCCCCTCCATCAATCGAGGAAACGCGCCCAGTGGCATCTCCCAAAATGAATGTGGCAATTTCTCAGACGGATTTTCCCGGTCTTTCCCTTCGCGGGCGCGGCAAAGTTCGAGACATCTATGAAGTTGGCGACGATCTTCTTATAGTTGCCACCGATCGCCTTTCCGCCTTCGACGTAGTGCTGCCGACGCCTATTCCCGACAAAGGCCGTGTATTGACGCAGCTCTCTCTTTTTTGGTTTGAGAAACTCGCGAGCATCGTCCCGCACCACGTCATCACCGCTGCCGGCTTCACCGGAGTACTCGCGCCCTATGCGGAAGCACTCGCGGGGCGTTCCATGTTGGTACGCCGCACTCAGCCTCTGCCCGTCGAATGTGTCGTTCGTGGCTATATCGTCGGCTCCGGCTGGAAGGACTATCAGAAAACGGGAGCGATCTGCGGTACCCCGCTGCCCAAGGGCCTGCGCGAATCGGACAAGCTGCCGCAGCCGATCTTCACGCCGTCGACGAAAGCCACCACCGGCCATGACGAAAACATTTCCTTCGATCAGACTGTCGACACCATCGGACGCCCGCTCGCGGAAAAGATTCGCGACACCAGCATCGAACTGTATAGCCGCGCGGCCGAATACGCGGCAGCTCGCGGCATCATTATTGCCGACACGAAATTCGAGTTTGGTTTGTCGAACGGCCAGCTGATCTGGATCGATGAAGCGCTCACGCCCGATTCTTCGCGCTTTTGGCCCGCCAGCCAGTATCAGTCCGGCGTCGCTCAGCAGTCTTTTGACAAGCAATACGTACGCGATTATCTCGAACGCATCGGTTGGAACAAGCAGCCGCCCGGTCCCGCTCTTCCGCCCGACGTCGTCGCCGCAACACAAGAAAAGTACAGGGAAGCCTACCAGCGCATCACGGGCCACGCACTCGCCTAATCTCGACCTCGTCCAGGGAGCGTGCTAGCGTGAAGGAGCAACTCGAATCTTTGATCGGAATGATGGTTGACCGGGGAATCCTGCTCGAAGAGGCCATCACCGAATTCGAAAAAAAGTTCATCAAATGCGTGCTCGAACACTCTCAGGGAAACCAGTCTCGAGCCGCCAAGGTTCTTGGCATTCACCGCAATACCCTTAGCCGCAAAGTCTCAGACTACAAGCTTGATCACGCAGGTCGCCGCCGCGAGAGCCGGCGTTAGCGCTAATCTCACAGTTTGTTCAAATAAAAACAAAAAGGCCAGGTCCCGAAGGAACCGGCCTTTCTATTCAGATTCTTTAACCGAAAGGCGTTATTTTCCTCTGCCGTGGCGCGCTTCGGGTTTAGCCGCTGGAATCGACGACGGATCAACCTTCACGTCGTCCCAATGCAACAGGAACGGCGAAGGATCATAGCTCACGATTGTCCCCGAGAAGCTGATGGGATCGCCTTTCTCTATACGAACCACATCTGGCTGGGGCGTAATCTGCTCCGGCGGAGCGCTCGCACCCGCCGGATTCGCAGGTGGCGTAGCAGGAGCTGTCGTGTAAACCTTCACATCCATATTCGGTGTCGTCGCGGCTTCCATGTCTGCTGAGGTCGCACCCGTATACACCATGAAATCCACGGAGCCGTCGCCCTGCTGCACGTCAATCACCTTGCCGCTTACAGCGGAAAGCTCGGAGCCGCAAACGGCAAGCCACGTCTGCGTGGCCTTGTCCCCGCCGCTCCCCAGGTCGCTGATGATTGTCAAAATTGTGCTGTTGCTGCGAATCTGGCCCAGATCGGCGGCGCTGGGTATAGTAAACGTCGCGGGCGGTTCAGGCGAATTGGCCGCGAGCTGCAACATATTGTTCAATTGCTGGTCCACCTGACTGTCGCAACCCGGCTGCTCGTAGGCCAAAATCCGGGAGCGCAGGTACTGCTGCACCTGGTCGGCCTTCTGCACTTTCAGATCGATGGCGCGCGCAATGGCCCAGAAACCGTTGATTGCCTGCGGCGGATTCATCGCTAAGTAAGCTGTGCCCATTTCGTAGCTTGCTCCGGCATCGTTCGGATTGGCCGTCATCGCATCCTTGTAAGCGCTCACAGCAGAGGGATAATCCTTCAGTTGCATATCCGCCCAAGCCGCCTGGTTGTCCAGAATGCTGGTCACTTGCTTCAGTGACTGCTGAAAAGCTTCGTCCGTCACGTTCGCCGGTTTGGGAATTTGCGTCAGCATCTTCTGGCCCTGAACTGCGAGGTCCCGGTCCTTCGTCAGGTCGGCGGTCGCGTTCGGATCGCTGGCGTTGTAGCACTGGGCAAACGCTTGCAACCGGGAGAGGGTCGCTTGCAGCTTCGTGCCCACGGCCACGCTATCCAGCGCGATCAGCTTGTCCGCCACGGCAATTTCTTGCTGGCAATTGTTCAGTTTTTGGTAGTCCGGAACCTCCAGTTGATAGACGTATGGCATCAGCGTTGAACTGGGGAATCTCGAAACGAAGTCGTCGAAGCACTTCACCTGCTGGTTCGGATCTTTTTCCTGCTGGCACGCTGTAAACGCGTTGTATTCCGGCATCGTGTAGCTCGGCTTCGCTGCCTGCCCGGATTGGGCCGCCTGGGCCTTCGCCGGCGCGGCAGTCAGCGCTATCAGTGCGAATGCGCCCAGCACAATCAGCACTATTTTTGTTTGTTTTCGCATCTTCACTCGCCTGCCTCCTGGTTCGGCGGCCTCTGAGGGATTTGAAACCTTTCGCCTATCGTCAATTCGTCTAAAGACAACAAATCGACGGGATTATAGGTAAAGCCTTCGACGCACGCAAGGCCAATTCCACTTCTCTTGCGTCGCGTGCCGTTCTCTTTGCTGTTTCGTTATGATCGTGATCTGATTATGGGATGGTGAACAACGCCCAAATGTCGCTTTGTGGAGATCGCCCATGGAATCCGAAAAACCCCTTGCCGGAAAAGTAGCCCTAATCACAGGAGCGAGCCGCGGCATCGGGCTTGCCGTCGCCCAACGCCTCGCGGCTCTGGGTGCTAGCTTGGCTCTCATCGCTCGAGACGGCAATCGGCTGGACGCTGTAGCAAAACGTCTGCAATCCAGGACGAAGGTCGCCCCCATTGCCGCCGACCTCACGCACCCCGACGAGGTCGCGTCCCTCGTGCCCAAAACCGAAAATATCCTTGGTCCAATCGAAATCCTCATTAACAATGCCGGTATCGGCGCCTTTGCCCCGATTCAGGAAGCATCCGAATCCGACTGGGACGCAATATTAGACACCAATCTCAAAGCGGTGTTCCTCCTCACCAGAGCTGTCGCTCCCGGGATGGTTCGACGCAGGAGCGGCCATATCGTCAACATCGCTTCCCTCGCGGGCAAAAATGCCTTCGCGGGGGGCTCCATCTATTGCGCGTCGAAATGGGGCCTTCTCGGCCTCACCCAATGCGCTGCCGAGGACCTTCGCTCGCACGGAATTCGCGTGAGCGCCATCTGCCCCGGCAGCGTCGCCACCGAATTCTCTCCTCATGGCAAGAAGGACCCAACCAAAATGCTCCAGCCGGACGATGTCGCCCATGCCGTCGAGACCATTTTGACCCAGGCGCCCCAAAGCTTTATCAGCGAGATATCTTTGCGCCCCACCCAGAAGCCCTGAAATCCATTGAATCCTTTTGCTTCCGGCTACATCGAATCATTTGAATTCAAAAGATTCCTGAGAGATGCCGACCCACTACAAAGGAGCTCCGGAAACGGAACGCGCCTTGAGCTGCTTCATCAATTTTCTCAGGGCCGCGGACTCCCTCTCCGCACGCCTTGACGCTCGTATCGAGATGGGTGGCCTCACGCACGGCCAGTTCGCCGTCATGGAGGTTCTGCTGCACCTCGGCCCTTTGAATCAATGTGAACTGGCGCGCAAGCTTCTGCGCAGCGGCGGCAATCTCACGGTCGTCATCGACAATTTGGAAAAGCGCGGATTAGTCCGCCGTCAGCGCCAAAAAGCAGACCGCCGCATGGTCGTCGTTCAACTCACGCCGTCCGGCCGCCGCCTGATCGCAAACATATTTCCTAGCCATGCGGAGGCGATCACCGCCGAAATGAGTCGTCTCTCGCCCGGCGAGCAGGAAGCGCTGCGCGCGTTGTGCCGCAAGCTCGGCCGCGGCGACAAGGAAGACTCAGCAGTGGTACCGAAAGCAGCAAGGAGGCAGGATCATGGTTCAAATTCGTCCAAGTGAAGAGCGCGGCCACAACGAAATCTCGTGGCTCAATACCCGCTTCACCTTCTCGTTCGATCAATACTACGATCCTTCGCACGTGCAGTTCCGCTCGTTGCGTGTTCTCAATGAAGACGTCGTCGCCCCCGGCAAGGGGTTCGGCATGCATCCGCATCGCGATATGGAGATCCTCACATGGGTTCTCGATGGCGCGCTCCAGCATCGCGACAACATGGGGAACACGGGCCTAATCCGGCCCGGCGAGCTCCAGCACATGAGCGCGGGCACAGGCATCTTGCACAGCGAATACAACGCGTCCGCTACCGACCCCGTGCATCTTCTGCAGATCTGGATTCTCCCTGATCGCAGAGGGCTCAAGCCCGGATATGAGCAGCTCGCGTTCGCCGATGCTGATTTGCGCAACAAGTTCGGCCTCGTCGCCGGGCCCCAGGCGCCGCTCACTATTCATCAGGATGCCGATCTTTATATCGCGCGTCTCGATAAGGGCGTCACTGTAACGCACACGCTCCGTGCCGAGCGCTATGCATGGCTGCAAGTCGCCCGCGGCTCCGTTCGCTTGAACGGCAAGAAGCTTTATGCCGGCGACGGCGCTTCCGTCTCGAAAGAAACGAAGGTGCAGGTGGAAGCACTCGATGCTTCCGAAGTCCTGCTCTTCGATTTGGCTTAAGCATCATCCTTGCCGGACGGATCAGGCCGTCCGGCGGCTTTTTTGCGAACGAATATTGTGGGCCCAAATGGGCCGCCACTTTGGAAAGAGAGGAAAAATCGTTATGACACCCACCGCAAGGCCCGCTTCGGTTTCTGCTCCCATTCACGAAATCATTAGCCATCGCTGGAGCCCCCGCTCTTTCGAGAGCCGCCCTGTCGAGCGCGAAAAACTTCACAGCCTTTTCGAAGCCGCTCGCTGGTCCTCATCGTCCTATAACGCCCAACCTTGGTTCTACATCGTCGCCACCAAAGACGACCCGGAGAATTACCGCAAGATTCTTGACTGCTTCGTTGAATTCAACCAAGGTTGGGCCATCAACGCGCCTGTGCTCGCCATCAGTGTCGCGCACGTCACTTTTGACGACGGTCGCCCTAATCGTCACGCGTTTCACGACGTCGGCCAAGCCTCATCCACTCTCGCCGTACAGGCCTCGGCGCTCGGCCTTCAGGTTCATCAAATGGCTGGCATTCTTCCAGACAAAGCCCGCGAACTCTTCGCCATTCCCGAGAACTACGAAGCCGTCGCCGGTATCGCCATCGGCTATCCGGGTGACCCCGGAAAATTGCACGACCAGCTTCGAGACCGCGAACTCGCCCCTCGCAGCCGCAAACCACTCGATTCTTTCGTTTTCACTGGCAAGTGGGGCGAGGCGTCACCTCTCCTTGCCAAAAAATCCTAACTACGTGCAGCCCAAATAAAAAGGCCGCCTCAATTGCTCGAAGCGGCCTTTCCACCTCCCCTGACCCTTGTTTATCCTGCGTCAGGCTTCAACGTGAGCGTCTTGCCCGGCAAGATATTCACGCGCTCTTGGTAATAGGTGTGCCCTGAGGGATCCTTCAGCGCGATATCGTGGTCGCCACTCTTCAGCGAGAAGGTTTTCAACTCCCCAACCGTCCCCGCATAAGCGCCGTCCACATATACCATGGCGTCTTTCGCCTTCGTATCAAACTTCAACTTACCCGTATCTGTCTGCTCCTCCGGGCCATAATAGTAGGGCGCATATGGTCCATACCAACCTGGGCCCCACCACCCTGGTCCCCAGCCAAGGCCAAAACCCCAGCCGAATCCTGGCCCTACGACAACCGGCCCTCCAAACCCTCCGTGAAACCCTCCTCCACGGAATCCACGAGCCGAAGCCACGGGTACAACAATCATCATTGCCAATAACGCGGTAAGAAAGCCTTTAGTAAGACCACGCATCTCTTAGCTCTCCTTTCCGAGCCTTTGCACTGCTTATGACCACACCACTTTAGATGCTCGCCTGCGGGCGGCAGATGCCGTCCTATGTCTCTCAAATTAAGGCTGATAATCTTGATCACTCCTTCGATTTCCATTCGATCAGCCGCTTCGTCAGCACCACCATTCCAAATATCTGCGTCCACTCGGACACAATATTCCCTACTACCTGCCCCCACTTGCCGTTCGCGTCCATTCTTGCGAAGAGAACCACCCAGCCGATCCCTGTGACCAGCAAGAAAATCGTAAGCGAATGATCCCGGATCGCGCAAAGGAGTCGCCCCATCTCCGGCTTCGGCTTTACCTTTCGGCTTTCTCGTGAGTTCTTCTCGTAAAGCCACTTCGTGGCTAGCACCGTCACCACCACGCCCGTCCAATCCGCGATGGCATTGCCGAAAAACGACCCCAGATGCGTGCTGGGATCCGAGTAACAATACGCCACGATCCACACGCTCACGATCACGATCGAAGCGATGCTGAGTGAATGCTGATGAAAGAAGCTGTTGGGCTTATGTCGATGCTTTTGGCGCGGATGATGCGAAGGATGCAGGGTCCTGACGTCGGGCGCCGCGCCAACCGCCGGCTGCTTGATATCGGCCATAGCGTTCCTCCTTCGTGAAAGCTACCACGAAAATAGAAACGCTTCGGCTCAGTCGAGAACTGTAGGACTTCAAAAACCAATGAGAACAGGCCTAAATCTTTGGTAACACAATCCCCGTTTGCGACTGATATTTCCCCTTCTTGTCGCGGTACGAAGTCTCGCAGGGCTCATCCGATTCGAAAAACACCACCTGACACAATCCCTCGTTCGCGTAGATCTTCGCCGGCAGCGGCGTCGTGTTGCTGATTTCCAGCGTCACAAATCCTTCCCACTCTGGCTCAAACGGCGTCACGTTCACGATGATCCCGCACCGCGCATATGTCGACTTGCCGACGCAAATCGTCAGCACGTTGCGCGGGATCCGGAAAAATTCCACAGACCGTGCCAGCGCGAACGAATTCGGCGGCACGATACACACCGCGCCTTTGAATTCCACGAACGACTTCGCATCGAAATTCTTCGGGTCCACAATTGTCGAATTCACATTCGTGAAAATCCGGAATTCGTCGGCCACGCGCATGTCATATCCGTAGGACGACACCCCGAAACTAATCACTCCGTCCCGCACCTGCCGATCCTCGAATGGCTCAATCATCTTGTGTTCCAGAGCCATCCTCCGAATCCACTTGTCTGACTTTACGGACATTTTCCCCCCGCTTGCCTATTCGACTGTTTTTCCTTTGGGCGAGCGCGTCAGTGTATTACACGCGAGGTGGCTTGACAACCCGCAAACCCCTGTCTAGCATAGGTTTCCGGCCTAATTTTCAGGCGCGGGAGGACTTGTGATCAAGCTCGACATCGTGAACGCCATCGTTGCCAAAACCAACATTCCCCGAACCAAGGCCGAAACCGCTCTCGAAACCGTGTTCGAGGCCATGAAGGGCGCTCTCGGTCGTGGCGAGCGCATCGAGCTCCGACGTTTCGGCGTCTTCAACGTCAAGCCTCGCAAGACCGGCATCGGCCGTAATCCCCGCACCGGCCAACAAGTGAACATTCCTCCCGGCAAAGCTGTCCGCTTCAAGCCCGGCAAGGAATTGCAGGCTCTCCCGGCCGCTGCCGCGAAATCCTGATCCGCACTCGCCCGTTTTTCTGCGGCCCAGCTGTCTCTCTTCGCGCCTGGCGCCTTCGCGTAAACCCTTCTTTCGCATCGCGCGTCGAATTTACCTATAATCGAGATAGATGAGCTCCAACGGTCACGGGCAAATCCCTGTCGAGGTCCTCGACGCGCGTTTTCCCCCGCTTCCCAAAATGCAGCGGGTTTCGCCGCCAAAGCCTCCTTCGATCTGGCCCGCCCTCATTCTCTTCCTACTGACGGTTCTCAGCACGCTCGCCGTCGGCACCGAATTCGCTCTTTCTTACGCGCAGAATCGCGAGCCCTTTTCTGGTAACCAGGACCCGTTCGCCATGATGCTGGTCCCGTTCCAGCATCCGCATCTGCTTGTGCTCGGTGTTCCCTTTTCATTCACTTTGCTCGTGATTCTGATGGCTCACGAAATGGGCCACTTCATCGCCTGTCGGATTTACGGCATCGACGCAACCTATCCCTATTTCATTCCCGCTCCGACTCTCTTCGGCACCTTCGGAGCGTTCATTCGCATTCGCTCCCCTATCACCACCCGTAAGGCTCTTTTTGATGTCGGAATTTCAGGACCGATCATAGGCTTTCTTCTCGCCGCGCCGGCCATGGTCTACGGCGTTGCCGCTGCGAAAATTGTCCCCGGTGTGCAGAACAGCGCTGATATTCTCTTTGGCGATCCGTCGTTTCTGCGCCTTCTCAAGGCGCTCTTTCATCCCAACGTGAACCCAGGTTGGGTCCTCATCCATCCCATCGGCTGGGCCGCGTGGATCGGCATGTTCGCCACCGCTCTCAACCTTCTTCCCGTCTGGCAACTCGATGGCGGCCACATCCTTTTCGCAACCGCGCCGGAGAAGCATCGTCAGGCCTCGCTCGCCGTTGCTCTAGCCCTGGTCGGGCTCGGCATCTACGCCTGGCACGGTTGGCTTCTCTGGGGTTTCATTCTCACGATACTGTCGCTCCGCTACCGCCATCCTCCCTTTTACGATCCCTGGGAAACTCTCGACCCCAAGCGCCGCGTTCTCACCGTCGCCGCCATCCTGATCTTCATCCTCTGCTTCACTCCCTGGCCCGCCACCAACCCATAGCAAATCCTTTCTCCGTCACGGGACCGCCCACACCGACTCACGCAGCTTTAGCCGTTGCCCACCGCCCCACCAAATCCCGCGCCGCCTGCGCCCAATCGGGAAATTCAAACTGAAAGCTGCCCGCCAACAATCGCCCCGGAATCACCCTCCGACTTTTCAAGATCAATTCCGTCTCCGTGCGCAGAAACATCGCGCCAATTTCGAGCATCCATTCTGTCGCCGGCAATCCGATCTTGATTCCCCAGGCTTGCCGTAGCGCCGCCATGAACTCTCGATTGGGCAATGGGTCCGGCGAAGCAATGTTCACGGCACCCTCGGAATCATCTCGATTAATCAGAAAGTCCAGCGCACGAATGAAATCCCGGTCGTGAATCCACGAAACAAATTGCGTTCCCGATCCCGACGTCCCGCCGAGTCCCCGTCGCACGAGGCCTAGCAGCGTATCGAAAATGCCGCCGCGGTCCGGGCTCATCACCATCGCGCTGCGCAACGCAATCTTTCGTGTGCCCGGTGCCGGCGCCGAGAAAAACGCCTCTTCCCACGATTTCGCCACATCGATGCTGAACCGCCACGTCTCCGGCGCACCCGGCTCATTTCCGCCTAATTCTCCGGTCGCTTCGTCCATCGCCCGATCAAGCGCGTGCCGATAAATCGTCGCCGTACTCGCATTCATCCAAATTCGCGGCGGCCGCGATGCTTGCGCAATCGCGTCTCCAACCAGCTTCGCGGTCACCACGCGGGATTCTTTGATTTCCCGCTGATTCGCCGCGTTATACCTGCAATTCACGCTGCGCCCCGCAAGGTTGATCACTATATCCGCGCCGTCAATTTCCTTCGCCCACGGCCCCACCGTCCTCCCGTCCCATGCCACAGTCCGCCACGGCGTATCAGCCGGAGCCTGCCGCGCGATCACAACCACCTCCTCCCCGCGCGACGCATAATGCCGGGCAAGAATTCTTCCCACTTGGCCCGACCCGCCCGGTATCACTATACGTCGCGCACGGTCATTCATCTGTTTCCCCCATGACCGAGAGCATCCCTCACGGCCACGTCGTCTTCAGCTCAGGCTCGTGGGATCAACGTCCGCGAGCACCGCCGTATCCGGAATTTCATTCTTCTCGCAAAAATCTAGCCCCGCTTGCAGCGCTCTCCCCAACATTGCCCGCTGCTGTGACTTCAGCACGAACTGAAACCGGTATTCGCTTCGCAGTCGCGCAAGCGGCGCCGCGGCTGGCCCCAGGACCTTCACCCCTCGCTCCTCGTAAGGCGCAAAACAACCCCCCAACGCCCGCGACCACCGGATCGCATTCTCCACTTTCTTATCGCGAACAATCACGCTCGCGAGCGCCGTAAACGGCGGGTAGTGCAGCATCCTTCGGAAATGCGCTTCCTTTTCATAGAACGACGTGTAGTCCTGTCGCGCTGCATACTGAATCGCGTAGTGGTCGGGATAGTACGTTTCTACAAGCACTTCGCCCGCAAGATCGCCTCGTCCTGCTCGCCCCGCCACCTGCGTCAGCAGTTGAAACGTCTTCTCGGCGGCGCGAAAATCCGGCCGGCTGAGCGCCTGATCCGCCGCCACCACCCCCACCAGCGTCACACGCTGAAAATCATGCCCCTTCGCCACCATCTGCGTGCCCACAAGCACGTCAATATCGCCCTTCGCAAACGCGCCCAGCACTTGCTGGTATTCGCGCTTGGTGCGAACCGTATCCCGGTCGAGCCGCGCAACTCGCGCCGCGGGAAATTTCTCCCGCAAATACTCTTCCACTCGCTCGGCGCCGTCCCCGACAAAATACATATACTCGGCATGGCATTTCGGGCACTGCTTCGGCGGCTTCGCCCAATACCCGCAATAGTGGCATTCGAGCCGGCCGCGGTTCTTGTGGTACGTTAGCGCGATGCTGCAGTTTTCGCACTGTACAAACGCGCCGCAGCTCCTGCACAAAAGCGACCAGGAATATCCGCGCCGATTGATCAGCACCATCGCTTGCGTTTTCTCTTCGAGTCTCAGCGCAATCGCTTCGCGCAATGCCTCGGAAACGGGCGCCGCCTTGTGCTGCCGTCGAAAATCTTCGCGTAGATCGATAATTCGAACCTCGGCAAGCGGCCGGTTCGCCACCCGCGCCGTTAGCTGCAGCAGCTGATACTTCCCCGTGTTTGCGTTGTGATACGTCTCGATCGACGGCGTCGCCGAGCCAAGCAGGACCACCGCTCCTTCCAGCCGCGCGCGATACACCGCCGTGTCGCGCCCGTGGTAACGCGGCGTCTCCTCTTGCTTGTAACTCGACTCCTGCTCCTCGTCGACGATGATCAGGCCCACGTTTTCGAGCGGCGCGAAAATCGCCGACCGCGTCCCGATCACGACGCGCGCTTCTCCGTTGCGCACGCGCCACCATTCGCGCGCGCGCTCATTATCGGCAACCGCGCTGTGCAATACCGCAATCTGGTCGCCGAATCGCGCGCGAACCAATCGCCCCAGCCACAGCGTGAGCGCGATTTCCGGCACGAGCAGAATCGCCGTCTTCCCGCGCGAAAGCACGGCCTCGATCGCGGCGAGGTAAACTTCCGTCTTCCCGCTTCCCGTCACGCCATGCAGCAAAGCCGCGGTGAATTTCCCCGCAACAATCCACCGCCAGATTTCTTCGAGCGCCCGCTTCTGTTCCGTGTTCAATTCATTCGCAGGCGGCGTGAAATCCGTGTCCCACGGATCATCGGCGGAGATCGGCTCGTCCCAGGTCTTCACCACGCCCTTCTTTTCAAGCCGCAGCACTACCGATCGCGCGGCTTTCGCATGTTTCACCAGATGCTCGATCGGCAACGGACCTGTCGTCGCCGTGAGCACATCGCGAACGCGCTCCTCCGCGGGCGTCAGCTCCGCGTTATTGGCGTCTTGCCACTCAGCATTCCACGAAACGATTTTCTGCGCGCGGGCCTTTTTGCGCTCCACCACCTCGCGTGCCGTCAGATAGCCGCGCCGTACCAGCTTCTCTGCCGTCGCCGCATCAATGCGTTTTCGCCTCGGCTTAGTTCCCTGAGCGTTCTCGCTCGCAGCAATAGACGCAATCTGTTCCAACAATGCCCGTTCGCGGACCTCTTCCTCCGTTTTTTCATCCGTCGATGAAATCTCAGCCAGATAAGCGTGCCCCTCCGCCGTAATCGCATATTCGCGCTCGTACCTCAACTCGACTTCCGGCGGCAACATTCCGCGAAACGTCTCCCCAATCGGCGCGAGATAATACCGGCTGATCCATTCGCCCAATTCGATCAATTTCGCCGGCAATGCCGGGACTGAATCCATCGCCTCGGCAATTTCCTTCACCTTCGCGACTTCCGGCGCGTGATCGGTCTCGCCAACCACCACTCCCACCATCGCCCGATTGCGAAACGGCACCACAACGCGCCGGCCGACGAGCGTGCCTCCGTCACCGTTCATCCACGCCGGCACACCATAAGTGAACGTCGATCGCAGCGGAACCGGCAGCGCAACTTCGCAGTAACGGGCACTCATGTGCGCGCTATTTTATCAGCAGCGGTCTGAATTAATCGGGGTCGCTACAAACTCACCAGCACAATTCCGGCAAATATCAGGAAAATCCCGCACCATTGCGTCTTTTGCAGTCGTTCACGAACGAAAATCGCGCCCAGCATCACCGTCACCGCGCCGTAAAGCGACGCAAGCACCGTCACAATGCTCACGTGCCCGAGCCGCATGCCGATGTTGTTCGCCACAAAAGCCGTTGTGTCCACCAGCCCCACCGCCGCCAGCAGCCACCAAACTTTTCCGCGCGGCAGCGAAATATTCTGCCGTAAAGGCACCGCCGCAAGAATCAGCGCCACAAACGTGCTCACGCGCACCACCCATACCGTCGCCGCACCGCCAATCTCCCGCACCACATGAAATCCAAACCACCAGAACATCAGTCCGAACCCAATCGCCGCAAGAATCGCCCAGCCGGCCCCACGCACCACGCGCGCGCTCCCCTCGTCACGCGATTTGCCGCCCTCTTCTGCCCTCGTCTCCGCTTCAGACGCAAGCGAAATCGCCGCCAGAATCACGCCGACAAAAATCACCGCCACTCCCGCGCCATGCACTGCATCGAGCCGCTCCCCGCTCAGCAGCGATAGCGTCACCGTGATTGCCGGAAACGCAGACGACACCGGCGCCGCCACGCTCATCGTCCCGATCTCGAAGGCGTGAAACAGCGCCAGCGAAGCCGCCGTATTCACCATCGCCCCAATCAGCGCGAAAATCCACGGTCTCCAGCCAAACGCCGCCAACTGCGACCACGAATCCGCGCGCCACAAATAAATCGTCAGCACCACGGCGCCGAACGGCTGCATCAGCAACAGCGTTCGATACGCCCCGATTTGGCGTGACGCAAAGCGCGCACAGAAGTCCGACACACCCCAGCAGACCGCGGCCGTAAGCCCTAAAATAATTTCCAATCGGATTTCCTCGACGGAGCAACAACAAACGATGGACAGACTAACGGATTTTCCGCACAGGCGCGATTGCGGGAGGAATTCTTTACTTCTTCGGCTTCTTTACCTCGAGCCCGAGGACCGCCATCACTTTTTGCAGGTCCTTCCAGACGTCCGCCTTCGCCGGCGGGTTTCGCAGTAAATATGCAGGATGATAGGTAGCCATCAATTTCGCGCCAAGAAAATCGAACCATTCGCCCCGAAACCGCGAGATGCCCTGCGTCGTTTGCAGCAGCGTCTGCGCCGAACAAGCGCCCAGGCACACAATCACCTTCGGCCGAATGGCCGCGATCTGCCGCAACAAATAAGGCGAACACGTCGCGATTTCATCTTTTTCGGGAAGCCGATTCTCCGGCGGCCGGCACTTCACCACATTCGCGATGTAAACATCGGCTCGCTTCAGCCCCATCGCTTCGATCATTTGCGTCAGCAGCTTCCCCGCGCGCCCCACGAACGGTTCCCCTTGCAAATCTTCGTCATGTCCTGGCCCTTCGCCCACAAACATCAATTCCGCCTTCGGATTCCCCACTCCAAACACAACCTGCGTCCGCGCCTTATGCAGCTTGCATCGCGTGCAATCGGGGCCGATGTCCGCCTTGATCTTCTGCAACGAATCGTCTTCGACTTTTTCCTCGAAGAGAGAGGCCTCGGAACGAGCAGCGCCAATAGGCGCGCCGGGTTTCATCGGCGCCGCGCCAACCGCGGTGCAGGCTAGCTTCGGCGCGAAGCTCGGCACGGGAGCGACACCTTGCACGCCCTCAGCCGCGGGCTGAAACCTCGTCGGCTCCGCCGACTCAGCGGCGGGTGGCCCGGCGCTCGCATGATTCGAAACACGATCGCGATAAAACGGGCCAAGACCTAGATCGTCGGCGTATTGCAGCCAGGCTTCGAAGCCCGGTGTCTTCGTGGAGATCATGAAGCAACAGATTCTGAGCGAAAGCAAAGGATTCCACAAGCGGCAATCGATGGCATTCAGCCGAAGCAGTTCGCGATGCTTGAACTTATAATACGGATCGACGCTCACTGCGCTAGCGGTTTCAAATTACCGGTCGCTGCGAAACCTTATATTGCCGCTTAAAAAGTTGAATGTGATCACGGGAGCGAATGGCAGCGGCAAGTCGAATTCATATCGAGCACTTCGCCTTTTGGCTGATACAGCTCAAAGCCGCGTCGTGCCGTCTCTCGCTCGAGAAGGCGGCTTGCAATCCACTTTATGGGCCGGTCCTGAATCCATTGGTGCAGCTGTGGGCGTGGCGAACATCCGGTTCAGGGCACGGTGCGGCAGGAACCGGTAAGTCTTCGACTCGGATTTTCGGGGGAGGAATTCGGTTACCTTATGGACCTGGGCCTACCTGTACCGGGCAGCTCGCCTTTTCAGCTCGATCCGGAAATTAAGCGCGAGTGCATTTGGCATGCTCCAACGCTGAGGCCTTCGGCCCTGCTCGTGGATCGACAGCGAGCTGTTGTCCGCACCCGGACGGAAGCGGGAGGCTGGGACATCGCGGCTAAAAATCTTGCGCCGTTTGACAGCATGATGACGCAACTCGCCGATCCTCGGCGTGCTCCTGAGATCCTGGCTTTGCGCGAATCGATCAGGGCCTGGCGATTCTACGACCAATTCAGGACGGACCCAGACTCGCCCACGCGATCGCCACAGGTCGGCACCCACACGCCGGTGCTGGGGCACGACGGGTCTGATGTTGCTTCTGCCGTCGAGACCATCCTTGCCATCGGCGATCGGGGAGGTCTTGCAGCCGCAGTCGAAGACGCCTTCCCGATGAGCCAGCTTTCAACGGTCGAGTCGGAGGGGCGCTTCTCCTTGGCCATGAAACAGCACGGACTGCTCCGTACTCTGAACGCCGCGGAACTCTCAGACGGAACTTTGAGGTATTTGCTTTGGATTGCGGCGTTGCTTACGCCACGACCACCGGAACTAATGGTGCTAAATGAGCCGGAAACAAGTCTGCACCCGGACTTACTCTCCCCGCTGGCTAGACTGATCGGGCGAGCTGCGCGGCATTGCCAAGTGATTGTGGTCACTCATTCGGAGAAATTGATTTCTGCGCTTTCGCATGAGCCCGGCTCCCATTGCGTCAGGCTCGAAAAGGAATTCGGCGAAACGCGCGCTGCGCTCCCACCAGGAACGGATGTGCCCAGATGGGAGTGGCCTTCTCGATAGGCTATCGCCGCAGCGTCAGCGCCTGATCCAAAATCTTGTCCGCAACTTCGCGCTTCGTCATTTTCGGCAGCGCAACATCGCGCCCGTCGCGCATCACCAGCGTCACAATATTCGTGTCCGTATCGAAGCCCGCGCCTTCCTGCGTCACGTCGTTCGCAACAATCATATCCGCGCCCTTGCGCTGCAGCTTTTCGCGCGCATTCTCCACCAGCCGGCTCGTCTCCGCTGCGAATCCCACCAGCACGCTCTGCCCCTTGTTGCGCCCGACTTCCGCGAGAATATCCGCCGTCGGCTCCAGATCGAGCGTAATCCGCCCTTCGCTGCGCTTGATCTTATTCGCGTGAACCGCCGCCGGCCGGTAATCCGCCACAGCCGCGGCCATCACCAGGATATTCGCTTCCGCCGCCCGCGCCATCACCGCCGAGCGCATCTCCTCGGTCGTCCGCACCGGAACCCAATCCACCCCCGCCGGCGCATCCAGTTCCACCGGCCCGCTCACCAGAATCGTCCGCGCTCCGCGCCGTGCCGCCGCTTCGGCGAGCGCATAACCCATTTTCCCCGACGACCGGTTCGTCAAAAATCGCACCGGGTCCAGATCTTCGCGCGTAGGCCCAGCCGTGATCAGCACAGTTTGTCCCACAAGATCCTTGCGCAAACCCAGCACGTCGCACACCTTCCGCACGATGCTTTCCGTCTTCGTCAGGCGTCCCGCGCCCGTCATCCCGCAAGCAAGATAACCTTCGTCCGGGTCCACCACGTGCACGCCGCGCGCGCGCAGCGCCGTAAGGTTCCCTTGCGTGGCGGAATGCTCCCACATGTTCACGTTCATCGCCGGAGCGACCACTACCGGAGCTTTCGTCGCGAGATAAAGCGTAGAGAGAAAATCGTCAGCCGCGCCGTGCGCGAATTTCGAAAGCACATCCGCAGTCGCGGGAGCCACCAGCAGCAGATCAATCCGCTGCGCCACCGCCATATGTTCGATCGCGCTCTCCACGTTCGCCGGCGCCGCCGCTTCCGCGCCGAACATTTCCGTGATCGCCTTCTTGCCCGTCAACGCGGCAAAGGTCAGCGGCGTGATGAACTCTCGCGCCGCCCGCGTCATCACCACCTGCACGTCGAGCCCCTCGTCCTGCAACCGCCGGACGAGCTCCGCCGCTTTATACGCGGCAACGCCACCCGTGACGCCCAATGCGATCTTCATAAAACGGCCCGCGCTTCCAACCCCGACTCGCCGCTCAGCCCTTGCGCCGGCGTACCTCTTCCTCTTCCGGGTTCAACTCTGGCGTTTCGTATTCGAGCATGCCGGCGTGCAGCTCTTCCTCGGCAATGCGTGTATTTTTGCGGGACCGCGGGTTTTCCACCAGCGGACGGCCGCCGATCATCAATTGCCGCGCGCGCCGCGCCACAACCACAACGTAAGCAAACTGGCTGTCCGGCGCCTGATTCGAAACGCTCATGTCCAAGTCATCCTCCGAAAGTTTTCAATATCTCGCAAATTCGTTGTTCGTTCCGCGCCACGCGGCAGCGCGACGCGGTCACAATGCTTTGCACTTCGCGCCCGGCGCGTTCCAGGTCGTCGTTGATCACCGTGAAATCATACGAATGGTAACTTTGCATTTCCGCGCGCGCCCGGTCCAGTCTCCGCCGGATTTCCTCCTCGGAATCCTGGCCGCGTTCGCGTATACGCCGTTCCAGATCGGCGCTCGAGGGCGGCAACACAAAAATCGCCACCGCATCCGGAAGATTCTTTTTCGCCTGTAACGCCCCTTGCACGTCGATCTCAAGCACGAGATCGTTCTTCTGCTCGCGTGCCTGATCCACCCACTTGCGCGGTGTGCCGTACCAGTTCTTGCCGAAGACCTGCGCGTACTCGAGAAATTCGCCCCGGTCCGCCATCTGGCGGAATTCCTCTTCGCTGACGAAATTGTACCATTTGCCTTTGTTTTCCGTCTTCCGCGGAGCCCGCGTCGTACAGCTCACCGAAGCTATCGTCCGCGGCAGCTCCAGAATTTTTTGTACGAGTGTCGATTTACCCGAACCTGACGGCCCGGACACGATCAGGACAAGCGGCTCCCAAAGGCTCATTCGATATTCTGCACCTGTTCGCGTAGTTTTTCGATCTCGGATTTGAGCTCGAGCCCTATTTGCGTCATCTCCAGCCCTTCGGCTTCGCTCCCGGGAGTCTTCGAGAGCGTTGTGTTCGCTTCCCGCTGCATTTCCTGCAGCAGAAAATCCATTTTCTTGCCCACGTCCGCCGCGCCTGCCAGCAACGACTCAAATTGTTGCACGTGGCTGCGCAACCGCGCCAGTTCTTCGGCCACATCGCTGCGCTCGGCGGCAATAGCGGCTTCCTGCGCCAGTCGCGTCGGATCGATCTGGTTCTCGCCCAGCAATTCCTTCAGCCGCGCTTCCAATCGCTTCGCAAATGCCGGCCGGACTCGCTCCGCAAGGCTCTCCATCCGCATCACCAGCTTGGACATCGCCCCCAGTCGCGCCGCCATCTCTTCCCGCAAATGTCCCGCTTCTTGTTCGCGCATTTTATCCAGCTTGCCGAGCGCTTCGCTCAGACAGCGCGAGACGGCCCCCTCGAAGCGTTCCATCTCGTTTTCAATCGACGCCACAGGCGGCGCGATCACTCCGGGCAGCCGCAGAATGCCTGCAATATCCGGATTGCTTCGCAGCCCAAACTCATCGCTCAATTCTTTGGCGGCGCTGATGTACGCTGAGGCCACTTGCCGGTTCACCCCCACCGCGGCCGGGCCCGCCATTTCATACTGCACCGTCAGGTCCACGTGCCCGCGCCGCAGATGTTCCCGCACAATTCGCCGCATCGTCGGCTCGATCGGTTCGAACCCCTCCGGCACGCGCAGATGCAGATCCAGAAACCGGTGGTTGACGCTGCGCAGCGAGACGCGCAAACTCCATCCGTTTTCCACCGCATCCGCCTGCGCATATCCCGTCATCGACCGCAGCCCGCGCGCCATTAATCACCCTCCGCCGCGCGCGCCGGCTCCGCGTCGCGAAACTGCAGCTCGTATAGCCGCGCATAAATTCCGCCGCGCGCCAGCAACTCTTCATGCGTCCCGCGCTCCGCGATCACGCCGCCGTCGAGCACCACGATCACGTCCGCCCGCCGAATCGTCGCCAGCCGGTGCGCAATCACAAACACCGTTCGCCCCGTCATCAGATTGTTCAAAGCGCTCTGCACCTGCATTTCCGATTCGGAGTCCAGCTCCGACGTAGCCTCGTCCAGGATCAGGATCGGCGCATCTTTCAGCAGCGCCCGCGCAATCGCCAGCCGTTGCCGCTGTCCGCCCGAAAGCCGCTGCCCGCGATCGCCTACCACCGTCTGGTAACCATCCGCCATCTTCATGATGAATTCGTGCGCCAAGGCCGCTTGCGCCGCTGCGTAAACTTTCTCCTGCGCCATCTTCGGCTGACCGTAGCACAAATTGTTCCAGATCGTGTCGTTGAAAAGGATCGTCTCCTGCGTCACGATCGCCATCTGTTCGCGCAGCGACCGCAGCGTCAGTTCGCGTACGTCACGACCGTCGATTCGCACCGTCCCCGAACTCGCCTCGTTGAATCGCGGAAGCAGGTTCACAAGCGTCGTCTTTCCCGCCCCGCTCGAACCCACAATCGCCACCACCGTTCCCGCTGGCACTTTCAGGTCGATCCCGCGTAGGATCAGCTCGCTGCTGTCATAACCGAACGTCGCATCGTCAAATTCGATCGACCGCGCAAACCGCGTCATCGCTCTCGCCCCCGGCGCCTCCGCCACCTCTTCCGGCGCATCGATATACGCAAAGGCCTGTGCCGAAACCCCCACCGCCTGTAGAAAGAGCTGGTAGACCGTGCCAAGGCGCTTCAGCGGCTCGGCAGCCTTGAACAGCAAGAATGCGAACGCAAGGAACGCACCCTCCGTCATCCGATGCGCTTTGATCTCGCCGCGACCAACGTAAATGGCGAGCGCGATCACCACCGCGCCCACAAAATCCATTACCGGCGACGTCGCTGCGAAAGCTCGGATCCAACGCATGTTTTCGCGCAGCAGCCGCTTGGCTTCTTCCCGGAATTTCTGAATTTCGAATTTCTCCATCCCGAAAGCCTTCACCACGCGGTTCCCGCTGATCGTTTCCTGCACGATTTGGCTCAGCCCGGCAACGTGGGTCCGGCTCTTTTGCGAAGATTTGCGGATTTTGCGCCCGAATTTGCCCGCCGGCAGCACCACCAGCGGCACCAGCGCTGCGCAGCCGATTGCCATCCGCCAATCGATCACCAGCAACGCCAGCACGAATGCCACCAGGCTGAAGGTTTGCCGGAACAATTCCGCGAACCAATCCGAAAACGCGGGACGCATCTGTTCGATGTCGCTGATCACGGCGGACATCACGCGGCCGACAGCGTTCTCCTGAAAAAATCCCACCGGCTGTTGCACCACTTTTGCGTAAACCCGATTGCGCAAATCGGTCAGGCTCGAAAGTCCCGAGTGCTGGATCAGCAGGCTGCCGAAATATTCGGCCGCGCCCTTCGCGATGAAGATCGCCAGCAGCGCGATCGCGAACACGTTGAACACATTGTGGATGGACGAAGGCACAAAAGAGCGTAGGTCCAGCGTGTAGTGCGTCCGCGGAATTGTGAAAAGCGCAAGGCTCTGTAGTGGCGTGCCGGGGTTCAACACTACGTCGACGGCAGGCTTGATCGCAAGCGCCACAATTCCTTCGAGCGCGCCCATCACGAGCATCAGCAGAATGCCCAGCGCCAATTGCGGAGCGTACGGCGCCAAATAGCCGAGTAAACGGCGAATCTCTTCGCCTTCATTGAGCAACGACCGTTGTTCTTTGTGTTCTGTTTTCAAGCGGAAACTCTGGATCGCAGTTGCTTGCCGCGCACGCCCGCCAATTTACGACGCAATCTTATCCATATCGCGGTGCACCACTTTCGCCGCGATTCCCTGCTTCCGAAGATCGTGCCCGATTCCTTCCGCCAGCGCCACCGAACGATGCCTGCCCCCGGTGCATCCCAGCGCCACGGTAAGATAGCTTTTCCCCTCGCGCGTATAATGCGGAATCAGATAACGCAATAGCGCCTCGATCCGTTTCACAAATTGTCCCGTCTGCGGAAACGAATAAATATATCGCGCCACCCGCGCATCTTTCCCGCTGTGCGGCCGCAGCCGCGGTACGAAATGCGGATTCGGCAGAAACCGCACGTCGAACACCAGGTCCGCGTCCTGCGGAATCCCATACCGGTATCCGAAGCTCACCACCGAAACCAGCATGGCTCGCTCCCCGGCCGAATCGAATCTCTTGATGATGAAATCGCGCAGCTCGTGAACGTTGAACTTCGTCGTGTCGATGATCACGTCCGCCAGCCGCCGGATCGGCGCCATCCGCTTTCGCTCCGCCCGTATTCCCTCCGCGATCGTTCCTCGCGCCGCCAGCGGATGCGGTCGCCGCGTCTCGCTGAAGCGCCGCATCAGCGCCGTGTCGCTCGCCTCGATAAACACTAGCGTCGAATCGTGCTCCGCGCTCAGCTTGCGGTAAATCTCCGGAAATCTGCCGATCAGCGCGCGCTCCCGCGCATCCACCAGCAAAGCTGCGCGGTCGATCTCGCCGCGCCCCGCTTCGAAAATTTCGCTGAAAGCAGGAATCAACCCCACCGGCAGATTGTCGACGCAATAAAATCCCAGATCTTCGAATGTGTTGAGAACGGAGCCTTTGCCGGAACCGGAAAGCCCCGTAAGAATTACTAACTGGCGTGCGGGTCGGCGTGGCGCTGGGCGCCTGCGGGCGGGACGGGTCACGGCGTCGTCAGGCTACGCTTTCACCCGGCGCCGATGCGTGCTCGGGATGCGCAGGTCTTCGCGATATTTCGCAACGGTGCGCCGCGTCACATCGATTCCCTCATCCTTCAGTTTTTTCGTGATCTGGTCATCCGTCAGCGGACGCGCCGTGTCTTCCTCTTCAATCATCTGCTTCACGCGCCGCTTCAGCGAAAGCAGTGACATTTCCATCCCCTGCGGCCCGTTCACGGACTCCGAGAAAAAGCTCCGCAATTCCATCACGCCGCGCGGCGTGTGCACGTATTTGTTCGCAACAGCCCGGCTCACTGTCGAAGGATGCACGCCCACTTCTTCTGCCACTTCCTTGATCATCATCGGCTTCAGGTGATCGGGCCCGTAGTCCAGAAAATCCGATTGCCGGCGCAAAATCGATTGGCACACCCGCTGGATCGTGTGCTTCCGTTGCTCGATGTTCTTCATCAACTGGATCGCAGCCGTAAACCGCTCTTTCACATAATTCCGCACGTCCCGGTCCGCGGCTTCCCGCGAAAGTAACCGCCGGTACGTCGGATTCAGGCGTAATTGCGGCACGTCATCGTCGTTCATGAATACCTGCCACTCGCCCTCTTCCTTCCGGAACTGCACATCCGGCTCGACCAGTCTGGGCTCCGTCTTGTTGTAACGCGACCCCGGCCGCGGATCGAGCCGCTTGATCACGTCCACCGCCCGCTTCACCAGCTCCACCGGACGGTTCACTGCCCGCGAAACTTCCTTCAGCTGGCTGCTCTGCAGCAGCTTCAAATGTTCCTTCACGATCTGCTGCGCCAGCGTGTTCTGCGGATCCACTATCTTCAGTTGCAACAGCAGGCATTCCTCCAGGTCCCGCGCCGCGATCCCCGGCGGATCGAACTCCTGCACCATGGTCAACGCTTCTTCCACATCCTCCGTCGAGTAGTTCCCCGAAGCCGCGATCTCATCCAGCGTCGCCGTCAGATACCCGTTCTCATCCAGATTCCCGATGATCGACTCGGCGATTTTGCGCACCGTCTCCGAACAAATTGCCACGCTCAGTTGCCACGTCAGGTGATCCGCAAGGCTGGAAGGCGAGGAAAGGAACTTGTCGAAGCTGGGCCTTTCAATCTCTTCGTGCTCGCTGCTGGCTATGCGCTCGGCGCCCGTATCCAGGTACTGCGTAAAAAAAGACCCGAAATCGAACTCGTCAAACGGGTTCGCCCCTTCGCCCTCCGGCACGTTCTCCGTTTCCTTCTTCAGAAACGCCTCGTCGGTATAATTCTCAGCCTGCACTCCCGTCTCTTCCAGCTCCTCCAGCACGGGATTCGCCATGATCTCCTGATTGATCATCTCCTTTAGTTCCAAGCGGTTGAGCGCCAACACGCTCACCATCTGGACCAGTCCCGGCGTCAGAATCTGCTTCTGCGCCACCCGGAGATGAAGTTTTGGTGCGAGGTAATTCATGATTGCCGCAGCCCTAATGCAGCCGGAATGCTTCTCCCAGATAGATGCGCCTCACGTCGGCGCTTGCCGATATTTCCGCTGGCGTCCCTGTCGCCAATATCTTCCCTTCACTAATAATATAGGCCCGATTCGTCACGGCCAGCGTCTCTTGCACGTTATGGTCTGTGATGAGAACGCCAATGCCCGCCCCGCTCAATTCCGCGATTATCTTCTGGATATCGATCACGGTTAAGGGATCGATCCCCGAAAACGGCTCATCCAGCAAAATAAAGGACGGCGAAAGCACCAGCGACCGCGCAATTTCCAGCCGTCGCCGCTCTCCCCCGGAAAGCACGTGCGCTTGGCTGTAACGCACTCCGTCCAGCCCCATTTGCGCCAATAATTCTTCCACGCGTTCGCGCCGCTGTTCCGGCGTCAGCGAAAGCGTCTCCAGCACTGCCTGCAGATTCTCTTCGGCCGTCAGCTTGCGAAAGACCGAGGGCTCTTGGGGAAGATAGCTGATGCCATTGCGGGCCCTGAGGTACATGGGGAGGTCGGTGATGTCCTCGTCATCCAGCAGCACACGACCGTAATCCGGCCGTACGAGGCCGACCAGTATGTTGAACGTCGTAGTCTTTCCTGCGCCGTTCGGCCCGAGCAGTCCAACCACTTCGCCCTGGCGAATTTCCAGGCTGACGTTGTCCACAACTCTACGGCCCCGGTACGCCTTCTTCAGATCAGAAGCCTGAAGCTTTTCCATGCAGATTCATTTCTCAACCCGGTGCCTTGTCAGCGTGCGCGATCCCTCGGCAGAATCCACCGAAATCGTATCACTCGCTACATCATAGGTCAACGAATGGCCCGTGGTTGTGTTCCCCTCTCCGTCTGTAATTCTCGGTTCACCGCCGGTAAGCGTGAATCTTTCCTTCGCCGCGTCGTACTCAGCCTGCTCGGCATAGCCGTGTATGCCGTTCTGGCTCACGATCACATCGCCCTGCGCCACCACTCTCTCCAGCCCGCCGGCGCCAAACGCCGCCGCGGGATTCAGCTCCATTGCCTTCCCCGTATTCGATGCACCCGGCGCAAGGTATACATCCAGCGTCCGCGATTGCAGCGATCCCTGCTCAGACCATGCTTTTACCCCGCCCGAAAGTCGCGCGATGCTCTCCTTGTTTGAATACGCAAGCTGCTCGGCCTCCACATTCCACACCGTCGTCTCCGCCGCGCTCTTGCCAGCGTTCGTCTTCGCACCCATGCTCGGCAGTTGCGGCCCTTCGCCCGGCGCTTGTGCGAACGCCGCAATCACATGCCCCATCGCAATCAGCTTGCCCTCATCTTGCGAAACTTCAATCTGATCCGCATCGAGCACGGCCTGCCCCTGCCAAACCCGCGCATGTCCCTTGAACGTCACATCCCCGCTCGTCATCGACCCCGTCAGCGTCTCACCCGCGATGTGCGCATCGCCCTCGCCCAAAGCACCCAACATGCCGCTTGCGGCTGCTCCTTGCCGCGAATTCGTATGCCTCCCCGTCGCTTGCGCCAATTCGGTCGATATCACTCCCCCAGTCGCCTGAATCTCGCCGGTCTTCTGATTGATCACCACCGCCGCAGCCGACGTCCGGCTCATCCCATCGCTGAACACCGGCGCGCCATCCAGCGCCAGTGTGTCCGGCTCCCGGGCAAATCGCGCATGCTTCGCCGTTGCCACCTCGCCGTCCTGCGCCAGCCGCACGTTCCCGGTCTCGTCCACGCTCGCCCAATCGCCGTCCGCTCCAAACGTCGCTGCAAGTTCCTCCGCCGAACTCGTCTCCGGCTCCCCGCTCCCCGTCTTCCGCGCTATTTCAACCCCGGAATACCCCAGCAGTTTCGCCAACCTCCCATTCGCCCCAAACTGCGCGTCAAACTTCGCCGCCTTCAAATCGATCGTCCCCTCCGCCGACCTTGTCTCGATCGTCGCCGGCCCCAGCGTCTCCGCACTCTCGATCTGCTGTTTGTCGACGCCCGCCGACGTGCCCTTTGCCCCAGCCGGCGGCACGGCGAAATTGATCTGCAATCCACTCGTCTTCAACGCCCGCGCATTCCCGCCGCGGCTCGATTCGCCCGTCACGTCGCCCATCGCCGTCATCTGCTGCACCAAATTCCGCCCCGGCGCCATCGCAAACTCCACCCGCTCCGCCGAAAAACGATCCTCTCCGTTCGCCGACTTGCGCATCCCGTTCACGCCGCCATCCGCCGTCACCTGCTGCACGGCTCCCGAAGGATCGAGCGTCCCATCGAACTTCGCCGCCGTCACCATAAAGTTCGCCCCATTCTCATCTCCGCTCAGCGATGGGCTTCCCTCCGCCGCAATCTCCTGCGCGCGCCCCTGCTTATCGAGCACCACCGAGACCTGCTGCGCGTTCAGTTGTCGCTCGCCTTGCTTCATCGCCACCGGCCCGCCCAACTGGATCGTCCGGTCATCGCGATGCAGCACCATGCTCGACGCGCTCGCGTTCACCGGCAGCCCGCCCGTTCTCTGCGAAGCCGCCATCTCAAAATAAACATCCTTCTGCAGCGTGATCGTCGCCTTTTGCGAACTGTAAACCAGTCCCACGCCGTGCCCCTGCCCGCCCGCAAACGTCAGGTCCACCTGCGCCGGCGTCGAAGCCGCGCCCGTCTCCTTGTTGAACGTCACGTCGCTCGTCGTCACGTGCAGCGGCTGCGCGGCTGCGCCCGGAGCCGCGCCCACGCCCTGCATGTCGATCTCGACTTCCCCCGAACACTGCACATTCCCCGCCGCGGGCTGATAACTGCACTCGCGCGTATGAATGTTGTCGTTGCGATCACCCCTCTTCCCGTAAATCGTCACCCACACGTCCTGCAGCAACGCCTGGTCGCCCTGCTTGAATTCCGTCGCGTGCGACGCCCGGATCGTAAACGTCGTCCCATTCTGATTGCTGAACGAATACGAAACGCCCGCGGATTGCTGCTGCACCGCCTCCGGCACCAGCGTCGGCCCGTGCCGGCTCGCAAAATAACCCCGAAGCGTGCGCTCCGCGTAAAAACCGAAGACCACCAGCGCGATCGCTCCCGCCGCCATCGCTGACCACCGCGCATACCGTGCCGCTTCCCGGTTCCTCAACGCATCTCCCCGTTCCTAAATAAGATGCAGCATAACCCCGCTCCCGCCCCATCCGAGGCCAAGCACGCATCCGCGGGCCACCGCATTGCGCATTCTATACCCGCAAAACACGCCTTCGAGAGCGCCTTTCCCTGGAGGGCATTCTCCGTAATGGCGCTTTTCGCCGCCCCGCCGCGCCAGCCGAAACTTGTCATCCCGAACGCCCGCCGTTGCTTTTCGGGCGGAGGGATCCGCAGTCGCCTTTCTCCGCTTCGTTACTTGCTTGCTTCACGCCTCCATCAAATACACCACGTGCCGCCGCAAGGGATGCCCCTCCGCAATTCGCGGGTGATCGAAGTCCAGCTGCGCCACATGCCGCATGCCGATCTTCTCCATCACCCGCCGCGAACGAACATTCGTCGGCACCGTTATCGCCACGAGCCGCCTCAACCCCGCCATCTCGAACGCATACCGAACCACCGCTCGCGCTCCTTCAGTCGCCAGCCCCTTTCCCCAATACTCCTTGCGCAACCTCCAACCAATCTCGACCGCTGGCTGCTCGACCCCCGGAATTTCGAAGCTCATCCTCTGCATCCCGACAAAACCCGCCAGCGCGCCACCCGCGATTAATTCCGCCGCGAACAAGCAGAATCCATCCCGCTCATAGCGCTCCCGAATGTGACGCAATTCGGCCTCGCTCTGCTCCCGCGTAAGCACAGACGGAAAAAATTCCCGCACCACCGGATCCGCATTCATCTCGGCATAGGGCTCAAGGCCCTCACTCTTCCACGTCCTTAAAATCAGCCTCTGCGTAGAAATCAACACCACGCCTCGCCTCGCGTCAAATGTAGCTCAGGTCCTCTGCGATCTGTGCACACGCCCTGAGAATTTTCCGCGGCGCCCCCGTACCCCAAACACTGTAATTCTGCACAGTGCGTCGCGGTAGGCAAGGAACTCGCAACCAGTGGAGGAATTTCACACTCTCATTAAAAGCAGCCTGAAGTTTGAACGCCCCTCCACCCCCCTAAGCCTCACAATCCGCACAGCCTTAGCGCGACGCGGTAACCTGGCAGCATCATTGCCTGCTTTAAGTTGGCCGAATGCGGAAAGATGAGTGGCAGGCGTTCGAGGACGCCCTCGCCAAGTTCATCCTTTCGGACCCCGTCGGCATCCTAAAAGGACGAAAGTTTTGAGGTAGCACTAAAATGGAAAAACCTTGGATGCCTGCCTTGGTTGACATGCTCCAGGCCCCTCCGGCGAAAGAGCGGCCCAAGCCCGAGCAGCCCGCCGTCACTTCAGCTTCGCCCGATCATCTCGCTCACGAACCGGACAGCCAGTCCGCGGCTCCAGCGAAAGGACGCGAGCCTGAGCATCCCGACGCTCCTCAATCTTTGCCCGCTGGCTTCGCCGACGAACTCAGCAGGCAATGGGCGCCGGCGACGAGAACGCCATTGGAATTTGGCGCAGACACTTACTGGAGTCAATCTTGGTCCGACCGGGTTATGGAGCACGTCCCTCGCATCGCGGTTGCCTTGCTTTTTCTCGCAGTCCTCGCAGCTTTGTCCTTTTTCTTTAGAGTTCAAGTCGGTCACTCTCTGGTTTTCCTCGGTGAAAAGATTTCCGGTCAGCCCGCGCAGCAATCCGCCGTATCGCTCCCCAGCGCGAACGCGATGACGCAGCCCGCGCTTCCGCCAACTCAGTCCGCATCTTCGTCGGCCCAGCCCGGCTCGGTCCAGCCCGGACCGGTCGAGCAGCCTGTTTCTTCGCCCAATCCTTCTCCCGCGGCAGCAACCCCCCCAAGCGCAGCCAGCACAGCCGCGCCCGCTCTCGGCGTCGCCAAAAATTCGCCGCCATCTTCGAACGCAACTTCGAACGTTAGCTCTTCTTCCACTGCGCGGCCTGATTCGGCGCAATCTTCAGCGCTTCAATCGACTTCCCAGGCGTCCAGCGCCCATGGCAACGGTCAATCGGAGTTTCTCCTCGCCCAGTCGGCTCTCCATCAGGCGCGCACTCCGGAAGCGAAGGCCAGAGCGGCTCAACTCTTATGGGACGCGGTCACAGCCGGAAGCTCTGACGCTGAGATAGCGCTCGCGGATATCTACGGACGCGGCGACGGCGGTCAGAAAAATTGCCTCCAGGCTCGCATTTTGCTCGCCGCGGCAACCGACAAGCAAAATCCCCTCGCCGCGCGGGAATCCGCCGAACTCAGCGTATACGGCTGTAGATAAACGCACCCTGCCTTAGATAAGCCGCGAACCGCCCTGCTCCGCGTGAATGCGGCAATATCGCCCTGCAACTGACCCTGATCATCAAAGCGTGAGGGCGCTCATTGAAGATCGATCCATGACTCGACTCTCCCCGTCTTATCCGGCGCTCAGTCCGCCGCGGTCCTCGTCGCTGCGCTGTCGGTGGGTATGGCGTCGCTATTTCGTCGGGTGTTCCCGTTTGCATTGCGCGCACTGTGGGTTCTGATGCCCGCAATGCGTCCATTTCAAGTGAAACCCAATAATGGACCTGTCCCGTCAGTCGCGGCATTCGTCCCCCGGGACTCTCCCGGGCGCTCCACATTTCGCCAATCCGGCCGAATTTGACGTACAATCTCGGTTTCATGTTGGAACAACTCGCCCGGCAATATGAACAACTGAAAGCCACCGCCATCGAGGCTCTCGGCGGCGTCCCCGTCGCCGAACTCATTTCAGAGATGGCCTCCCGCTCGCGTGGAGTGCTGCAGCGTGGCGAACGCATAGCTCTGACGTCCAACACGGGCAAGAGCTATTTCAGCTTTCGTGGTGCGCAGCAATCAAGGCCCGTGAATGCGGCCTTGTACGAGGACAACGAGCGTCAGTTTGCGCGCTTATTGCGTGCATTCCGTGCGGGGCTGGCGAGCAACACCGCAGAGGATATTGTTCGCGCGGTATATTCAATTGCCTTCAGTGTCTTTGGAGCTTACGACATCAGTGATATCGGAAGGAAGGCTTCGGCAACATTCTTTGAGATTTTGATCGGTCACATTGTCGCACGAGGGGTAGGTACCCCGCCGCGAACGCGGGTGCGGATTCCGGAATCACCGGAAGATGACCCAGCATACCTTCCCACCGACTACCTCTTCGATCCGGGGCCACGCAGCCGGAAGCTGCATCTGCCGATTAAGGTCTCAACGCGTGAACGTGCCGTGCAGGCGTGGGTCCATCAGCTCGTTCTAGAGCGCATTTTCGGCGCCGGTCAATACCGCGGCGTTCTCGTGGTTGCGACGGAAACGAAGCGAGACAGCCGGACCGGGCAGGTGATCGAGATTTGCGTCCCCAGGCAGCTGCAACTCTTTCAGGCAAGACTTACGGAAATGACCCGGGTGTATTATCTGGACCCGCCGAGACCGTACCTAAACCTCGCTGACGCCAACCCGACCCCCGTCGCCGTCAAATCGTTCGGCGATGCGCTGAGCGAGTTGCCACAGCTTCTGCTGGCCCGTTGAACAGCTCGGCGCTGTGACGCGCTGCCATGCGGCGTATCTTGGATTTTCTGAACACGATGAAGTACGAATGATTCTTCCGCGCATGCACTTGGCGAAGAATGCGGCTTACTCCGGGGCGGTTATTCCTCAGAAGAACGAAAAGGTCCTCAACCAGGAAGCCCCGACTGCCGAAATCGTTGATCAGCTCAACGTGGGTGAGGCGCTGCTGGTTAGCGCAAACCTCGTCGCCGCACTTTACGATAAATATCCCTTCGGGCTTAAGGACGCGCTTCGCCTCGTGAGCCGTTTTGAAGTACAAATCCAGAACTGCCTCGTGATACTTCTTATCGGAGCCGCTTACCGCAATGTTGTTTGCGTAGTAATTCTCATAATTCTGATGATTCACGTGCGCGGTGCCGCCTGGAGTGTGCATATATGGAGGGTCGAATACGACGCAATCCAACGTCCCGCTGTCATATGGTAGGCTTCGGGAATCGGTCCCTGTCTTCAGGTCACTGGCAAGCAAGCGGTAACGATCCTTGGGCACGCCCTTCCAAAAAATACCGCGACCATACGTGATGTCGGCAACCGTGCTGCCCGGCGGGACGTACAAACCCAGGATGCTGGGGAACAGTTCGTCATTCGTTCCTTGATGAGCGCTGAAAACCAAGCTGTTCGTAGCGACCCCGTCGGGCGACTTTCGCCTTTTACGCGATTTGCTCGTCATTGGCGTCAGCATGTTATCCGGCAGCACAAAATTTAACAAGTTTCCTCCTCAAAATATCAAATTCGCCTTTTATTCGCCAGCAATTTTGTTGCCGTTTATCCGGCACTGCTCGCGCGGAGCCCACCTCCATCGAGGGCGTTGAGGCGTGACAAATGTGCCCGAGCTCTCGAATACGGTCCTTTTTCGCGAAATAAGGCCCCGAAACGCGCCACAAATGCTCCCTGTAACAAGGCCTCTCGCAGCGACGAGTACTATACGTACTGATCATATTGACAATACGGTCAACCTATGTTAAACTTGTCTTCGAGGTTTCATCATGAACGAACTGACCGAGCAATGCCGTCCGCTCCCGGCGCCTCCCTTGGTCGCCCACCGCGCCGACGCTGAAAACAAAGGACTTCCGCCTCACCTCGAACGCCACGCCAGAAAGTGCCAAATCTGCCGCCATCCCGACCGCGAAGAGATGGAACAGGAATTCGAGGACTGGGTCAAACTCTCCCGCATCGCAAGACATCACAACGTCGACGACAGCTCCCTCCACCGCCACATGAAAGCCTTCGGCCTCGTCGAAAAGCGCCGCGACAACGTCCGCGCCGTTCTCGAACGCATCCTTGAGCGAGGCGCCGAAAAGCCCATTTCGGGAAACACCATACTTCGCGCCGTCAAAGCCTACTGCTGCCTCGGCGGCCCCAACAAATGGGTCGAACCCGAAAGAAAAATCATCCACATCCATGCCGACGCCGCCTCCGCCCACGCTGTCATTCGAGCCAATCAATGAAACGAGAAAAAATGCAAATGCTGGATTCTAATCGAGAAAGGGCGATTAGAATTCGACTTATCTCACTGAAAAGAAAGGACCAACCTAAATTCTAATCGAGAAAAAATGCGATTTTTCACTTGAGTTTTGATCTTGGCCCAGCGAGTGGTAAGCTCTCTGGCCACTAGCGCCCGCAGCCAGGGGCGCATGTCCCAAGCGAGGGGGACAATCGATGAGCCACTCAAGCGCCGTTTCCCGGCGGCAATTCGTCCAATTGGGTTTGGCGGGGCTGGCATCCGCGGGCTTGGCATCGGCTGCGCTGGCGGCGAAGCTCCACTCCGTCATCGACGGCCTGCACATCGGCATGCAGACCTTCAGCTTCCGCATGATGCGCTACCCGGACATCGTCTCCGCCGTCCAGCAAGTCGGCGTCGGCGAAGTCGAGCTCTGGTCGGCCCAGGTGGAACCGACGGCCGCCGAGCAGCCGGACATCATGAAATGGCGCGACACCGTCTCGCTCGACTATTTCAAAGACATCCGCAAAAAATTCAACGACGCCGGCATCGACATTTATACCTATAACCCGCGCTTCGGCGCCGGAGGCTTCGGCCGCGGACGCGGCCGCGGTCCCGGCAGCGCGCCAGGCCAGCCTGGCGCCGCTGCGGCGCCGCCCGCCGAGCCGCCACCGCCGCAGATCACCGATGCGCAGATCGACCGCATCTTCGAGTTCACCAAGGCCCTGGGCGCAAAAAACCTGAGCTCGCAAATGTCCCTGGATATGGCCAAGCGTCTTGTGCCCTTTGCCGAAAAGCACAAAATGATTGTCGGGGTCGCGTCCGGAGACGAGGACATGCTCACCTCGCTTCCCGCGATTTCCCCCTACCTGCGTATGGACGTGGACGTCGGCAATTTCACGCACCTCGGCGAGGACCCCTTGCAATTCGTGAAAGACAATTACGAGCATCTGCTCGACGTGCACCTGAAGGACTGCAAATTCAAGGGACCGAGCGTCCCTTTCGGCAAGGGCGATTCGCATTTGAAGGAAATCCTTCAGTTCCTTGCGAGCAAAAAGACGCAAGTCCGCGCGAACATCGATTGCGATTATCCCGGCACGGGAACTTCCGTCGACGAAGTAAAAAAATGCTACGACTACGTGAAATCGTGTCTTGCGTAAAGGGCTGGGATTCAGAGCGGCGGAGGCTCGAGTTTCAACTATTCCTGCTTTGCCAAGAGGCCCACTCCAGCTACGGCCACGCAGTCGCGCGTGGTGTTCTTCACCAGATACATGGCGTCGTCTGCCAAATGCAGCAGTTCAGCTTTGGTGCGCGAATCGGTGGGATAAGACGCCACGCCCACGCTGGCCGTGATGTTGACGTTCAGCCCCGGATCGCTCAGCCACTTCGTCTCGCGAATCAGCTTATGCAACCGGCGCGCGACACCCATCGCGTTTTCCTTTGAGGTTTGCGGCAGCAGGATCACGAATTCATCGCCGCCGTAGCGAAACGCCAGATCGATCAAGCGGCACTTCTCTTTGATCGCCGCGCCAATCTCGGCCAGCAGCTTCGATCCCATCAGGTGGCCGTGCGTGTCGTTGATCTGCTTGAAATGGTCCAGGTCGATGAAGATCAGCGAAAACTCGAAGGCGTAGCGGTGCGAGCGGTAGATTTCCGTGTCCAGCATGAAGTTCATGTGGCGGGCATTGTAGAGCGACGTGCAGTCGTCGGTGATGGTCAGCTCGTGGATTCGCTGGACGTGGCGCGCGTTTTCGATGGCGATTGCGGCGTAATCAGCGAGCGCTTCGAGCAACGCCAGGTCGCGCGCTGAAAAGCCGTCCGGGCCAATGCAATTGATCAGCTCGATCACGCCGAGGCACTGCTCGCGAAAGCGCACAGGAACGGCCACGATGGATCGCGTTTCCATCTTCGTGCGCGAGTCAACCTGCGCGAAGAAACGCGAATCCTGGCTCGTGTCCGGCACGACCACGGCCTTGCCCGTCTCCGCGACCCAGCCCGCCAGTCCTTGGCCCACCTTGATGCGGACGTCTTTCAGCCGGTCCGCACCCTTGCCGGTTGCGATCTGGAAATAGAGCTCCCGCTTGTCCGTATCCATCAGCAGCAGGGACCAGGTATCGGGCCGCAGGACTTCGTTGATCTTTTCCATGATCGTGCGAAGCACTTGGTCAAGCTGCAGGGACGAGGTGAGAGCCTTCCCCAGCTCGTGAAAAACGGTGATTTCGCCGCCGTCGCCGCCATGAAACGGGAAGCTAGGCCCCGGCTGGCGGCGCCTTTCCACGCCTTCAAATGGTTTCTCTTCTGTCACTTTCCGCATCGCTTGGATGGAGGGGTCTTCAACGCTCACGTCGCTACGCCTGCAACGCAAACCATCCGCATTATAGGGCCCGTTTTTCCCTCCCTGCAACGGCGATTCCCCGCCGGATTGCCAAAACGTAAAACAGCCCCACGCCTGCCAAACCGGGCTGGCGTTGGCAGGGCGCGGGGCTATGAACCCTCAAGGGGTCTTCGGCGCGAGAACTCGCTCTTTTTTTCGGGCCGTTAGTTTCTTTCGTGTTTCGCGGCATTGACACCCCTGTGGCTCGCCTCTATATTTCTAACGACGCTTGTCGCGTGAGCCCCTGCGGATGCCCTCAACACCTTTCGGCGAACACCTCAAAAGAGAACGTGAACTCCGCGGCGTCACCCTGGAAGAGATTTCCGCCGCCACTCGCATCAGCCCGCGTTTTCTGGAGGCCCTCGAAAGCGAACAGTGGGACCGATTGCCCGGCGGGGCATTCAACCGGGGATTTATCCGCTCGGTGGCGCGTTATCTGGGCCTCGATGAAGAGAACATGGTCGCCGAGTATGCGCTGGAAACAAAAGGCCTCAATCAATCCGCCGCATCGTCTGACGTGCATGCTCGAGGAATGCCCCGCGATTTGCGGCCGGTTATTCTGGGCGCGGCGATCGTCGTTCTCATTATGCTCGGCGTGATTTTTGCCATCGTGCATCACCGCGCGGCGGTTCGCGCCCGGGCGGCGCAATCGCAGAAATCCCCGCCAACGGTACCATTTACCCCGCCGTTAAATCAGCCCAATATCCCTTCAGAAGCGCCTTCGGGAGGCAGCCATTAGCGCCGAAATACGGGAAGCGTTTCGCTCAGGGCACGTGCGCGCCGAGCAAAAGCTGGCGCTCTGCGCCGGAAGCCTGCCGCTGGCGGCCGAAGATCGCGCCGAGTGCCTCGCGATGCTGACCGCGGACACGGACTCCGCCATTTCTGAACGCGCGCAAAATGCCTTTCTGGCAGTGCCTTTGCCCTCGCTCATAGCGGCGCTTGAGCGGCCTGACGCCGACGCGCGTCTTTTCACCTATTGCGCCGAAAATTATGCCGATAAGCCTGGCGTCGCCGATGCCTTCGCCAAAAACAACGCTTGCCCTACGGAAACTCTCGCGCGCGTAGCCGCGCATCTCACTCCGGCGGGAATTCAGGCGCTCCTCGATAATCTTGCCCGGTTTTGCTCGGATCCGCATCTCGTGATGGAGGTTTCAAAGACGGACAAGGCGACGCCCGAACAGCGTGGCCTTTTGGACGAAATGCAAAAGGGAGCCCTCTCTCAGACTGAAATCGACGAAGCCGCGGCCGACGTTGAGCCCGATCCTGTTCGGCGCCAGACGCTCACTCAGAAAATCGCGAAAATGAACGTGGTACAGCGCTTGACGCTCGCGCTAAAGGGCGGACGCGAGGAGCGGCTGTTCCTGATCCGCGATCCCAATAAGCTGGTGCAGCGCTGCGTGCTGCAGTCTCCGCGGCTCACCGATTCCGAAGTGGAGCTTTTTGCCTCTCAGACGAATCTTTCCGCGGAAGTGCTTCGCACGATTTCGCTCTCGCGTCTCTTTATGAAGAACTATGTGACCGCAAAAAACCTTACGCTGAACCCCAAAACGCCCCTCGATATTTCGCTGAACCTGATGAAGCGGCTCAACGCGACCGACCTGATGAAGCTCACAACGAACAAGAATGTGCCCGAGACGCTTCGGACTTCCGCCGTGAAGCTCCATCGCAAGCGCAAAATGGGCGGTTCGGGCGAGTAGTGCTCTTGCTTCAGCGCACGATCGCGCCTGGTTTACTGTTGTCTGCGACTTTCGCCAGTATTTCCGTGGAAAGCTCGCGCATTTCGTCGTGAACCAGAGCATTCGAGGCGAGGATGGTCGGACCGCCCAGCGGATATTCGCCGCCCTCGAGCGACGTCACTTTTCCGCCTGCCTCTTGAATGATCAGACTGCCGGCCGCAGTGTCCCACGAATTGAGTCCGAATTCCCAGAAACCCTCGAACCTCCCGCAGGCCACGCTGCACAGGTCAAGCGCCGCCGAACCGTCACGCCGAACCCCGTGCGAGCGCAGCGTAAATCCCCAGTAAAAATCCATGTTGGCGCTGTTGTGCCGCATGTGCGTCGGGAAACCCGTGGCGACAAGACTCGCGCTCAGTTTGGGAATTGTCGAGACGCGAATCGCCTTGCCGTTGAGCTGCGCCCCCTCGCCGCTAACTGCGCTGAAAGTTTCCTGCAACATGGGATTCACCACAACGCCGACGACGGGCGTTTCTCCCTCATACAATGCAATCGAAGAGGCGAAGCACGGGTAGCCGTGGGCAAAATTCGTCGTGCCGTCGAGCGGGTCGACGTACCAGGTATACCTTGCGCCGCGCGCAGCACCCTGGCTGCCCTCTTCGGCAACAATCGCATGATCAGGAAATTTCCTCCGGATCCGCGCCACGATAGCAGCCTCGGAGCGCCGGTCGGTATCCGTTACGAGATCCACATCGCCTTTATATTCGATCCGCTTCGGCTGTTCGGCGCCGGTCCGAATAATCGTGGCGGCTTCAGCCGCTGCTTCCAGAGCCAGTTCGAGGAATTCGTTCATTGTTCGTTTCAAAAGCGCGTCGGAAAGAGATTACCAATGCTGGCGGGAGTTGTCAGCCGCGAGCTGATTATTTGGCAGTGAAATATTCCTTGCGATAGCTGAGCGTGTAGGGACCATCAACCTTCACCGCCACGTGGCGGTCGCTGCCAGGCGGCGGGACGGGATCAGGATAGTAGCCCAGCAGATATTGCGTCCTCAGCTCGCGGTTGATCTCGTCAAACATCGCCGGTATCTGGCTCATGCTGTCCGGGAAAAACATGTCCCCGCCCGTGCTGTCCGTGATCGTTATCAACGCGTGCTCGCCCGCCGTGTTCCGTCCGTTCTCATTGTTCACCACGCGAATCACGATGGTATAAATCAGCTCGCCGGAGGCAATCGCGGCGCGCCGTGCTTCGTCGAAGTCAGCGCCGCTCGTCGTTTCGCCCGCATCCGTGAGCATCACGATAGCTCGGCGACGCCCCTCCGGACGCCGGCCCAGCGCACCGGACCCGAGCACCAGCGCATCGTAAATCGACGTCCCGCTGCCTGGCTCGATCCTGCGCACATCTCCTTCGAGCCGCGAAGCGTTATCCGAGAATTCGCCGATCTGCGTGACCGCCTCCGAAATCTCGAACACACTCAGCGAATCACCCGGCCGCACCACCTGCTTGATGAAATGCGCGGCGGCATCCTCCTCGAATTTCAGGTCCTTGTACTCGCTGGCGCTCGAATCGATCATCAGCGCCAGGTCCACCGGACGGCTCGTCTGCGCCTCAAATCGCTCGATTTTTTGCGGGACGCCTTCCTCCGACAGGGAAAACGCGCTTTCGGGCAGGTCTACGACCGGCTTTCCATTCTTGTCCATCACGCTCGTAAGGATGTCCACCAGGTTCGACTGCGAGCGGATCACCGGTCCTTGCGCGGCCGGCAGGGATGCGGCGCTCGGCGAATCGCCGCCCGCCTTCGACCCAAACGGATGCCACTTACCATCCGCTTGCGCAGTGGATTCGGCCGAGCCGAGCCTGCGCGCAATGCTCACGCGAGCAGCAAAGCCAAGCGCGCAAGCCAGCGCCGCCACGGCCGCCAGGCTTTTCCCCGCGGACCTCGACCCTTTCGCCGCAGTCGCCCCGTTCGCCCAAGGTGTAATCATCTACGCTTCAGATTCACCGGGGCGGGAAATGGCTTCCTCGCGAACGGGCTCAACTGGCTCGCCCTCGGCCCAAACCGCCCCGCCCTCGAAAAATTCCTTCTTCCAGATCGGAACGGTACGCTTCAGCGTGTCGATGCCGTACCGGCAGGCATCGAAGGCCGCCGCGCGGTGCGCCGAGGCCACGGCGATCACCACGCTCGTCTCCCCAATCTCCAGCCGTCCCAGCCGGTGCACGATTGCCAGCCGCCGTATGGCAAACTTCTGCCTCATCTGCGCGCCGATTTCGCGAATCTTCGCCCAGGCCATCTGCTCGTACGCTTCATATTCCAGATAGAGCGTCTTTTGGCCCTTGAAATTGTTTCGCACAAATCCGTCGAAAACGACGAGCGCACCGTCGTCCGGCGCTTTCAAGGTCTCGGCGATTGCATGTGTATTGATCGGTTCGCGCACCAGCCGGTAGATGTCTCCATCCGCGTCCTCGCCGCCGCTCACGGGCGGCAGGAACGCGACTTCATCCCCATTCGCCAAGGCCGCCTTCGGCTCTGCGTACTCCTGATTCAGCGAAGCGGCAATCGAGGGCCGAAACTCCGCGAATTTCGGAAATCGCCGACTGTAGCGCTCAAAGACGTCCTCGACGCGCGCACCCTCGGAAAGCTCGGCTGATTCTTCCGCCGTTCCCACAATCTCTTTCAGTTGCCCGAAAAAGAGCACGCGGACTCGCATCGCCGCATTCTATCCTGACGCCGCTTTAACAAGAAGAGCGTGTCCCCGCCGCTTCACGACTTGAGAATGGCGATCAACCGCGCTATTTCCTCCCGCGTGTTGTAAATATAGGGCGCGATTCTCAAAGCCGTCCCGCGCAAGCTCACCGACACTTGCGCCGCGCGGAGCCTCTCGTGAACCGCCTGCGTGTCGCTCGGATTGACGGCCGAAATGCACACGTACGGCCCGCGCCGCTCACGCGCTTCCGGCGAAGCCAGCACATAGCGGTCGCGCGGCATCGCCCCGATGATCTCGTCCACCAGCGCATTGGTATATTGCTGCACACCCTCTGCACCGATGCGATCGAGAAGCGCCAGCGACGCATCAAACGCCGCCAAATTCGTGAAGTTGCCGGTCTCGGCCGAATCCCAGCGCCGTGCGCCCGGCTCGGCCCGAAATTCGCCGCACGATAGGCTATGAAAATCGCGCGCGCCTTCCAGCGCCATGAAATATGTGGCGCCCAGCGGCAGCCGCTCGATCCACTCGCCGGCGATCCAGAAAAATCCCGTCCCGTAAGGGCCAAGCAGCCATTTATACCCGCTGCAAACGGCCATGCTCGCGCCCAGATCGCGAATGCCAAACTTCACCGCTCCCGCGCACTGCGTCACGTCCAGCAGCAGCGCCGCGCCTGCGGCCTCGCAGGCACGCGCCACGCGTGCCGCGTCGAGCATCGCGCCATTATCAAAACGGACGAGGCTGGCGGAGACAACGCGCGTGCGCGGTCCAATCGCCTCGATGTAATCGTCCGCGCTGATGAACCGCCCGCGCGGCTCGACCACGCGCATGCGCAGCTTTCCCGCTTGTTGATAACGCAGCCACGTCGCGAAGTGGGCGGGAAATTCGCCGCGCGCGATCAGCACCTCGTCGCCGGGCTTCCAGTCGATGCCCGCGGCCACGCACGCCATCCCCGAACTCGCGCCTGTCGTGACCGCGATCTCTTCCGGCCGCGCATTGATCAGCCGCGCGATTCTTTCGCGGATGCGGTCAGGAATATCGAAATAGGCGCTGTCGGGCAAGCGATACGGATGCTTCTTCCATTCGATCGCCTCAACCGCCGCGCGCTCGGAGACGAGCGGCATAGGCCCTTGCAGTGCCGCATTCAGGTAAGCCACACCTTCAAAATCGGCGAACTCCTGCCGGTAAGCACTCGATAGAGACAACGCTTGGTTTGTCATGCGGAAATTTTATCGAGCGCGGCCGCGGATGCGAACTGCCAAAGCCTTCCTCGCCAAGGACAATTTGGCCGCAGAAAGCCGGGCTCCGAAACGCGGGCGCGCGTCAGCCTAAAAATGCGCGCGCAGTTCGCGGAACGCGGAAAGAATCAGCAGTTTCCCCGCACCGTTTTCGATTTCGCACTTCTCGAGTTCCCACGTGGCCGCGTGCGGAATGAACACCGCATTCAGTCCCGAGCGCATCGCCGGATTGATGTCGCTGCGCGGGCTGTTGCCCACCATCCAGCCGTGCGACTTCACGATCTTGAATTGCTCGATCATCCGCTCGTAAGTCGAGGCTTCCTTTTCGATCACGATCTCGATCGCGTCGAAATACGTTTGCAGGCCAGAGCGTTCCACCTTCGCCGCCTGCTCCGCGGGTTCGCCCTTCGTGAGCAGAATCAACCGGTTGTGTTTCGCAAGGTAGGCCAGCGTTTCCGGCACGCCGTCCATGATGTGCGGCGGCGTGTTCTCCAATTCGTTGGCGATGCGCTGGATTTCGTCCATGATTTCGCCCCGCGAACCGTTGCCCGCGAGTTTCAGGTACGTATCCTCCAGCGATCGTCGAAAACTCCGCACGCCATACCCATGCTGCCGAATATTGCGCCGCTCGGTCTCATTGAGGATGTGCCGCACGTAATCGCGTGTGTAACCGAGATGTTCGAGCTGCGAGATAAAATGCTCGATCGTCTTCTCGAAGAAAATATTGTTTTCCCAGAGCGTATCGTCCGCGTCGATCAGCAGCGTTTGGCGTGCCATCGCAAATTCCTCGGTTTTCGTGCGAATCACAAGAATACAGGAATGGAGCGGAGGAAAAAGAGCGATCTGTAAGCGCGCTGGTAAATGGGAAATGCCACGCGGGCCGAAAAGGCTAAAGCGAAGCGGGAAGAAATTCGTGTCGCTCGATGCGCGCGGCCACGCCCCGGCGGCCGTCCTGGCCCTCCACCCGCAGCACGCGACCGTAGCAGCGAATGTGGACGTCCCCCGCCAGCGTGATCTGCTGCGGCAGCGTCAGCACAAACTCGATCGAGCTGCCCGCCTCGGGCGCGGCCTCAGTGTGAAAGTAAAGCCCGCGATAGCTCACGTCGCGAGTCTCGCCGTCTTTCTCGATGAAGCTGTCCCCATCGGGAAAGCGCAGGCGGACCGGCAGCATCATCGAAAAGCGCCGCGCGGCCCTGCGTTCCGTCTGCTCGTCCACCACGGGAACTCCTGTCGCCGTCGAGGTCACGCTATCACCGCTTTTACCCCTCGTGCAACGTCTTTTCGCGCCGCGAGCTTTGCCACGAACCGTTACCTTCCGCCTTCGTCCGCCGACGGCCCGTACGTCGCGGGTACGGCAATATTATTCATGCGCAGATACACGCCCAGCTGCGCGCGATGATGAATCACATGGCTGAAGGCAAACGTCCGCAAAATCGCTCCACGAGGCTGCGTGAAAATCACCCTGCCGCTGTTCAATAGCGACCACGGCTTGCCCAAATCCTCGTCCGACACCGTGGATATCGCCTTGCGAGCCTTCGCCACGCTCGCATCAAAAAGCTCCAGCAGTTGTTTGCGAGACGTCATCTGTGCCGGCGTAAAGCCCGGCCCGCCCGGCGGATTGATGTCCAGGCTGTCTTGCGTCAGCGCCGTAGCCGCCCAGCCGGGAAGCTCCGCCACATGCGCCGCGAGCCGCCCCAGCGGCATCGACTTCTCGTGAGGTTTCCACGCGGGTTTGTCTTCAGGCACGCGTTCCAAAAACTTCCGCGTAGTAGCCATCTCGTGATCAAATTCTGCGAGCAACGCATCGCGTATCGGCATAGCTTTTCTCCGGATCTGAATTTTGTGCTTCGGTATTGTAGTGCTCACTCTAAGGGGAGGCAATTGCAACAAGTCGCCCGGGAGACCGCGAGCACCAACAGAATCTCTATAACGTTGCGGAGAGAGGTCCGCAAACCGCGCACCTCGACTATAGATTCGGGTAAAGCACGAGAAGCGTAACGCCGAGCGCAAGCAGGATCGGGCCAACCACAAATGCAAGCCCCGCTCCTAAGAAGACGCGAGCAGCATGATGGCGGCCGTCACTTGCCCTGCCTGCCGGTAAAAGAGGTTGCGGTTGCTGGTGGCGCAGGAGCGCTCGGAAGGTGCCCACAAATGCAGCGGTCCAAAAAACTAGTTCACGCCGCGATTGCCATAAGAGGTCGATCCCCGCGCAAATCACGATCAGGCCGATCGCGCCAACCAGCTTCCACATCTACCTGCCTCGTCCCGCCGTTCGCGTGAGAAGATTCGGCACGGGAGCCGGGGGTTGCTCGACCGGGCGCGTCGCCTGCGGAATTCTGCTCGAGCCCGCTTTTTCAGATTTGGTTTGCATCCAGGTGCGCAGGATGCGATGGATCACGGTCACATTCGCGCCAATCGCAATAATCCAAAGCACCAGCGCCATGCGGTTCGTCAGCCCGCCGATGATCATCAGCACCAGCCGCTCAGGCCGCTCCCAAAACCCCACCTCGCCCACCGTGACCAACGACTCCGCCCGCGCTTTCGCGTAGCTCACCATCACGGCGCCGGCCATCGCGATGCTGGCCAGCACCACGTACAAAAACCGGTTGACGCTCACGTAATAAACCAGGATTCCGAGGAAAACCATCAGGTCGGCGTAGCGGTCGAGGATCGACTCCAGGAATCCGCCGAAAAGCGACACCCGATTCTGCCGCCGCGCCACCGGACCGTCCAGCAGATCGCCCAAACCCGCCAGCATCATCAGCCCTGCGCCCGCCGGGAATCGCCCCGCCGCGAAAAGCACCGCCGCCCACAGGTTGATCACCAGCGCTGACCACGTGATGACGTTGGGAGGGATGCCGGTCTTGGCGAGCAGCCACGCTACTCGTTCGATCGGCCAGGAAAGGTAGCGGCCCAGAGCGCGTGTCAACATACGGAGAACTCTTCGAACCTAATCTTCGTCATAAATGGTCGCCAGCTCGACGACCTCGTATTCCTTCACACCCGCGGGGGTGGTGACGGTCACTTCGTCGCCCACCTTCTTGCCCAGCAGCGCCTTACCGATCGGCGACGTCGTGGAAATCATGCCTTTCGCCACATCCGCCTCTTCTACGGTCACAAGCTTGTATGTAATACGCGCCGATTTCGCCACATCGAGCACGATGATCCGCGAGCCGTAGGCCGCGCGATCCTTCGGCAGATTGTTCAAGTTCAACATCGAAAGGTCGGCCATGCGCTTGTGCAGCTGGCCCAATCGCGCGGCAACGTATCCTTGGCGCTCCTTCGCGTACTTGTATTCCGCGTTCTCAGAAAGATCGCCATGCGCCCGCGCCACCTTGATCTCCTTGGGCAGCTCGTCGTGCAATTCGTGCTCGAGGGCCGCGATTTCGTCCTTGAGCTTTTTCTTAATTTTTTCGGCTAGATCGGTCATGACAACGTCAGAACGGCAGACAACGCCCCTTGAAAATTCTCTGCGATTATAAAGGATTTGCGCGGCTCCGGCAAATCGGCGGAATCAGGGGCTTACCGCCGGCAAAGGCTTGGGGCCGATATCCTGATACACCAGCTTTGGCACCCGGAGCGTAAACGGCAGGCTCACCATCACGGCCAACCCGCACGCCGCCGGGCCAAATCCGTAACCTCCTAATGCCCCGATACTACCGCCCAATAGAGTCCCCACGCTGGTACCTGAGTCTATGCCCGCCTCGATCGCCAAGCCTGCGCCAAGCACCACCGACCCTATAACTGCGCACTTTCCCATATCGGGCAATTTTTGCCTCTTGCCTGACCGGACTATCTTCCAGATGGCAGTGCGATCAACCGGCCGAACCAGACCCGGATGCGGGTTCGGATAACGTGGGACAAGCACGAGTTCGGAATCATCCACCGATTCGATCCGGCCTCGGACCCGGCTCCCATTCCAATACTCGACCACAACTGATGTCCCCGGCTTGAGCTTCTCCACATTTCTCCAGTCGCTTTTGTCCTTGGCCGTAAGGACTGGAGAAAGCATTAGAGCAGCTAGCAGGGTTATGACAGCCTGGCGCATGGCGCGGCTCCTTTCTGAGCGGCCGCTACTGTAAACCGGCCCCATTATGCAGTCGCCGCCTCGTGTGGCACTTTCGAAGGTGTCACAAAATGGGAGACACGGCCGTCTCCTTAGGAATTGGCCTGGGGGAAAAGCAGCGGGGTTCGGACAAATTCGTCATAGCGCCGAAGGTCGTTCACCGCCGCTTCGGACAGCAGCGGAAATATGATCGCCCGGGCACCCTTCGGCAGTTCACCCGCCGTAACTGAGTCGCATGCTACTGCCGCGGTTTCGCTTAATCCACGTTGCCACCCTGGTTTTCGTGCATCGCGGATGAGAAGGCCCTCGGGCGTAAAACCTGCCGCTGCGAGAACATTTCGTCCAAGTTTCAGGAACCCCGGCCAACGTGACGCTACGCCAACCAGCGAGCCCGTCGGAGCGGGCAGCCAGGGCGCCAGCGACTTCGGGACCGAATTCACTCGCAAGATGAGGGGATCCGCCCCGCGTCGAAGTGCGGGGCCGATAGCCTTCGCTTGGCTCGGCAACGCAGCCGGAATGCAGCTTTCAACTGCATGCGCAAGGTCCGGATGCTCGGGATGTATTCCCTTGACCGGCAGAGTCACCACACGCCCGATTTCCGATAAAAGAATTCGCCGCAGCTCTTCGTTGGGCTCAATGAGCAGAAAATGGTCCGGCGGCTGCAAATCGATCCAATGGCTCAAGCGAGAGCGCACAATCGCGAGCGGCAAACTTAGCCCTCTCGCAGAGCGAAACAACTCCGCAATCAACTGATCGAGCGCAAGCGTCGGCGCCAGAGCAGCTTGCGGCTTCGAGGCGTGCACGTATACTCCGCTCCCGCGCCGGAATTCTACCCACTCTTCGCGTTCAAGCTGCTTATATCCCGCGCTCGCGGTATTCGGGTGCAGCCGGAATCGGCGCGCAAGCTCGCGCGTGCTCGGCAACCGCTGGCCCGGCGCGAGGTCCCCGCTCAGGATGCCCAAAATCACCTGCGTCACGAGCTGCTCGCGTAGCGTGACGCCGCTGCCGCGAGCAAACCACATTTGCATGCCGCGATTCTATATCCGAACGCCGTTTTTGTGATTGGCCGCCGCCAGACGCGGCTGTTTCCGTTCATCTCTACTCACGGGCTTGAATGCCTTTATCTTTGGTGATATAAAAAAGTTTAGCAATCGTGTGACCGGTCAGCACCCGCAACGCCATTGCGACAGCCCTTCATTCAGGAGATAGTTTGATGGCATATGTAATCGCTGAACCTTGCATCGGAACCAAAGACTCGGCCTGCGTTGACGTGTGCCCGGTGGATTGCATTCACCCCCGTAAAGATGAGCCCGACTTCGAGTCGGCCAAGTTTCTTTCCATCAATCCCGATGAATGCATCGACTGCGGCGCCTGCGTTCCCGTTTGCCCCGTAACCGCCATTTTCGCCATGGAAGACCTGCCCGAAAAGTGGTCGTCTTACGCGGCCGAAAACGCCAAGTATTACAAGAAATAATCCGGCGCATCCCTGATTCTTAGTCTCTTTGAACGGCGGCTGGCCCGGCCGCCGTTTTCATTCCCGTTGAAATCGTATTCCTAAATTTACTCCTTCGGAGGCCATACGTTTTTTGTCAAACCGGGTTATGCTGGAAAGCGGCTCTGAGGAATCTTGTGGCCAAATTCCAGTTAGTCCTGCTCCTGCACGCGCACCAGCCGGTCGGGAATTTCGACGACGTAATCGAACGCGCTTATCAAGACGCCTACCTGCCTTTTATCGAAGTCCTCTCGCAGCATCCCGCCATCCGCATCGGCCTGCATTATTCCGGCCCCCTTCTCGAATGGATCGAAGCCGCGCACCCCGAATACTTCGACAAGCTGCGCGCTCTCTCCGATCGCGGCCAGGTGGAAATCGTCGGCGGCGGTTTTTACGAGCCCGTCCTTATCGCTATTCCCGATCGCGACTGCCACGAACAGCTCATCCGCCTCGCCGATTACGTCGAAAAGCATTTCGGCAAGCGTCCCGGCGGTGCTTGGCTCACCGAGCGCGTTTGGGAACCTCAGCTTCCCTCTTCGCTCGCGCAGGCCGGCGTCGAATACACTTTAGTCGACGACAACCATTTCCTTGGTGCCGGTTTCGAGAGCGAGCAGATGTTCGGCTACTACACCGCCGAAAACATGGGCCACGTCGTGAAGCTTTTTCCCGGCCTCAAAACTCTGCGCTACACGATTCCATTTCGCGAGCCAGGCGCCACCACCGGTTTTCTTTACGAGTCCATGAAGAAGCATCCTGGCGGCCTCGCGGCCATGGGTGACGACCTCGAAAAGCTCGGCTCCTGGCCGGAAACGCACAAGCATTGCTACGACGATGGCTGGCTTACGAATTTCTTCACCGCCCTCGAAAACAGCGGCGACTGGCTCGAAATGGCCACGCCCAGCATGGCCATCGCCTCCCGCCCCGCGCAAGGCCGCGCCGATCTTCCCACCGCCTCCTACACCGAAATGATGGAGTGGGCGCTTCCTACCCCCGCGCGCATCCGCTATCACAATCTCTTGCAGGAATTCCAATCGCGCCCCGAGGCGCTGCCATTTCTTCGCGGTGGCACATGGCGCAATTTCTTCAGCAAGTATTCCGAAGCCAATCTGCTCCACGCAAAAATGCTGCACGTGTCAGGGAAAGTTCACGAAAGCTCCCAGGCTCGCGCAAAAAGCGCCGCGGATGCCTCCTCCTCCCGCGACGCCTTCACCTCGCTCCTCCGCGGCGAGTGTAATGATCCCTACTGGCACGGCGTTTTCGGCGGACTTTATATGCCCCATCTACGCACGGCCGCGTGGCGCGCTCTCGCCCACGCCGAGCAACTCGCCGACTCGCGGTCGCACAAGAAAAGCGATTACGCTGAAGCTGCTCGCCTCGATTTCGACGCCGACGGCAAAGAGGAAATCTACCTCACCTCCGAAGCTTACACGGCCCTGATCCAGCCTTCCGACGGCGCCACAATCAGCGCCCTCGATCTTCGCAACGCCAATATCCCCCTCATCAATTCGCTCATGCGCCGCCCTGAGGCTTACCACGAAGCCGTGCGCAAACTGAAAACCGCTTCGCCCGAAAAATTCGCCTCCATCCACGATCAGGTCCGCGCCAAGGAAGACGGCCTCGAAAAATGGCTCAATTACGACCGCTGGCGCCGCAACGCGTTCCGCCTGCTGCTCTTCGCCAAGGAGCGCACCTTCAGCGAATACGCGCCTGTCCGTCTCGATGAAGACGGCACCCTCGCCGGCGGCCGCTATCGCGTCGCCAAAGCCGAAAAGCGCACCGTCGAACTCGTCTCGGAGGATTCACCCGATTGGTCCGTCACAAAAGTCTTTTCCTTCGCGCCCACCGACCAGGGCTTTGAAGTTGCTTGCGATTTCGCGCTCAAGAGAACCGGTCCAGGCGATGCCACCGTCCAGCTCGGCATGGAAGTCGTCGTGAATTTTCTCGCGCCCGCCGCCACCGATCGCTACTTCGATGCGAATGGCCGGCGCTTCCCTCTGCGCTGGTCGGACGCCACTCCCGCAAATCCCTTGCGTGTGATCGACGAATGGCAAAAGGTCGGCGTCTCGCTCGAAGCACCCGGCGCCCGTGAATTTTGGATCGCTCCCATCGAAACCGTCTCTGAATCGGAGGGCGGCTTCGAGCGCATCTATCAAGGCTCGCAGGTCGCCGCGATCTGGCTTGTGCCGATCGCTTCGGGCGCCGAGTGGCGCGGAAAACTTACGTTGAAAGCGTTCCAATTAGTATAAGATTTTCGGCTAGCGGAAAATGCCGGGAGAAGAAATGGCGGTTTCGCAACAACTGCTCGATTTGCTTGTCTGTCCCCTCTGCAAGACGCCCGTGAAAATCACCGCGGACGAAAAAGGCCTGAAGTGTCCTACGTGCCGTCGCGTTTACCCCATCCGCGACGATATCCCCGTCATGCTCGTCGACGAAGCCCGCATCGAAGAGCAGTAGCCGTCGCGGCGATCGTTTGCCTGATCGCTCTATCGGACTGGAATTTAGCGTAACGTACCGGTAAGCCAGCGCCGGTAGTAACTCACCCACCTCTTGAAGCGCGTCCACGGATCGGGTGGCTTGGGTAATCCTCCATCTTTCGGCCCAACCCCGTCGGTGCGCGGGAAAATATCAGTAGTCTCGGTCCAGTGGCGATGCCTCGGCGGCAATCCTACGGAAGCTCTGAATCCGGTCGAGTGACCGCCTCCCTTGTAGCAGATCATCGCTTCCTCTCCTCCCCGCCCTGGTCCCTCCAGAGATGGCGCTTTCGCCTAATCCGGCGGAAAACTCATCGATTGGTCGCTGAACCGCACCCAGAGCTGCACCGTTTTCGTCTTGCTCTGCTTGATAGGATCGTCGTCCGTCGGAAACGGCCGGTAAGGACTCACATCCACCGTGATCGAAACCACGCTGCCCTGCTTCTGCGTCAGGTGATTATCGATCGTAAAACTCTTCACCGGGCCGTAATACCCATTTGGTCCCCAATCCTCCATAAAATCCTGGAGCGTATACGAAGCCGAAGGCTTCCAGATTTGATACGCCTGCTCGAAATTCCCGTCCGCCACCGCCGTCATGAACCGGCGCACCGTGTTGCGCTCCGTGTGAAAACGCAAAAGGACCGCGATCGTTATTGCCGCGATCACCACTCCCGCGCCCACCGCAATAGCCAATCTTCGGTACTTCCAGGGCGGCTTTATCGGAGGAGCGTCAAAAATCGTCATTTGTGGTTCTAGCCTTCACAGCTGCCGCTGAAACAGCGCGACGCAACCAGCCGTCATCCCGGCCGCGATCAACAACAAAATTATCACGTCGCTGTAAATTCCTTCAATACCGGTATTCTTCAACGAAAGATTTTGCAGCGCGTGCACGATATACGTCAGTGGGTCGATCGTCGCGATCCATCGCAGCCACGAGGGAAACGCCTCAATGGGATAGACGGCGCCCGAAGGAAAATACAGCAGCGTGTTCAGCACTCCGAATATTGCGCGCGGCACCAGCGGGTCCGACACGCGCACCATCAGCAGAAACATGAAGCTCATCATCGCCAGCGACGCCGCAAACACCACGAACGCGATGTACACCAGCCGTATCGGGTCCCACATCCGCGGAATCCCCACCATCAGCCCGCCGATGATCGCCAGGCACATGCCCGCCATCAATCCCTTGATCGCCCCCGCGCCGATCAATCCAAACACCAGCTCCGATTTGTGAATCGGCGTCACCAAATATCCCTCATGCAGCCCCCGCGACTTATCGTCGATAAACGTAATCCCGCCGCCGATCATCGCCACCGAAAAAATCCCCAGCGTCACCGCTCCCGCCAGCAAATACTTCGCGTACTCGATGTACGGATACACTTCCACCACGTCCAGCGCCACTTTCTGGTTCAGCGGCGAACTCACCGCCGGCGCGTTCAACTGGTCCACCATCCCCTGCAGCTCCGATTCCAGCGAGCTCGAAATGAACTGGTCCGTGTTGTCTTCGCTGAACGAAATCCGCGGCCGGTCTTTCTCGAAATACCGCTGCGAAAAATCGTGCGGTATTTCCACCACACCCTTCACGAACCCCGCGCGCAAATCCTTCACCGCGTCCGGCAGGTTGTCATAGTCCACGATCCGAAACGTCTTCGGCCCCGCCGCCACCGCGTCAAACATCTCGCGCACCTGGCGCGACTCCACCGAATGATCCAGGTCCACAAACGCCACCGGCGCATTCCTGATCTTTCCCCCGAACGCGTAGCCCAGCACGATCAGCTGCACCAGCGGAAAAATCATAGACACCATCATCAGCGCGGGGCTGCGAAAGAACTTCCGCAAATCCCGTTCAATCAGCGCCCAGACTCGATAAAATTTCATCTCCCCAACTCCTAATCCCGTGTTCCAAACCCACAGCGCTCGCCCTCTGCGGGCCTTCTCTGCGTCTGCGGCAAATCTCGTTATTCAGCAACTCGTGAAACTTCCACCCACGTTGTCATCCTCAGCGGCGGCCGCGACCCGAAGGATCTGCAGCTCTTCTTCACCCGCGTTAGCCCGGTATTTCCTTCTTTGCCTCCGTCTTCCTTCCTCTGCGTCTCCGTTGCAATCCCTATTTATACAAATGACTAATATCCAGCGCCCCGCGCTGCGTCGTATCCCGCAGTTCGCTTCCCGTGTAATGCACGAACACATCATCCAGCGTCGTCCCTTGCACCGTCACGCGCTTCACCGTCACGCCTTTTGACCGCGCCAGGTCCATCAGCGCCGCCACCGTCGCCGGCCCTTCGTTCGACCCGATGTGCACCATTCCGTCGCGCTCCGCCACATTCGCCACGTGCGGCAACGCGCGCAGCTGCTCCGCCCAATCCTTCGGCGCATCCGCGAATTCCGCCTCCACCGTATCCGTTCCCGGCACTCCCTCTTTCAACCGCGTCGGCGTGTCCAGCGCCGCAAGCCTCCCGTGATCCACGATCGCGATCCGTTCGCACAGCTTGTCCGCCTCTTCCATGTAGTGCGTCGTCAGCAAAATCGTCAGGTCAGACCGGTCTCGCAGCGACCGTATCATTTCCCACACGTTCGTCCGCGAGACTGGATCGAGCCCCGTCGTCGGCTCATCCAGAAACAGCACCTTCGGCGAATGCACCAGCCCGCGCGCGATCTCCATGCGCCGCCGCATCCCGCCCGAAAACGTCTTCACAAACGCATCGCGAAATCTCGTCAGATTCACCGAAGCCAGCAGCTCGTCGATCAGCTCCTCTCTCCTGTCCGCCGGCACTCCGTAGAGCTTCGCGTGCAGCAGCATGTTCTCGTATGCCGTCAGCTCCGGATCAGATGTAAAAGCCTGCGGGATCACTCCGATCGAATGCCTCACGCCGTCCGGATCTTTCACGATGTCATGCCCCGCCACCATCGCCGTTCCCGAAGTCGGCGGCGTCAACGTCGTCATCATCCGGATCAGCGTCGTTTTCCCCGCCCCGTTCGGGCCCAGCAGCCCGAAAATCTCGCCGTGATGGACCTGAAAGCTGATGTCGTTCACCGCCACCAGCTCCCCGAACTTTTTCACCAGATGCTGAACGTCGATCGTATTTACCGCCGCCTGTGCCGAAGCGCTCACGTCCGTCTCCACATCCGCGTAAACCAGTTCCCCTGCTGCGGTACCGGCAGCAGCACTGTCGCCGTCATTCCCATGAACAACCGCCCGTCGTCCGGCGGCAGCGATACCTTGATCGCAAACGTTCTGATATCTCGCTTCGTCCGGCTCACGTCTCGTTCTGTCGCAAACCCGTTCTCCACGTCCTTGAAAAATACTTTGCCTTTCAGAATGTCGCCCGAAGGCAATCTCACATCCAGCGTCTGCCCGAACCACACATCGTCGATGTACGTCTCTTCCACGTCCGCACGCACCCAAAGGTCATTGATATCCACCAGCACCACGATCGGCGAACCCTCCGCCACCACTTCGCCCTGCTTGGCCACTCGCACCGAAACCACCCCGTCGCTCGGCGCATAAATCTTGGTGTAGCTCAGTTGCGCAGCCACTTGCGCCGCATCGGCCCGCGCTTGCTCCAGCTGCGCTATCGTCGCAGTGATGTCGCTCTGCCGCACGTCCACTTGTTTGCGGTTCGCCTGCGCTTCATTCAGCGCTGCCGCTTCCGCCTGCGAAGACTGTTTCAGCGCGTTCACGTTCGCTTCCGCCATCTGCACGGCCGTCACCGAGTGATCGTAGTCCTGCGCCGAGACTTCCTTCTTGTTGTAAAGCTCCTGCATGCGCGCCAGGTCCGATTGGTTCAGCGCCAGCTGCGCTTCCGCCTGCTGCAGTTGCGAGTCGCTCGATGTCACTCGCGCCTTCGCCTGCTCGATCGCCGCCCCGGTCTGGTCGTTGATCCATGTGTAGTTGTGGTTCGCGGCGTTCACCTGCGCTTCCAGGCTGGTCACATTCGCCTGCGCCGCCTCCAGGTTCGCCTGCAGCTCCTTCGGATCGAGCTCCGCGATCAGGTCGCCCTTTTTCACCTGCGACCCTTCATCCACCGTCAGCTTCACAATGCGCCCGGTGATCTGCGGGCTCACGATCACTTCGTTCCCATCCACCACTCCGGTAATGGGCAAAGCCGATCCGTGCGGCGTCGTGAAGTAATACACCACCACCACAATCACAAAGATGATCGCGATCAATCGAAAAAACTTTTTCCCCGTCATCGAATCGCTTCTCCTTCAAATTGGTAAAACTTCGGCCTTTCTCCTGTAGCGGCCGACTCGCTTTTTAGTCGGGCGCTGTCGCCGTTGCCCTTTGCCTTCGCCGTTGCTGCAGCGGCCACCGTCGTGACCCTGAGGCACCGAAGGGTTGCGCGCGACTTTACGCCCTCTCGGTGGGCGTCTTCGCGATTGCGTTCGCCCTATTCCTCAGCAACTGGCCGCCATCCTCATCCCGCCGCTGACCTGCACCGCTCCGCCATCAACCCATGCTCCAGAAAATCCAAAATCGCCACCCTCCTCGCCGCCACGGAAGGCGCCGCCAGCAAATCCCGGCCCGCTATTTTGCTCAAAATCGGCGCCGCCGCAAAATATGACGTCGTCATTCCCAAAATCGAAAAAGCCGTGTGCTCCGGATCGACGCCCCGAATATCCCCCTCCGCAATCCCGCTCCGGATCGCCTTCATCACTTCCGAATGAAACGGGTTCAGATATTCGCCCACAATCCATTTGAAATTTGCGCTCGCTTCCATCGCTTCGCGCTGCACCAGCTTCGGATAATTCCGGTGCGACGCCAAAAAATCGAAATACCCGGCCACCAGCCCTAAAACCTGTTTGCGCGGCGAATCCGCCTTCTTCTGCAGCGCATATACGCTTTCCCGGAATTGCCGGAACAGATTTTCCAGCACGGCGCGGTGCAGATGCTTCTTGTTCTTGAAATAATAAAAGAGCATCGCCTTGTTCACCTTCGCCGCGCTCGCAATCTCCTCCGTCCGCGTCCCGGCCAGCCCGTGCGCGGCAAAATGCGCCTCCGCCGCCTCCAGGATTCTCGCCGCCGTCTCCGGATTCTCTTGTTTCTTACGTCCCCGCCCCATCTTTTATTACCAGCCCTCTGCCCCGCCCGCCCGAACTGTCATAAAGCCTTAAAATCCGCCGCAAGCTCGCGACGGTGGGGCGCACCCGTCCCGCAAACTCTCCCGCGCACCGCCTCTTTTCTTCAACTAACTGGTTAGTTTAATACGGGATTCCACCACGGTCAAGCGCTTGCAGGACTGCTTCTCGGCCCGGCCTTCGTAGCGACCGCCTTTGCCCCGCGCTTCTCAGCGGGGACGCGCGCCGTTCGCGCGAGGCGGTCAGCCTTTGACTTGCCCTCCGCGTTTCCGCTCACCTCGCCTCTAGCCATTGCCTTCGTCACTCATGCCTCAGCGCCACCATCGGATCCACCCGCATCGCCCGCCGCGCCGGCACATAGCACGCCGCCATCGCAACCAACAACAGCGCCACTGCTACTCCAACGAACGTCGCCGGATCGGTCGGCTTCACCTCGAACAACAGGCTCTGCAGGAATCGCCCGAGCGCTATCGCCCCAATAACGCCGGCCGCGATCCCCATCAGAGCCAGCACCATTCCTTCCCCAATCACCATCATCAGGATGTTGCTTCGGTGCGCGCCAAGCGCCATCCGTACCCCAATCTCATGCGTTCTTTGGCTCACTCCATAGGAGATCACGCCGTAAATCCCAACCATCGCCAGCAACAATCCGAGCCCGCCAAACGCCGCCAGCAGCATCGTCTGATACTTTGGCGCAGCCACCGACTCGGCCACGATCTGCTCCATCGTGGCCACGTCCGTGATCGGCGTCTCCTTATCCACCGACCAGATCGCCCTTTGCAGAGCGGGGACCATAACCGTGGGATTTTCTGATGTGCGCGCAATGAAGTTCGCGCCCCAAAAGACGTTCGCCTGCGCAAATGGAACGTAAATCTCGGGCCGCGGCTCCGCCTCGATTCGCAGGTCGTGGACGGCGCTGATCACGCCCACAACCTCCATCCACTCGGGGTTGCCCTTCGCGTCTTTTTGATAGGAGATCCGCTGCCCAAGCGGTTGACTGCCGAGATATTTCCGCGCAAACGAGTCATCTACAACAGCTACGCGGCTCGCGTCCGCACTGTCGCTGGCAAGAAATTCGCGCCCGCTCAAAAGCCGGATGCCGAGCGTACGAAAATAATCCGGTGACACGATGCGGTCCGCAATCACATCGTTGTCGGCCATCGACAATTCCTTCGCCTGCCCCTCAATCTGCACGTTCGGTGCGACGGACCATGTCTCGATCGGCAAAGTCGACGAGGCCGCCGTGCTTTGCACGCCCGGTACGCCGCGCACATTGGCGAGCGCTCCGCCAACCGTCAGCCAGCAACTCGCGCCTTCGCCCCTCTCATCCGTTCCACAGGTCGTTTTGCTGAAATTTGCTTTCATCGTGATGATGTGGTCCGTGCGAAATCCCAATCGTACCGCCGTCAGCTTCTCCAGGCTTCGCGCCGCTAGCGTGGCACCGATCACCAGCACCACCGCCATCGCAATCTCGAATATAGCGAGGGCATTCCGCATCTTTCTGGTGCGCCGTGCCGAATATCCTCCCGGCGACCCACCCATATTCTCTTTGAGCGTGTCGCCGATTCGCCGCGCGGAAGCCTGAATCGCGGGCGCCAATCCAAACAAAATCCCCGTCAGCAGCGAAACCGCAGCCGTGAACCACAGCACATGCGCATCCATCTGAAACTTTCCCGATTCCTGCATTCCTTCCGGCGTAATCGTGCGCAGCACGCGCACGCCCCAAACGGAAAAGGCCAATCCAAGCGCGCCGCCCGCAAACGCCAAAATCACGCTCTCCGTCAAAAATTGCCGAACGATCCGCAGACGCGAAGCTCCCAGCGCCTCGCGTATCGCCACTTCCCTCTGCCGCGCCCATCCTCGCGCCAGCAGCAATCCGCTCACGTTCACGCACGCGATCAGCAGCACAAATCCCACGGCTCCGATCAGCACCAGCATTTCGCTGTCGAGATCGCCGAATCGCCGCTTCAGTCCGATTGCCTGAAAATGACCACCGGTGACAATTCCCTTGAAGTCTCCCGCCAGCCGAGCACTCACTGTCTTTAATTGCGCATTCACTCCCTCAATCCCCACACCATTTCTCAGTCGTGCCAGCACCATTCCATCTACGGACTTATCGCCAGCCTCGCCCGGCGGCACGATCAGCGGCAGCCAAATGCCTCTTACGCCCGTATAAAGCGGAAAGGTGCAATCCGGCGGCATCACGCCGACTACCTCGTACGGCTTGTCATCCAAACTTATCGTGCGCCCAATCAATGACGGTTCGGCGCTCCACGTCGCGAGCCAAAGCCCATAGCTGACCACCGCCACCGGCTTCGCACCCGGCTGCGTGTCTGCCTCCAAAATCGGCCGCCCAAGCAAGGGCTTCGCGCCAAGCACCGAAAAAAAATCGCCCGAGACCCGCATCGTCGGCACCACTTCAGGAACACCGCCACCGGTCAATGTCGCACCTTGCTGATTCTCATAAAAGGCCATCTGCGCGATCGCCGGCGTTTGCTGTCGAACCTGTTCCCACGCTGCCGGCGTAAAGTTCATTGTGGCTTCGATGTGTTGACCGGGAAACATGCGCATTGCCACGATCGAAACAAGCTGCGAAGCATCCGCGTACGGCAATTGTTTCAGCACAATTCCGTTCACGGCGCTGAATATTGCAGTGTTCGCCCCAATCCCCAGCGCCAGCGTCAACACCGCAACCACCGTAAATCCTGGATTCTTCCGCAGCATCCGCAAACCAAACCGCACATCCTGGATCAGCGTATCGATCCATCCAATCCCGCGCTGGCTCCGCACCGCCTCTTTCGTTTGCTCCATGCCGCCCAACTTGATCAGCGCCTCCCGCCGCGCCTCCTCCGCTGTCGTCCCCGCCCGCAAATTGTCCTCAATATGCATCCGCACGTGCGCCTCAAGCTCCTCCGCAATCTCCCTATCTCCTTGTTCCCTGCGGAACAATCCCGCCGCCCTTTTCGCCCATTCCCGCACTCGACTCATCGCTCTCTCCGATCTCTCATTCCAATCACCGCGAATCGGTTTTCTCCTTTACCTCCTATACTTCCTTCGCCTCCCATACGTGCTGCTATTCATGCCTCCAAAAATGACACACTACATATGGGAATGCAATATCACTTCCTCAACGGGCGCACTCCCTCGGCCAGTTGAGCGTACGTCTTCACCATCACCCTCTTGCCGTCCCTCCCCTGCATTGTCATTCCGAGGCCCGCCGTTGGCCGAGGAATCTGCAGTTTCTCGGTAGGCTTTGCCTTCCCCCTCCCCGTACCCTCCGGGGTGGTGCCTCCGCCTCCTCAGCGCCTCTGCGTCCTCCGCGGTAGTTTTCCCCTTCGCTCGCTGCGCCCGCACCCGAATGCCGGCGCCTCCCCAGACCTGTCGCGCAGAACATGAAAATAAGCCTTTTTAAGCGTCAAAACCGTGCATTTTGGCCCACTTTAAGGCGCCGTTATCGCCGCGCAAATTGCTGTCTCGGGCGCTGCAATGCTCTGCGCCCTCTGCTTCCTGGGGTTCTAGTAGTTCCAGTTCCGTATTTCCCACAATTGAAATCGATTCTTCCGCACGCTAACATTGGCTGTTTTTAAAAAATCAAAAAATTCGGCCGCGCGGCGATTCCCAAAATGGGAAAACGCCAGGCCGCCAAAGAAAGGGGGGCACATAGCCGTGTCCGGTATTGCGGCTCTGCCGAGGCCAAAAAGAACGCGAAAAAGCCGGGATTCTAATCGATATCGCTGCGATTAGAAATTGCCACAAGTGCTTTATTTACATCACTTGCAAATTTCTAATCGATAGCAAAACAGCACTTTCGAATCCGCCGGAAGCGCATGAAAAGCGAAGAAGGGGAGTCGCGAGCTAAGGAATTGCAGACGCAAAACGGGGGCCAAATTTCTAATCGACACTGGTCGATTAGAAATGCCCATAAGTTAAGCTCCTGCAACAAAACTCTGGTTTCTAATCGACGCGTAAAGGGGTAGTTGAAAATTCGGAAAGCGAATGAAAAGCGAACTGCGGCTAGTCGCCCGAATCGAGCGCTCCTCCGCCCGAACCGGCTGGCAGCTCGATCGAATATTTCGTCCGCGCCTTTTCCCGGTGAGCATCCAGCGCCAGATCGATCAGCCGGTCAATCAACTCCGAATACGGCACCCCGGATGCTTCCCAGAGTTTCGGGTACATGCTGATCGACGTGAACCCGGGGATCGTATTCAGTTCATTCACAAAAATCTTCCCGGTTCGCTTCTCGAGGAAGAAATCGCAGCGCGCCATCCCCGCGCCGTCGATTGCGTGAAACGCTCGTACCGCAAGCTCCTGAAACTGCTTGACTTGTTTTTTGGTGAGTGGCGCGGGGATCACGAGCCGCGTTCCCTGCTCCAGATACTTGGCCGTGTAATCGTAGAATTCGCGGTGCGGCACGACCTCTCCCGGAATCGACGCTTTCACCTCATCGTTCCCCAGCACCGCCACTTCAATCTCCCGCGCCGTCACATTCTTCTCGACCAGAATCTTCATCCCGAATTCCGCGGCGAGGTTCAGCGCCGCAGGAAGTTCTTTCGGCGTCTTCACCCGGCTCATTCCCACAGACGATCCCAGCGCCGCCGGCTTCACGAAGACAGGAAAACGAAACTTCTTCTTGACCAGTGCCGCGATCCCCTTCGGCTCCCTCTCCCAATCCGAACGCCGGACCGCAAGATACGGCGCAACCGGCAGTCCCGCCTGCTCAAAGAGCTTTTTCTGCACGTCCTTATCCATCCCAACCGCCGAGGCGAGCACCCCCGGCCCCACATAAGGAAGCCCGGCCAGTTCCAAAAACCCCTGAATCGTGCCGTCCTCTCCAAATGTCCCGTGCAGCACCGGAAAAATCACATCGACTGCGATACTCGGCCGCCCGCCGCCCTGCTCTACCGGCACGATCGTCGCCGCCGTGGGATCAGGCGGAAGAAATACCCTCTCGCCACTCCGCAACACGTCCGGCAGCATCTTCTGCGCCCCCGTGCCCACGAGCCAGCGCCCATCCTTCGTGATTCCGATCGGCACCACATCATATTTTTCCGGGTCCAGCGCGCGAATCACGGACGCGGCCGATGCAAGCGACACCTCATGCTCGCCCGAACGCCCGCCAAAAAGCACACCCACGCGCAAACGCTTCTGAGAAGTCATGGAAAAATCGTCTCCGGTTTCAAATCGCCCTGCAGTGAAAATGCGGCGCTCACAAAATTTTCTTTCCCAATCCTGAGAGAACGAGCTCGACGCCGAGTGTCGCCGTGTTGTTGTGAACGTCGATTACGGGATTCACTTCCACGAGCTCGAACGAAACCATCGAGCGAGTATCCGCAATCATTTCGAGCGCAAGATGGGCCTCGCGATACGTCACGCCGCCGCGAACTGGCGTGCCCACTCCCGGCGCGTCCGATGGGTCCACAAAATCCATGTCGAGGCTCACGGCCACTCCCGCCGTGTCGTCGCCAGCGAAGCGCAACGCCTCGGACATCACTTCGCGCATCCCGCGCTCGTCGATGTCACGCATGGTGAAAACGTGAACGCCCGACTCCTTCACAAATCGCCGCTCTTTCGCGTCCAGCTCGCGTATCCCCACGAGCGAAACGCTACGCGGCTCGACCATCGGCACGACCCCGGCAAGCTGGGTCAGTTCAGCTGGCCCGCTCCCCATGATCGCGGCCAGCGGCATGCCATGGACGTTGCCCGAAGGCGACGTTTCCGGCGTATTCATGTCACCGTGCGCGTCAAGCCAGATCAGCCCGATCCGTTTCGACTCTTTTTGAAAATGCGAAGCCGCGCCGGCCACGGTTCCGACGGCAATCGAATGGTCACCGCCCAGCACAAGCGGGAAAAGATCATCATCGAGCGCCTTTTTCACCGTTTCCGCCAGCCCTTTGCACGTCTCAGCGATCTCGCCCAAATAACGCGCCTTCTTTTCACCGTAAGGCTGCTCTTCCGGCTGCCGGACAGGAACGTTGCCCAAGTCTTCCACCTGCCGCCCCAACTGCTTCAGCCGCGGCTGCAACCCGGCGACTCTCAGCGCGGACGGCCCCATGTCGACTCCGCGGCGGCTCGCGCCCAAGTCCATCGGCACACCGATAATCCGGATTTTTTCAGCCATGATGGCGATCCCTTCGTGCGACCCCGGCCACGCTGGGACACCCTAAGGATAGACGCGGTAAAGCATCCGTGGGAAGGGGATCACTTCGCGGATGTGCTCGGTGCCGCAAAGCCATGCCACGGTGCGCTCGAGCCCAAGACCAAATCCCGCATGCGGCACGCTGCCATAGCGGCGCAGGTCCAAGTACCACTGAAATGCTTCCTCGGGTAAGTTCTGTTCACGGATTCGCCGGACCAGCGTCTCATAGCTCGACTGGCGCTCGCCTCCGCCGATAATTTCGCCGTAACCCTCCGGCGCGATCATGTCGAAATTCAACGCCAGTTCGGGCCGCGCCGGATCTTCAGCCATGTAAAATGCCTTCATCGCCGAAGGATAATGATGAATCATCACCGGCTTTTCGAATTGCCGCGAAATGATCGTTTCTTCGTCGCCGCCGAAATCGTCGCCGAATTTCGCGGGATTGCCCGCCTTCTGCAGAGCTTCAATCGCTTCGTCGTAAGTGATCCGCGGAAATGGCGGCACAATCTTCGCCAGCATCGCAGGATCGCGCTGTAACACGGCCAATTCGCGTCCGCGGTTCCTTGCCACCCAAGTCGCAATCGCGCTTACGAGGCCTTCAGCCAACTGCATCATGTCTTCCAGATGCGAATAGGCTGCCTCGGGCTCGAGCATCCAGAACTCGGTCAAATGCCGGCGCGTCTTCGATTTCTCCGCGCGAAACGTCGGCCCGAACGTGTAGACCTTCCCCAGCGCGGCAGCCGTCGCCTCGACGTAAAGCTGCCCCGATTGCGTGAGATAAGCCTTTTGATCGTCGATGTAATTCACTTCAAAAAGGGTGGTGGTTCCCTCGCAAGCCGCGGGAGTGAAAACAGGCGCGTCCGTAAGGACGTAGCCTTGGTCATCCATGAAATTCCGCGCGGCCCGAATCGCCTCCGCGCGAATGCGCAGGATTGCCGCTTGCCGCGGCGTCCGAATCCAAAGATGCCGCTGGTCGAGCAGAAAATCGACGCCGTGCTCCTTCAGCTGAATCGGATATGGCTCCGATTCCGCGACCCGCTGCACCACTTCCAGGGCCGAAACGTGCATCTCGTACCCGCCCGGCGCGCGCCGCTCAGCCTGGATTTTTCCCGTCGCGATCACGCTCGATTCCTGGGTAAGACCTTTCAGCGCCTCAAACGCCGCTGGATTTTCCTTCAGCGACACAACTCCCTGCATGAGCCCAGTTCCGTCGCGAAAAATCGGGAAGAGCAGCTTGCCGGACTCGCGCAGGTTATACAGCCAGCCGCGAATCGTCACCACACCTCCGGCGTGCGCGCTGGCCTGTTCAATCGAAATAATGGGAGCGGAAGAGTCAGATTTCATGGGTAATTGTTCACTTTGAACTTCAAGACCGGTCCGCCGCAGATTTTTCGGCGGTTTCTTCGAGCTTCTCAAAGGCTTCGCGGACCCCATCGAGCGAAGGGTCGCCTGCGGCTTTTTCTTTGAGTTCCAGTACAAAGGGCAACTCTTCCGGATTCGCTCTCAGCGCTCGCACCGCCGAATCCCAATCGATCGTGCCTTCGCCAGGAAGTAAATGCTCGTCTTTCTCGCCGCGATTGTCGTGGAGATGCGTCGTGACAATTCGTCCTTGCATTGCCTCAAGGCCTGCTGCCACGCCTCCCGCGATGTGAGCGTGGCCGATGTCGAAGCAGAAGCGCAAATCCTTCAAGTGAGTTTCCTTGACGAATTGCTGAAGCGAGGCCGCAGAGCCGAATTCACCAGGCGTGTTTTCGAGCGCGATGGTCACGCCGCGGTGCTTCGCAAATACAGCGAGGTGCTCCAGAGAATTGAACGCCGCGTCGAAAGACCGCCCGTCAGCCGGCTGACGGCTGTGGCCGATGTGCTGAATCAAATAGCGAAAAGAGACTCGCTCCGCAACTTCCAGCGCACGTTTTACTTCATCTACTGCGTCCAGGCGGCGGACACGTTCGGCGTCCGAAATCGATATGGGGAATCCGCTTTCACGGCCCGGCGCAAGGTCGCGCTGTGTCGGCGAATGCATCGAATGCAGCATCAGGCCGTATTCCTGCAGCGAATCAGCCAGTTGCCGAACAGCTTGAGCTTCGCCGTAATTAAAATGCGGCAGCGCGCAGAAAACTTCGATGTTCTTGAAGCCAGCCCGCGAAATCTCCGCCAGGAGCGAAGCGCTCAACGATTGCCTTACATAACGATACGTCGAGAGGACGCGCTGCATTCTGGCCCCTGGTCAAATCGCGACTGCGGCATCTATCGTCAATGGAAAGAGAGTTTGCGTCAATAGGAGGGAACGCTAAAAAAACGCACCAGCCCCAAAAAGGCTCACCCGGATGAACGGATGAAATGTTGCGAAGGCCGAGCTGAGGCGTTACGCCGCTTCGGAAAGAAACTCAACTTCGAAGCTCGAGGGCACCATGCCGATCGCCGCGCCGCGGGCCAGCAATTCCCTCACCGCGCGCCGGCCTTCGTCGCCATAGTCCAGCGTCCAGCGATTCACATACATGCCGACGAATTTATCGGCAAGGACAGGATCCATATCGCGCGCAAACTGCAGCGCATAATTCAGCGCTGCTTCGCGGTGCTCCAGCGCATAGCTGACACTGTCGCGAATGACGCGCGCCACCTGATAACCCAACTCCGTTCCGAGACTGCGTCGGATCGCATTTGCACCGAGCGGGAGCGGCAACGACGTCTGCTCCTGCCACCACAGGCCCAAGTCGACAACTTTGTGCAAGCCAATTTGCGGAAAGAGCAGCTGGCCTTCGTGAATCAAGAGCCCGGCTTCGACTTCCTTCGCTTGCACGGCTTCCAAAATTTTGTCAAACGGCATCGTCACAGTTTCGACGTTGGGCTCGAAAAGTTTCAACGCGAGATAAGAAGTCGTTCTCGTGCCGGGGATCGCAATTTTCTTCCCGGCAAGCTCGGTTTTTTTCATGGGATGCGACGAGACCACAATGGGGCCGTAACCTTCGCCGAAACTTGCGCCGCAGTCGAGCAGTACGTATTTATCCGCGACGAAGGCGTAGCCGTAAAAACTCACCGCGGTTACGTCGTAGGTTTCGCGGTGGGCGGCATTATTGAGGGTTTCGATATCGCAAAGGATGTGGTCGAACTTCACGCCGGGCAGGCGCACCTTGCCTGTCGCCAATGCATAAAACATGAAGGCATCGTCGCTATCGGGTGAATGAGCGAGGCTCAGCGTGGCCGTTTTAGCGGTCTGTGCCGGTGTGGACATGTCTGGGCTCCGTCCTACCGTATCGGGTATAGCGCGTCTCATCCTTGAACCAGGGACAGTACAGCCGGGAAGTTGGTTCCTTGTGGACAAGAACTTGAGTTTGGTGCACGCGCCTTCCGGTGTGAATGCGTTGAACGACGAGCAAGGATACCATAGCACTTTGTGCTCGCCTAGCCGCGAAAACGGGTCTCTCGTGAAACTTCTTTTGCTTTCCATAGAGCGGCTCTACGGTACCGGACCGGTGCGACGATGGGCGAACAGCCCGGACATTTTATGCATTTCTAATCGCAACGCTCATTTACCCCCCTTGGCGACCGCGATTAGAAATTTTTCCGTCGTTTGTTTTCAATCACTTAGCTCGATTTCTAATTTTATTCATTTGCGATTAGAAAAATTGCATAAAAGCCGTTATTCGGCCGGTGTGAGCCGACGGAACGCGCCAACCCGGTTTTATGCAGTAGGTTCATTCGTTGCCTTAAACTCCGCAAACAGTTTAACACACATATACTCAAAAGTCAATCAAAATCGGAGTACTAGAACCTGGCCGGCAAGGCTTCCGCGCAAACGGCCAGACCCGCCGTTTGCGTCACTGGACGGTTGGGTCTTCTTCAGGCGTGACGGGAAGCACGGAGGCGTGATGGACGACGAGCAACCAGCCGGCGTCGCGGAAGACAAAGATATTGGTGGCCTGAACCACCGCTTCGTCGAATCCGTCCTCAAAGGCGGTTGTGAGCCGCGCTGTGCACGCCACCCAACCGACGGTGCCTTCGACGCGGACGCGCACGCCGCTCAACGCAACGCGGACGCGGCTCGTATTGGCGAAGACGCGGGCCCATCTTTCACGGACTTCGTCCCAGCCGAGCAGCAAGTCCCAACCGGGCTGGACGCACTCGACCCAATCATCATGCGCCCAAACGGTTTCCATCCGCGGCAGATCGAGCGCCTCGAACGCAGCGTAAAACTCCTGGTTCGCGAGCCGAACCGCGTCTTCGAACTTCGTCACTTGAGACGCCGGTCGTGGAGTCATGTGGCGAGAGCGATCAGGTCTTTCTAATCCGCGCACAAATTGACAAGCGCGATTTGCGCGAATTATAGCCGATATGCGCGACTACTGGGGAGATTGCTCCTGCCAGACCGGATCGTCCGCAGTGGCGGAAGCGCCGTGGTTATCGGCATCGTGAATTTTTCCGCTGGCGTCGCGAAAGAACGATTCGCGGCCGGAGGTGCCGTAGTCCTCCGGCAAGGCTTCGAGGACGTATTCGCTGCCGGATGAATCCGGTCCCGGGACGACGCGATAGATAAAGCGATAGCCCTCCTGGCTGCCGGCTGCGAGATCCTCGCTGACGAGAGCGGCTTTCTCGGGGGTTACTTGCCTGGTTGGCCCAGGGCCAAGCTGAGCGAGCGATCCCGGCAATTTGCCGAACGTCGTCTTATAGTTGTCGATGGCCGTCGCGAGATTTTCAAGCGCAATGGCAGCATCGTCTTCGCGCTGCGCCAAGTCCGAGGCGGCCCACTGCACGGATAGCTGCTTTATATCGAGCAGCACGAGCCCGACCGACAATAGTTTCCAGTTTCCCCCTTCGCGCACGAGGCCAAAGTCATCCGATTGCCCGCCGACGACGGAAACGGGAATAAACGCGAGATTGTCTTCAAGGCGAGTGGCGCCAAAACGGAATTCGGCGACGCCGTCTTGCGTTTCGCAGCGAATCACCATGTGGTTATCCTGATCGGAGGAAAGCATCGGTTTCCCGGTGACGTCCATCAGCGAAAAACGCTGCAGGAGCCGCTTGCGCTGGCCAGCCGGCAAGGCACGATAGGCAACGGCATTGGCAGACGTGAATGAATTCGCGAGTGCGGCTTCGTCTCCGCGACAAGCCGCGGTGATTATATCGGCAAGAGCCGAAGCCGGATCGGGCGGAGCCGATTCCTGACCCTGCACTTGATTCTGCGGCTCGGCGCTCTTTCGCGCATGCACGCGCGCCTGAAGGCCGGGCGCAAGCAGCGCCGCAAAGAAGCAGATGTATGCCGCGGATTTCCGCATCACGATTGGGATTTAGCCCGCGCCAGTATGGTTGCCAGATCGCGCGAGAACTTCGAGCGCGGCATCACCTCGGCGCAGCCTGCGGCACGGGCCCGCTCAGCGAGTTCCGTCTGGACGTGCGAGAGGAATGCTATCAACGGCACGCCCTGCCCTTCCTTACTCGCAATTGCGATCGCGTCGAACGGATTCGTGTGGGCGTTGAGGTCGATTATGATGAGGTGCGGTTTGTTTGCAGCGAGCTCCGCAGCAAGCGCCTGAGGACTCGCGCAGATTTGCAACACGACGCCGAGTATGCGGGCGGTTTCCGTTATTTTTGCCTGGAAGAAAATGTCGTCGAGATAGGCCAGAGCGTCGGCCATGGAAGCTCAGTGTTCGGCGGCTGGTTCGTGGGCGCCGACGGTCTCGTCCGGGATATCGCCAACGCGGCCTTTGACACGGTCGTAGACGCTGTAGTGGCAAGTGGAGCCGAGGGCTTCGTTGTAATACGTCGAAACACCCAGAGCCGTACGAAGCTCTTCGTTGAAGCGGCGCAGGTCCGCAAGCTGGGCGACTCTAACCGGAATCTTAGTGCCGTCGTGCGTGAGCAGGAATTTCTGGTACCCGGCGTCCCAAAGATGCGTGAACTGCCCCTGCGCCATGATCGACGGGATGACCGTCATCTGGAACCGGCCGTCAGAACCTTTGCGCAGCTCGGCGCCGCATGCATACTTCTCAATCCGGACGACTCCGCCGGAACTCCTCACCATAAAACCCTTGGGCGAAAGTGACTCGATCTGTTGCTGGTTAAACGTCTTATTCACGTACCACATGGGAAGCTCAGAATAGGGATTTCGCGAATGGGTGTAAAGCCAAAAAAATATCGAAGCGAAGGGACTTTTAGGGCATCATATTAGGCATGATCGGCAAGCGATGTAGAAACGCCTACCTTTAGAACCGACCGGTTCTCCATTCCGTGTAAATGCCTCATTCGATTTGTTAGACTGTACGGCCACGCGACCGTCCGCAGAGCGCGTTGAGGGCTGATTCGCTCTTCGAGGCGGCCGATGAAAGCCCTGGGATCAAGGGATTTGAGCACGACGAACCAGCACGCGGTTTCTTCTCCGGCAGAGCGCCCTTTGCGGCGGCTCGGCGAACACTTGCTCGATCGCATCGGGAATACGCCGCTGCTGGCGCTGGATCATATCAGCGCCGAATTCCCTAATGCAGAAATTCTTGGCAAGGCGGAATGGTTCAATCCCGGAGGGTCAGTAAAGGACCGCGCGGCTTACTCGATGATCCGGGACGGCGAGCGCCGCGGGCTATTGCGGCCCGGCAAGATCATTCTAGATGCAACCAGCGGGAATACCGGGATTGCCTACGCCATGATCGGTGCCGCGCTTGGATACAAAGTCAAGCTGTGCCTGCCTTCGAGCGCATCTCCGGAACGGAAGCACATTCTCAGTGCATACGGCGTCGATATCGTCTACACGCCGGGCGATGAGGCGACCGACGGGGCAATCCGGCGCGTGCGCGAAATATATCAGGCCGATCCAGACCGCTATTTTTACCCCGATCAGTACGGCAACGCAGCCAATCCGGCGGCGCACTACGACACAACCGGGCCTGAAATCTGGGAGCAGACGCGCGGTGAAATCACACATTTCATTGCGGGCCTTGGGACGAGCGGCACATTCATGGGCACCACGCGACGGCTGCGCGAATTCAATCCGCGCATTCGGTGCATCAGCATGCAGCCGGATTCGGGCTTTCATGGACTCGAAGGACTGAAATACATGCCGACGTCGATCGTGCCCTCGATCTACGACTCGGCTCTCGCCGATGAAAACGTTGAAGTTCAGACCGAAGACGCGCACGTGATGGTCAAGCGGCTCGCGCGCGAAGAGGGGCTGCTAACGGGCGTGAGCGCAGGGGCTGCGGTTTTCGCGGCAACCAGAATCGCGCGGAGCTTGCCACGCGATCAGCGGGCTGTGATCGTTACAATCCTGCCTGATTCGGGCGAGAAATACCTGAGCGACAAGTTCTGGAGCGACGAGTGAGCGGCGCGGCTCTGAAAATCGGCATGGAGCTGATGCGGCAGATCGAGGCGCATGGCGTTGAGACCTATCCTTACGAATGCTGCGGCGCGCTTCTTGGACGGGATGGCGACGGAGCGCGGGAAGTGCTTGCGCTGTTGCCGCTCGCCAACCAGCGCGACGACTCGCCGCGGAACCGCTTTGAGATAACGCCGCAGGACGTGATCCTGGCCGACAAGACCGCGGGGGAAAAGAGGATCGACCTGATCGGGTGGTATCATTCCCACCCCAATGCGCCGGCGCGGCCCAGCGAATTCGACCGCGAGCACGCTTGGCCATGGTACAGCTATGTCATTGTGAGCGTTCGGGATGGCGCGCCCAAGGAGATGACGTCGTGGCGGCTGCGGGATGATCGCTCAGCCTACGATGCGGAGCTGATTGAATCCGCCGAAGCAGGGGCGGGCATCTAATCGGCCGGGTTAGGAAGACCCTTCGTGCGCGGCTGAGCGGACTCAGCTTGAAAACAGTTGGCGGCAAAAGCCGGAAGGTCAAAGGCTGAAGCCCTATTGCCGCGCTTCAAAACGGGCGAATTCAAATGAGGAGAACGGCGGATGGCGGTTAAAGTGATGATTCCCACGCCCCTGCGGGCCTATGCGGGCAAGCAGGACAGCGTGCAGCTGCAGGCGGCGACGGTCGGGGAAGCGCTTGCGGCGCTCACGGGGCAGTTTACCGACCTGAAGAAGCACCTTTTTACGGAAGACGGCCGCCTGCGCAGCTTCGTGAACGTCTACGTGAACGACGAGGATATTCGGTATCTGCAAAAGGATCAGACGCAGGTGAAAGAGGGGGATACGATCAGCATCGTTCCCTCGATCGCGGGCGGTTTGGTGGATTTGGGAGAATTCTAATGGCAACGAAAATGGTAATTCCGGCCGCGCCGGATACGGAGCGCGCAGCCACCCTCTCTAAGGAAGAGATTCTGCGGTACAGCCGGCACCTGATTATGCCCGAAGTGGGGATGGAGGGCCAGCTGAAGCTGAAGAACGCGAAGGTGCTGTGCATCGGGACAGGGGGGTTGGGCGCACCGCTCGGTTTGTATTTGGCGGCAGCCGGAGTGGGGAAGCTCGGCATTGTGGATTTCGATGTGGTGGACAATACGAATCTGCAGCGGCAGGTGCTTTTCAGCACGGCGGACGTCGGCAAGCCAAAGGTTGCCGCGGCTGCTGCGAGGTTGCGCGGGCTGAATCCCGATATCGAAATCGTGCCGCACGAAACGAACCTGAACAGCGAAAACGCGCTCGAACTTTTCAAGGATTACGACATCATCGTCGACGGCACGGACAATTTTCCAACGCGCTATCTAGTGAATGACGCATGCGTGCTTTTGGGCAAGCCAAACGTTTACGGCTCGATTTTCCGTTTCGAGGGACAGATTACGATTTTCGGCTATCCCGGCGGGCCGTGCTATCGCTGCTTGTACCCCGAACCGCCTCCGCCGGGGCTTGTGCCGTCGTGCGCGGAAGGGGGAGTTCTCGGCGTGCTGCCAGGGATCGTGGGTTCGATCCAGGCTGCGGAGACGCTGAAGCTGATTCTCGGCAAAGGCGATCCGCTCGTTGGACGCTTGCTGCTCTTTGACGCTCTCGGCATGAAATTCCGTGAGCTGAAGCTGCGCAGGAATCCGGAATGCCCCGTGTGCGGCGACCATCCGACAGTGACTAAGCTGATCGATTATGTGCAGTTTTGCGGTATTCGCGGCGAGGAGGCGCCAAGCACCGTGACCAATATTCCTGAAATCACTCCGCGTGAGCTGAAAGCGCGGCTCGATCGCGGAGACGATCTCTATATTCTCGACGTGCGGGAGCCGCATGAATATCAGATATGCAATCTCGGCGGGCATCTCATTCCGCTGGGCGAGCTTTCGCGTCGCGCTGCGGAGCTCGATTCTTCGCGCGAGATCGTAGCGCATTGCCGGAGCGGAAAGCGTTCGGCTGACGCCGTCGACTTCCTGCGCAAGGCCGGGTTCAAGAAGATTTGGAACCTGAAGGGCGGGATTCTGGCCTGGTCGGATGAAGTCGATCCGTCCGTGCCGAAATACTGAGCCGAAGCGGCGCACAGGAGGCTTGATGCCAGCAACAAAGATTACAGTCCGCAATGACGGGCCGCTGCTGATCGAAGGCGACCTGGAGGTTCTGGACCAGGGCGGGAAACTCTTCGGCTTGGCGGGACGAACCAACATCGCGCTCTGCCGGTGCGGGCACTCGGAGAAAAAGCCATTCTGCGACGGCGCCCATCGCCGCCAGGGCTTCCAGAGTGCGTGCGAAGCGCACGATCTGCCGCCGATGCAACCGAAATCCTAGCGAAACCGGACCGGGAATACTCTTCCCGGTTCCGTCACTTTTTTACACCTAGTACTCCGCAGTTAGCGCCGAGAGCTGGCGCGCCAAGCCTTTTCCTACCAATTAAGCTGCATGTTATCTGATACTTGAATAGTACTAGAACTATGTAGAGTTTCGGCCTCTCATTTGCTCCTGTCTTTTCGGGGTTGGTGTCGACTTGGGGGCTTTTGTGGGTCATTCAAGCAGCATTTGGGCATTCATACACCGGTTTCGTATCTTGCTTTTGGGCATTATTGCGGGTGCGACGTATTGCACGCTGATCTGGGTGCTCCGCAACTCGGCGTATCAGGCTGATCCGCTGCTCGACACGTATTTGGAGATGGCGGGGAGCCTGATCGCGTTCACGTTTTCGGCCAATGCGCTGGTGCGGTTCCGAGGCACGCGCGACCGCATCGCGCTGATCCTCGCTTTCGGTTTCATGCTGGCGGGATTGATCGAGGTCGGGACGAGTATGACCTTCTACCGCGGCATGCTTGTGGCGACGGAAGGGTCATACCCGAACCAGACGGCGCTGGGTTGGCTCGCGGGGAGAACGCTATTGGCGATTCTGCTGATTGCGGCGCTCGTGGTGGAAAATCGCATCCCCGTGTCACGCGAGCCGGCGAAGGAGATGGCCGGCGCGACGCTGGTTGTAGGAGCGATTGCGTATATCACCAGCATCTTTTATTTCATGATGCCGGCGGCACTGAAGGTGCATCCGCTGGCCATCATTCCGCGGCCGTGGGATCTGGTGCCTGCGGCAATTTTCGCCGCGGCGGCTGTGGCCTATTATCGGCGGCTGCACCGCGCGAACGCCTCGATAGACCGCGCACTGTTCGTCGCCGCAATTCTCAGCGTGCTGTGCAACGTGGCGATGGCCGAGTCGGGACGGATGCTTGATGCTCCCTATTCGCTGGCGCATGCACTCGTAGTGCTCAGCTACATCGTGGTGCTGGGCGGCACGCTGCTCGACAACGCGCAGCTCTTTGACCAGGTGAGCCGGCAGGCCAATCTCGACCCGATGACCGGACTTGCAAACCATCGGCAAATGTTCGAAGTGCTGCAAAGCGAGCTGCAGCGGTCCGGACGGACGGGGCGCAGCTTTGCCGTGCTGCTCTTCGATCTGGACGGGCTGAAGAAAATCAACGACCGCTATGGACATCTCACCGGCACGAAGGCGATCAAGCGGCTCTCCGTCGCGTTGAAGAACGGCAGCCGTGCTATCGACACGCCCGCGCGCTATGGCGGAGACGAATTCGCCCTGATTCTGCCGGAGTCGACTGCGGCCGACGCTCAGCAAGCCGCGAGGCGCGTGTGCGACCGCCTGGCGAACGATCGTCTGCGGCCGCATATCACGGTAAGCGTTGGTGTCGCGGTGTATCCGACGGATGGCGTCACGATCGAAAGGCTTTTGGGGGCAGCAGACGTTTCGCTCTATCGCATGAAAGGCAGTACGGGAGAGAAAAAAGCGCGGGTCCGGCACGTCGCAGCGTGCCTGTAAAAAAATAAAGGGGGCACGATATGGCTCTTGGGATGGGGGTCCCGAAGTCGTTCGTTGCAGTCCGTAGCGAGAAACGCGTTCCCATGGAAGTCGGCGTGCGAATTTCTGGGCATGCCGCTCTTCCGGGCACCGAAACCACTTTCACGCAAAACGTGAGCCCGCGAGGCGCTCGCGTTCTCAGCACCCGGCCGTGGAAGATCAACGATCAGATGGTCATTTGCACAATGACCGGCTCATTTCGCTCCACGGCGCGAGTCGCTTATTGCACCATCACCGCGGAAAGCCATTTCGCCGTCGGTCTCGAATTTCTCGAACCGAACGGCAGGTGGGTTGTTGACCGCGCCTGCTAAGCCATCTACATCGCACCCGGTGGGGGGGAAGACGTGAAGACCGGCTATGAGTATTGGAGCCGCGCCTTAATACGGCGTGGCTTTTTCATGCTCATCACTTTGCAAGCCTTGAGTACCATGGCGCCGCTATTCTTGATCATCAGACGCGGCCCTTTCGCAGAGGGCGCGTGGCCGCTGACCTATTTCCCTGTCTTGGCCAGCATCCTTCCTTGGTTTACGGCATGCCTGTCCTGGTGGCGGGTGAATAAAAGGGTCAAATTGGGCGTTGCCGACAGGGAGTCGGCCGGTTTTTGCTACAGCATCATAATCCTCACCACCGGTACGGCCTACGCGG
>DATJOL010000128.1:0-5571 GCA_035507075.1 Candidatus Aquilonibacter sp. | reverse complement strand
AGTTGTACGAGGCGTCGCGCGCCCAGATCACGGGAGCCATTCGCGCGCTGGTGGAGCGCGCCATCGAAAGCGGCGACATACGGAGGGACCTCGAGCCGTTCGATCTACTTCGAGCGCTGATCGGCGTTTCCAACGTGGCTTTGGGACCGGACTGGAAGCAAAGCGCCAGAAGACTGGTGGACATTCTCATCCTGGGTTCGCGGCCGACTCAATAGGCGAGGAAGATCCCGCCGGCGAACAATCGACAATTTGGAAGAGCACGCGCAGAGCGGACGCGCTTATTGCTTCCAGCCGCCGCCGAGAGCTCTGTAGAGCTGGACGAGACTCTGATACTCGTTGCCGCGCGCCTGCGCAAGCGTCAGTTCCGCGGCGAAGAGCGACCGCTGGCCGTCGAGGACTTCGAGATACGTGGTGGTGCCGCCCTGGTAACGCAAGTTGGAGAGACGGACGGACTCCTGCAAATCCTTCACGGAATCTTCCTGCCGCACGCGCACCTGATGGAACTGCTGGTAGCCGATGAGCGCGTCGGAGACATCGCCGAAAGCTTGCTGAATGGTTTTGCGGTAGGCGATGAGAGCCTGCTCGTGTTCCGACTCCGCCATCCGCAAATTCCCGCGAAGCGCTCCTCCCGTGAAAACGGGCTGACTCACTTGAGCTCCGTAGGACCAAATCCCCAACTGCGAGCTCATCAGACTCGAAAAAGCGCTGCTGCGTCCGAAAGCGCCGCCACCCGAGCCCGTCAAGGAAATCTGCGGAAAGAACTGCGCTTTAGCCACTCCAATTTCGGCGTTCGCGGCGACCAGGTTTTGCTCGGCGACGCGAATATCGGGACGGCGCTCGATCAGAGTGGATGGAATCCCGGGGGGAACGTCGGGCGGAAGCGCCTGTTCGACGAGGGGGCGGCCCCGTGGCACGGCTTGGGGATAGTTCCCAAGAAGAATGCTGATGGCATTTTCTTCCTGGGCGATCTGGCGCTGGAGGTCGGGAATCTGTGCGTTCGCGGTGTCGAGCACTTGCTGAGCTTGCAGCACGTCAAGCTTTGTCGCGACGCCGTGCTCGACGCGAAGGTTGGTGAGCTTCACCGAATCTTGCTGGGTATTGACAGTCTCGCGCGTGATCTGGAGCTGAAGATCGAGTTCGAGAAGGGTGAAGTAGTCGCTCGCCACATCGCTGACGAGCGTGAGTATCACCGTCTGGCGAGCATCCTCGGTTGCCAGCAGTTGGGCCCGTGACGCTTCGGTCTCGCGGCGCAGCTTGCCGAAGAAATCCAGCTGAAAGGCCGCGTCGGCATTGAGAGTCAAGAAGTTGTACTTCGTTTGAAAGTTGGATTCCCTGCCACCCGAGAAAACGCCGTTGCCCTGAACCTGCGGGAAAAGGCTCGAGCGGGTGACCGCAACCTGGGCGCGTGCGTCGTTGATGCGCTCGGTGGCGATCTGCAAGTCGTAATTTTGTTTCAAGGCTGTGCGGATGAGATCCTGCAATTGCGGATCCTGGAAAACCTGCCACCAGGGGAGATCCGCATACGACGCAACTTGCGGCTGAACCGGCGCCTGTGCGATGTCACTCAGATCGCGATAGGCTGCCGGCGTTTGAACGTTGGGCCGTTGATAGTTCGGGCCGACGGCGCAGCCAGCGATCAAACCCCAGGAGATGACGGCGAGAATGAAATGGGCTGATTTCCTCATAGGTTGCTCCGACGATTTTTCAGCACTACGAAATCGCGCTGTTTCATCTCAATCTCCCGGAGCGGGATCCGGCGCGGCCGGCAGCGCTGCCGGTGCATGCTCCTTCCCAGCGCCGGACCATTTCTCCACCATGTAGAAAATTCCGGGGACGAAGAAAATTCCTATCAAGCTGGCGGCCAGCATCCCGCCGATGACGGTAGTGCCCATAATTTGGCGGGCAACCGCGCCGGCGCCGCTGGCAATCCACAGCGGAACGCAGCCGAGAATGAAGGCGAAAGACGTCATCAAAATTGGCCGCAGACGAAGCCTCGCTCCTGCGAGCGCGGCGTCGGCCAGTGGCTTTCCGCCCTCATATTCGTCTTTGGCGAACTCGACGATGAGGATCGCATTCTTGGCGGCCAAACCGATCAGCATGACGAGTCCGATTTGGGAATAGATATCGGTTTCGATCTGGTCGAGGTAAGGTGGAAAGAAAGCGCCGACCAGCACGCGTCGCAGCAGAAGGATTCCGAAGGCTCCGAAAATCGCCACGGGAGTGCTGAGGAGCACGCTGAAGGGCAGCGTCCAACTTTCGTAGAGCGCCGCCAGAATCAGAAAGACGAAGAGAAGTGAAAGTCCGAAGATCACTGCGGGAGGCACGCCTTCGCGGGCTTTCTGCTCCTGGAAGGAGATGCCGGAGTAATCGAAGCCCATCTCGCGGGGCATCGTCTGCTTAAAAACGTCTTCGAGAGCCGCGGTCGCCTGATCCGCGCTGTAGCCGGGCGCGGCGCTCCCGTTGATCTGCGCCGAACGGTATTCGTTGAAGCGCAAAGTAAATTCGGGGCCGAGCCGCGACTCGATCGTGGTCAGCGTGGATAAGGGGACGTTCTCGCCCTTATTGTTGCGGACGTAAAAGCGGCCGACATTTTCGGCGTTGGCGCGGTCTTCGCTCTCCGCTTCGATATAGACCTGCCACTGGCGGCCGAAGCGATTGAAGTAGTTGATGAAGTATCCGCCCATGAAGGCCTGAATGGTGCGGTACACATCGCTGAGAGCCACGCCTTGCTTCAGCACTTTGTCGCGGTCCACATGAACGAACTGCTGCGGGACGCTGGCGAGAAAAGTGGTGCTGAGGCTGGCGATTTCCGGGCGCTTGCGGGCGGCATCGAGGAAAATGCCCAAGTTTTTCGCGAGGAACTGGAGATCGCTACCGGAGCGGTCTTCCAGAATGAATGTGAATCCACCTGAAGTGCCGACACCCGGAATGGCGGGCGGGGAAAAACCGAATGCGACCGCCGCGGGCACCCTGCTCAACTGCTGGTTGAGATGCGCCTTGAAGGATTGAAATTGTTGCGCCCGTGAGGTGCGCTGATCCCAGGGCTTGAGGGTCACGAAAAAAGTGGTGTTGTAGCTGGTCCGCACAAAGCTGAGCAAACTGAAGCCGACGAAACCGGTGACGTGTTCGACGCCCGGGGTATTCATCAGAATCTTTTCCACATCGGCGGTGACGGCCGTGGTGCGTTCCAGAGAAGCCCCGTTCGGCAACTGCACGTTGACGTAGGCGTAGCCCTGATCTTCATCGGGAAGGAAGCTCGAGGGGATGCGGTGAGCGAAGAAGCCAGCCGCCACGCAAAACACGGCGAGCAACATCACGACCACGGCGGTTTTCTTGACCAAAACCGCGCTCCAACGGACGTAGCCTTCGGTGGCTGTGTTAAAGATCTTGTTGAACCGGTCAAAAAATCTCCGCAGGAGCCCGCGGCTGGGTTCCTTGGGCCGCAGCAGAAGGGCGGCAAGCGCGGGGCTGAGCGTGAGCGCGTTGAACGCGGAGAGCAGAACGGAAATTGCGATGGTGACGGCGAACTGCTGATAGAGCCTGCCGGTGATGCCGGGAATAAAGGCTGTCGGCACAAACACGGCGGAAAGAACAAGGGCGATTCCGACAACCGGACCCGAAAGCTCGTCCATGGCTTTGAAGGCCGCGTCTTTCGGCGTCATGCCTTCTTCGATGTGACGTTCCACGCCTTCAACCACGACAATTGCATCGTCGACCACAAGACCGATGGCGAGAACCAACCCGAAGAGAGAAAGCGTGTTAATGGAAAAGCCGAAAATGGGGAAGAGTATGAAGGTGCCGATGAGCGAAACGGGCACAGCCAGCAGCGGAATCAACGTGGCGCGCCATCCTTGCAGGAAGATGTAGACCACGAGAATCACGAGCGCGAGGGCAATCAAGAGCGTCTCGACGATTTCCTTAATTCCCTGTGTGACGGCGCGCGTGGTGTCCAGAGCCACGTCGACATCGAGGTCTTCCGGGAAGCGTTGCCTCATTTGCCCGAGGAGTTTTTTGATGCCGGCGGCTGCTTCGACTGCGTTGGACCCCGGCAGCTGATAAGTGGCGATGACGGCGCTGGGCTTGCCGTTGTATCGTCCGGCGACGCTATAGTCCTGGGAACCGAGTTCGATGCGCGCGACATCGCGAACCCGGACGATTCCACCGTCGGGAGTTTCGCGGACGACGATCTCTCCGAATTCTTCCGGTGACGTGAGGCGGCCTTGCGCCAGAACCGAGTAGGTGAATTCCGTGCCCTTGGGAGCCGGTTCCCCGCCCGCCTTGCCGGCCGGATTCACCGTATTCTGAGCCTGAATGGCGCTGACGATTTCCGGCACGGTGATGCCCAGCTTTGCCAACTGGTCTGGTTTTACCCACAAGCGCATGGCGTATTGGCCGGCGCCGAATACCTGGACGTTGCCGATGCCCGGCGAACGGAGGACGGGATCGGCAAGATTGATATAGGCGTAATTCGCGAGGAATTTGGCGTCGTAGGTGCCATGCGGCGAATAGACCGCGATCAACATGAGCGGAGCGGTGACGGATTTTCGAACGAGGACTCCGTAATTCGTCACGTCCGTGGGAAGCTGAGAAGCTGCGAGCGTTTCGCGACTTTGAGCGAGGATGTAGTCGGTGTTCGGATCGGTTTTGGCGTCGAAGTCCACGATCAGGCTGGTGGTGGAGTTGCCGGTGGCATTCAGCGAATACATGTAATTCATGTTGTCCACGCCGTTCATCTGCTGCTCGATAGGAGTGGCAACCGACTGCTCGAGTGTTTGCGCGTCCGCTCCGACGTAGGTCGCGACAATTTGAATCTCGGGCGGCGCGATGCTGGGAAATTGCGCGACGGGCAAGCTCAATATCGTGAGGGCGCCGACAAGCACGAGGACAATGGAAATCACCATGGCGACGATGGGGCGATTGATAAAAAACTTTGACATGGGATTACCTTCCTGAGGTTGCGGCTGCGAACGGTTTGGGGTTCACCTGCATGCCGGAGCGTACCTTCTGGACGCCTTCGGCAACGACGCGTTCGTTCTGCTTCAGCCCGTCCGCAATAATCCACTCTGAGCCCACACGGTCGCCAACATTTACCGTGCGGATGCTGACTTTGTTTTCGCCATCGACCACGGCCACTTGATAGCCGCCTTGGAGCTCGGAGACGGCGCGCTGAGGAACGAGCAGCGCGTCCGGCTGAACGCGAATCACGGCGCGAACTTTTCCGTAGCCTCCGGGACGCAGAATATTTCCAGGATTGGGAAACAGCCCGGCGATGCGAATTGCGCCAGTGCTTTCATTTACCTGGCGATCCGCGAAATAGAACGTACCGGATTGTGGATAAACGGAGCCGTCGGCCAAGTCGAGTTCGAGGCGCAGGTTCTTGTCAGCCGCTTGCCGGGTCGTCTCCGTCGGATACCGTTTTCGCCAGGCGAGGTACTGGGGCTCGCTGACCGTGAAATACACCTTGATGGGATCGACCGTGGAAACGGAAGTAACCGGCCCACTGCTGGGATTGACGAGCGCGCCTACTTGAAGTTGCGCCTGTCCGGCGATGCCGTCGATGGGCGTCGTGAG